>CAXBJO010000020.1:0-51626 GCA_963976255.1 uncultured Rhodobacterales bacterium
AAAAACGCGCCATAGGCAAACGGAATGGCCATATCAATGCGGGTCAAAATCCAAAGCTGCGCCGATTTATCATCAGGCGAATAGGTGCTGAATACCGATTCCAAGTGTGCTTGGGTAAAAATAAGCCCCAACGGGCGACCACTGGGCAGATCCAACGCCATCGCAACCGAAACGCCTAGCACCGCAAGCGCAATAAATGCGCATATGAATACCAGTTTGAAACTTGGCGTTTGCATATATCACTCTCCCGCACCAACAATGTGCGCATCATTCAGTCTGACTGCAACACCTGTTTGGTCACTGCGGTAGGACGATAAAATCGCAATCTCGTGAAAAAGAATCCACAGTTTACGATTTGAATTTAATATTTCCCAATTACGTCAAAAATCGGGTCGATTAAAGATAATCACTTTGCCTTCTAACTCTGAGAGGTTTATTCAGAAAATATGTTAAAGACAAGAATTATACCCTGTTTGGATGTCAAAGATGGCCGCGTCGTCAAAGGCGTGAATTTCGTTGATCTGATTGATGCTGGCGATCCCGTCGAAAGTGCCAAGGCATATGATGCGGCTGGTGCGGATGAGTTGTGCTTTCTGGACATTGCGGCCACCGTGGAAAACCGTGGCACGATGTTTGATGTGGCACGTCGTACAGCCGAGCAATGTTTCATGCCCCTGACCATTGGTGGCGGTGTGCGCACACCTGATGATGTGCGCAATCTGTTGTTGGCAGGTGCGGACAAAGTCAGCTTTAATTCCGCCGCCGTGGCCAATCCCGACGTTGTTGCCGACAGCGCCAATCGGTTTGGATCGCAATGCATTGTTGTGGCCATTGATGCGAAAACAGTTTCGCCCGGAAAATGGGAAATATTCACCCATGGTGGACGCCAAGGCACCGGCATTGATGCCGTGGAATTTGCAAAATTGATGGCACACAAAGGTGCCGGTGAAATCCTGTTAACATCGATGGATCGTGACGGCACCCGTGATGGGTACAATCTGCCCCTGACCCGCGCTATCAGCGACGCAATCACCATCCCCGTGATCGCATCGGGTGGTGTGGGCAATCTGGACCACCTGGTGGACGGCGTGACCAAAGGTGGCGCATCCGCAGTTTTGGCCGCATCAATCTTCCATTTTGGGGATTACACCATTAAACAAGCAAAAACGCACATGCATAATGCTGGCGTCCCAGTAAGGTTATAAAATGCCAAATGTTCTGACCCGACTTGCCCACACAATCGAGAGCCGTAAAGGGGGCGACAAGGATAAATCCTATGCCGCTAAATTGTTTGCACGTGGTCCCGAAAAATGCGCTGAAAAATTTGGCGAAGAGGCCGTCGAAGCGATTATCGCCGCCGCCAAAGGGGACAAGCAAAACCTGACAGAAGAAGCGGCGGATGTATTGTTCCACTTGTTTGTCATGCTGTCGTCACGCGATGTGAAATACAAGGATGTTTTAAAAGAGCTGAAACGACGCGAGGGAAAATCAGGTTTGGTTGAAAAAGCCGAAAGAAATCAGAAAGATTAAGCGTTTTCAATAAGTTGCTTAAATGACTTAATGTTTATTTTTTTGCTGTGATTGATGCTACTGCCGAATACATCGTTGTTTTGCAGCAATGGACGAGCGGCCACAAACACAGTCAACATCGCGGGTCGCGCCCCCAAAATTTTCCACAGCTTTTTAATTTCTGACACGGCTTTAACATCCCTGTGTTTCAAGTTTTGCGTGTTCAGACCCGCATAGGCCAGATACCAATCCACACCACAAATCACGCCGTCAATCGCGGATTGTTTTAGCAACGTTTTGGCACCTTTCAGGGTCAGGATATACCCATCCCCACCAATGGCGCGTGGACATGTTTGGGGTGGGTTTAACAGGTCTTGGATATGGCCTGTGGGCACCCAAGCAACACCGCGATCATTGACAAAAACCAAATCGGCCTCGATTGGAATATTGATTGCGCCGGCCATCAATTGGCTGTCATCCTCGGCAATCACGGCGCGGGAAATGTTGTTATCAACCATGTGTTGCCACGCCAAACGGTGGCTGATGAAACAGGCAAATGCACCCAGCTTGATGTCGCCACCCAACCAAAAATGATCTCGCAACAGATGCAGGTAGGGTTTAAAAGCCCCTGCCCCCAACCGCGCGTCAATGGCATTAATGACCGTGACATTCGCCCCTTTGGATGTCTGGATGAACTGCGTACGGCGATCCGTGTCGGCAGCGCAATTGATAACCAAAATCGGGTCCATAAATCAGCCCCTATTCAGATTGATAAATCACGGGGAACCAATCCGTGCGCAATTCATCCCCTGCCTGCATTCCATGCCCTGGAAATGGTGGCGATGTGGGCCCCGCACGTTCGACATACCGCGCATCATCACCCATTAGGCGCAATGAAAACGCACGCCGGCGCATGTCGGTGGAATTCCCCCGTGCGCCGTGCAAGACACCATAATTGAACGCCACCGCATCACCCGGTTCCATTTCCCATTCGCGGATTTCCATACCTTCGGCATCTGGATCAGGTACCGGCATATACGCATTGTCATCGGGGTAAAAATTTGTTTCGGCCAACCACCGCGTTGGCACCACCGGTTTTTCCCACAAATGACTGCCCGCGACACAGCGCAAACTTGCACCCTTCACAGGATCAACAGGCGACCAAAAGCTGACATTTTGAATGCCATCCACGAAATAATATGGCGCATCTTGGTGCCACGGCGTTGGTTTTGATGTGCCCGGTTCCTTGACTAACACATGATCGTGGAAAACCTGTACGCGCTGTGATCCCATTAGATCGGCCGCAACGGCCGCTGCGGGTGAATTACGGATCACATCCGCGAACTCGTCGATGCGGGTCCAATTGCAATAATCGTCAAAAAACCGACCGCCCTCGCCCGCCTTCAGGTTTTCGGCGGCGTATGGTCCCGGCTCATCCATATTACGCTGAATGCCTTTGCGGATCGCATCCACATAATCGGCGAACAGCCCCTTAATCAAGACGACACCGTCGCGTTGGAAATCATCGATATGGGTTTGAGTAATTAGGGGGTGAATCATTTGGAGAACCTTTGTTTATGAGCACAAAGGTAGCTGTTTTTTCAATCAAGGGGAAGAGTGGTGGGCGACTCTGGAATCGAACCAGACGTGGGTCTCCCCGAGAGAGTTACAGTCTCCTGCCACACCTTGCGGCCTGTCGCCCGTGAGAGTGTTTGCGCCCTCAACGAGCGTCTGAATAGGCGCACAAACCTGCCCCGTCAACACCAAAAGCGTGCAAAGTGAACTTGTAGTCTGTACACAAGCCGTGCAAAGAGGATGAAACCACCAAGGACGCTGAAAATGGCCCCCAGATCAAAGAAAAAACCACTTTGGATTGTGGAAAAAGAACGTCAACGCCGTGATGGTGGTGATGATACGGTTTGGCTGTTTGGTATTCACGCCGTACGCGATGCCTTGGAAAACCCCATGCGTGACCGTTTACGTTTGATGGTGACCAAAAATGCCAACGACCGTTTGGCCGACGCCATTGCAAAATCTGGGATGGAGGCCGAAGTCCTTGATCCGCGCAAATTCAATCCCCCCATTGACCCGCAATCGGTTCACCAAGGTGCCGCATTAGAAGTGAAGCCATTGGATTGGGGCAACATGTCCACGGTCTGTGCGCCGCGCGGTGAAAAACAGCCGCGTTTGGTGATCTTGGATCGTGTGACAGACCCCCACAATGTTGGCGCGATTTTACGTTCAGCCGAGGTGTTTGGCGCGCGTGCGGTGATCGGAACCGCGCGAAATTCAGCCCCTGAAACGGGTGCCTTGGCCAAAACCGCATCTGGTGCATTGGAACGCCAACCCTATCTGCGGGTGCGCAATTTGGCCACGTCGATGAAGGCGTTGAAAGATATGGGATATTACATCATCGGGTTGGATGGCACCGCCACCAGCAGCATTGACGATGCCGTGGCGGTCAAGGGCAATGGCCCACTGGCCATCGTTTTGGGTGCCGAAGGGCCGGGTTTGCGTGATTTGACCAAGGAAACCTGCGATGAGTTGGTTAAAATCGACTTTGCCGCCGATTTTGGATCGTTGAATGTGTCCAACGCCACGGCGATTGCCCTGTATGCGGCGAAACCGCGTTAAGGGTGATCGGCCATCAGGTTCCATAATTCGCCCTTAACCATCCACGCAATTCCAAACGCCCACAGCGCGACAAATTCAAATTTGAACGTTTGATAATTGCCGATGGGTACATCAACCTTGGTGGAAAGTGCCACACCGACAATGCTGGCCCAAATGACATAACCACAAATGCGATACAAACGATTGCGCTGAGTTTTCTGCGCTGTCATCACATGCGTTGGATCAGGGTTGGTTTTGGTAAAGCGGAAAATACACATATATCCAATCACCGCGAAAAACACGCCCGCAAGGGTCAAATGCACATTTTGCGAGGTGAACCACTGACCCACCTGACCAAACAACATATATTGATCTGGATCAGCGCCAACACCCGTTGGCAAATACCCCCGCATCCGCGCGATGTCCTGTGTGCATTCAATCCCCAATGTGGGAATAAGGGCGATTGCAATCGAACACGCCCCCGCAAAGGATGCGATTAAATTGTCGGTGCGATCACCCTCCCATCCGCGATAAGTGAACAAAAACAAGCCGATAAAATACAAGGAGCCGACAAATATATCACCCGTGACGGGCGTGAAATAAAACCCGCTGATGGATTCGCGCATACAAACCCCTGGAACAGTGGCGACCCCGACCAGCATGAACACAGGCAATAAAAACGCCAACATCCCGACAATCTTCAACAACAACTTCGCGTTCAGCGCGATTGGCTGTGCATTGGCGGATGGCATTATCCTTTGTAATATTCCCATAATTAAATCCCCTATTTGGTTCCAATTTTGTAACAATTTCGCCGTCATTACCACCCATGCGTGCAAATTCGCGCACAGACCACGCACGGATAATGACAGTTTCGTGTACCCTCTTTCGCGCGGCACGTAACATCGTCATGTTATCCCTAGCAAAAGGAGATCGATATGATTGTGACACGCCGCACCACTTTGGCATTATTTGCCGCCACCATCGCCACCCCCGTTTTCGCCGCCAAAGCAAAGATTTTTGTCGGCAATAATGGGTTCGCCATAAACGGATATGATCCCGTGGCCTATTTCACGCAGTCCACTCCCGTAGAAGGCATGGATTCGTATAAATCTGAATATATGGATGCAACATTTTTGTTCTCCAGCGCCGAAAACAAAGCCATGTTTGATGAAAACCCCGCGCAGTATGCACCCCAATATGGCGGTTATTGTGCCTATGCCGTATCCAAAGGATATACCGCCAAAACAGAGCCTGACGCATGGACGGTTGTGGATGACAGATTGTATTTGAATTTTGATACAGGTGTGCGTGACGTTTGGCGGCGCGATATTCCCGGAAATATTGAACGTGCGAATGCAAATTGGCCGGATGTGGTAAATTAATTTCACCCTCCACCTTTAAATTGCACAAATCGCACATATATTAACACCATCGGCAAAGATTGGAACTCTTGCCAATATTCTGTCCCTCGTTCCACACTGGCGTCTGATTTCGATCAGACGCTTTTTCTTTGCGCGCCGCCATTTTTTGGATACAAAACCATATGCAAGATGATCTGATCCGCGAAATATTTCAAAACACCAAGGTGTTTGCCTGTGTTGGTGCGTCCATGAACCCCGCACGTCCGTCGTATTACGTTTCAGAATTTCTGCAACACAATGGTTACCGCGTGATTCCGATCAATCCAGGGCAAGCAGGGAAATCGTGGTTAGGGGAAACGGTGTACGCCAGCTTTGCAGATATCCCCGAGGGCATCACGATTGACACATTGGACATTTTTCGCCGCTCTGACGCCGTGGCCGATGTGATCAAACAAGCAATCATTGATTTACCAGATTTGAAATACATCTGGACCCAATTAGGGGTGCATAGCGATCAAGGTGCCGCCATTGCTGCGCAGGCGGGCATAAAAATGGTTCAAAATCGCTGTCCAAAAATCGAAATCCCCCGATTGTTGGGATAAAACGCCGTCCAACGTCTGGATAATGAGTGGTTTTAATTTATATCCGCTTTGGCTTGGGGATTGCGCGCCGTTAATCGGCGGAAAAGTTAGTTTTTCGACCGAATTACACGCCCATGCTTGTTGAAATCTGCCGAAGCTAATAAGGTAAAAAAAACAAAATACAGTGAATTACACCGATGACAAGCGAACATAAAACACACTTTGCACTGGAATTTTTTGGCCAGTCAGTTTTATTGCTTAATTCGCACGACGACGTGAATTGGCAAGAAATTGGGCTGATCGATATGAGCGACCCCGACTTTACAGAAACCATGATAGATTTTCATGCAGAAGTTAGCATGAAAAGTACGCAAAACGCCGAAGTCATGGTTTTCCTACCAATGGAAGATGTGGTGCTTGACACCGTCGCCGTTAACAATATTTCAAATGACTTCAAAGCCAAAAGTGGATACCCAATCACGGACGCTTCTTACGTCGTGGGCAATGCGAACGATGCGGGTCAGGCAAATATACTGTATGCACAGCGCGAAACCTTAACCGAGGCCGCGAATTTCATCGCGAAATATGGGTTTGTGGCAACCGCCTTTTCTGCGCGCATCAATGTCACGGGATTTGATCAACTTCCAAGACTGTTTCTGACCCAAAGCACCCAATATGTAGCAATAAGTGCACCAAGTGCGCCCGCAAAACCTGCGAAAATGTGGCCAGCCGCAGTTGTCGTTCTGGCAGTTGGTGTATTTGGTCTGTGGGCATTTAATCAAAACCGTGTAGAGCTGGCATCCACGCCCACCAAACAAATCACCCCTGTGGTCGCACAATCCACCGCCAGTTTAGATCCTGTTCTGACGCAAACAAAGGTTTTGGATCCTGTACAAACGGAACCGACGGTAACGAACACGGAATCGAAGGTGATGAAAATTGCCGCATTGCCACAAGTATTGCAAAAACCACCGCGTTTGGCCGTACAAAATCCAATTTCAGAGCCAATCACCACGCCCGAACCATCACAGGTTATTTTGCCCGTCACCGAAACAATCAGTGTAGCCGCTGCCTTGCCAAAAGCAGCTGTTGAAGGCGTTATCCTGTCCCTAATGGATGCGGTGGACGCGGAACCAGTTGTCAGCGCACCACAAACGGCTGCAACTGCCCCCCCGACACCTGAAATCATTGTTGATGCTGTTGTGATCCCACAAGTTGAATCGCCGCAAATTGACCCAGAATTGGAACTGCCGCCAACGGATAGTGCTGTTCCAGTGGATGCAAATGTTCGGCGCCCGCCATTGCGTAGCGGCAAACGCATTGTGGCCGAGGATACATCAACAGAAGAACCCGCTGTACAATTAACATCAACCATCAACCGTCCACGAAGGCGCCCCGCAGGCATAGCAGCACAAGCTGCATCGAACGCAACACAAGCGGCCATTGCACAAGATTTGATCAACCAACAGATCACGAGAGAACAACAAGTACTTACGCAGTTATCCAGCGCGAGCCTGCGCGCCAAGGGCACTAATAAGCGACCACCCATCAAGACATCCAACTTTCGTAGATTGGTCAGCAATCTTCAGCAGGCGGCGAAACCTGTGACTATAAGTTCGTCAGCGAAACCGCCTAGAAAACCGGCCGCTGTTGCATCCGCAGAACCAACAGCATCACAAGATACCGGATCCGAGGGAAACAGCCGCGCCAGCACAACATTCAAAAGGAACGCACTGAGTTTGGTCGGCGTCTTTGGCACTAAATCCCGCCGCAGTGCATTATTTCGCACATCCACAGGCGGCTACCGTACCGTAAAAATCGGTCAACGTGTTGGCGGATGGAAGGTCGTTGCAATCGGCGAAAGCACAGCCAAAGTCACCAAAGGTTCGCGCTCTAAGACCATGAAAATTCCGGAGTAAACCCGCATTACAACAATATTGCCGCGGCAAATCCCAAAAATGCAAAAAAGCCAACGACATCTGTGACCGTGGTAACCAACGCACTAGAGCCTAATGCTGGATCCAAATTGTAACGATCCAGCGTCAACGGCACCAAAATGCCTGCCAAACCGGCAACCAATAAATTGATCACCATCGCCATGCCGAGTACCAGCCCCAGCAAGGGCATACCGTACCAAAAAGATCCCAATGCCCCGATGATCACAGCGAAGGCAATGCCATTCAACAATCCGACCAAAACCTCGCGTCGGATCACCCGCCATGCGTTCGAGGACGTTAAATCTTTGGTCGCCAAGGCGCGCACGGCCACGGTCAACGTTTGTGTCCCCGCATTACCGCCCATTGATGCAACTATCGGCATCAAAACCGCCAATGCGACAATCGCCTCGATCGTTGCCGAAAACTGTGCGATGACAATAGACGCGAGGATGGATGTAATCAAATTCACCCCTAACCAAGGAAACCGCTGACGGGTGGTCGATAGGATTGTATCGGTCAAACTCTCGTCGCCAACACCGGCCAACAGTTTAATATCCTCTTCGGCCTCGTCGCCCAAAACTTCCATCGCGTCATCGATAGTAATCACACCGACAAGGCGATCCTCTTCGTCGACCACCGGCGCAGAAACCATGTTATATTGGTTAAACGCATAGGCCACATCCTCTTGGCTTTGCGTGACGGGAATGGTGCGAAACTCTTCGTCCATGATATCAAGCAAGGGCGTTTCGCGCGCCGACGACAACAAAGAGCTAAGGGGCACTTTGCCTACCGGTTTTGACATCGGGTCAACCACAACCACATCGTAAAACTGATCAGGCAAAGCATCGTCAGCGCGTAAATTGTCGATCATTTGCCCCACAGTCCAATGGGTTGGTGCCATCACCAATTCGCGTGCCATCAAACGGCCCGCAGTTTCCTCTGGATATGACAGCGAACTGCGAACTGCGACCTGATCCACAGCGTCCATTGCCTCTAGGAAGCGTTCCTGTTGGCCAACGTCCAAATCTTCGACCAAGTCGACAACGTCATCTGTGTCCAGATCACGCACAACCCCTGACACGGCATCATCGGACAACTCTTCGATCAAAGTTGCGGAAATTGCTTCGTCCATTTCGGCGAAAACTTCGCCATCAACGGCTGTGCCCCATAACTTTAGCAATCCGGAACGCTGATTTGGTTTAATTTGTTCTATGAGGTCGGCAATGTCCGCGGCGTGGTGTTGATCCAACAAGGCAATCAGCGCTGGCTGATCTTGTTGCTCGATCAGGGTCAGAACACGTTCAACCCAATGCGATTCCATTTCATAGGCACGTTCGGTTGTTTCATTCTCTAAATCTGGAAACGAGCTCATGGCCACCCCTATCTAAAACGTCCCGCGTGTTTCCACGCAGGACGTATATAACGCACCTCGTTCGAGGTTATTTTTTGACGACTTTGGCCGATTTATAGCCCTGCGTTGCCACCTGATAAAATGCCACACGCGCATTGCTTTCTGTGCGGAATGGGCCTGCGAACACTTTGGTTTTTGAGCCAGAGGCTTGTGTTTGAACGCGGTAACCACTGGCCAGCAAACGGTTTTCCATTGCGTGTGCATTGGCGGCGCTAAACGTGGTGCCTAAATCGACATAATAACCAGATTTGAAAACTGTCGCCACTTTGACGGGTGCTTTCGCTTGGGTTGTTTTGGCAACAACTGCCGGCTTCGCGACGGGTTTTGCAGCAACTTTAACAGGTTTAGCGGCGGCCTTGGTTTTGGCGGCAGCTGCTTTGGTTTTAGCTGCAGCTGCTTTGGCTTCGTCAGCGGCTTTGGTTTTAGCCGCGGCCATTTTCATAGCTTTTGCTTTCTTAGCCTCTTTGGATGCAGCTTTGGCAACTTGATCAGCTGCGCGCGCATCAAGGATTGCTTGGCGTTTTACGTCACGTGCCACTTTTGCTGCGACACGCGCTGCGGCTGTGGCGGCTTTCTTCTGGGCCATTGCTGTGGCGCGCGCTGCTTTTGCGGCAGTGCGTTGTGCAATGCGCGCGGCTTTGGCATCCGCAGCTTTTTGCGCCGCCGCGGCTTTTTGCAAATCTTTCGCTATACTGGCTGCCTCGGCATCTTTCATCGCTTGCGCCAATTGCGCGGCCTTGCGTGTTTCATTCGCTTTTTTCGTGGCCAAAGCATCAGCTTTCATTTGCGCCGCGACTTGCTCTTGTTTTGCAAGTTTTGCACTGCGCTCGTTTCGCGCGGTTTCGGCGGCGGCGGCTTTGATCGCCTTGGCCGCATCACTTACTTGGGTAACTTTCTTAGCCTCTTTGGCTTGAACCAAAGATGTGTCAGGTGCGCCAACGGGTTTTATGACATCACCCTCATAGGCAACATTACCGCGATTTAACGTTGTGCCCTTCACGGGTGGCGTAGCTGGTTTTGCGTCATCAGTCGTGGCGACCTGTGTAGCAAATGTCGGGGTATAGCTTTTGGAACACATATGTTTGCGGGCTTGATCGATGCGCGGGACCCAAGTCACAGGTCCAAGTCGGCCCGCGCGAATGAAAATACAGCCTTTATTATCCACGAATTGCGCCCCTGTATAATCCGCCGGTGGCAGGTTTGCAGGCGCTCTAACATTTTTCAATGCCTGTGCGCCTGCCATTTGTGGCAATGCCAATGCGAACAGACCGGCGAACAGAATAGTTTTCGTATTAATCATGATCTCATCCTAATTATTTATGGTTAAACTATTCATTTCGCCACCGCTCTGCAACCAAAACAAAGGCTATACTTGGGGATAACCAATGGATTTCAATGACGCCGTAATTTCATCCAAGATTGCGGGATCATCAATTGTCGCAGGCATTTTATAATCCTGCCCATCAGCAATTTTGGCAATGGTTCCACGTAAAATCTTACCCGAGCGGGTTTTGGGCAAGCGATCCACCACAACTGCAATTTTGAATGCCGCCACAGGGCCGATTTGGCCGCGAATTAATTTCACACATTCTGAAACAATATCCGCATGCGCTTTTTCTGTGCCCGCGCTTAAACACAAAAACCCAATCGGCGTTTGCCCCTTTAATGCATCCGCCGCACCAATCACGGCACATTCGGCAACATCGGGATGACCTGACAGTACCTCCTCCATTTGACCTGATGACAGGCGGTGGCCGGCGACGTTCATCACATCATCTGTACGTGACATGATGTACAGGTATCCATCTTCGTCCTTGTATCCCGCATCACCCGTTTCATAATATCCGGGGAATGCATCAAGATATGACGACTGAAATCGCGCATCGGCGTTCCAAAGAGATGACAGAGTTCCCGGGGGTAACGGCAATTTTATCGCAATGGCACCCAATTCACCATCGGGCAATTCGTTGCCTGCTTCATCCAAAATTTGGACATCATACCCTGGCATTGGCACCGTAGGGGATCCCAATTTCACTGGCATTTTTTCAATGCCCCACGGGTTGGACGCAATCGCATAACCTGTTTCGGTCTGCCACCAATGATCAATCACGGGCACACCCAAATGTTGTTGTGCCCATTCAATCGTATCTGGGTCAGCGCGTTCGCCGGCTAAAAACAAGGTTTCAAGACAGCTTAAATCATGTCTCTTGATAAATTCGCCCTTGGGATC
Source organism: uncultured Rhodobacterales bacterium (assembly GCA_963976255.1). Taxonomy (GTDB): domain Bacteria; phylum Pseudomonadota; class Alphaproteobacteria; order Rhodobacterales; family Rhodobacteraceae; genus Amylibacter. The sequence goes on from CAXBJO010000020.1 coordinate 11,646, forward strand.
GACGCGCTTGATGGCGCGAAATGCGGTGGGCGCAGTAAACAATGCCTTTACATTATACTCTTCAATTACGCGCCAAAACGTACCTGCATCAGGTGTGCCAATCGGTTTACCCTCGAATACCAACGTGGTGTTGCCGCCAAACAGCGTGCCATAAACAATGTAAGAGTGTCCAACGACCCAACCCACATCTGATGCCGCCCAAAACACATCACCAGGATCCATGTCGTAAACATTCTTCATCGTCCAGTTCAGCGCGACAATATGCCCTGCCGTTGGGCGTAACACGCCCTTGGGTGCGCCGGTGGTGCCTGATGTGTATAAAATATATGCAGGGTGATCGCCACTGACGGCCACACATTCGGCAGGGATCACACCGTCCTGTGCGGCATTCCAATCCACATCTCGTCCGTCAATCATATCGGCCTGTAATTGGTCGCGCTGAAATAAAATCACCGTTTCAGGTTTATGATCCGCCATTTCGATTGCTGCGTCCAACAATGGCTTATACGCAATCACACCCGATGGTTCGATCCCACAAGACGCCGCGATAATTGCCTTGGGTGTGCAATCATTGATCCGCGTTGCCAATTCATTGGCCGCAAATCCGCCGAACACCACCGAATGCACCGCCCCGATACGCGCACAGGCCAACATCGCAACCAAGGCCTGTGGAATCATCGGCATATAAATAATGACGCGATCACCTTTTGTGATGCCCTGTGCTTGCAATGCGCCACCCAAACGGGCGGTTTGATCCTGTAACTGTGCAAAGGTGACTTTGTCTTTGGCACCTGTGATCGGGCTGTCGTAAATAATTGCCACCTGATCACCCTTGCCGTTCAAAACATGACGATCAACGGCGTTAAAACAGGTGTTCACCTCTGCATCCTTGAACCACTCATAAAACGGGGCATTCTCGGCGAACAGCGCCTTGCTTGGGGGTTTGATCCAATCAACCTTGGATGCGGCCTCCATCCAGAACTCTTCGGGGTTGGATTTCGCGTGCGCGAAAGCAGCTTTGTAAGACATAAATTCCTCCGTCAATGGTTGGGGGGGAACTTAACGGCTTTGCGCCGTCCTAGACAAACAAAAAAGGATGTCGCGACAAATTGCGCATCACTGAAACGGGGGATTAATAAAAGGCAAAAGCCAAAGAAGCACGGATAAGAGGGGGAAAATATCCATTAAACCTATCTATAAAGGGGACATAATAGGTGTCGTCTTTGTATGCTTTTGCCTTCCATTTTTCGTCAGGATGTCAAGAACATCCGTTCGTATGCATACTTGGTCATTAAACAGATCGCTTTACAAATGCATAATACCCCATTGGAATGAATGGGCTGAATGTTGCCAAATCCCAATAAATCTTGGCAGGAATGCGCCTAAATCACTCGTATTCTTCGGTAAAAATGTTGGGAAAGCTGGCCATCGCCTTGCCCATGTCAACGCGCATGCGCGCCTCGTAATCACAAGGATCAAACGGATCATCCATTGGCAGGACTTCGCGCCCAAACATCCAGCTAAGGCGTCCGGCATCTAGGTTGCCACGCGCAAATATGTCCTCGCCAAAATTTTCGATTAACGCCAGCATAAACACTTCGTCTGCTTTACGATCCACATTGCGCCGATCGGCATAGCGTTCGCGCCGAATGATCGGCGTCGCGCCCTTTTTGTTGGGACGCCGAATCGTAAATTGATAATCTGAGCCCGGTAAACGGGATGGAAATCCGCGATGTTTATGCATTTGCGCCTCGTCTGTTTGGGCACCATTAGCGTGATTTGGTCAATACTTACAATAACAATAAGGCGTAAAACTATTTTGCTGGCTGTAAATCTAGTTTTAATAAATTGCCGCTAAATCTTTATTTAACATCAAATGGAGGATGAAATGACTTTCGCTCTTGGCATTATTGTCGGTCTGATTATCGGTTGGATCGCATTAGAAATATACGACATCGTCGACGAAGCCTTTTACCGTTGACGCTGCGTACGACTGACATTCGGCGTTGTGATCCAAAAAGGACGCCATGCGCAATTATTTTAACAACCCAGGCCAAATTTTAACAAAAAATTAATGCCGACACGGTCTTGACACAATTGAAACACAACCTAAAGTGGTGGTATAACAAGATATTCGCTGCTAAACTGAAGGTTGTAAAATGATATTCATAGGAATTATATTGGGATTCGTGTTGGGCTGGTTTGCACTGGACCTATTCGATCTGATCCAAGAAAAATTTGAATAAAAAAAGGCCCGATTATCTCGGGCCCCTTTCTTTAGGTTATGGATTGTAACAGTAAATCCAAACTTGCCTTGGCATCGCCATACAACATTCGCGTGTTTTCCTTAAAGAACAGCGGGTTTTCGATCCCCGAATACCCCGTCCCCTGGCCGCGTTTGGACACAATCACAGATTTTGCTTTCCAACATTCCAATACTGGCATGCCTGCAATAGGGCTGTTTGGATCCTCTTGCGCTGCTGGGTTCACGATATCATTTGACCCAATCACGATCGCCACATCCGTTTGTGGAAAATCATCATTGATTTCATCCATTTCCAGAACGATATCATATGGCACCTTGGCCTCGGCCAACAGAACATTCATGTGGCCCGGCAAACGCCCTGCAACAGGGTGGATCGCGAAACGCACCGTCTTGCCCTTGTCACGCAAACGCCGCGTCAGCTCGGACACGGATTGCTGTGCTTGTGCAACCGCCATGCCGTAACCTGGAATGATCACAACACTGTCCGCATCCATCAATTGCGCCGCAACTGTGTTTGCATCCGTCGCAATCATTTCGCCCTCGATTTCCATCGCAGGGCCCTTGGCACCGCCAAAACCACCCAAAATCACCGAAATGAACGACCGGTTCATCGCCTTACACATAATATACGACAGGATTGCACCACTGGAACCAACCAGCGCACCCGTGACGATCAACAGATTATTACCCAGCAAGAACCCAGTCGCCGCCGCTGCCCAACCTGAATAACTGTTCAACATCGACACAACGACGGGCATATCCGCACCGCCAATCGCCGCCACCAAATGCGCACCCAGTGCGAACGCGATCAGCAACATCAAATACAGCGTCCATGACCCCGCGCCATTCATATACATCAGCAACAAAATGACACTCAGAATAACCGCGCCCGCATTCAGGAAATGGCGAAACGGTAAAATCAGCGCCTTACCATCAATCTTGCCCGCCAATTTACCGTAGGCAACAATCGATCCCGTAAAGGTAATCGCCCCAATAAACACGCCCAAGAAAACCTCGACGTCGTGGATTGCCACTTCTGCGCCTGCTAAGCTATCCGTGCCGATGATGTCCGAATTCAGGCCGATAAACACCGCCGCTAAACCCACGAATGAATGTAACGCCGCCACCAATTGCGGCATTTGCGTCATTTCCACCCGTTGCGCCACGACCATGCCGATGTATGCGCCAACGCCCAACAAGGGCAACAGCAACACCAACGACCAACCGCCAACACCAGGGCCGAACACCGTGGCAAACACGGCCAATCCCATACCAACAATTCCAAACCAAACGGCGCGTTTTGCTTTCTCTTGATTGCTCAATCCGCCAAGGGCCAGAATGAACAAAACCGATGCCGCGATATATGCGGCTGTTACGATACCTGCGCTCATAATTATCCCCTATGATTTCTGAAACATTTGCAACATACGGCGGGTCACCATAAAGCCACCCACGATGTTGATCGTGGCAATCAGCACCGAAATGCTGGCCAACACAGTCACGATAAACCCATTGCCGCCAATTTGCAGCAATGCGCCCAAGATAATAATCCCCGAAATCGCGTTTGTGATCGCCATTAATGGCGTGTGTAATGAATGACTAACATTCCAAATCACTTGGAATCCGATAAAGCACGCCAACACGAACACGATGAAATGTTGCATGAATGATGCGGGCGCGTATGCCCCAATCCACAACATCAACAGGCCACCCACAACCAACAACGCGGTTTGTTGCGCGCCTGCTTTTTTCATCGCCGCCGCATCTGCTGCGGCAATTTCTGCCGCTGTGGGTTCTGGTGCTGTGGGTTTTTTGGCCGCAATCGCCGCAATTTTGGGCGGTGGCGGTGGAAATGTGATTTTGCCCTTATATGTGGCCGTGGCCCCACGGATCACATCATCCTTCATGTCATGTTTTAACTTGCCGTCCTTGTTGGGCGTCAAATCTGTCATCATGTGGCGAATATTTGTGGCATACAGGGTGGATGATTGCGCGGCCATGCGGCTGGGCAAATCGGTGTAGCCAATGATTGTCACTGCATTGTCCGAGATGATTTTCTGATCAGCAACGGTCAAATCACAATTGCCACCGCGCTCTGCCGCCAAATCCACAACAACCGAGCCTGGTTTTTGCAACGCAACCATATCAGCCAACCATAATTTTGGCGCATCACGCCCAGGGATCAACGCCGTGGTAATCACGATGTCCATCTCTGGCGCCAACGCGCGGAACTTGGCCAATTGTTTTTCACGAAATTCGGGGCTGGACGGGGCGGCGTAACCACCCGTTTCAGCACCATCAGTTTGTGCTTCTTCGAAATCCAGATACACAAATTCTGCGCCCATGCTTTCGATCTGTTCGGCGACTTCGGGGCGCACATCAAATGCGTAGACCATCGCACCCAACGACGTCGCCGCACCGATTGCGGCCAAACCTGCAACACCTGCACCCACAACCAAAACTTTGGCGGGTGGTACTTTGCCAGCGGCGGTAATTTGACCGGTAAAGAAACGGCCAAAATTATTGCCCGCCTCCATCACCGCGCGGTACCCCGCGATATTGGCCATCGACGACAGGGCGTCCATTTTCTGTGCGCGGCTGATGCGCGGCACCATATCCATGGCGATCACATGCGCGCCCTTGGCGTTGGCCGCTTCCATCAATTCCGCATTTTGCGCGGGGTAAAAGAATGAAATCAGGGTTTGCCCCTGTTTCAATCGTTTAATTTCCACGTCTTCGGGTGGGCGTACTTTGGCAACAACGTCCGACTCTTTGTACAATGCAGCAGCGGTTGCAACAACCTTAACCCCTGCATCCTTGTAATCTTGATCAGAAAAACGTGCCGCAACACCGGCTCCCTTTTCGATCACACATTCATAACCCAGTTTTTGCAATTGTAGCGCCGATTCTGGCGTCATTGCCACTCGGTTTTCCCCTAGGAAAATCTCTTTAGGTGTCCCTATGCGCATGACAAGCCTCCTTTGTTCAAGCGTCACCGAAATGGAATTCGATGGATTTATACATTTTCTATAGCCCCCAATAGCACCCTTCGCCCCGCACGTCAGCCATCAATTAACACACGAACCCCAAGATAACCGACAACAACGGTATTAAAGGCCATTAACCCGAAAAACGCGGGCATCCCTGTCATATTGTTCTTTTTGAATATATTTCATCTTTCCTCTGATGAAAAACAGGCATAATGTCGCGTGCAAAACACACAAAGGAAATATCGTGGATTATTCAAGTTGGATTTACGCCCTGATTGGCGGGCTGATGATTGGCGGCGCTGGGGCGCTTTTTTTGTTGGTCAATGGCCGTATTATGGGCGCATCCGCCATCGTTGGCGGTTTGGTTGACGGCACGGGTCGTGCAAACATCATGGAACGCACCTTGTTCATCCTTGGCATGATTGGCGCGCCTGCGGTGTTGGGCATGTTCAAAACCCTGCCTCCCACCAATGCGACCTCAAATATTGCGCTGCTGATCGTTGCTGGATTGTTGGTTGGCGTAGGCACACGCCTTGGCTCTGGTTGCACATCTGGACACGGGGTTTGCGGCATATCGCGCCTGTCCCTGCGTTCTTTATTATCCACCCTCGTTTACATTGGCGCTGGTGTTGTCACCATTATCCTTGCGCGTGCTATCGGTGTTCTGCCATGAGAAATTTCATCTCCCTTTTAACAGGCTCTCTGTTCGGCCTTGGCCTTGTGATTTCCGGCATGACAGATACCTTAAAGGTCCAAGGTTTCCTTGACTTGTTCGGCGCATGGAATCCGGCCCTTATTTTTGTCATGGCTGGTGCGATTGTTCCGATGTTTTTTGCATGGCGTTACGCCGAATATCGCAACAAATCTTATGTCGGATCGCCTCTGCCTAAATCCCCAAACGTCCAAATGGATCGCCCCTTAATTATCGGTGCTGTTCTGTTTGGCATGGGTTGGGCGTTGGCGGGTTTCTGCCCTGGTCCCGCAATGGCCTCTTTGACTTTTGGTGGCCTCAGCGGCGTTGTTTTCCTGACCGCCATGTTGACAGGAATGGTTGGGTTTGGCGCTTACAAACGAATGTGCGCCTGATCGCCAGACACAAAAACCCGCGAAAGGATTGCGTTTCAACAACGCACCTTTTCGCGGGCATTAATCAATTTGCGCTATCAGATTAAAGTTGCGCCATAATCTCGTCTGACACATCCATATTGGTTGTGATATTCTGCACATCATCGTCATCTTCCAGATTTTCGATCAAGCGCATCAATTTTTCCGCGCCTTCCAAATCCAGTTCCGTCATCGTGGTTGGCTTCCAGATTAACTTGGTCGTCTCACTTTCGCCCAGCGCCGCTTCTAATGCTTTGGACACTTCGTTCAGGTCTGTGTCACCACAGTAAATGTCATGACCATCCTCGGACGATTCCACATCCTCGGCGCCCGCTTCGATTGCGTGTTCAAACATCGTATCGGCGTCAGCAACGTCCGATTTGTAAACAACCAACCCTTTACGCTCGAACATAAACGAAACCGCACCGGTTTCCGCCAGATTACCACCCGATTTTGTAAACAACGACCGCACAGACGACGCCGTGCGATTCTTATTGTCCGTCATCGCCTCGACGATCACCGCTACACCATTCGGGCCATAACCTTCGTATCGAATTTCGTCATAGTTTTCACCGTCTGCCGCACTTGCCTTACCAATGGCGCGATCAATCACGTCCTTGGGTACTGAACTTGACTTCGCTTCTTTAACAGCTAAACGCAAACGTGGGTTTTTGTCGGGATCGGGATCACCCATTTTCGCCGCAACCGTGATCTCTTTCGAAAGTTTCGAAAACAACTTCGAGCGCAGCTTATCCTGACGCCCCTTGCGGTGCTGAATATTTGCCCATTTGGAATGGCCTGCCATGATGCGAACCCCTTACATAAAATCTATCTGCACGCTTCCTACAAAATAGGGACGCAGGTTTCAATACCGCCCCCCTTTACTTTGTTCAAATATCTTCCGCCCGAAGGGTCAGATGTTATAACGGCCAAAAATAGGGGATCAACGCAGACGCAACAACTCCGATAATGATATTCAACGGCACACCAATTTTCAGGAAATCCGTAAACGCATATCCTCCTGGTCCATAAACCAGCGTGTTTGTTTGGTACCCAATCGGGGTTGCAAAACTGGCACTGGCCGCAACCATAACCGCCACAACCAATGGCCGGGGATCAATGCCCAGCGCCGTCGCCAGTGCAATCGCAATCGGCGTTACAACCACCGCCACCGCATTGTTCGATACCAATTCCGTCAAAAGCGAAGTCAGCAAATAAATCGCCCAGACGACGAAAAACGGATGTAGCCCAATCAATTGCGGTGCCACCGCATTGGCAATCAATGCCACCGCGCCCGATGCTTGTAACCCCGCACCAATCGCCAACATCGAGAAGATTAAAACCAATAACCGCCCATCGACCGCATCAAACGCCTCCTCGGCATCGATACAGCGTGACAACAATACAGCCGCGACACCAACCGCCGCCACACTGAATATCGGCGCCACACCCAGCGCGGCCAATACCACAACCGCTGCTAGCCCCAAAATCACAATCGGAGCTTTTTTACGCCGATATGAACGCTCGGTAGGCTGTGCTAAATCCACCAGCCCCATTTCACGCGCCATACGGCCAATATCCTCGGCCGTCCCCTCAAACAAAATCGTGTCACCAACGCGGATCGCAATATCATCCAGCTTTTGTCCGATGTTTTGGTTCTTGCGGTGCAGCGCAATTGCATAAACACCAAACGAGCGGCGCAAATGCATTTCGCCAATTTTGCGCCCAATCATTTTACAACCCGGTGTGATCAACGCCTCAACCGTTGTTGCCTCGTTGGATGAGCCGCGCTCGCCTAAAACCACGTCCTTATCATCCGCCAAGCCCAGCAATTCACTGACAGGCGTTTTCATCACCACACGGTCGCCTGCCCTTAATGTCACTTCGGCCAAGGATTTACGCAAACTGTCCTTGCGGCGCACCACATCAATCACCCGCCCACCTTCGCGTTTAAATGCGTCAACGTCGCGCGGGTTTTCACCAATCAATGTACTACCCTTGGGGATCAGCACTTCGGTGATGAATTTCTTGGTTCCCGCACTGCCCAGTAAATCGGCCATGCTTTCGCGCGATGGCAATAATTTATTGGCAAACAGGCGCAAATAAACCGCGCCAACCAACACCAAAATTATCGCCAATGGCGTCACCTCGAACATTGTGAAGGGTGCCAACCCATTGGCACGCGCCACACCGTCCACCAACAGGTTTGTGGATGTCCCGATCAAGGTCAAAATCCCACCCAAGATCGCCATATATGATAGTGGGATCAATAATTTCGATCCCGAAACCCCCATGATTTTGGCCATCTGCACCGCAATTGGGATCATAATCACCACCACAGGTGTGTTATTCATAAACGCTGACGCAATCACCACGAACACGCCCAAACCCGCCAAAACCATTTTCGGATTCTGTGCCCCCTTGGCGGCCACAAACCCTGTTAAGTTGGACAAAGCACCGGTGCGCACCAACGCGCCCGACAGGATAAACATCGCGGCAATCGTCCACGGCGCTGGGTTCGAAAATACCGCCATGGCGTCGCTGTATGGCAATATCCCCGTCAGCATCAAAAACGCCGCCCCACTTAACGCGATCACTTCTGTGGGATATAATTCTTTGATAAAACCGACAAACATCACGGCAATCAACGCGATGGCAATATAGGCGTGAAATTCTACCGGGATGAAATCGGCCAACATAACGGATACCTTTGTGTGTTAGGCTCAATGTAGCCTATGGCTCGACAGGCTCAACCCCATCAGTGCGCGGACGTACCAAAAACATGCCAAACAACATCACAACAAATGCCAACCAGATATAGCCAGAGTAATTTTCGCCCAACAAAAACATCGACCATAAAACGCCAAAAATTGTAACCAGATACGCGATTTGCCCTGAAAACACCGGACCCGCCTGTCCAATGATCCAAATAAACCCTGCATAGGCAATACCCGTGGTCAGCCCAATCACCAAAATTGCCCAATCAGCGGCTGAAACCCCGTCCTGCCAGATCGGAATGAATGTCCCCTGCGTCACAACAACAACACCCATCACAATCACACCCAGCAACGCCGAGCCCAACAATGTCTCGATGGCGGTCAAACCATCCAATCCATAATAGGCGATGAAATTATCCTCGAACGAATAAAACAGCGGTGACAGCAATGCCAACAATACGAAAACTGCCTTACTTGGGTCAGGCAGACTTGTATCTGGACCAATCAGCAGGAAAATCGCCAATGCGCCCATCAACACACCCACCACACGTTTTGCCTGAAACACTTCGTGGCCAGTCATAATTGCAATCGGCATGATGAAAATCGGTACCATCGCAATGGTGATTGCCATCACCCCGGCGGGTAGCTGTGCCGCCGCAGTATACGAAACAATGCCCGGTAACACACTGCCAAAGGCGGTGATCCACGCAAACAACACCAATCGCCGTTTGGTAATGCTGATACGACGCCGTTTGAACAAAAACGCACCAAATGCCACTAAACTGGCCAGTGCCACCTGCCAAAACAAAACTCCGGTCACGGGATATCCGCCATCAACCGCAATTTTCATTGCGGGCACCGTCAAACCCCACGTCGCCCCAATCAAGGTCAGCGGCAAATACAGCCACGTCTGGCTTCTCATGTAGGTACGGATTGTTGCAAACGTCCGCCAACACGGATTTGCACGACCTCTTTGGCCAACCCCGTGCTGTCGTCCGTTTCCACAAACAACCCACACAGTGTCGCCTCGTCGGCGGCGGGGGTAAACCGATCCTTGTTCATACCGGTGATAAAGCGGCGCAGGGGTTCATCCTTTTGCATGCCAATCACGCTGTTATAATCGCCACACATCCCCGCATCGGACTGATGCGCGGTGCCACGCGGTAAAATCTGTGCATCTGCCGTGGGAATATGCGTATGCGTGCCCACAACCATGGATGCGCGCCCATCCAACCAATGCCCCATCGCCACCTTTTCGGATGTTGCTTCTGCATGAAAATCCACAATTACCGCATCCACAGCCCCACCCATCGGCGCGGTGCGCAACGTGGCATCCAGCGCGGAAAACGGATCATCAAACGGCTTTTTCATAAACACTTGGCCCAATGCCTGTGTCACCAAAACCTTCTTGCCGTTTTGTGCCTTGATTACCCGCACACCTTTGCCCGGTGCCGCCTTGGCGATATTCAATGGCCGCACAATGCGTGGTTCCTGTTCGCAAAACGATAACATGTCACGCTGATCAAACGCATGATCGCCCAAGGTGATGCAATCCGCCCCCGCTTCCAGCAATACTTTGGCGTGGCCGGCCGACAATCCCATGCCACCGGTGGCATTTTCGCCGTTCACAACGACGAAATCCAAACGCCATTCGTCGCGTAAACGCATCAAGCGTTCGCTGATTGCTTTGCGGCCTGTGCGGCCCATGACGTCACCAAGGAATAAAAGTCTCATAAACCCGCGATACGCGCCTTATCGCCAAAGGACAAGATGCCCCGTTCAGTTATCATCGCATCAAGGCGATAATCCGTGTCTTCGCGTGGCACCATCATCACCTCTTGGGCGGAATACGCATATCCAATCGCCTGAACCCGCTTGTGTTCACTGATCTGCGCAAAGGATCGGTCATAAAACCCACCACCATACCCACAGCGGTACCCATGCATATCAAACGCCGCTAAGGGCGTGATCATAATATCAGGCACCAAAACCTCTGTGTTCACAGGAACCATCACCCCAAACGCGGCCTCAACCATTTCGCAATCGGGCGTCCAGCGGCGAAAGACCAACGGCTTACCATTCCCAACAACCACAGGCACACAAACATCGCGCCCACGGCGCACCATATTATCCATGGTCTTGATGGGCGACAACTCGGTACGGATCGGCAAATAAGCCGAAATCACCAAATTTTCATCCTGCATTTTAAGAAACGAGGTCAGCTGGGCGTTCGCCTCGGCGTCCAACCCCAATGTATGCGCTTTTGCGCGCGCCGCAAACGCAGCCTTGCGGCACAGCGCTTTAAGGTTTTGAATATCACTCATGGAATTCTTTTATCAAAAAGATCGTAAACAAACAGTCCAAAAGCGGCGGGCCCACAATAGTTCGCGGTATCATTGCAACCACTTACAACCAACGGTCGAAGCGTGAAATTTCGTTGCCTGTGTAAAACAGGTGGGTACCGGATATGATAGACCAGGGTCAGTCACAGAGCCAGTTCCCTCAAGAAAGATTATCGGCCACTGAAATAGGGCTTCTAACCAGAAGGGCAGAACCCGCCACTGCTTAATATACGCGCTTAAGTGCAAACCTACAAGGCCTGTCAGAGATCACGAATTTAATTTGAGTCGCATTTTATTTAACCTTTATTAACAGCTGCCTGAAAGGATGCAAAAAACGCACGGCTTCAAGCAGAGGATAATCATATGCACTTTGATCGCACCGCATTTAAAACCCGTCGTCCGACGGCACAAACATCGCGGCCAAAATCAATTCTGATATATGGTGAAATCAATACAGACGCCGCGTTAGCACAGGTGGAAATGATGAAACTGACCGCCGCATTGGTGGACGCAGGTCACACCGTTGAAACCGTCGCCCCAACCGCCAATCCAATGGTGCGAAACATCGTTAATTTCCGCACACCGCATAAATTCAAACAAAGCACTGCATTCATGACGCGATATGATCATTGTGTGGTGTTTTTGGAAACGATACGCACGCCAAAATACCGATCCAAAAATCTTTGGGGGAAAACCAAGGAACGCATGCGCATCCTGAAATTCGCCCGCCATTTACAGGATGCGGGGCGCGATGTCACCTTGATCGGCACGCCCTTGCAATGCTTTGGGGCTGCGGCTCTTGCGCGCGATCACCGCGCCACTAAATTTGCGACCACAAATGGTGCCGCGCAGGCTTATCAGACAATTTTAGGTGCCAAAATTCCCCTTCAGGATATGACAACCACACAAAACACGGTGATCGAACACGCCAATTTTCGCAATAGCGACGGAAAATTCACCGCCCTAAAGCTGCATCGTTATCTGACGGCCACCAAAACCACCGATCACGCATTGACGCAAATCTGCACGTTTGCCACGCACCACAGCTTGTATAAAACCAGCGTGATCAAACGCCTGAAAAAACAAACGGTGCCAAATGATCCATTCATTCAACACTCCTTGCCGCCCTATCCTGTTCTGGACATGGCTCTGGCACCCGATCCTGCGTTAAAAATCCCGACCTACGCCGCGCATTTGCTTAACGTCCTGAATCGCAAGCATACATTTAATTTAAAAACCCCAACGGGTCGCAATGACGCGATGAAATGGTACCACACCACCGCGCGCGAAAAGCTGTCTGAATTTTGGGTGCCCGGGCCCAGTGTGAATGTGGATGGCACCGCGTTAATTCCATCCGATGCGATGGTTGATCAGATCGAAGCGTTCTTAAACAACCCGGTTAAAGAGCCGCATCACTCGCTGGAATTAAATCGCCTTTTACACTTGCGCCGCTTCCGGAACGGCCCCACTGGCATGGCAATTCTATTGGCACTTTTATGTCGCATAAAACTCAGCACAGACAGTCGGATGAACCCATGGAAATCAACCGAGATTGCGACGTGGTTTGCCAAATCACCTTGCGCCATTGCCCCCGTATTCACTGGCTTTGCATCGCGTAAAATCACACCCTTAGCACCCGATCACATCACCGAAATCATCGGCCTTCCCAAACAGGAAACTGGTTTAGGCGTAAACATGAGGATGTCTTTACAAGCGTTTGATAAAATTGGATTATACTACAAGACACGTAATCTTGACACTGGGTTCAAACAAATCGACGGACGCCACAGTTCGCGCGCTGCTAAGGGTGATTTCGTTTTGCATCACATCAATGCGGAACGCGTACCGATGAACATTATGACACCGCAGTATGCCCACCGCAATGATGTCTATCACGTCGGTTTTTTCCTGTGGGAAACCAGTCGGGTACCAACCGCACACCGCCTTGGTATAAACATGGTTAACGAAATTTGGGCTCCCTCCACATTCGTGGCAGATTTGTACCGTCAGGCAGGTGCGAAAACCGTCACCATGGTTGGAAAAGCGTTGAACGAGTTGGATTACTTAACCAAACTGTCATCGATCACGCGCCCTGATCCAAACCTGTTCACATTCTTTTCGGGTTTTGATTTTCACTCGTCCGTAGAGCGTAAGAATCCCATGGCCGTGGTGCAGGCCTTTCAAAATACATTTACAAAAAGCAAGCACCCAGATCATCGTTTGGTGTTGAAAACCACCCCCACCACTACGGGGCATTGGGGTGATCCGATGGATCAGTTGGGGCAAATTCGCCGCGCTGCATCCCATGATCCGCGCATAACTTTGATCGAAAAAATGCTCCCCTTGGAATACCTTTTCCGCCTGATGGCGCGCGCCGATTGTGTCGTTTCCGCTCATCGCGGCGAGGGTTTTGGCTATCTGCCCGCCTACGCGCTGGGTTTATGCAAGCCAACAATTGTCACCGATTGGGGCGGTGTAACCGATTTTTGCAATCCGCAAACCGCCTATCCAGTTGACTATAAATTGGTCGATGTCCCACAGGATCACGCGATTTATAACGCTCACGGGGCGCAATGGGCCGACATTGACATGACTGATCTGTCGCAAAAAATGTGGGATGTGTATCACAACGCTGACACCGCCAAAACTCGCGCCGATGCAGGCCAAAAGCATGTCCAAGATCGTTATTCAATGGATCGTTTGGCCAAAACTTATGAAACCCGCCTCTCGCAGATTGGCTTGATCTGATCCTATCCCCCGCCCTAGGGTGCGGAATGGACAGTGAATATCAAGCGGGGCAAATGTTGGCACGGGGCGTTGCGCGCCATATGCGCGGGCTAAACTTCGACAGCCTTTTGGAATTTGTCCCAACCCGTGGATTGCGCGTTGACGTCATCGCCATTGGCCCCAAAGGCCAAATCTGGATCGTTGAATGCAAATCTAGCAAGGCCGATTTTCAGGCTGATACAAAATGGCGCGGCTATCTTGAATGGTGTGATCGTTATTTCTGGGCGGTCAGCCCCGACTTTCCAATCACACTGCTACCTGATGATACCGGCCTTATCTTCGCCGACGCCTACAGCGCTGAAATCATCCGCGATGCACCGGAACACCAATTGCCCCCCGCACGCCGCAAGAAAATCACGCTAAAATTAGCAAGAAACGCGGCGCAGCGCCTTCAAACTCACATCGATCCGCGTCTTTAACGCTTATGCTGCGCACGCGCCTTGGCAGCTGCCGCGCGAATTTCTTCGGCGATCTCTTCAGCTTCCTCTGGTTCGAAATCCAAGGGCACTTCGATTCCCTTGCCTTGAATAAACAACCGCACCATACCTTCGCTAGTTGGGCCAATTTGCAAATTTGCTTCGATGTCGACTTCTGAATTAATACCCATGGCGATTTACCTGTTCACAGTGAAAGTTTTTTGCGATCTATCAACAGAAAGTCACAAATTCAAGCATGATCGGACTTGCCAGTTGCAAATCCTTGGGATAAATGACCCACAGTGCCGGCGTAGCTCACTTGGTTAGAGCGCCTGATTGTGGATCAGGAGGCACCCCGTTCAAATCGGGGCGCTGGTACCATTTCCCACCCCACCAATTACAGGGAAATGCGTATTCATACGGTGGGAAACCCCACTTTATACCATTGTAACCTGCCCTCGGCCATTTTCCTTGCTGGCATATAGTGCTTTGTCGACGTCCTGTGTGACGGTCTCAAAATCGGTTTTATCACAGACAATCGTCGCACCAATACTGGCGCCAATTGTGCATATCTCATCGCCAAACATAATATCACGTTTTAATTCCGCGATAATCCGCTTGGACATGTTCATCGCCGCCGTCAGGTCGACAAAATCAGGCAAAATGATATTAAACTCATCCCCTCCCGTGCGTGCCACCAAATCACCACGACGTGTCAGCGCCATTAAACGCGCCGCAACCTTGCTTAAAACGGCGTCCCCTGCCGCGTGACCCATCGTGTCATTGACCTGCTTAAAAAAATCCAAATCAATCATCAAAAATGCGAACGGTACGAAGGTTTTACGTGCCATGATCCGATCCACAAACGCCTCCATTCCACGGCGATTGCTGAGACCGGTCAAAACATCCGTATCCGCCTTGACCATGGCACTGCTGCGATCACGGTGCATCTTTTGGGCCGTTATCCGCGCTTCTGACAACAATGCACGTTGCACTTCGATCAAATACAACAGGTCAATGCTGGCATCAGTGGGTGCAAAATCACGCGCCAGCAATCCATCACGGTCAATTGCCTGTACCATCCCCGCGCCCAGCGAAAAGTTAATCAATACTCCCTGATCTGCGGGCAAAATCTGTGCAAAACCTTTTAATTTCCCTGGGGTCCCCTCTTTCAGGCAGGCCTTCATTTTGCCACCCGTTTCTGCCAATCGCGCATTGGATTGTGCAAAGCGTCGTGGATGCAAAACATCAAAAATATCTAAGAAATACCGCCCTATTTGTGCGTCCAATAATCCCAGTTTTTTCATGGTAGGCCCAACATGGCGCACACGCCATTGCGTATCCAACAAAACATGCATCGGCATAAACTTGTTCAAAATGGCGAAATTCAGATGCAAATCGATGGGCGTCATATCATTCATCTCTATGCCACCCTGACTGTGTCATCTGTCCAACGATCCTCGAATACATGAATATAAAAAATGTCCTTATCAACATCGGCGAAGTTTCGAGATTCATGATTGATCGTCACCAAGGATCCATAGTCATCGGCCATCGCACGCAATAATCCCAGAAAAACCGCGCCGTATCCGCATTTATAAAATTCATAGCGCAGAACATATTCCTGTTTTGACTTCACTTTCAAACGCATGGTTGGCGTTTCTAAATCAGGGATCGCAATTTGCACGCGGTCGTACACATCCTCTAATGAATGCAAAAATTCAACGAATGTTTCGCCACCCAAGCGTAACAATTTGCGCACCGATGCGGAACAATGCTCGGACACGATAAATGTTCCAAAATCTTCTAATATGTCGGATCGCGTGCGGTTAACCGCCCCGCCAATCGCATCCAAAACCTGTTCTGTTATGATGTCGTCATAGGTCAACATGGTTTCGAAATTATTGTACGTCACCCCAGCGTCCGCACAGACGTCTTCCCAGACATCATTGCCATATATATTTAAAACAAAATTCTGTAGTCCACGATTAATAATCCCATGCATGGGCATGCCTTTGGTCAACCTTACGCCAAACTAGCATTGGTTAATTAAGGAATGTTTGAATTTAAGACTAAAATCCGCCTCGTATTTTATTAAAAATCAGTCGGTGCGCCGCCCTCTGCCTTACGCTTGGCTACAAATGCCTGCAATTCCTCTTTGATACCCTCATCCATCGGGGGGGCTTCGAATTCGTTTATGATCGCCTTGTACATCTTGTGGGCACGTTGCACCGTCCATTCGGCGCCATTTAAATCCCATGCCTCGTAGTTCGTCCACTCCGACAAAAACGGCGCATAAAACGCATCCACATACCGTTCCTGTGTGTGATCAATCGAGAAATAATTCGCCCCCGGTAAATGCCCCACTTCACGCACCGCATCGACCGCAATATCATTCACATCTGTGGCGCAGATCGATGGTTCCATATAGCGTTGAATATGTTGCAAAACCTCGCAATCCATGATGAATTTTTCGGGACTGGCAATCAATCCACCCTCTAGCCAACCGGCGGAATGATAAACCAAATTCGTCCCCGATTGTACCGCCGCCCACAATGAATTCGATGTTTCCCACATTGCCTGTGCATCGGGCACATTGGCGGTGCAAACGCCAGACGAACGCATCGGTAACCCGTAAAACCGCGCCATTTGTCCCGTCATTTGCGTGGCGCGCATATATTCAGGTGTCCCAAACGCAGGTGCGCCCGATTTCATGTCCACGTTGGATGTAAACGTCCCGATCATGACGGGACACCCCTTGCGGATCATCTGGATCAACACAATCGCGGCCAAACCCTCGGCCAGCGATAACGTCACCGCGCCCGACATCGTCACAGGCGCCATCGCCCCCGCCAATGTAAACGGCGTCACCACAATCGGTTGACCACGCCGCGCCAAACGGATGGTGCCATCAAGCATTGGAAAATCATGTTTCAGCGGCGAAACCGAATTGATGTTGGTGTACATACGCGGTTTTTCTTCGAATTCTTCATGGGTCAAACCGCCCGCGATCCGCACCATTTCCATCACATCTTCGACGCGCTCTTGGCCCAATGAATACGCATGCGTCACCTTATCCGTCAGCGTCAGTTTTTCGTACAAGCAATCCAAATGGCGTACAGATGCGTGAATGTCGACAGGTTCCACAGGGTATCCCCCGGCCACATGGATACAGTTAAAATACTGTGTTAGTTTCATAAAATCCTTAAAGCCTTCAAAATCGCCCGCGCGTTTGCCACGTTCCAAGTCCCACATGTTTGGCGGCGATGAGACGTTCACAAAGGCCATGTTTTTTCCGCCCAAACGAATTTCACGTTCGGGGTTGCGCGGTGTAATCGAAAATTCGGGCGGCACATGCGCCAACATCTCGGCCAGTAATTCACGCCCAATGCGCACATTTTCCCCCTTAACCGTCGCACCACCCTTTTTAAGGATTTCCAAGGCTTCGGGGTTCATGAATTCGATGCCAATATCCTCTAGGATTTTGATCACACCCTCATTGATGGCCGCGATACCGTCTTCGCCCAAGGGTTCGGTGGGACGATCGATATTCACCACTTGGCGCCATGGCATTTGTTCGATTGTGGTTTTAACGGCGCGGCGTTGATTGCCCGCCCGTCCACCTGTGCGTGTTCGCTTGATTGCCATGTTTTGTCTCCCGTTTGGGACAGACTGCCACGTCAGACGACGGAAAGTTGCCCAAAACCGACATGCCACGCCGCTTTCGAAAACCTAGGAAAAAATATCAGGCAGACCTGTGATGTCATCCAAAATCACATCCGCAAAATCCGCGATCTGTGCGTGGCTGGCGGGACCCGACAGAACACCAACGTTCACACCAACACCTGCATTGCGCCCCGCATTCAAATCATGCGTGCTGTCGCCCACCATGGCGACCTGTTGTGGATCAAATCCCATTTGCTGACAAAACCCAACAATCGTATCGCCTGCGGGTTTGGGTGTGAACCCACTGTCACAGCCAATCACCATGTCGAAATGTTCTAAAATGTTCAGCTTTTCCAATTGCACAATTGTTGGCGCATATGCGGCATTGGTGACGACACCCAAAACATAACCATCTGCGCGTAAACGTTGCATCAATGTCGGCAAATCACACAACGGCACTGGCGTCAGCCCCGTAAACGCAATTTCGCCCTTGGCCATGACATCGTCCGCATCCAACGTCGGAACGGCCAATTTCCAATGATCCATCATATCCGCAGTTGTGCCATTCACAAAAACCGACCCACCCGTAAACGTACCGGCGATGCAATCAAACCCCGCTGATCGCGCCAAGGTGGCGTGCAAATCTGGGTCATTGGGGGCCACTGCATCCAACAGCGCCTGCATTCCGGGTGCCCAACTGGCCTCAAAATCGATCAATGTGCCATCTTTATCGAACAGGATCGCGCGAATATCTTTCATGTCCAATTGGGTAAATCCCCACCCGGTAACGCCTGACGCGCCATATATGGATCGGTGAATTCCATGGTTTCAGCCATGCAAAATCCCTTAACCCATTCATCGTCCATCAAAATGAAATCCAAAACAGACCCTAAAAAAGCAGGATCTTTGGCACCCACTTTGACATCATTGATATCGGCACCTGAGCTGCTCAGGAACGTCATCAACAAATCGTCCTCTTGGGCCAACCATTCAAGGGCTTTCAGGCCGATAATCTCGGCCGAGGCGGGTGTGACACGCATTGTAAATACATCTTTATAAGTGGTTAATCGAAAGCATTCATTAATACATTTACAGTTAACTACCCGTTAAACGCAATGGAGTTTGCCAGATGGCAGGACGAATATTAATAGCTGATTCAATCGCGAACAATCGTATCGCGCTCAAGGCCGCCTTGGCCGCTGAATATTTCGAAACCACATCTGTGGGTGATTCAGAACAATTGGTGAACGCTGTCACTACATTCAATCCCGACATCATCTTATTGGCGACCCATCTAGGTGACGCCGATGGCTACGCCATTTGTAAAAAACTGAAATTAAACCCGTTATCATCCCACATAAGTGTGATGATGTTTGCCCATTGCGACGAGCAAATCGAATGGGGTAAAGCATTGGTCAACTTGGTGGATGATATGCAATTGTTCCCTGCTCACAGCGACCTGATGATGTCGCGGCTGCGCCAAATGTACCGCTCCAAGGTCGAATTGGACACCCTTAAAACCCACGCGACCGCCACCGAACAATTTGGTTTCGACGACAGCGCCATCACATTGCCCCTGCACCCCCAAATAAAATCCAATATCGCGGTGATTCATGCCGCGTCTAAAAAATCAAACTTCGTTGTCGCACCGTCTATTGGCCACAGTTATCATCTTGAATCCGGCTGTAAAAATGCCGAAATTCAACCCAATACAAATCTGATCGTTCTGTACGGCGCCGATGCGCAATTTCAATTGCTGTCTAATTTGAAAGCAGATCCACTCACCAAAAATATCCCCGTCATTTGTGTTTTATCACCGATGGTAACAAATCAAACAAAGCGGATTTTTGAATTGGGCGGCGAGGATTGTTTAGCGGCGGATGTGTCCGAGGACAAAATCAACGCCCGCATTCAATCGATTGTCACCGCGCATCGCCACAAGGCGCATTTCACCGGCATCCTTGAACAACGGGTAAAAGAGGCGTGTTTCGATCCGCTGACAGGAATTTTCAACCGCCGGCACGCTCAAAAATATTTAACCACCTGTTTTCAAACAAGCACCGACAACAATCGTAATCTGGTGGCTATGATGCTGGACATCGACAAATTCAAAGTCGTGAACGATACGGTGGGACATGTGAATGGCGACATTATTTTGCAACAAATCACCAAACGGATCACCAAAAACATCCGTACAATGGATATGGTCGCACGCATGGGTGGCGAAGAGTTTTTAATCCTCATTCCCGATACAACCTTGGAACATGCACTTGAGGTGGCCGAACGTCTGCGCACCGTCGTGGAAGAGCGTCCATTTAATTTAATGGCCGGAAAAATCAGCCAAAAAATCACCGTCAGCATCGGTTTGGCTAAACGAACAGCACACAATAAAACCGCTAATGACTTGGTTCATAACGCCGACCTGGCACTTTACAAAGCAAAAGCAAAAGGGCGCAATTGTATCTCCGTTTCTGCCGCCTAATTATTTTTTCTTGGGCTTAAAATTACGAAACTTCAAACTCTTTGCAAAGCGTGCGCGCTCTGCGTCACTCATCTGTGCAATCACCGTAACCATTGCGTCATCGCCAGCTTGGGCAAATCCATCGCGCAAATCACGCTGCTTGGATAAAACGGCCGATAATGCAGCCTCGTCAAATGGCACTGCCCTAATTGCACCCTTTAATTCTGTGCGCAGCTCAACATTTGTCATGTGACCTGATTTCATTTTTTCACGGTGCATCCGAAACTGATCACGCAACATTGACTGATCTTCCTTGGGCAGCGCATGCATCATGGCACCTTGTAAAAACACACCTGATCGTTGGCCTTCCGACTTGCCCGATTTCAAAACCGCACCACCAACAGCAAAGGCAACCAACAGGTTTAATCCCAATGACCCAATCAACAGGTATTTTTTCCAGCCCATTTTTACTTTCTGTTCCATATCATTCCCCTAACAAGCTAAGCTCGAATTCAGTCGCACCAGAGAAGCCCGCCTCATTCAGTGCGATTTCGCCCGAAATAGCACCAAAACCCGTCAACACCTGACTGGGTGCAGCGTACCCAATATACATCCCAAAAACCGCAAAGCTGGCAAATGCCGCGACCGCCTGTCGGCCACCAAATTGATTGATCAGATCATACCACCATGAACTGCGTACTACGGGTGCGATTGGTGTGCGCTGCATTCCATCAGCATCCGCCAATATCGCTGACATCAACCTATCAGGCACATCCACGTTCTGCGATTTCGCTTCGTTGAACAATGCATTCAACGATAAATCATTATGCAATTTCTGGGTCATGTTCCAAATCCAATCTTTGCTTTTTGCCCCACCAACATCGCGCTCAGGGCTCTTTTACCACGCGATACTAAACTCTCTACGGCTTCAACCGAGATTTCCATCACCGATGCAATCTCTGGATTCGACAACTCTTCTATGTGGCGCAATGTCACCGCCAAACGTTGTCGCGCAGGCAATGCATCCAACGCCTCTTGCAAACTGGCCGCGCGGGCCTGTTGCAACATCGCTTCTTCCACACTTGGCGCATCATCTTCGGGTTCTGGTATATCATCCAGCGCCGTATTGCGGGTTTTGCGCAATCGATCCAAACACAGGTTCGATGCAACCTTATATAACCACGTTGAAACCTTGGCTTCGCCGCGCCGCCATTCTGGGGCGATTTTCCACAAACGCATCATCGCCTCTTGGGCCACATCTTCGGCTTCGGCCGCGTCATTCAACATCCGAAATGCCAATGCCAAAACGCGCGATGTGTGTCGTGACGCCAACACGCTTGCCGCTGTATTATCGCCATTGGCATACAGCGTCATCAGTGCGTCATCGTGCATGTCACTATCATCAAATGGCATTGTCATCCCAAACAGTTACGCATTACTTTTCCCAACCACAAGGTTGTAACCTTGGGCACGTGGCCCAAGGTCATCATAAATTAGCCGTCGTCGTTGTCATCGTCATGACCGCGCTTCATGCCATTTTTGCCCTTCTTGCCTTGCATGTCGCTCATTTCCTCTTTGGAAATTTTGCCATCTTTGTCGGCATCTAGGCGGGTAAACATGTTGTCCATGCCATCTGTTGGCATCTCGTCGATTGCTACTTTGCCATCGCCATTTTCATCCATGAAGCGCAGCATACGCGCCTTCATGTTGTCGCTAGCGTCCATCATGCCTTTACCCATCATGCCTTTGCCCATCATACCCTTTTGGCCCATCATGCCTTTGCCCATGGTTGACATGCCTTCGGCCATTTCATCCACGCTCAAAAACCCATCGTTATTTGCGTCTGTCTTGGCAAAATGCTCTGCGCGTTTGGCTTGCAGTTCTTCTTTGGTCACAAATCCGTCAGCATTCGTGTCCATTTGCTCAAAACGTTTCATGCCATCACGGTCTCCGCGTTTTGCGCCATCAGCCATACTTACCGTGCCAATCAATGACAGGGCTGTCGCGCTCAATACCACTACTTTTGCAATCTTGTTCATTTTCTGCTCCTTTGAACCACGCTTCATTGCGTTTCAGTAATAAAACGCGCCAGCAACACCTTTCCGTCGCGAAAACTGAAATTAATTTGCGACATCCCGACACGGGGCAAAATTACCCATTTATTTCTAGGGAATTATCACTATCTATGCCCCATGACAGACAGTACACTTTATCCCCCTCAATATTCTGAGCGCCCAGTCAAACCCGCCGTAATACGCGGTTGGAAACGCAAATGTCCAAATTGCGGATCAGGGCCGTTGATGAACGGCTATCTAAAGGTACGCGATGAATGCCCTGTTTGTGGCCAAGAATTATATCACCAACGCGCTGACGATGGTCCGGCCTATGTCACCATATTACTGACAGGGCACATTTTGGCACCTTTGATGCTGATGGCCTTTGAGATTTACCGCCCAAACCCGATCATTCTAACCGTCAGTTTTTCGCTCGTGTTCATGGCCATGGCGCTGTACTTGCTGCCACGGATCAAGGGTGCGTTTGTCGGCCTGCAATGGGCCAAACGCATGCATGGCTTTTCTAAAGCGTAGTAATCAGAGACAGGATTGACGCCAAAATCAAACCAATCCCTGCCAACTCACTCCCCGTCATCCGCTCTTTAAAGAAAAAATAAGAACCAAGTGCGGCGAAAATCAATTCCACCTGCCCCACCATTTTAACATAGGCCACGTTTTGCAATGTGAACGCCATGAACCAAAACATCGACCCGATCATCCCAAACAGCCCAACGAAAAACGTCACTTTCCACGCCCGCAACACCTTTTGAATCTCGTCAGGCTCGCGAAACCGTAAATACAGCGACATCAACAGCGTTTGAAAACTCACCACAAACCCCAAAGTGATGAAGGCACGCAGAACATAACCCTCCATCCCCACAGACGTCGATGCCGCGCGGTACGCAACACCGGAAACGCCAAACAAAAACCCAGCCCCCAATCCCAAACCCGTGGCACCGTTAAACACATTCCAACGTGCATTCATTGGTTGCGAGGACAATAAAATCACCCCCGCCAAACCAACCATTAACGCAACCCAACCCAGCGGTGAAACCAAATCACCCAGCACCACAACCCCCAAGATTGCCGCCTGCAATGTTTCGGTTTTCTTAAACGTCGATGCCACCGCGAAATTGCGATGCGCAAACAATTTGACCACCGCCACAGTCGCCAATATCTGCGAAATACCCCCCATCATCGCAAAGCCATAGAACCGCGCACTCAGTGGTGGCATTTGATACCCACCCGAACGCATCAAAACCCACACAGCGATCAAAACCAGCGGCGCAGACCACACAAACCGTGCGAATGTCGCACCCGCTGGCGATAATCCCGTCGCGGCCAAATGCTTTTGCAACATGAACCGCAGGTTTTGAACAAAGGCCGCGCCAAACGCGAACAGCGCCCACATCAGTACGGCATTGGATGCGCTTTGTGGGCATCTTCAATATCGCGCAAACACTCGACACTCAGCGTCACATCAACGGATTTCAAAATCACATCCAACTGCGCGGCGGTGCGTGCGCCAAAAATCGCGCTGGTCATACTGGGGCGTGTACAACACCACGCCAACGCCATTTGCACCAAATTAACACCGTGTTTTGCGGCAATATCCGCATAGGCCTGCGTTGCTGTGTGCATACGGGGTTGCATCCGTCCCCCCAATCCTTTGGCCACTGTCGCACGCGAACCGGCGGGCATCGCACCATCCAAATACTGACCCGATAAAATCCCCGTCGCCAAGGGCGAAAACGGCAATAACGACACATTTTCGTTGTGACACAATTCGGCCAAATCCGTATCAAACAGACGACACAACAGGCTGTATTCATTCTGAATGCTGGCCATGCGCGGCAATCCGCGATCCTCGGCCAAACGCAACCACTGCGCGGTGCCCCAGGCACTCTCGTTTGACAAACCAAAGCTGCGCACCTTGCCCGCCTTTTCTAATTCCGCACAGGTTTCCAAAACCTCTGACATATTCTCCAACACCTTGGCCTTGTCCTGCTTGGATGGATCAAAAGACCAGTTTTGGCGAAAATGATATGACCCACGATTGGGCCAATGCAACTGATACAAATCGATGTAATCTGTTTTCAGCGATGTCAGCGACGCATCAATCGCCGCCATAATTCCATCCCGCGTTATATCCGCGCCATCGCGAATATATTTCACACCGTTACCCGCAACCTTGGTTGCCACCACAACTTTTTCGCGACGCCCCGCTTGCGCCAACCAATTGCCCAAAATTCGCTCGCTGTCGCCTTGGGTACCCGCACTCAGTGGATTCACTGGATACATCTGCGCCGTATCAATAAAATTCACCCCCGCCGCCACGGCGGTATCAGCCTGATAAAATGCCTCGTCCTGTGTATTCTGCGTCCCCCACGTCATCGTCCCCAAACACAATTCGCTGACGTTAATATCAGTTTGGCCTAATTTATTATATTTCATTGAATGTTCCATTTTTACAATTTCAAACGCGCTCGTTGATTGATATGCCATTTCTTTGACAAGGTACAATTTCAAATGCGCCCAGCTTCTCGACACTGATCAAAATTGATAAAAATCAATTCAACCGCAGGGCGATTATCTATACTTTCATAATTGTTGCGTTGGCTCCGCATCTGGAATGCCAAAGCAATCTGTGGAAATCTGGAGGAAATACAGTGGTTCATGTTATTGTGTTAGGTGCTGGGCTTGGCGGTACAATCATGGCGTATGAGTTACGCGAGAAATTGGCGGATACACATAAAATCTCTGTCGTGTCACAAGGCGACAAATTCCATTTTGTGCCCTCGAATCCGTGGGTTGGTGTCGGTTGGCGAGATCGTAATGCAATAGAGGTCGACCTTGGGCCAGTCTTGGCCAAACACGATATTCAACTTTACGCACAGGGTGCGAAACGACTGCACCCAACAGAAAAACGGATCGAACTGAATGACGGGCAATCAATCGACTACGACTACCTTGTGATCGCGACAGGGCCAGAACTGGCCTTTGATGAGATCGACGGTTTGGGTCCCGATGCCAATACACAGTCGATCTGTCATGTTGACCACGCATTACAAACGAAACAGGCTGTTGATGCCTTAATTAAAAATCCCGGCCCGGTCGTAATCGGCGCGGTACAGGGCGCGTCCTGCTTTGGACCTGCTTATGAATTTGCCTTTATCCTAGACAAGGCGTTGCGCGACGCCAAAGTGCGCGACCAAGTGCCGATGACATTTGTAACCTCAGAACCCTATGTCGGGCACCTCGGGCTTGATGGCGTAGGAGATACCAAAGGGCTACTCGAAAGTGAATTACGCCAACATCACATCAAATGGATCTGCAATGCGCGGGTTGATAAGGTGGAACCTGATCAGATGCTGGTCTCCGAGATGGCCCAGGATGGATCTGTCAAACAGGACCATAAACTGCCACAGATATTTACCATGATGTTGCCGGCCTTTCGGGGCGTCGAAGCCGTGCGTGACATCAAGGGTTTAACCAACCCGCGCGGCTTTATCCTCGCCGATAAACATCAAAGTAACCCAGCCTTTCCAGAAATTTTTTCGATTGGTGTTTGCGTGGCGATCCCGCCCGTTGGTAAAACCGCCGTGCCGGTCGGGGTGCCAAAAACTGGTTTCATGATTGAATCAATGGTCTCGGCAGCAGCCCATAATATTGATCAGTTGATCCAAGGCAAGCAGTCAAACGCCCAAGCAACGTGGAACGCGGTTTGCCTTGCGGATTTCGGCGACGGTGGCATCGCCTTCGTCGCCCAACCACAGATTCCGCCGCGAAATGTCAGTTGGTCATCGTCCGGTAAATGGGTTCACGCCGCGAAAATTGGGTTCGAGAAGTACTTTTTGCACAAGGTTCGCACCGGAAAATCTGAAACCGCCTATGAACGCCTCGCCCTGCATCTGCTGGGGATAGAGAAGCTGAAAGAAATCGAAATCGTGACACAGGCGGACACAACATAGGATACGGATTGCGCCAAAACCGCCAATCGAATCCCTTGAGAACATAACGCGAACATGGTATGGTAAGCCCATGTCTGCCAATCTGTTATACCGCCATCCCCACGCCGCCCCTGCGGGTCTGCCTTTTATGGGCGATCTGTCCCTGACCTATGCGCGGGCGCATGAATTTTGTGGGCCTTCGCGGCGCACATTGGCGCTGTTGGCCGCACAAAATACCGACGGGCATATTTTTTGGGTTCACAGCCATTGGGAAACCGACCGATTACTGGGCGATGGCATTCGCCCGCTGATTGATCCCACGCGGATCACTTTCGTCACCCCCAAACGTTACGACGACATCATGTGGTGCATCGAGGAAATCCTACGTGCGGGATGCGTCCCCCTTGTGATTGGCGAATTGCCCGAACCACCGCCCCTGACACCCATTCGCCGCCTTCATTTGGCGGCCGAAACGGGTGCGCAACGCAAAAAGGTCAATCCAATCGCGCTGATCTTAACCCCGGGTGATGGCGGCGCGGCAGGCGTCGAAACCCGCTGGCATCTGTCACCGCAACATCGCGCCGATAAATCGCGTTGGATGTTACAACGTCGCCGCGCCCGCATGGCACCCC
Organism: uncultured Rhodobacterales bacterium; assembly: GCA_963976255.1. GTDB lineage: Bacteria > Pseudomonadota > Alphaproteobacteria > Rhodobacterales > Rhodobacteraceae > Amylibacter. The sequence goes on from CAXBJO010000020.1 coordinate 39,031, forward strand.
CCGCCGCATGGGCGCTGGAAATACACGGCGCAAAACCCCGCCTGCACAGCGCAATTGATTGACAACGTGCAAACAGCGGCCAATATCGCCCCATGACAATCCGCCCCGCCACAACCGACGACGCCACCGCCATTGCGGCGATATGGAATGACTACATCATAAACACCACCGCCACCTTTAATCCCGTGGCCAAAACCATCCCCGACATCATCACCGCAATCCAAACCCGCCCGTTTTGGGTTTGCGGTACGAACAATGTGCAAGGTTTCGCCTCGTACGGTCCTTTCCGTGCGGGATTGGGATACGCACACACCGCAGAACACACCATCTGGCTCCACCCCGATGTCAAACGCATGGGATATGGGCGCAAATTGATGACTGCCCTTGAAAACCACGCGAAAAACCACGCCATTCACACCCTGATCGGCGCCCTTAACGCCGACAACACCAACAGCATCGCATTTCACACCGCCTGTGGTTTCAACCAAAGCGCGCACCTGCCCAAAGTGGGTTTTAAATTTGACCAATGGCACGATCTGGTCTTAATGCAAAAACTCCTGTACCAAGATCATTCGAAAACAGACTAGAGGCATATCATGTCAGTATGGATACGCATATCAGAGGCAATGGCCGCATTAACCCAAGGTCAAAGCCTGACCGAGGTGTTGGATAAGCTGCGCACCAAACCCGAACGCTCGGTCGCGTTTACCATCGCCGTGATCGCATTGGGTGCAAAAATGGCCAAGGCCGATGGATTGGTCACCAAAGACGAAGTCGCCGCCTTTCGCCAAGTGTTCCATATCGCCAAACGCGACGAAGCACAGGCCGCCAAAGTGTTCAATTTGGCACGCCAAGACGTCGCCGGATACGAAGCCTATGCCGCAACCATCGCCGCAATGTTCAAGGACGAAATGCCCGTAATGGAAAACCTGGTCGAGGGGCTGTTCCACATCGCCATCGCCGATGGGGAATACCATCCCGCCGAACATGATTTCGTTCACACTGTCGCCCTAAAATTTGCCATCGACGACGCGGCGTTTCGCGCAATGCGCACCCGATTTGTCCCCGATGCCCCGCCCGATGCCTATGATGTTTTGGGCGTCACACCAGAAACGCCACTGGAAGAAGTGCGCCAAATCTGGCGTCAAAAAATCCGCGAAACCCACCCCGATATCTTAATGTCCAAGGGACTGCCCGAAGAGGCGATAACAATGGCCACCAAAAAAATGATCGCAATTAACAAAGCATGGGAAGAGATTTATGACGCCCAGGATGCCGCATAATGCGCATTGCTACATATAACGTCGAATGGTTTGCCAACCTGTTTGATGATGACAACGCACTGATCCTCGACAGCAGTTGGTCAGGGCGATACGACGTGGAAAAAATACAACAAATCAATGCATTAGGCATCGTATTTAAAGCGATTGATGCCGATGCAATTATGATCATTGAGGCACCAAGCACCACAGATAAACGTTCATCCACCCATGCGCTTGAAAATTTTGCCCGTCACTTTGGCCTGCGTCAAAGCCAAGCAATCACAGGGTACACCAACGACACCCAACAAGAAATTGCATTGCTTTATGACCCATCCAAAATGGATGTATCTCATGCACCCCTCAAACCATCCAAACGCGCACCCGCCTTCGACACCCAATTCGTTTTGGGCAAAGGTGATGATGCACAAACGCCCGTCACGTTTTCAAAACCCCCGTTGGAATTGGTCATCAATCCACGCGGTGATGGCCCCAACTTGCGCCTGATTGGTGTCCACGCCAAATCCAAGGCTCCCCACGGCGCCAAGAACAAGGCGCAGGCCACCAAAATCTCCATCTCCAATCGGCGCAAACAATTGACCCAATGCCTGTGGATCAGACGCCGCGTCGAACAACATTTGCGCAAGAAGGACCACCTGATCGTGCTGGGTGATTTCAACGATGGCCCCGGCCTTGATGAATTCGAAACAGAGTTTGGCCATTCAGGAATCGAGATCGTTTTGGGCACCACACAAAAATCTGAAAAACGCCTGTATGACCCGCACGCGGCACAGGCCTTGTCGCGCCCGTTCGCGGTGCAACCCACCACATCTCGGTTCTTTGATCACCGCACCAAAACCTATCTGAACGCCTTGCTTGATTATATCATGATCAGCAAAAACCTGGCCGACATCGGCAATCATAAATGGATAATTTGGCATCCATTCGACCATCCAGATTGCTTTAAATCCAGTGAACTCTGTCAGGCTTTGCTGACCGCCTCCGATCACTTCCCAGTGACATTGGACTTGGGATTTTCCTAAATACTGGAAAATCGCACCCAAAATTGCTATATTAGACATATGAAACGTCTGATCCTGATCCCCGCCCTGATGGCCACCCTTGCGACACCTGTCCAAGCCCAAGAAAGCGATACGTTTGATCGTTTTTTGAACCTGTTGGAACAATTCACCACCGATTCCGAAGGGTTGATGCAACAATTCATCGATGAAATGGGGCCGACCTTGAATGAATTGCAGGACACGATCAAAGATTGGTCAAACTATTCCGCCCCCGAAGTTTTGCCAAACGGTGACATCATCATCCGACGCAAACCCGATGTGTTGCGCGAAAAACCACTGCCCAAAGGCACCCGCGAAATCTAACCCTTTTCAATCCCCGCCTGCTTGCGTACTCCTTACGCAACGCAAAGGAGTCCCCCATGTTCAAACCCGTCCAATTCCCCGAAATCACCTATGATGCTACCGACCCAACAGGTGGCGATTTTGGCAATCTGCCCGATTGGAACTTGGATGATTTGTACCCCTCAACCGACGGCCCCGAAATCACACATGATCTGGTCGAGCTGGAAAAAAACTGTGCCGCATTCGCTAAGGATTATCAGGGTGAACTCGACGGATTAACCCCCGATGGATTGCTAAACTGCATCGAACGCTACGAAGATATTCAGAATGTCGCGGGTCGCGTGATGTCATTCGCGGGTTTGCGGTATTACCAAAACACCACCGATGCAGATCGTTCAAAATTCATGGCCGACATGCAGAACCAAATCACCAATTTCACCACACCACTGGTTTTCTTCAGCCTTGAAATCAACCGCATCGACGATGATGTGATGAACAACCTGCTGAATACAAACGATAAGCTGTCACGATACAAACCCATTTTCGATAATTTGCGCAAAATGAAACCGCACCAATTGTCCGACGAAATGGAACAATTCCTGCATGATCAATCGGTCGTGGGCGCCGCCGCATGGAACCGTTTATTTGACGAAACCATGGCCGCGCTGACCTTCGACGTCAACGGCGAACAACTGAACCTCGAGGCTACACTAAACCTGCTCTCGGATACCGACCGCGCCAAACGCGAAACAGGCACACGCGCGCTGATCAAAGTTTTCGCTGATAACATTTCCCTGTTCTCGCGCATCACCAACACATTGGCCAAAGAGAAAGAAATCGAAGATCGCTGGCGTAAAATGCCGACCCCGCAATTCGGGCGGCACCTGTCCAATCAGGTTGAACCCGAAGTGGTCGAAGCATTGCGCAACGCCGTCGTTGCCGCCTACCCCAAATTATCGCACCGTTATTACGCGCTCAAGGCAAAATGGATGGGTCTTGAAACCATGGAAGTTTGGGATCGCAACGCGCCCCTTGATGGCGAAGACACCGCAAACATCCAATGGGAAGACGCACAAAAAACCGTCATGGAAGCATATGCAGATTTCTCGCCCAAAATGGCTGAAATCGCGGCACCGTTTTTCACCGACGGCTGGATCGACGCAGGCATCAAAGATGGCAAAGCACCGGGCGCATTCGCACACCCCACCGTCACCAACGTCCACCCCTATGTGATGCTAAATTACATGGGAAAACAACGCGATGTGATGACATTGGCACACGAACTGGGCCACGGCGTCCACCAAGTATTGGCCGCAGACCAAGGCGAATTGTTATCCTCTACCCCCCTCACATTGGCCGAAACAGCATCCGTATTCGGTGAAATGCTTACCTTCCGCAAATTGTTGGACAATGCCACCAATCCCGCGCAACGCAAACGCCTGCTGGCGGGCAAAGTCGAGGATATGATCAACACGGTCGTGCGCCAAATCGCGTTTTACGATTTTGAATGCAAACTCCACGCCGCGCGTGCGGATGGCGAATTAACCCCCGATCAAATCAACGAAATTTGGATGTCCATTCAGGCCGAATCTTTGGGGCCCGTGTTCAACTTTGTTAAAGGTTATGAAACCTTCTGGACATACATCCCCCACTTCATCCACTCGCCGTTCTACGTCTACGCCTATGCCTTCGGTGACGGCTTGGTGAATGCATTGTACGCCGTATACGAAGAAAGCGGTGACGATTTCCAAGACAAGTATTTTGACATGTTGCGCGCGGGTGGATCCAAACACCACTCCGAACTTCTGGCACCGTTCGGACTGGATGCCAGCGATCCAAAATTCTGGGACAAAGGGTTAAGCCTGATCAGCTCAATGATTGACGAGCTGGAAGCAATGGAGGCGAAAACCTAACTCAACGCCCGTTTACCCCAACACACTAATGCTTGAAATGAACGGTTCATTCTCTCATTGACAACTGGGGACAGCGTTAACAACGCTGTCTTCGTTAGCCTCTCATCCCGATCAATCAATTCAGAATGAGTGATCAATTCTTAAAATTTTTGCCATCTTCCTAGCCGTTATTTGGCTATCGTTACTCAATTCAGCCCAATTTTTAATTTTCGTAAAATTCACCAACAATACCTGAACGGCTTTGGATTTGGCTTCGAAGTTTAATCTGGCTGCATCCAGTTTTGGGAACTGCGCATGTATTTGAGAACAGATGTCGAGCATCCCCGTTTCATTTTGGATAGAGAAGGTAAATGCAAGGTGCCCCAAATCTTTCTCTGGAATTGAGTCATGAAGATCCGAAAAATCGATAACATACAACTCGTTGCCATCCCACATTAAATTCCCGAGGTGAATATCTCCATGGCAAAGGACTGCGCCCATGGTCACATCCAAAACACCTGCTGCGTCCAGAACAAGATTGTCAAACAACTGTTGTGCAAACTTGCGAAGTTTAAGATCTTGGATTGAGGCGAACTCTATATTCTCTTTTATCCACAAAATCGATGTATCCGTAGACCACGTGACTTCACTCTTGCATGGGGCTGCGTGAAAATTACGCATCCAATCAAGGGTTTTCTTTAAATACAAATCTCTATTTTCTGGCGAACCGTCTTGTTTAAGGATTTCGAAAATCGTAGCGCCCGAAATGTATTCACTCAGCAAAAATGGGACATCAGAATCACAGTCAAAAATCTTTGGATAACGAAACCCACTTTGTGGGGGCTTCAACGCATTCATTGTCCTAAATGCATCGAATTCTTCAATTATCGAGTGCTGTTGTTTCCCAATGGAAATCTTAACAAGAAATAAATCATTGGTCTCGATCTGGTCAGTCAAAAAAACGAAATGTGGGTTTCGGCCATTTTTTTGACAAGACACCAACCTAGCGCGTCGAGAAAGACCATGTTTGCGCAACAAAGCAGATTTTTGGTACGCACGTGTACAACTTAATAATGTTAGTAAAAATTTTAGGCGTTGAAACACAACCAATTCCTCAATTCGCCAAAACATAGCGAATTAAAACCGGAACGGAAACCTAACTTTTCATCAACCCTTTGGATTCCGCCAATTCGCGCATCTTATCCTGCAGTTTTTCAAAGGCTCGCACTTCGATCTGACGAATACGTTCGCGGCTTACGCTAAACTCACCTGACAGCTCTTCCAATGTGGTTGCTTTGTCCTGCAAACGCCGCGCCGTCAAAATCGCCTTTTCACGATCATTCAACACATCCATCGCTTCGGCCATCAATTCACGGCGGATTTCCAACTCGTCATTGCGTTCGTAATCTGCCGCCTGATCTGCATCTTCGTCCTGCAACCAATCCTGCCATTCGGCAGAGCCTTCATTGGGATCACCAATTTGCACGTTCAGGCTGGCATCACCCCCTGACATACGGCGGTTCATCGAGATAACTTCGGTTTCCGTCACGCCCAACTCAATCGCAATTTTCGCGACATTTTCAGGGCGCAAATCACCAGCTTCAATCGCGCCAATTTTGGTTTTCGCCTTGCGCAGATTGAAGAACAATTTCTTTTGCGCACTGGTTGTCCCGATTTTAACCAACGACCAACTGCGCAGGATAAATTCCTGAATGCTGGCACGGATCCACCACATAGCATAGGTCGACAACCGGAATCCCTTTTCAGGGTCAAACCGCTTAACCGCCTGCATCAGACCTACATTTGCCTCGGAAATAATTTCGGCGGTGGGCAATCCATATCCACGGTACCCCATGGCAATCTTCGCCGCCAATCGTAGGTGTGACGTCACCATTTTATGCGCAGATTCCGTATCCTCGCGCTCGACCCACGCTTTCGCCAACAGATACTCCTCTTCCTTTTCAAGCATCGGAAATTTGCGAATTTCCTGCATATAAAGGTTCAGACCCTGTTCTGGACTTGGTGTTGGTAAATTACTGTAACTCATGTCACCCTATTCGCTGTTCGTGTATAATATACATATGGCCGAAAACTGCGCATTCAACGCTATGAACGCCAAATGTAACTCAATTGCAAGTAGAAACGAAAGTAAAGTTATTTACTTTCAACACCTTAGGCGAAAAATGACCTAACGTAACGAATACTTATTTTCTTAAAATTTCTAATAAATCCTGAAAATCTTCGGGAATATTACTTTCGAATTCTACATTTTCGCCTGTCACAGGATGCACAAACCCTAATGAACGCGCGTGCAGTGCTTGACGATTAAACCCCTTCAGGAATGACAAATCAGCGGGTGCGAACGCCGAACTGGGCATCGCTTTGCGCAGCCCATAAATCGGATCACCCACTAATCCATGGCCAATATGCGCGAAATGCACGCGAATTTGATGCGTGCGCCCTGTTTCCAGCCAACATTCCATCAATGCCGAATGCCCCAAATCTTCGACCACAACAGCTCGCGTAATCGCATGACGCCCTGCATCCTGTACCACGGCCATCCGTTTACGATCTGTTTTGTGGCGTGCAATATTCGTTGCAACACGGATTACACCACCATCCTCGAACGCCACGCCGCGCAACCCACCCAAACGCGGATCACCTTTCAGCGGAACTCCCTTAGAAATCGCCATATATCGGCGTGAAATACTGTGATCGGCAAACTGCGCCGCCAATCCAGCATGCGCCTCGTCCGATTTCGCCACGACCAACAGGCCCGACGTATCCTTATCAATGCGGTGCACAATACCGGGGCGCTTTTCACCGCCCACACCGGACAGTTTGCCATCAAAATGATGCAACAACGCATTCACCAACGTCCCGTGTTCGGAACCGGGTGCAGGATGCACCACCATTCCCGCAGGTTTATTAACGATAATCAGATGCTCATCCTCAAAAACAATATCCAATGGAATATCTTCGGGCTGTGCGTTTTCGTAATCCTCAACGGGCGGCATCACCACGGTGAACACATCACCTTCAGTTGCCTTATATTTCAACACGGTCATCGGCACACCATTCAGGCTCACCGCCCCCGCTTCGATCAACTTGGTTAAGCGTGATCGGCTTAACGTAACTTCGTCTGGTACAACCTTCGCCAATGCCTTATCCAGACGGGGCGCAGGGTTTTCACCCACAGTTAATTCGATAATACGAGGCACAGACATGGACGATCCTTCTGAATTTCCGGCAGAACCAACAAACTTAAAACTGTTGCGCCGCTTGGTTACGACCCTGTTGATCGTGATGATTGTGGGCTTCATAGCGTTGATTGTGATGCTTGTCATGCGCTTCCCATCATCTACGCCCACAAATCAATTGACTGACATTACATTACCCGCGGGAATTACCGCCACCGCCTATACCAAAGGGGCCGATTGGTTCGCCATCGTCGACGACGCAGATACCATCCGGATCTACAACCAATCCGATAACTCCTTGCGTCAAACCATCAACATCGCCCCTAAATGAGCAACCTGGAAACCTACAGCGCCAAATCAGGCCATTTTATCCCTGTCTGGACACTGGAAATCCAAACGGTGGCCGCCGACACAGATCGCATCCTTGACGCGGTCATGGCTGTCTACCCGCTGACCTACGGTCGCTACCAACGCAACGCCAGCGTTTCCGCCACGGGTCGCGAAACCGCACAGCCATTGGAAAATTCCTCCACCACAACCCACAAACAGGGCTACGCGGCGGGTCAAACTGAAACCTACCCCATGGTTGAACTCAAAATCACATTACCCCGTGATCCCAAAATTCTTGAACTGGTCATGGACGCCATCCATCATGTCCACCACTACGAAGAGCCCGTAATTTTCCTGCGCCACGATCACGCCAGCCGCGCCGCCTACACCCCCGACAACACCAATCCCAACCGTTGGTGGAACAATGGTCGTGGCCTGCCCGATCCAATAACGGACTAAACTCGCCACTTTACTTTGCTCAAATATCTGCGCCTGCCAGGCATCCCACCCCTTGCGTCCATCCCCCCACACCATCATATTAACCTCATGAGTCTGCCCCCTGGTTTCTTAGAAGAATTGCGCGACCGCGCTTCCCTGTCCCAAGTTGTCGGGCGCAAGGTGACGTGGGAACAAAAGAAAACCAATATATCCAAGGGCGATTACTGGGCACCCTGCCCGTTTCATTCTGAAAAAACCGCCTCTTTCCACGTCGACGACCGCAAGGGTTTTTACTACTGCTTTGGGTGCCACGAAAAAGGTGACGCCATTTCCTTCATCCGTGGCACCGAAAACGTGGGCTTCATGGAAGCGGTGGAAATCTTGGCACGTGAAGCAGGCATGACAATGCCCGCCCGTGATCCTCAAGCACAGAAAAAGATGGATCAGAACAAAGAACTGGCCGACATCATGGAACAGGCCGTTCAGTTCTACAAACTCCAATTCAACACCGGCAACGCACAGGCGGCGCGCGATTACATCCAAAAGCGCGGCCTCTCACAAGAGACGCAAAACACATTCGAAATCGGCTTTGCCCCCAATGATCGCGGCGCATTATCCCAACACCTACGCGGCAAGGGCATTGAAGAGGCCAAAATCGTCGATGCGGGCCTCGCAATTAAACCCGACGACGGCGGTGCGGCATTTGATCGATTCCGTGGCCGCATCATGTTCCCAATTCGCAACGCACAGGGGCGCTGCATCGCCTTTGGTGGCCGCGCGATGGATCCAAACGCCCGCGCCAAATACCTTAACTCCAACGAAACTGCCCTGTTCGACAAGGGTCGCAGCCTGTACAACCACGGCCCCGCCCGCGAAGCGGCCGGCAAAGCAGACGCATTAATCGTGGCCGAGGGTTACATGGACGTCATCGCCTTGGCGCAATACGGCTTCAAACACGCCGTCGCACCCTTGGGCACCGCCATAACCGAAGGTCAGCTGACCCTGATGTGGCGTATGCACCCCGAACCGATCATTGCACTGGATGGTGACACCGCAGGCCTACGTGCCGCCCTGCGCCTGATTGATCTGGCACTTCCATTACTCGAAGCAGGCAAATCCCTGCGTTTTTGCATCATGCCCGAAGGCCAAGATCCCGATGACGTGCTGAAGGCACGCGGCGCATCCGCGATGCAAGAACTGCTCGACGGTGCCATCCCGATGGTAAACCTGCTCTGGCAACGCGAAATCGAGGGCAAAATCTTCGACAGCCCCGAACGCCGCGCCGCGCTGGACACATCCCTGCGATCCGCGATCACCAAAATCCAGGACAAATCAATCCGCCACCATTATGGCCAAGCGATCAAAGAGTTGCGCTACCAACTGTTCACCCCCCAACGCACCCAACAACAACGCACATTCATCCCATGGGCGAAACAGGCCAAACAACTGGCCACCATCGATGCCAAGGCATCAATTTTGGCCGCGACCACCGATTCCGGCATGCGCCTACGCGAGAGTGTGATCCTCGCCGCCGCCATCCGCAATCCCACCGCAGCGCTAAAAAACGAAACTAAAATGGAAAAATGCCCGATCACCACCCCCGCGCTGAAGGAAATCATGAACGCCCTCTTGGCAAACCTGCATCACGACCTAACTAAAGCTGACACGCACACAACCTTTGACGACATTTTGGCGCAACAACTCGGCTACTCTCCACTGGATCGCCTGCTCGAACTCAAACCGCTCAGCAACCATCCCTACCTTGGAAAAACAGTAAACGCGGAATTAACCAAACGTACGTTAGAGGAAGAACTTGCCAAGCATTCTGCCTTAATCGGGGCAGCATCAGAAATTAAAGAGGCGGAACAAGATTTGACAGGATTGGTGGACGAAGGCCTGACATGGCGTCTCAAAGAGGCGGCGCAAACACGCAACCGCGCCACCCGCGCCGTCGAAGAAGAAGCAACCGCATCCGACGAAGATACCTCCGAGATGTCAAAAAACCTCCAAAACATGCTCGACAACAAGATTTGGGTAAAGAAAAAGCCCTGACCCCCATTGCGAATCACCCCCATGATGTGTTGATTCGTATTAGCCTCTGCTGATTCGCCGAATCAGATCAGTGATCTATGTAAGGAGCCAAACAATGGCAGCCAAAGACGACAATTCAAAGAGCAGTGATGGCAAAGACGGCATGGGCGACCTTAGCCAAGCCGCCGTTAAAAAAATGATCTCTGTCGCGCGCGAGCGTGGCTATATTACATACGACGAACTCAACGATGTCATGCCCCCCGACACCGTATCATCCGAAGCAATCGAAGACGTGATGTCAATGTTGTCCGAAATGGGCATCAACATCATCGAAGCAGACGAAGTCGAAGACGATGGCCCCACCGACGTGGCCGTTGTCGCAAACGACGAAAAATCCGTAACACTGGCCGCCACAGGCAAAGAAACCCTTGATCGCACCGACGATCCCGTGCGCATGTATCTGCGCGAAATGGGATCAGTGGAATTGCTGTCACGCGAAGGTGAAATCGCCATCGCCAAACGCATCGAAGCAGGCCGCAAAACCATGATCGAAGGTTTGTGCGAAAGCCCACTCACCTTCCAAGCGATCACAATCTGGCGTGACGAGCTGTTAGAAGAAGAAATTTTACTGCGCGACGTGATCGATCTCGAAAGCACATTCAGCGACACCATGGAAGACGAGGAAGAAGTCGCCCCCGTCGCCGCCCCCGTTGGCGCGCCAAAACACGACGCCGACAAAGGCACGGAATTGGACGCAGACGGCAATCCTTTATCCGACGATGACGACGACGATGAAGAAGACGAAGTCGCAAACCTTTCCCTTGCCGCAATGGAAGAGGCGTTAAAACCTGACGTTCTGGCAACACTTGCCAAAATCGCCAAGGATTATAACAAACTGGCGGCGATGCAGGATGAACGCATTTCGGCCACCATCAACGAAGATGACACATTTTCCGACAAGTCAGAAAAATCATACCAAAAATTGCGCAAATCCCTTGTGGAACAGGTTAACGCCCTGCACTTCCACAACAACCGTATTGATGCGCTGATCGACCAACTGTACGGCATCAACCGCAAAATCATGTCGATCGATTCAGGCATGGTGAAACTGGCCGACCAATCGCGCATTAACCGCCGCGAATTTGTCGACAAATACCGTGGCGTCGAGCTCGACCCAATGTGGATGGAAAACATCGCCAAGGAAGAGGGTCGCGGTTGGAAAACCTTCATCGAAAAACACAGCGACAAAGCAAATGAACTGCGTGCAGACATGGGCCAAGTCGGCCAATACGTCGGCGTCGACATCCCTGAATTCCGCCGGATCGTAAACCAAGTTCAAAAAGGCGAGAAAGAAGCACGCGCCGCCAAGAAAGAAATGGTCGAAGCAAACCTTCGTTTGGTTATCTCCATTGCAAAAAAATACACCAACCGTGGCCTGCAATTTCTTGATTTGATCCAAGAAGGTAACATCGGTTTGATGAAAGCCGTGGATAAATTCGAATATCGCCGTGGTTACAAATTTTCGACCTACGCCACATGGTGGATCCGTCAGGCGATCACGCGTTCAATCGCCGATCAGGCCCGCACGATCCGTATCCCTGTGCACATGATCGAAACGATCAACAAATTGGTGCGCACGGGTCGCCAGATGTTGCACGAAATCGGTCGCGAACCAACGCCCGAGGAATTGGCGGCAAAACTTCAAATGCCATTGGACAAAGTCCGCAAGGTGATGAAAATCGCCAAAGAGCCGATTTCACTGGAAACCCCCATCGGTGACGAAGAAGATTCACAACTGGGCGATTTCATCGAAGATAAAAACGCGATCCTGCCGCTGGACAGCGCAATCCAAGGCAACCTCAAAGAAACAACAACCCGCGTTCTGGCATCCCTTACCCCCCGCGAAGAGCGCGTATTGCGTATGCGTTTTGGTATCGGCATGAACACGGACCACACCTTAGAAGAGGTCGGTCAGCAGTTTAGTGTTACCCGCGAACGTATTCGTCAGATTGAGGCGAAGGCGTTGCGAAAGTTGAAGCATCCTAGTCGTTCACGCAAGTTGCGGAGTTTCTTGGATCAATA
>CAXBJO010000021.1:0-51250 GCA_963976255.1 uncultured Rhodobacterales bacterium
AATCGCCACCAGCGTCATCTTCAGCGTAGTTAAGAACTACATCAACACCAGAGAATGATGTTTTAGCTGAAAGAGAAAGAACGTTAGTTGTGTCATTGTCTGCATAACCAAGACCCAAACCAAGAGAAGTACCGCCCAAGTCAGCAGTGTACTTAAGACCAACTTGTACTGTGTCGTTCGATGCAGTTGAGTCATCCATTTCGTATGAAACAGCTACGCCGAAATCACCAAATGTGTTGTCGTAACGCAAGATTTGGCCGTCGTTGTTGCCGTCCATAGAGTTGCCACCCCAGTAACCAGCGTGTGTTGTGTGGTCATCAGCAAGTGAAGTCAGCATGCCAATTTCTTGGTTTGCCCAATCTTGCGCGCCATCTGTTTCACCCAAAGTCAAGTTACCGAATGCGCCACGGATCCATACAGATGAATCGTTACCTGCGTTTGGAATACCGTTGTCATCACCAGCGTTAGTGACTTCGTCCAAATCGATTGTTGCGCCGAAAGTTAGGCCGTTATCAGTTTCGCCTGACAAGTTGAACGTTACGTCGATGTCGTTGAAAAATTCAACGCCAGTTGCTCCGCCAAAGTCTGCGATACCCATTTCAGCGTAACCTGAAAGTGATACTTCTGCAGCAGCCATTCCAGCTGTTGCAACTAATGCTGTTGAAGCGATCAGTAGTTTTTTCATTTTTAAATCCCTCGTAGAGTTAATCTAAGGTGCACCTACACCGGAGAATCCGGCGAGTGAGGAGACATTTGCGCTGTAACTGCCCTTGGGTCAAGATTTTCAGACAGGGATAACCGCGCAAATCAAAAACTTGGTGCATTCATGTCACAGTGGATTTTGACGTTATATTCATGGCCAAAGCGTCAAATTACTGACTTGAGGTAACACCGCTTGGATGCTAGCATTTGCAGACATTAAAGTATGCATGGAAAAAATCATGAAAATTTCCCTTAAACTAACTGCACTGACTGTTATTGCCGCTGTTACGTTAACCGCATGTGGTGGTTCAGGATCAGGGTCATTGGGGGGTATCGGCAAATCTGTCCGCGATTCTGATGCGAAGGCACCGCAAACAGAACGCGAAGCCGCCAGAGAAGCGCGCAGTGGTAAATTAAGTGATTTATTCACCAATAGCCGTGCAGACGAAGTTGGCGCTATTAATAAGTATCTGTGGAATGCGTCACTGGATGTTCTCAGCTTCTTGCCACTTGAATCTGCTGATCCGTTTACGGGCGTTATCACATTCGGCAATGGCCGCGCCCCAGGATCATCACAGGTTTACCGCGCCACAGTCCTGATTACGGATCCCGCATTGGATGCGCGCGCCCTTAAGGTGTCTGTTTTAACATCACGCGGTGCCGCCAGCGCAGAAACACAGCGTCAGATCGAAAATGCGATCCTAAGTCGCGCACGTCAGTTGCGTATATCGCGCGCGAAACTATAAGCAGGGCAAACGCCCAACCACAATTCCACGCCGGGCAAATGTCCGGCGTTATACGTTAAAGGTACGATAAAATGCGCTACAACGCCAAAGTTACAGAACCAAAATGGCAATCCGCATGGGAAGATGCGCAATCGTTCAAGGCAACGCCTGACGAGCGCGAAAAATATTACGTGCTGGAAATGTTTCCATATCCATCGGGGCGCATCCATATGGGTCACGTGCGCAATTATACCATGGGCGATGTGGTGGCGCGTTATAAATCCGCCGCGGGTTTCAACGTTTTGCACCCTATGGGCTGGGATGCATTCGGTATGCCTGCGGAAAATGCCGCGATGGAGAAGAATGTGCATCCGGGCGATTGGACGTATCAAAACATCGCCGATATGCGTACACAGCTGAAACCGATGGGGCTGTCGATTGATTGGTCACGCGAATTCGCCACCTGTGATCCCGAATATTACGGCCAACAACAGGCGATGTTTATCGATATGATGGCCAAGGGTTTGGTGTATCGCAAAAACGCGGTCGTCAATTGGGACCCTGTGGACATGACCGTTTTGGCCAACGAACAGGTCGAAAATGGCCGTGGCTGGCGTTCGGGCGCATTGGTCGAACGCAAAGAATTGACACAGTGGTTTTTCAAAATATCACAATATTCCGATGAATTGCTGTCTGCTTTGGACACACTGGAAAATTGGCCTGAAAAGGTTCGCACGATGCAGAAAAACTGGATCGGCAAATCACAGGGTTTGCAATTTAAATTCAACGCCACTGGCGCGCCCGCAGGGTTCGAGATGTTGGACGTGTACACAACCCGCCCCGACACCCTGTTTGGTGCATCCTTCGCGGCCATTTCATGCGATCATCCGTTGGCGAAAGAGTTGGAAAAATCCAACGCTGACATCGCCGCGTTTAATGCCGAATGCCGCCAAATGGGCACAACCGAAGAAGCATTGGAAACAGCTCAGAAGAAGGGTTTTGATACAGGTATCACCGTCACACACCCCTTCAACGACGCATGGGAAATGCCAGTATTCATCGCCAACTTTATCCTGATGGGTTATGGCACAGGCGCGATTTTTGGCTGTCCTGCACATGATCAACGTGATCTGGAATTCGCCCGTAAATACGATTTGGTGGTCACACCTGTCGTATGCCCCGTGGATCAGGACCCCGATACATTCACCATCGGTGCGGATGCGTATACAGGCACCGGCAACCTGATTAATTCACGTTTCTTGGACGGGATGTCGATCAAAGATGGCAAGGCCGAGGTCACCAAGCGTATCGCAGAACGTGGCATGGGCGAAGCGACGACAAATTATCGCCTGCGCGATTGGGGCGTTTCGCGTCAACGCTATTGGGGCTGTCCTATTCCTGTGGTGCATTGTGATGCCTGCGGCGTGGTTCCCGAGAAGAAAGAGAACCTGCCGATTGAATTGCCCAAGGATGTCACATTCGACAAGCCGGGCAACCCGCTGGATCGTCACGAAACATGGCGCAACACAGACTGCCCATCATGTGGCAAACCAGCGCTGCGCGAAACCGACACCATGGATACCTTCGTGGATTCGTCGTGGTACTACGCCCGTTTCACCGCACCACACGCCAAAACACCCACCGATTTGGCCGAGGCCGATTATTGGATGAACGTCGATCAATACATCGGTGGCGTTGAACACGCGATTTTGCACCTGCTTTATGCGCGTTTCTTTGCCCGTGCGATGCATGCAACGGGTCATCTGCCAAAACGCGCAATCGAACCGTTCAACGCACTGTTTACCCAAGGCATGGTGACGCATGAAACCTATTCCCGCGAAACGGCTGGCGAACGCACAACATGGTACACCCCTGACCAAGTGCGCCGCGATTCCGAAAATGCCATCCTGATTGCAGACGACAAACCCGTTACCGTTGGCCAAATCATCAAAATGTCCAAATCGAAAAAGAACGTGGTCGATCCCGATGACATCATTGATCAATACGGCGCCGACACCGCCCGTTGGTTCGTAATGTCCGACAGCCCCCCCGAACGCGACGTTGAATGGACCGCATCAGGTGCCGAAGCGGCGTGGAAACACCTACAACGTGTCTGGCGTTTAACCGCTGAATTGGACGAAATGGATGCAGGTGATGCATCTCAAGACGCCGCATTGGAAAAGGCACGCAATGTGGCAATCGATGCGGTAACAACAGGGGTCGAGGGATTCGCATTCAACAAATCCGTGGCCGCGTTGTACCAATTCACCAACACAATCGCCAAATCCAAGGCCACAAAACCCGCCAAAACTGCCGCGATGATGACGATGGCGCAATTGATGCAACCCATGACACCACACCTGGCCGAGGAAATTTGGTCAACATTGGGCGGTCAGGGATTGGTCACAGGTGCACCGTGGCCAACAGTTGATGCATCCGCTTTGGTCAACGATACGGTCATCCTGCCGATCCAAGTGAACGGTAAACGTCGCGATGAAATCGAGGTCGGCGTCGACCTGTCCAAAGATGAAATTGAAAAATTGGTTCTTGACCGCGCGTCGGTGATCCGCATTCTGGATGGTAAGGCACCCAAAAAACTGATCGTCGTGCCAGGACGGATTGTGAATGTCGTACTTTAGTCGCAGATGGTTGCTACTCGCGCTGTTGCCTTTGGCCGCATGCGGGTTTGAACCTGTTTATGGCACAGGCACCGCCGCCAGCAAAATGCAGGGTCAAATCGAGGTGCAAGTTGTTAAGGGGCGTAATGGGTTTGAGTTGCGCGACCGCTTAATCGAGCGCCTTGCCGGCGCTGGCGTCAACGCACCATACGCCCTGTCATTCACAACCACGATCGTCAGCGAAGATTTGACCATATCGGACGACGACGACGTCACACGGTTTACATTACAAGGCACCACACAGTTTCGCGTCATCAACAAAGACAGCGAAACCATTGTGTATGACAGCACCGTCACATCCAACACCGCCTACAGCGCGACATCGGGCACATATCCCACGGCCATCGCCGAACGCGATGCCAACGTGCGCTTGAACCGTGATATGGCGGATAAAATCGTGACGCTTTTGTCGATCACGGCCAAGGATTGGTTGAAATGAAACTGGCAGGGGCTAAGGCCGTTGGATATTTCGCAAAACCCGACCCCACACACGCCGCCGTCCTGATTTATGGCGGCGACAACATGCGTGTTGCCCTGCGCCGGCAGGAATTAATCAAAGCATTGGTCGGCGAAAACGCTGACGAAGAAATGCGCCTGACCCGGATGTCGGGCGGGGACATCCGCAAAGAACCGGCATTGGTTTTGGACGGGATCAAGGCGGCTGGTTTTTTCCCCGGTCCGCGCGTGGTTTTTGTCGAGGAAGTCACGGACACAGCTGCCCCCGTATTGGCATCCGCACTGTCCGAATGGCGCACGGGCGATGCAACATTGGTTGTCACCGCAGGTCAATTAAATGCACGATCCAAATTACGCAAAGCATTCGAAGACCCGCGCAACGCCGTTGCCATCGGCATCTATAATGACCCGCCCAGTCCTGATGAAATCATGTCATTAGCGGCCAAGGTGAACCTAAGTGATTTCGCCGGCGATGCAAAATCCGACTTGCTGGCACTTGGCCGCGATCTTGACCCGGGCGATTTGCAACAAACCTTGGAAAAGCTCAGCCTTTATAAATTTAATGACGATACGCCCGTCACATCCGACGACATCATCGCCTGTGCTCCAATGGCAATCGAGGCAGGCATCGACGAGGCAATTCACATCGTTGCCGAAGCCCGATCCGCAGATGTTGCCCCAATCTTGAACCGTCTGTTCGGTCAGGGCATTAATCCCACAACCCTGTGCATTTCCGCCACCCGCCATTTTCGCAACCTGCACGCGGCGGCGGCGCATCCATCGGGCGCGGACACCGCATTATCGCGCGCCCGCCCCCCCGTTTTTGGCCCTCGCAAAGATCGCATGGTACGCCAAGCACGTGGTTGGGGCGTGGCACGTTTGGAAAAAGCATTGGGCGTTTTGATGGACACTGATTTGTCATTGCGTTCCGCCGCCAAAGCCCCCGATCAGGCGATGGTTGAACGCGCATTCATCCGCATTTCAATGATGCGCCCCAAATAGGAGAGTTTCATGTACCAAGTTGTCGGAATTACCAAAACCCGCACCGTTCGCGTGTTGTGGGCGCTGCATGAAATGGGGCTTGAATTTGAACGGATTATCGCGCCGTCGCGATCTCCTGAAATCCTGGCCGTAAACCCATCTGGCAAACTTCCCGCGCTGATTGTTGACGGGACGCCGATCATCGATTCCACCGCGATCATCACATATCTGGCCGATAAACACGGCCAATTGACATATCCTGCAGGCACCGTCGAGCGCGCGCAACAAGACAGCTTTACCCATTTCATTTTGGACGAACTTGACGCGATTTTGTGGACGGCAGCGCGCCATACATTTGTGTTACCTCAGGATAAACGCATCAAAGGTATCAAGGATACGTTGCGTTGGGAATTTGCACGCTCGATTGATTTGCTACAGGGTCGTATGGGTGATGGCCCCAACTTGATGGGTGAAAAATTCACCATCCCGGATATTATCCTCACTCATATCGGGGGCTGGGCACGGGTGTCCAATTTCGACGTGCCCGATGGCAAATTGCGTGAATATTTCCGCCGCCAAATCAAACGTCCGGCTTATATCGCGGCCAGCAACAGCTGATATGAAACACACCCACGTCCTGATTGTTGGCGCAGGCCCCTCAGGTACGGGTGCGGCGGCAACATTGGCGCGCGCGGGTGTGGATTGTTTGCTGATTGATAAGGCCACGTTCCCACGTGAAAAACTGTGTGGTGGTTTGGTGACAGGGCGATGCCTTTCGCTGATTAACGATGTATTTGATCTGCCTTATGACGCAACAATTCTGCGATCGTCCAAGGACATTCGGCTGATGATGAATGGGATGGTGCTGTCTCATGTCACTGACCATACGACACTGCATTTCACAATGCGGTGCGAATTTGATCATTGGTTGCTAAGCCGCGCGATCGCGCTGGGCGCGAAAACGCAATTGGGTGTCGCGATAATCGACATCACTGACAATGCGGTCACGCTGGCCGATGGTACGACAATAACATTCGATATTTTGATCGGCTGTGACGGTGTTAACAGCCTTGTTGCACGCCACCTGTTTGGCCGCGCATTTAACTCCAAAACCATCGGTTTCGGGCTCGAGATAGAGGCACCACTGCGTCAAAATCAATCTGTCGATATCGATTTTGGTGTGGCTGAATGGGGCTATGCTTGGGTATTTCCAAAACACAAATCGGTGACCATTGGTGTGGGTGGCATTCACGCCAAAAACCCAGATTTAAAAATGCGCCTGAATGAATACCTTGCAAAACAGGGCGTTGACCCCAAAGCGTGCAAGGTCAAAGGCCAATATATTCCCTTCGGCGATTATCGACGCATTGCTGGGCGCGATCATGTCATCTTGTGTGGCGACGCCGCAGGTTTGGTTGACCCGATCACGGGCGAGGGTATTGGCTATGCCATCCAAAGCGGTGCATCCGCCGCCCGCGCCGTGATCGCACAATCAACGCCCAATGTAACAGCCGCTATTTACCAACGCGAAATCGCCCCAATTCACAGTGATTTGAAACGCGCAAGGTTTTGGCGATACCTAATTTTTCCACGTTTGTTCAAACCGATTTTCAAACGGCTTTTTGGTGGTACGGGAACCCTAAGCCGTGGATATTTGGATGTGATGGATGGAACACGCGGCTACACGGATTTATGGGCGCTGTTGTGGCGTCGAATTTTAGGAAAGTGATTTATATCAATTACTTAACCTAGTGTCCCCATGGGGACATTATTAAATCAGCCGCCCCATTCCCCGCCCATCGTCCCGTCGCCAGACATCCCGTGATCAAATAACCCCCTGTGGGCGCCTCCCAATCCAGCATCTCGCCAGCACAGAAAACAGATGGAATATCGCGCAACATCAAGCGATCATTCAACGCGGATTGCATGACACCCCCCGCCGTTGAAATCGCTTCGTCCAAGGGACGCGGCCCCGCATGAACAATCGGCAAAGATTTCGCCAACCGCGCCAAATCAGCGCGCGCCACGCCCTTACCAAACTCATTCAACAACGCCGCCTTAACCCCATCCAATCGCAGGCCTTTGCGGATCAACGTTGCACGCGATGCCTTGCCTGATAACGCCGCGAGACGTGCGTTCAAATCATGATCGGAATGATCCGGCAGTAAATCCAAAACCAAGGGATGACCGTTCCGCATTTCCCGACTGGCCGCATAAATCGCACTGCCTTCCAGACCCTTGGCTGAAATCACGCATTCCCCAATCGTGGAAAACGACCCCGCCGTAAATCGCGCACTCTTGATTGGCGCACCGAAATGATCGCGCATGTAAGGCGACCATTTCACAACGAACCCCATATTCGCCGGCTGAAATGGCGCCAAAACGATGCCTCTATCAGACAGGGTTTTGACCCAATGCCCATCCGATCCAAGTCGCGCCCAACTGCCACCGCCCAATGCCAAAACAGTGGTTTTGGCATTGGCTGTTTTGACACCTTCAGCGGTTTGAAAAGCCAAATCGTCATCCGCCCAACCGATCCAACGCCAACCGCGTTGAAATGTTACACCTAATCCATCCAATTGCACCAACCATGCCCGCAACAATGGCGAGGCTTTCATCGCATTGGGAAAGACCCGCCCAGATGAGCCAGTAAACACGGGCTGACCCAGATCACGCGCCCATTGCATCACGGCCTGATTATCAAATTCGGAAATCATCGGGCGCAACCAATCGATGCGATCACCAAAAGTATCCATGAATTTCGAAAACGGCTCGTCTTTGGTCAGGTTCAAGCCCGATTTTCCTGCCATCAAAAATTTGCGCCCGAACGATGGCTTTGCATCGACCACCATCACTGACAGCCCACGGGCGGCAGCGGTTTGTGCGGCCATCAATCCCGCAGGCCCCGCGCCGATGACGCATAAATCAATCATGCGCTGGGCAAGCTGCCTTTGATTTCCACAACGCGGTGCGGATATGGAATCTCAATGCCGTTATCTTTTAGGGTGTTCCAGATGATGAACAACACATCGGATGTGTATTTGTTTTTGCCGTCATCAATGCCCTCGACCCAAAACTCGACTGCGAAATCAATGCCGCTGTCACCAAATCCCCGCAATTCGCAATCGGGTGCTTCTGGTACAGAAATCACACCGGGGTGTTTGGCCACTGCGGCCTGGACCAATGCGGGGACTTTGTTGATGTCGGTGTCATAGGATACGGAAAATGCTGCTTCGTAACGATTGCCTGATCCGCTGTCTGACCAATTTGTCACGCGCGTGGTGATGAAATCCTCGTTTGGGACTACGATCCATTTGCCGTCGAATGTTTCCAAAATCGTGGCGCGAGACATCATTTTCACGATTTTACCTGCTTCACCGCCATCCAGTTCGACAAAATCACCAACGGTTGCTTGGCCTTCTAATAACAAGATGATGCCAGAAATAAAATTGGATGCGATTTTTTGCAAACCAAAACCCAATCCAACACCAATAGCACCGCCGAATATGGCAAAGGCGGACAGGTTGATGCCCATGATGTTCATCAACAACAGAAAACATGTGGCATAGATCGACAGCTCGACAGCTTTGGATGCTAACTCGCGCGTTGGTGCGCGCATATCGTCTTGGGCGCGAATATAGGTGGCGGATTGATCATGCGACCAGCGCCCAAGCCAAAACAATAGCCCCCCAAAAACAACGCCGCGAATGATCGCCAAAAATGTAAAATTGATATTACCAAGGCTGACGCCGTTCGATCCCAACCACGCCATCGCCGGATCCAAAAGCCCAAGAGTATAAACTGCGGCGATTGGCAAAATTGCATATTTTCCCAGTAACTTTAGGAATGGCGAGTAGATGATTTTTTGAACAAAAATCCACGCGCCCCAAAGCATGAAAATGCGTTTGCCAAATCCAATAACTTCGCTTGCACCGAAAGAACTTTGGGCAATTTGTTCCGATAAACCTAGGAATATATATGCCAGAATAGGTAACAGTAGCGGTAAAAATTGATGTATGAACCGTCGAATTGTTGCGAAAAGTGATTGATTTTGCGGCTCTGGTGATAGCAGTGGTTCCAAAACCTTGATCAGATATTTGCGCATCATCAACGCGATTATGAAGGCTGCGGTGATGAACGCTGCCTGCCCCCAAGCGGCGGGACTGGTCAGCCAAGATAGGCTGACGTCAAGAGCTTGAGTGACGTATTGTTTGATCTGTTCCATGGGCTATCCGTTCAAAACCTGCCCGTCTTTATCCGATAATGGCGCAGGTGGCTAGCCGACTTGTGCCTTAAACTCGCGGATCACCTGTTCATATGTATTCCGCTTGAACGGTACGATCTTGTCCAACAACTCTTCTGGCTTTAGCCAACACCAGCGGGAAAATTCGGGTTCCTTGGTTTGTATATTCACCATGGAATCGTCGCCTGTAAACTGCATCAGGAACCAACGTTGTTTCTGCCCGCGATACCGACCACGCCACAAGCGTGGCACCAAATAATGCGGTAAATCGTATGGAATCCAATCCTCGGTTTCGGCCACGACATTGACCGCGCTGGCGGGAATGCCTGTTTCCTCTTCCAATTCGCGCAGGGCAGCAATGCGCGGGTCTTCGCCCTTTTCCACGCCACCTTGGGGCATTTGCCATGCATCTTGGGCGCTGTCCAAACGTTGGCCTGCGAAAACGCCTCCATTTGGGTTGCACAACATGATTCCAACGCAGGGGCGATACGGTAGGTTGTAAATCTCTTCTTCGGTCATGATCATTTCTGCGACAATGCCGACAGACCCTTCAGAATATCCAAAGCATAGGCCAGTTGGTAATCGTCATCGCGCAACTTGGCCGTTTCGGCCTGTTCGGCGCGTTCAGCCTCTAGCAATTTACGCTCGTCTTCGGTCAGGCTGTCGTTTGACAGTGACCCACGCAAGTCCGCTTCGAAGCGCTGGTTTTTGGGTGCATCGGGATCAATTTCCGCTTTGGGGCGCTGTTCAACCAAAATGTCGGGCGACACGCCCAGCGATTGGATCGAACGTCCCGACGGTGTGTAATACCGCGCCGTAGTCAGGCGAATTGCGCCTTCTGATGACAATGGCATGATGGTTTGCACCGACCCTTTGCCGAATGATTTTGTGCCCACAACGATGGCGCGACGATGATCTTGTAATGCGCCGGCGACGATTTCAGATGCAGATGCGGACCCGCCATTGATCAAAACCACAATCGGTTTGCCATTTGTCACATCGCCCGGTGTTGCGTTGTAACGTTGTGCATTGCTTGCGCCGCGTCCACGGGTCGAAACAATTTCGCCGCTTTCCAAAAATGCATCCGATACGCGAATTGCTTGGGTTAACAAACCGCCTGGATTATTGCGCAAATCAATCACCACGCCATTCACGGCGTCCATACCGCCCGCGTTGGCCACTTCTTTTTCGAAGCTCTGTAGTAAATTGGGAAAGGTTTTATCCGTAAACGACGACACACGCAAAACAACTGTTTCGCCTTCTGTGCGGGCGCGTACGGCCTTAATTTCGATGGTGTCACGTACGATGGCAATATCAAATGGTTCATCAACGCCTTCGCGTGCGATTGTAATGATGATTTCAGACCCAACAGGCCCACGCATCAATTCAACGGCGTCGTCCAACGTTTGACCCAATGTGCTCTCGCCATCGACCTTGGTGATGAAGTCGCCCGCTTGCACACCTGCGATTGCGGCAGGGGTATCATCAATCGGCGACACAACTTTGACAAATCCGTTTTCTTGGGTCACTTCGATACCTAGCCCGCCAAATTCACCGCGCGTTTGCACTTGCATCGCGCTAAAATCTTCGGGTGGCATATAGCTGGAATGGGGATCAAGCGACGACAACATGCCACTGATTGCGCTTTCAATCAATTTCTCTTCATCCACTTCTTCGACATAAGACGAGCTGATCTGTTCAAAAATATTTGAAAACAAATCCAGATTTTCGTAGGTCGATTTTGCCTTGGCGGTTTCTTGGGCAATCAAAGGGCCAGTGAACTGGCTGGTTAATAAAACGCCCGCAATCGTGCCGCCAATTGCTGCTGTGATAAATTTGTTCATCGTATTCCTAACCTTTGTTCACTTGGAACCAATCGAGCGGGTCGACTGCAGTTCCACTTTTTCTGATCTCTATGTACAACGTTTCTTGTGCCAAAGTCCCGCTTGCATTTGAAACTTCTACTAATAAATCCCCAAGTACCAGCTCTTTTCCGCCCATTAACCCGACGGGGCCGCCTTTGGGCACAATATCGCCCTCGCTTACATAAACACTGCTCATCCCTGCCAGTACAATCAAATAGTCGGGATCGGGTTCAAGTATGATCACATTCCCGTAATCCAAGAATGGCCCAGAGTAGCGGACAGTCGACGCCCAGGGCGCCGTGATCAGTGACAATGTCGACGTTGACAGCAAAACTCCTGGGCGTTCAATCCCTGCCGCATCGCGTTGATTGAATTTTCGAAAAATGGAACCGCTAGTGGGTAAATCAACACGTCCAAATGCATCGCCAAACCGCAATATGGAGCCGTTTTGCACGTCTATGTTATTCTGCGCCAAGGCCTGTGCGAAGTAATCCAAGGTTTCACTGGTTCGTGCCAATTGCAACAGGCGTTGGGGATCATCTACGACCCGTTTAGGCAGGGCGGTGCGTGATGCCACTGCTTGCGATAATTCCGTGCGCGCTTGGTTCAGGCTCTTCAAACCTTGGGTTAAATCATCTTGGGCGATCTGTTGAGTGACTTGGATCGCTGATAATTCTTCTAATTGTATGCGCAACGCCTCGGCTTGTTTTTGCAATCCAGGTGTTATTTCTGACAGCATCATACCAGAACGTGCGGTGCCGACAGGTCCTGTTGGGTGGATCAACAATAACGGGGTTGTGGCGCGTTCTAATGTTTGCAAAACGCCCAGCAACCGACTGATTTGATCGCGCTGACTGTCAAATTTCAACCGCACTTCGCGTTCGCGAATAGTCACCCCGCGCATCCCTTCGCGCATGGCTTGCAATCCGTTCTCGAGGGCGCGAATGGTTTGGGTCAACGCGGTCACGCGGTCGGTGGATTTTGTCGCGCTGGCCATGGATTGGGTGGCTGCGCGCAATGCCTTGGATGCGTTTTGCGCAGGCGCCAATGCGGCGTCTTGTGCCACGACACTGCTGGCCACACAGACGAAAAACCCGACCATGAAATTTATGCCACGGCACCTTAACATATCAACAGGCTTTGTCCGGTCATTTCTGCTGGTTGTTCCAAATCCATCAAAGCCAACAACGTCGGCGCCAAATCGGCCAAGCGACCTCCACCGCGCAAACCGCAATCCGACCCAACTAAAATCACGGGCACGGGGTTCATAGTATGTGCGGTATGTGGCCCACCGGTAATCGGATCAATCATCGTTTCGCAATTGCCGTGATCGGCGCAAACGATCATGGCACCATCTGCGGATTTCAGCGCGGCAACAACTTGTGCCAAGCCTGCGTCCACGGATGCACAGGCGGCCATAGCTGCATCCAAATCACCCGTGTGGCCAACCATGTCAGGGTTGGCATAATTCACGACGATCAAATCGAATTCACCACTATTGATCGCGTCAACCAAATGTTCGGTTACTTCGCCAGATGACATTTCAGGTTGCAAATCATAGGTGGCCACTTTGGGGCTGGGCGCTAAATATCGCTCCTCTTGCGCGGCGGGCACCTCGACGCCACCATTCAGGAAAAATGTGACATGGGGATATTTTTCAGTTTCGGCGATGCGAAACTGTTTCAAACTTTTGGCGGAAACCCATTCACCCAAGGTGTTTTTTATTTTCTCGCTTGGAAACACGCAATCCATATAGGTGTCATGGCGATCCGAATATTGTGCAAAACCTGTCAGCGCGGACAATTTGGGCTGTGGCCCCGTTTCAAAATTGGTAAATTCAGGATCCGCAATTGCCGTCAAAATTTCGCGCGCACGATCGGCGCGATAATTTAGGAACATCAGCCCATCACCATCCTTCACACCAGCATAATCGCCAAACACGGACGCGGGAATGAATTCGTCCGTCACATTCGCATCGTAGGCGGCGTTGATCGCGGCCACCGGTGTATCAAATCGTGCACCTACGCCATTCACTATGGCACCATAACCCTGTGCCACACGTTCCCAACGATTGTCGCGATCCAACGAAAAATATCGCCCCGTCAAACTGGCAATTTGTGTATTCGCGCCAATCGCCCCTGTAAGGTGCGTCAAAAATGACAACGCGGATTTGGGTGCAACGTCACGGCCATCGCCAAACAGATGCAAACGCACCTGTATGCCGCGCGCCTCTAATGCTTTGGCGGTTTGGATCATGTGATCCACATGACTGTGCACGCCGCCATCGGACAGGATCCCACATAAATGCGCGACGCCCGTTCCCGCCAAAACTGCATCACCAAACCGTACGATCCCGGGCAGGCCTGCCAATTCGCCACGCTCAATCGCGCCCTCAATTTTTCGTAGACCCATTTCCACAACACGCCCAGCGCCGATGTTTGTATGCCCGACTTCGGAATTTCCCATTTGGCCTATGGGCAATCCAACGTCGGGACCATGTGTGATTAACGTCGCCGCCGGACAATCCGACATCAAGCCATCGAAACAGGGTGTGTCCGCCAAGGCAACCGCGTTACCAGCAGTCACATCAGACAGACCCCATCCGTCCAAAATGCATAAAACTACAGGCCTCTTCGCGTTCATATCACTATCCATAATAACGTATAACTTGCATACTGCCACAACGGGGTCAGTTCAACCACCACACCTGAACTTTACTTTGTCTAAATATCTATGCTCAAGCTCGATGATACGGGCCGCCCGCCAAAATGGATGCGCTGCGATACAGCTGTTCTGCTATCATCACGCGCACCAACATATGTGGCCAGACCATTTTTCCAAAAGACAGGGCGAAATCCGCCGCGTCGCGCAGGCTGGGATCAATGCCATCAGCGCCGCCAATCACAATCGCCAAATCACCCGTACCCTGATCGGCCCACTTGCTCAGCTTCTTGGCAAAATCGGGGCTGCTGATCACATCACCACGTTCGTCCAAAATGGCGATCAATGCACCCTTGGGAATGGCGCGGCGTAACAGGTCGGCCTCAGATGCCATGCCGCCGCCCTTTTTATCTTCGACTTCTAAAACAGAAACAGGCCCCAACCCAAAGGCGCGGCCTGATTTTTCAAATCTGTTCAGATAGTCATCAATCAGGTCTTTTTCGGGACCTTTGCGCAATCGTCCAACAACGCACAGATGAACACGCATTAAGCCTCTTCAGGCTCTGATGCGGTTTCTGGGGCATCTGTCAGCCACATTTTTTCCAGCTGATAAAATTCGCGCACTTCGGGGCGGAAGACATGAACGATTATATCGCCCGCATCCAACAACACCCAATCGCCGGCACCCTTGCCTTCGATCTTGGAAATATAACCAGTGTCGTCTTTGATCCGCGCATGTAGTTTTTCAGTGATCGCCGCCACTTGACGCGATGATCGACCAGACGCCACAACCATATGATCCGCGATTGTCGATTTACCAGCCAGATCAATCGTCACGATGTCTTCTGCTTTGTCAGTTTGAAGCGAGTTTAATACCAAATCCAACAAGCTCATGCTTGGGATATTTGCAGTGTTTGCAGGTTCTTCTGCATCAACAGTTCCAGTCAGAACCGTATCCTCCGAATAACGCACCGATCCTTGGTGCTAAGGTGTCATTATAATAGCATTTGCCCGCAAAACGGACAAGTGCCTCTCATTAGTGTGATTAATTTACGCGCGAACCAGCTTCTCATAGCTTTGTGCGATGTCACGCGCCATGGCACCAACTTCGAAGGTATAATCGCCAATCTGATTTACGGGTGTCACTTCTGCGGCGGTGCCTGTCAACCAGCATTGCTCGAATCCGGCTAATTCTTCTGGCATAATGTGACGTTCATGCACCGTAATGCCCTTTTGAGCCAACATTTGCAGAACTGTTTGGCGCGTAATCCCGTTCAGGAAGCAATCGGGCTTGGGTGTATGCACTTCGCCGTCCTTGACGAAAAACAAATTCGCGCCCGTCGCTTCGGCAACATAACCACGATAATCCAACATCATTGCGTCCGAACAACCTTTTGCCTCGGCGGCATGTTTGGCCATGGTACAGATCATATACAGGCCGGATGCTTTGGCAAAACAGGGGATCGTTTCGGGTGATGGGCGTTTCCATTTGGAAATATCCAACTTTGCCCCCTTCATTTTGGCGTCACCATAATAGGCACCCCATTCCCACGCGGCCACGGCCATACGCACAGGGTTTGCCTGTGATGCAACGCCCATGTCATCGCCTGATCCACGCCACGCCAAAACCCGCACATATGCGTCGGTTAAATCATTGGCCTTCATCACGGCGTATTTTGCTTCTTCGATTTGTTCGACTGTGTGTGGCACAGGAACATCGATATACTCGCCTGATTTCAATAAGCGTACGGAATGCTGAACAGATTTGAAAATCTTACCGTTATAGGCACGCTCGCCCTCAAAAACAGATGATGCATAATGCATGGCATGGGTCAGCAAATGCACATTGGCATCACGCCAATCAATCAGCGTACCATCGTACCAAATTTTGCCATCGCGATCATCATATGCACCAGCCATCTTCATTCTCCGTATGAAATTATTTACTTTCTTGCGCCAATAGTCCCGATGCGGACATATTATTGCGTCAAAGTTGGAAAGGGGTATCATTTGATTCTGATAAAGTCAATAATACTGACATAACGCAAAGTTGGCGAAGGGCGCATGTTATTATGGCAAATCGAAACCATCCCACCCCCAATACTATGGATGTAATGTTGTTCCTGACGGACGATCAATTATTGCAAGGGATCGAGCTGATGTATTTCGCATACAAGGGATTTACATCCGATCCAGATCGCATTTTGCAAAACTATACCTATGGCCGCGCGCATCACCGCGCCATCCACTTTATCAACCGTCACAAAGGGTTAAGGGTGAATGACCTGTTGGACATTCTTGGAATTACCAAACAATCGCTAAACCGTGTATTGCGCCAACTCATCAATGATGGTCTGGTCGAGAGCAGGGTCGGGCGCCAAGATAAACGTGAACGTAATTTGTTTTTGACAGAAAAAGGTGTGACGTTGGAACGCGAATTATCCGATGCGCAACGCAAACGTATGCGTGCGGCGTACCGCGCCGCTGGTCCTGACGCTGTCCAAGGGTTTCGTTTGGTGCTAGAAAAAATTATGGATGGTGAAACGCGCCAACGACTACAGGGGATTAAACAACAATGAATTTGACGCCAGACTTAAATGATGCCCATATTTTAATTGTTGATGACGACGAACGCATTCGCGGATTGTTACAAAAATTTTTGGCACGAAATGGATTTTTTGTGTCAGCCGCACGCGATGCCGCCCACGCACGGCGTTTGTTGGCGGGATTGGAATTCGACATGATCGTGTTGGACGTAATGATGCCGGGCGAGGATGGTCTGACATTAACCCGCGACCTGCGCAAAACTTTGACGACCCCAATCCTGTTGCTGACGGCCAAGGCCGAAGCAGATGAACGCATCAATGGGCTAGAGGCGGGGGCAGATGATTATCTGACCAAACCATTCGAGCCTAAGGAATTGGTATTACGTATCAATTCAATTTTGCGCCGTGTTCCCAAAGAGGAACCAACGATTACCCCACCCAAAACATTGCAAATGGGCGAAATCCGTTACGATGTGACACGTGGCGAGCTGTGGCAGGGTGAAAGTCTGGTCAAACTGACCGCAACCGAAGCGGCGCTGATGCGCATATTTTCGGCCATGACGCACAGTCCCGTCAGCCGCGCAAAACTGGTCGAAGATTTGGCGCGCAACGGCGTCCAAAGCCAAGAGCGCGCGGTGGATGTACAAATCACCCGCCTGCGCCGCAAATTGGAAACCGATCCAAAATCACCGCGCTATTTGCAAACCGTGCGTGGTGCGGGATATATGTTGGCGCCTGATTAATGGGAACGGCATTCATCACGCACGCGGATTGCCTCAACCACATCACTCCCGATGGACACCCCGAACAGGTCGCGCGCCTAAAGGCGATCAATGCACGTTTGGTACAGGATGAATTTTCCAACCTGATACGGCGCGACGCGCCTATGGGAACACCTGAGCAGGTCACGCTGACCCATCCTGCCGACTACGTTTCAAAAATTCAAGCTGCGTGCCCAGAAAGCGGTTACTCAACGCTGGATGGCGACACCCATGTTTGCGCGGATAGTTATAACGCTGCCATGCGCGGTGTTGGTGGAATCTGCGGGGCGGTGGATATGGTTTTGGATGGTGACGCGGTGAATGCATTTTGCGCAACACGCCCACCCGGTCATCACGCCGAAACGCGAACCCCGATGGGGTTTTGTCTGTTTGGTACCATTACAATCGGCGCGAAATACGCGATGGAAATGCGCGGCCTGTCCCGCGTGGCAATTGTCGATTTTGATGTGCACCACGGCAACGGAACCCAAGATTTGGTTTGGAACGACCCCCGCATTATGTTTGTGACATCCCAACAAATGCCACTGTGGCCGGGGTCGGGTTATGCGTCCGAAACGGGTGCGCATAACAACGTGATTAATCTGCCGCTGAAACCACATTCCAATGGCGCGGATTTGATGGATGCCTACGCGCGCGATATTTTTCCGCGTTTGACCGCACACAAGCCCGACATGTTATTGATTTCTGCAGGCTTTGATGCCCATGTGAATGATCCGCTGGCGAATTTGAATTTCAGCACACAGGATTTCGCGGACATCACACAAATGCTGTGCGAATTTGCTGATATTAACTGTGGCGGTCGCGTTGTCTCGACTCTGGAAGGTGGATATGATTTACCTGCCTTGGCGGATAGTGTCGCCGCCCACGTGAACGTATTAAGGAGCCATGCGAAATGAGCGAAACACCAATTGCAAAGATGAGCTTTGAGCAAGCAATGGCGGAACTTGAAACCGTTGTGACAAAACTAGAAGGCAGCCAAGTTGCGCTGGATGACAGTATTGCGATGTACGAACGCGGCGCGGCGCTGAAGGCGCATTGCGAAGCGAAGTTGAAAGCAGCCGAAGAAAAGGTTGCCAAAATCACCTTTGGCACAGATGGCCAACCCGCTGGATTAACCCCCTTCGAGGGTTGATTTATGCCCATAGATTTTAAAACCACGTTGCATCAGAGCACGCAAGCTGTTGAACAGGTCTTGGCCGACACGATGCTGTCACATGGTCACGGCCCCATGGCCGAACCCATGCACCACGCCGTTTTAAACGGCGGTAAACGCTTGCGGGCATTTCTGGTTGTGCATTCTGCCGCGATATTTGATGTGTCGCACGCGGCGGCATTACAGGCGGCGGCGGCGATTGAATGCCTGCATGCTTATTCCTTGGTACATGACGATTTACCCTGCATGGATGATGATGATTTGCGCCGTGGCGAACCCACCGTGCACGTGAAATGGGATCAGGCAACCGCCGTTCTGACTGGCGACGCACTGCAAACATTGGCATTCGAATTGTTGGCCACTTTGCCCCAAACCGCACCCGAACGTGTGTTGAAAATGATCCACGGATTGGCGCGTGCATCAGGTGGCGCGGGTATGGTTTTGGGACAAGCCCAAGACATTGCCGCCGAAACCGCCGCCGCGCCGTTAACATTGGCGCAAATCACATCTTTGCAGGAAAATAAAACAGGCGCGTTGATTGAATGGTCAGCCATCGCAGGTGCAGTTTTAGCAGGCCAAGAAACTGCACCGTTGCATGCCTACGCATCCGCCATCGGGCTGGCGTTTCAAATCCAAGATGACATTTTGGACATAGAGGGCGACGCCGCAGTGGCCGGTAAGCGATTACAAAAAGATGCGGATGCGGGCAAAGCGACGTTCGTTTCATTGTTGGGGATGGCCGACGCGAAATCGCGTGCTCAATCCTTGGTCGACGATGCAATTGTCGCATTAGAACCATATGGTGACCGCGCTGACCCATTGCGCTGCGTTGCGCAGTTTATTATCAACCGCAATATGTGATAGACAGATTGAAACAAGGGTAGCAAGCCAACCAATATGACCACCAATCGCCCCCATACACCGATCTTGGATCGCGTGAACACGCCCGAAGACATGAAAAATCTGTCAGACGCCGAACTGTATGCGTTGGCTGACGAGCTGCGTGCGGAAACGATTTCTGTGGTGTCTGAAACAGGTGGTCATTTGGGTGCAGGTCTGGGTGTGGTCGAATTGACCACTGCCATTCATGCGGTTTTTGACACCCCCAAGGATCGCCTGATCTGGGACGTCAGCCATCAATGTTACCCTCATAAAATCCTAACAGGGCGGCGCGATCGTATGCGCACAATTCGCAAAGGTGGTGGTCTGTCTGGTTTCACGAAACGCACCGAAAGCGCATTCGATCCATTTGGCGCGGCGCACAGTTCTACATCAATTTCAGCGGGTCTTGGCTTTGCTGTCGCGCGCGATTTGGGTGGCGCACCTGAACATGGTTTGGGCGATGCAATTGCCGTGATCGGTGACGGCGCAATGTCCGCTGGTATGGCGTACGAGGCGATGAATAATGCGGGTCATTTGGGCAAACGTTTAATCGTGATTTTAAACGACAATGAAATGTCCATCGCTCCGCCTGTGGGTGCTATGTCGACATACCTGTCGCGCCTGTACGCGGGCGAGCCATATCAGGAATTGAAAGCTGCTGCCAAGGGTGCGGTGTCTTTATTGCCTTCACCATTTCAAGACGGCGCAAAACGCGCACGCGATATGTTAAAACACATGACTGTCGGTGGCACGTTGTTCGAACAGCTCGGCTTTTCCTATATCGGACCAATTGATGGCCACGATATGGAACAATTGTTGAATGTTCTACGTACCGTAAAATCACGCGCATCAGGCCCAATTCTGATCCATGCGATCACCCAAAAAGGCAAGGGTTATGCCCCCGCCGAAGCCTCTACAGACAAATATCACGGGGTTGCCAAATTCGACGTGGTGTCTGGAAAACAACATAAATCTGCATCAAACACGCCCAGCTACACCAAAGTTTTCGCCCAAGCATTAATCGCCGAAGCCGCCGTAGATGACAAAATCACCGCCGTCACCGCGGCGATGCCCGATGGCACAGGCCTTGACCTGTTTGCACAACAATATCCCAGCCGCACATTCGATGTGGGTATTGCCGAACAACACGCGGTAACATTCTGTGCGGGTATGGCGGCGGGTGGTATGAAACCATTCTGCGCATTGTATTCGACATTCCTGCAACGTGGATACGATCAGATCGTGCACGATGTGGCCTTGCAACGCTTGCCCGTGCGCTTCGCGATTGATCGCGCTGGGCTGGTTGGGGCAGACGGCGCAACACATGCAGGCAGTTTTGACATTGCATTCCTTGCGAACCTGCCCGATTTTGTGGTCATGGCCGCCGCTGACGAAGCGGAATTAATGCACATGGTTGCCACCGCTACATCCATCAATGACCGTCCCAGCGCGTTTCGATTCCCCCGTGGTGCAGCTGTGGGCGTTGACCTGCCTGAACGCGGTTCCGTTTTGGAAATCGGCAAAGGTCGCATTATTCAAACAGGATCAAAAGTGGCAATCCTTTCCTTTGGCGCACGCCTGCAGGAAGTCGAAAAAGCCGCTGAAAAATTGACGGCCAGGGGGATTACGCCCACTGTTGCCGATGCACGTTTCGCCAAACCATTGGATCACGAGATGATTTTGGACTTGGCTAAAAACCACGAGGCCTTGATCACAGTGGAAGAGGGTTCAGTCGGCGGTTTTGGCAGTCACGTCATGCAATTATTATCGGACGAGGGCGTGTTTGATCACGGCTTAAAATTCCGCTCGATGGTGTTCCCCGACACATTTTTGGATCACGACACCCCTGAACAAATGTATCAAAGTGCGGCAATGAACGCGCCAGAAATCGAAGCGAAAGTTTTGGAAACACTTGGGATCGCAACGCTTGCGAAACGTGGCTAAATCTATTTCGACCTGGTGAACTGTGCGACCAGTTCCACATGCGGATTCCACAAAAACTGATCCACAACCTGCACCCAATCCAACGAATATCCACCGTCAACCAAAACACGTGCATCCCGTGCAAATGTTGCAGGATTACAAGATACGAAGGCGATGCGTTTCACATCCGATTTTACCAATTCCGCAACCTGTGCGGCGGCACCTGCGCGGGGTGGATCGATGACGGCGGCATCAACTTTCTTAAACTCATCTGGCATTAATGGGCGGCGGTAAAGATCGCGGGTTTCAACCCGAACATCATGTAATCCACCGGCATTGCGCCAACCATGATCCAACGCATCCATCATGGCGCGCTCACTTTCCAGCGCATGAACAGCGGCGCGACTGGCAATCGGCAACGTGAATGTTCCACACCCTGCAAATAAATCCGTGACACGTTTTGCGCTGCCAACAATTTCCAAAACCGTCTTTACCAACGCGGCCTCGCCAGTTGCTGTGGCTTGCAAAAACGCGCCGCTTGGCGGTACCACATTGGCCGCGCCCATGGGTTGGCTGGGTGGGTGAGATTGCGCAATTATGTCGTCATTCCATTTCAGACGCAGGATTTTATGGGCGCTGGCAATCTGTGCGAACTGTGCGATTTCGGTGGGTGATAATTCCTTGCCGTTTTCAATGGCGACATCTAATCCGTGCTCGGTTGTCGTTGCCGAGATCCGTAATACTGATTTACGCGATGCACCCAAACGCGCGAATTGATTAAATGCATCCATCCCCGCCAACAGCGCAGGATCGGAAACAGGGCATTCAGTTATTTCAACAATGGTGTCCGATGCGCGCCCATGAAACCCAACCATTGCACCCTTTTTGGTGCGCTTTGCGGCGAATGTCGCACGGCGGCGCGATCCTGTAGGTGATGTAATGATTGGGCGAAATTCGGGCGCCAATCCAGCCTGTGATAACGCTTCTGCGGTTTTGGCGACCTTCCATTTGGCCAACAATGCATCAGAGGCATGTTGCATCGAACATCCACCACAAGTTTTGAAATGTTTGCACGCAGGTTTTACACGATCCGCGACAGGTTCGATGATGTTGGGCATCTGAATGCGCCCCTTTTCAACCACACCTTCGATACGCTCGTTTGGCAAGGCGAAAGGTGCAAAAATCTCGGCCATGGGGTCGTCGATAACCCCATCGCCCAATTGTCCCAACCGTTGAACCGTATATTCCGCCATCATGTCACCACCAATAAAACCGCGGACAATGCCAACAAACCTGACATAACGCGGAAAAACACTTTGCGTGCACGTGGCCCGCTTAACACGCCAGATAACAGATGCCCGAAACTTGTCCAGAAAAAGCAGACAAACAAATTGATCACCAGCATGCTGATACCGATTTCTGCGGCCTGCCGGATCGGTGCGGCACCAATTAAATACGCCGCTGCGGCCACGGCCACGGCCCAGATTTTAGGGTTTACCCATTGAAACAAAATAGCCTCAAAAAATGTCATCGGGCGATCTGTATCACGCACAAGCGCCACACTTGAACGCCACAAACCCCAGGCCATCCAAAAAATCCATGCAACAGAAACGGCCAACAGAATGGTTTCTAGAATTGGGACGGCCATCAATAATGTTCCCAATCCCAATCCGACCACCCCGCCAATCACCCCAACACCGATCACCACGCCAAACAGATGTGCCAAAGTTGCCCGCAATCCAAATCGCGCGCCCGAGGCAAGCAGCAAAATAACATTTGGCCCTGGTGAAAACAGACCCGCAAAAATGAATATTTGAAGGGCGGGAGTCATGTTGCCAATCGGCTGGTTGCGATCAGAAAAACCGACAGTAACAACATGATCGCCATCGTCCAATTAAATGCATTCGCCCGCGCGTCTGTTGTTAACCAGCGTTGCATCGCCGTGCCGAATAATGTCCATCCAGATGCGGATGAGAACCCGACCAGAATGAAAATGAATGCGATAATTGCTGATGAATAAATTGGTCGTTCCGGGTCTGCGAACTGGCTGGAAATACTGATCGCCATGATCCACCCTTTGGGATTAATCCATTGAAACGATGCTGATTCCAAAAATGTAAATGGCCGCCTGCGCCCTGATTGCGCACTTGGCTTGCCCGTTGTGGCGACCTTCCATGCGAACCACAATAAAACGACAATGCCCAAAATGCGTAAACTCTCGCGGATCAACGCACTTTGTTGAAATATCGCACCCAGCCCTAGCGACACACAAAACACCATGAACGGAAAGCCAACACCAATCCCCGCCACATGCGGAAACGTGCGGCGAAATCCGAATTGTGCGCCACTGGTTGCAACTAATGCGTTGTTGGGGCCGGGCGTCCAACCTGCAACCATTGCAAAGCCCAATAATGATAAAATGGTGGTCAGCGTCATGATAATAATGCGTCCTTGCTTAATGTAAATTCGGATGCGATCCAGCGTGTCTGCATTTCACGTAATGCATCGCCCAATTCCTTACCCGTTTTGTTGGGCAGGTCGGCGGCCGCAATTGGAAATTTGGCCGCGACACCCCGTGCGATGCTGTTTTCGACATCTACGGGCGTTGGGTTCTGTGTCAACGCGGCCAAGGCCGTTATGCCTGCCCTTGCAGTTCGTGCGCCGTATTCAAACGCTGCCGCACTGGGGCGCATACCGGTTTCGATAACCCGCAATATCGCACGCAATTTCGCGCCCTCAGCGTTTGTTAACCGCAACGTATCAACTTGACCAGAGCCGCCCAAAACAACCAATCGTGTCATCCAGTCAACAAATTCTTGTTGCTCAATATGGGTCAGAAACGGGATATACTTCGCAGTTGCACCCACCAAAACACGTGACAAAACACCAGACATTTCCATGGCGGCCAACGCGGGCGCGGGATCATCCGCCGCCAAAATTTTGCGCATCTCTGCGCCAATGCGTTCCTTGGCCAAGGTATCCAAACCATCCAATCCTGCGGCACAGGCCGCCAAACCATCCGCATCAATACCCAACGCAGGATCACCATATTGGGCGGTGAATCTGAAAAATCGCAGGATGCGCAAATAATCCTCGGCAATGCGCTGATCGGGATCCTCTATAAACCGCAAGTGGCGTGCTAGCAGATCAGGCAACCCATTCAGCGGATCAACCACCGTGCCATCCGCGCGTGCATAAATTGCATTCATCGTGAAATCGCGCCGTCGTGCATCGTCCTTAATGTCATCCGAAAAAGCCACCACAGCACGCCGCCCATCGGTTTCCACATCCTTGCGAAAGGTCGTCACCTCGAACGGCTGTTTGTCGACAACAATTGTAATGGTGCCATGTTCTATACCTGTTGGAACGGATTTTAAATCCGCCGCCTTGGCCAAGGCGATGACTTTTTCAGGTCGAGCATCGGTTGAAATATCAATGTCGGTACAGGGCACGCCCAGCAACCCATTGCGGACACTGCCGCCCACGAACAACGCTTGGTTTCCCTGTGCTTTCAGGGCATTCATGACCTGAATAACGGCGGGCGCATGTAACCAATCAGCGGATAGTTTCATCATACTCCCCAATCACATTGCAAAACATCCGCAATATCCGCGCCGTCGCACCCCATGTATAATACGGGCCATATGGCACGGCGAAATATCGGCGCTCGATCCCGAACCATACGCGGGAATGAATTTGAAAATTTTCCGCCGCTAAAAACAAACTAACGGGCACTTCGAAAATCTCGTCTACTTCGCCGGGTTCTAGGGTTGGATGGTAATTTTTTGCCACAAGACCAACATAAGGTGTCACATGAAATGACGTCACCGTTTCATGATGTGGTAGTTTCCCCAAAACCTGAACCATATTTGGGGCCAAACCGATTTCCTCATGAGCCTCGCGCAATGCTGTATCCAATGCGTCGGCGTCTGTGCTGTCGACCTTGCCACCTGGAAACGCAACTTGGCCGGCGTGGTGTTTCAAATGACTGGAACGCACGGTTAGGATAACATGCAGAATGCCGGCGCGTTCGATCAATGGTATCAAAACTGCCGCGTCGCGCAAACGTGGAGCAACAGGGCGTAAGCCTTTGTTCAGATCAAAATCTGATGTTCCTGCATTGCTTTGATACTGCACCAATGCGTTCGCAATTTTTTCCGTTGTGATACTGCTCAAAACCATACCCTATCCATGGCCCAGCGTAGGAACCAAGGCAAGGTTATTCGCGGATGCCCTCAAAACCCAGTGTCTTGGGATCCAGTTCGTAATGCGCGCCACAAAATTGGCAATCTGCCGTCACCATACCGTTTTCTGCGGTCATGTGTTTGATGTCTTTCTGCGAATAAATCGACATGGTATTGCGCACTTTGTCGGCGCTACACGAGCAGCCAAATTTGACAACTTGAGCATCAAAAACCCGTGGGTTTTCTTCGTGGAACAAACGGTGCAACAATTGCGGCGGCGACACGTTTGGGCCAATCAATTCGATTTCCTCGACCGTATCCAACAGGATATTCACGCGGTTCCAATCTTCTTGATCATCGCCGCCTTCCAACAGATCATCCACATTCAACAATCCATCCTTTCCGCTTGGTAAATCCGTGGCCATCAAGGGGGATGCCTTGGGCATATGTTGCAACATCACCCCGCCCGCACGCCACGACAAATCACCACCGCCTTCGCTGGATTGTCCAACGATCACTTGGAAACGGGTGGGTAATTGTTCGGACTGTGCAAAATAGGTTTCAGCACAGC
The DNA here is from genome assembly GCA_963976255.1 of uncultured Rhodobacterales bacterium. Lineage (GTDB taxonomy): Bacteria > Pseudomonadota > Alphaproteobacteria > Rhodobacterales > Rhodobacteraceae > Amylibacter. Next base: position 26,353 of record CAXBJO010000021.1, read on the forward strand.
GCGACAAAGAACCGCCCGCCAATGGGGTGATCCCTTGGTAGGGTTTCATGTGTTTGCCTTGATCCATAAGCACCGCAAACATGCCCGCGCCGATGTTTGCGAATCCCTTACCCTTGGCCTCTGCCAAACGCTCTGCGTCATAGCTGGCGTAGGCGCGAATGCGTGCGGGTTTGCCGTCCTCGGATGGGCCATAATAATCCGTCGCGATAATGCGAATTGGCCCATCGCCGCGAATTTGCAGGCTCAATTTCCAGCGCAATTTGATTGTTTGCCCGATCAATGCGGTCAGCATCGCCGCTTCTGCGACAAGTGAAGCAACCTCAAGGGGATAGTCATGTTGGCGTAAAACGTCGTCCAACACACTGTCCAAACGCGCAATGCGGCCGCGTATATTTGCATTGTCTAATTGAAACGGCAGGACATTTTCGTCCCAGCCTTTTGCCATTGTCGTAGGTGTCATAACACGATCCATTTTGAATTTAGCCCCCAATAAGCTTGTTTTGGCCAAAGCGCAATTCAATGCTGTTTTTGTACACATTTTGTTGATATGCAATTCCCATGAGAAGATACGGCAACCCTATTAACACAAAAAATTCTTATGTAGATCGCCCTGGTGCCTATGGGATTATTTTGTCCAATCGAGGTGTTTTGCTAACCCACCAATCAAGCCCGTGTTCGGAAATGCAACTGCCTGGTGGCGGTATTGATCCCGGCGAGAGCCCGCAACAAGCGTTCCACCGTGAAGTCATGGAGGAAACCGGTTGGCGGGTTGCGGTAACACGGCGTGTGGGTGTGTACCAGCGTTATACTTACATGCCGGATTATGATCTGTATGCGCGCAAAGTTTGCCATATTTACCTTGCTCGTACCGGTCGCAAGGTGGCAGAGCCAAGCGAGCCACATCACACTGCACATTGGGTTTCATTGGATCAAGCGGTCGATTGTTTGGCCTCCGAAGGTGATGCGGCCTTTCTTCGGATGTTGATCAATACTTAGCCACTTTCCTGAATTTGACCCCATAACAGGGTTGGACTGCGCGTACGATATACGGAAATGATCTGTTCGAAACTTTTGGCGCTGACGGGCGCCAAATCAGTTTTTGCAGCAATGGCTGAAGGTTTTTCAGAACCCTGAGAGGTTTCAAGCAAGCATAGAATTTTCTCGCGTGCACCGCGTTTTTCAAATTTGATGTCAAAGGCATCTCGGGGATCAGGGATCATAATTTCTTGGCCTTCGCGACCTTGGAATGCGCTATTGGGCTTGCTTGGTAAAATCTGCACAATTGGACCGGTATTTGTTTGGTAAAAGCAACTCAAAAAACCACTGCGTGGCAGAATGACATAAGCCTGCCAAATATCCCCGACCTGATATTGTTGCTTGGTTGATTTCAGGTTTAATCCTTTAATAGGTTTTTTGAAAAACAGTCCGCCGAACATACTGGCGCGCGGTATTTCCCGTGGGCTTTTTCTGACACTTTTGGGCGCAATGATTTCATCAGTGGTCGCGATAACCTTAACGGGTTTTGGTGCGCTCACTGTGGCGGGGGTGATGCGTCTACGCGGGGCAAACCCTTGGGTCTTTTCCGACAATTGCTGATACGTGTCGTAATTCAAATCACCCGTCGCGATCAGCCCGTTGCTGGCTTGAAAGCGGCTGATAGAGCTACGGGTACGTTGATCAACAACCCCTGTAATTTCACCACTAAAATACCCTAACTGCACCAACATTCTTTGGACTTCTGGAATGCGAAATGGCTTGTCCACAGAGCTGAAAACGATCTCTTTGCGATTTGTAAGGCGTTGTTTGACGGCCGGAATATTTAAACACTCCCAATAGGGTACATTGGCATGTCGCCCGATCAATTCGATCGCTCCCAGCTCGACTAAATTGCGTACAGCCTGCCCCAAACTCTCGACTCGATCGATGGTTAATGACGCATCCAGCGCCGTGACGTCGATCAACCCTGATGCGCCGAATCCAAAACTACGCGATGTAACCACCATCGAATTGGCCACTGACGAGCCTGGAACAACAGTTTTGCTAGGCAGGGACACCAAATGCATGTCAACGGTTACAACTGTCAACCCACGCCCGATGGTTTTGTCACCACTGCGCACCAAATCACCATCGACGATGCCTTGGTAATCGGCATCCAATTTCAATTTGGATGATGCCGTATTGGAATCGATTTGGGAAATGGCGCCACGAATATATAATTTGGGGCTGACATCGGATTCCTTTGTCGTAAAAATCGAAATTTGTCCAACTTCGCGTTCCAATGATTGATCTACAAAAAGATAGCTTTTGCTTTTGCGATTCATTTGATTCACCGCATTCAACAGCATGTCATCAGCGCCGACCGCCAACTTTTTCGTTAGATCCGGAATGCCTGTGGACGAAATCAATGTTTGCGGTAAGTTCGCACTCGCCAACAGATTATCCATACATCGCAATGATGCGCTGAACGAAGTAAAATTTCGCGCCGCTGGTACTTTGGGTTGCGCGGCGCGTTGTGCTGTATTGGGGGACAAGGGCGTGCACGCCGCCACTGCCGCGACGCCAAAAATCACAGAAACAAGTAACCGGAAGCGAAAAATAAGGTGGGCAAGGTACATTGAAATACTCAATTGGTTTACTACAGCCTATTCCCACGAGGTTTTCAAATGGTAAAACTCACAATGATTTTCTGGGAAATTCGAATAAAATTGCAGATAAATCATCCCCAAAATCATCCCCTTGCGCGAAGGCGGTCAACTCCCAAACAATATCGTTTAACAACTCTGGCCCATGCAATGTAGCATTGCGTAAAAGGATTGCTTCCAAACCTTCATCATCCAACAATTCACCGCTCAAATTTTGGCACTCGGTTAGGCCATCAGAATACAATAACAACTTGTCGTCACGCTGCATGGAGAAGGAAAATGTTTCGAATGGGATGTCTGGGATCAACCCAATGGGTGGCCCACCCGCACCCTCTAATGTGACACCACGTTTTTCATTAAATATAACTGGATACGGATGCCCCGCTTGGACCATTTTTACATCACCAGTTACCAAATTTATGTCAGCAAAAGCCAATGTAAAATATAATTCCGTATTCATCTCTTCGATCATGCGACGGTTGAATTCTGTGGCTATTTCATGCGGTTCCAAAATCTTGAAACTACCGTCATTTTGGGGTTCAAACGCGATATTATTGCTTTTGGAGAAGGGTGACAATAAACCGAACAATTGCACCGTCAGCAATGCGGACGAAACGCCATGACCCGAAACATCCAAAGAATACACGGCAATGCGTTCACCATTCAATTTGAACGTTCCTACCATATCGCCGCCGACGTGGCCGCTTGATTTAAAGACATTAGAGATATTGTGTGTGTCGGTAACCAGATGCGATGGCGGCAACAATGATCGCTGCAATAATTCCGCCTGCGCCAAATCTTTGTTCATTTCTTCATGCACTAAACGAAGCTCTTCCAGCGCAGCGTTCGTGCGTTCATTCTCGAATTGCAACTTTGTTTCCATGTCCAGAACTCGTTGCCCTGCCTTGATGCGGGCACGTAATTCCACAGGATTCACCGGTTTAGACAGGAAATCATCGGCTCCCTTATCCAACCCTTGGGCGATGTCCCCTTTGTCCGACTTGGACGTCAGCAAAATGAAATAACCATAACGTTCACGGGTGAGTGCGCGAAATTTTTCACAGAACTCGACCCCAGACATTTCCGGCATAACCCAATCGGATAATACCATGTCAATCTCTTGGGATTTACAAATTTCCAATGCCCGCGCGCCCGAGTCGGCCTCGAAAACTTCAAAGCCCCATTTTTTCAAATGCACGGAAACCAGTTTTCGCTGCATGCGACTGTCATCAACCAACAGCACACGCAGTGCGCCATCGTGATTTAATCTAGGCCTATTTTCAATATACGTCTGCACCACGATCAATCCCATCAAATTCAATTACCGCTGTATCCCCGATCCAGGTTTACAAAGGATAAAAATTTGTGGGTAAAAATAACGACGGCGGTAACCAAAAATTAGCGGAGTTGCGTGATGTTGCGAAAAAGATGTTGATGGGAAACCGATGCCGCCGTTAAAAGATTTTTACTTTTCGAAATATGAAAACCGTGTGCCACCTGTACCTTTGCCGCATTCACCTTTTATTGAATTTCTTTGGCAACTGACGGCGATCTGTGCCGCCGCGCTTGGATTTTGGTATTTGTCGTGGCGGTGGTTGTATTCGTTGAATTTGGATGCTTTGTGGTTTTCGATACCCGTTGTGATGGCTGAGACATTATCTTTTGTCGGCATGTTATTGTATTTTCACAATCTTTGGTCTGTGAATGATAAACCAAAACAACCCGCGCCATCCCTAAGATCTCAGGTTATTAGCGATGGTTCAGATCGTGTTCTGAGTGTGGATGTCTTCTTGCCAACTTATACCGAAGATCCCGAATTGACCCGCTATTCGATCCGCGATGCGATGGCGCTGCGCTATCCGCATCCGATTGATATTAAAGTTCATGTTTTAGACGACGGAAATCGTTCCGAGATGAAAGTAGTCGCGTTGCAAGAGGGGGCAAATTACCTCACCAGGGCTACCAATATCGGCTACAAGGCCGGTAATTTACGTAATGGCATGGAACAAACCGACGGCGACTTCTTGGTCATTCTCGATTCCGATACTCGCGTGTTTCCGACCTTGTTGGAAAACACATTGGGTTATTTTCGTGATCCCGATGTGGCTTGGGTACAAACACCGCAATGGTTTTATGACATTCCAGAGGGGACGAATTTACCTGAACTAGGACAGCGTTATTTTGGCCAATTTGGGCAGGGTGTAGGCAATTGCATTCAAGCGCTTTTTGGCGAAATACGATTTAATCAAGATCCCTTTGTTTCCGATGCTACGCTATTTTATGATGTAATTTTACGCCGCCGAAACGGTGCAAATGCCTCTTTTTGTTGCGGGGCGGGTTCCGTTCACCGCCGCGAAGCCGTGATGGAGGCGGCATTGCGCGCCTATTCGGAACAAATCGATCGCGCGGTTTTGAACATGACACGGTACGAGGAACACACAGATCGCAGAGGTGCGATGCAAGCGGCGTTATTGCGTGAATTTGCGGTCACAACCGAATTGACACCCTATAAATTTCACGTTTCCGAAGACATCTATACATCGATCATTTTACAATCTGACACCGAACGCAATTGGAAATCGGTTTTACACCCAGGTGTTGAAACGAAAATGCTGTCGCCCTTGGATATGCAATCATGGGCGATGCAGCGGTTTAAATACGCAGGCGGCACGTTGGACATCATGGCCAACGGCAACCCCTTGTTTTCGCGCGGGATGAGTCTGCGGCAAAAACTGATGTATGCTATGACCTTTTGGTCATATTTGGCACCGCTGTGGGGTGTTGTTTTTATCGCGGCACCAATTATTGCCTTGCTGACGGGGGTCGCGCCTATTGACGCATACAGCTGGGAATTTTTTGGCCACCTGCTCCCGTTTCTTCTGGTGCACGAATTGGCATCAGTATTGGGGACTTGGGGCGTAAACAATAAAAAGGGAAAGATGCTGAACTTGGCTTTCTTCTCGTTCAACCTTCAAGCGATTTGGGCCATTCTGCGCGGACGAGAAATCCGATTCAAAGTGACACCAAAAACCCGCGCAACGGGCAATTTTCTGCATTTGGTTTTGCCCCAAATTACTGTTTTATTCCTGTGTGTTTTTGCAATTGGATTTGCTGTTGCAAACCATGTGATGGATCCCGATCCGCAAAAACTGACCGCCTTAATCGTCAATGGGTTTTGGGCTGGGCTGAACGGCTATGCGATGACGGTTTTAATCGCTGCCGCACTGTGGAAACCGGACAATCAATCAACCAAATCAATAGACGTCAAAAACCGCATGAAATTCAAGAGGGTCGCATGAATATACGCAACAATATCGTAAAGGCACGCAGCCATATCGCCTTTTGCATTGGGCTTATCCTTGCGGCCAGTTTCGCGCTCAGTATGGAAACAGGAATCGCCAGAAGCCTTGGCGGCAACGGCACGCGCCTAATTGTTAAATCGATTGACCAAACCAACCTTGCCCGCGCAACAAACCTAACTGACCAAGACATGAAATACGCACGTGCGGCATGGAATTATTTCGAAGCAAACTATCAACCCGATACAGGGCTGGTCAATTCTGCCAATAATTTTCCGTCCACCACCATCTGGGATCAAGCGTCGTACCTATTAGGGCTTATTTCGGCGCAACGAATCGGGTTGATAGACCAAGACGTTTTTGATCAACGTATGTCTCAAAATCTACAATCATTGGCAAAATTGCCATTGTTCGATGGCCGCCTTCCAAACAAGGTGTATGACACCCGCACATTAACCATGGCGAACTATGACAACACGCCAAATGCGCGCGGAATCGGTTGGTCAGCCTTGGACGTTGCGCGAATTACCGTCCCATTGAATGTGTTGCTGTACGATTACCCACAACATGCTGGTGCAGCGGGGCAAATTCTGTCGAATTGGGATTTCTCGGCCATGTTGAATAATGGAACCATGTTTGGTGCGCGAGTGGATGAAAATGGATTGACCGAACGTGTCCAAGAGGGACGCCTTGGCTACGAAGAATACGGCGCACGGGCAATCAATTTGTTGGGACTTGATGCGATGACGGCCGTAAAATACGATGACTATTTGGATTATGCGACCGTCTCGGGTCAAAAAATCGCAATCGACAGCCGCAGCTATTCTGAATTCAACGCGCATAACTACGTCGTTTCCGAGCCCTATATTTTAACGGCAATCGAATTTGGTTTTGATGCTGAATCTCAAGAATTGGCGCATCGCATTTACCGCGCACAGAACGAACGCTTTAAGCGCAGCGGAATTTTAACAGCGGTTTCCGAAGACAACATCGATCAAGAGCCCTACTTCCTTTATAATACTGTTTATGCCAACGGAACGCCGTGGAATGCACTGGCCGAAGACGGAACGCAACATCCCGATAAACGCACGGTCAGCACCAAAGCAGCGTTTGGTTGGGATGCATTATACGCCACAGATTATACTGCACGTTTGATGAAACATGTGGCGCAAACACAAACCGAAAAAATGGGTTTTGCATCCGGCGTTTATGAAAGTGACGGGCGCATAAACAACGTGACCACCGCTAATACCAACGCAATCATATTGGAAACACTACAGTACAAGGCAAACGGTCCACTACTGACTGCGCGTTTCAAGCGAAAGGAAAGCTGATGATAAACTGGGATCAAGTCAAACAACTAGAAGAAGACATCGGCGCCGAGGATTTTGGCGACGTGGTCGTGATGTTCATCGAAGAAGTGGACGAAGCTGTGGACAACCTACGTACCGAGCCACAGTTAAGTGATGATGACCTCGCGGCGGCGATGCATTTCCTTAAGGGAAGTGCGGCAAATTTGGGTTTCAATGATTTTGCCGGCTACTGTTCGGATAGCGAGAAGAAAGCCCAAAGCGGTGAAAGCGCGCAGGTAAATCTGTCGACAGTTGTCACGATGTACGATCAATCCAAGGCACTGTTTCTTGGAGACGTGTCAAAACACACGGCGTTTGTGCCGGAATGATACCTTAACCTAGAAAGGTTTTTACCTCCGTCAGGAATTCGCGAGTTGCCTCGGCCTGTACCCAATGCCCCGCATCAGCAATGGTGCGCAGTGATGCGCGTGGGAAAAGAGCTGTAATTTTCTGCATATCTGCGTCAGAAATATAATCCGACTGACTGCCGCGTAAAAACAAACTAGGTTTTTCAAACTGCCCCGATAACAACGGAAATCCGACAATGTGGTCCATGTTGTCATGCAAGGCTTGCAGGTTAAGTTGCCAGCGATTGCCCTGGTCAGTGATGACCATACTTTGCAGAAAAAACGCACGCAAAGCCGCATCATTGACCGTTTGCGCCAATTTTTCGTCTGCCTCAGATCGACGGCTGAAACTATTTAAATCAAGGGACTGCATCAGCGCGACATTAGACGTTTGGTCATGATGATATGCCTTGGGCGCAATATCGATGACCACTAATCGGTTGACCAATTCTGGTCGCGACAGCGCCAAAACCATACCAGCTTTACCACCCATCGAATGCCCCAACACATCCATTTCCTCATCGATGTGTTCAATGACCTGCGCCAAATCAACCGCCATATCGGGGTAGGTTTGGCTATCATCCCAACAACTTTCGCCATGATTGCGCATGTCCACCACATGCACGCGCCGATCAGATGCTAGGTTACGGGCAATTGCACGCCAATTTCGCGCCGATCCAAACAGGCCGTGGGCAATTAACAGACTGGGCTTTTCACGAGCTTCACCAAAACTTTGAAAATTTAACATCACGCTCCTAAATTAAAACCTCTGCCAAAACATCATCATTTGTGATGTCCTTGAAATGAAACCCATTGGAAGTCATGCGCTCGCTCAGCGCCTCGAAGCCTTGGGCAGAATCACTCTCTATCCCCAACAGCACAGAGCCGAAATTACGGGCGGATTTTTTCAAATATTCAAAACGCGCAATGTCGTCATTTGGCCCCAATAGGTTCAAAAAATCCTTCAATGCGCCTGGTCGTTGCGGCATGCGTAGGATGAAATATTTTTTCAACCCTTCATATCGCAACGAGCGTTCCTTGATGTCGGGCAGGCGCTCAAAATCGAAATTCCCACCCGATGCGATGCAAACAACAGTTTTACCCACAATCTGATCGCGCAAATCTTTCAGGGCATCAATAGCCAACGCGCCGGCAGGCTCTAATACAATGCCTTCGATATTCAACATTTCCGTAATCGTCGAGCAAACCCGCCCCTCTGGAATGCCCATGACTTTATCAACACTTTGATCCTTCAGTACTGCAAAATTATGCGCACCAATACGTGCTACGGCAGCACCATCAACGAAATTATCAACCTCATCCAAAGTCACCAATTCCTGCGCTTGCAATGCTACAAACAGGCTCCGCCCGCCCATAGGTTCGCAAAACCGGAAATCGATATCACTGCCTTCAAAATATTGAATTAACCCCGACGACAATCCGCCACCGCCGACCGGCGTCACAATCATATCGGGTGCGTGGCCTAATTGATCCAATATTTCGACGCCAACCGATGCTTGGCCCTCGATAATGTCCAAGTTATCGAATGGGGGCAACATGACCCCGCTATTTTCCTGCGCATAGCGGGTTGCGGCGGCCAAAGTTTCGTCGAAATAATCGCCCTGCAAAATGATTTCAATCATCGAACCACCAAAGGCAGCGGTTTTTCCGATCTTTTGTTGTGGCGTCGTGACCGGCATATAAATCCGCCCCTTCACACCAAAATGCGCACAGGCAAATGCCACGCCTTGGGCATGATTTCCCGCCGATGCACACACAAATTGACCTTTATTTCCTGCCGCAATCGCCTTGGCCATGGCATTAAATGCACCGCGAATTTTATAGCTGCGAACAGGTGACAGATCTTCGCGTTTCAGGAATATTTCCGCGCCATACAACCCCGAAAGATACTCGTTCTTTTGCAAAGCTGTTTCAGGGAAAAGCGCGCGCATGTCTGCACATGCGGCTTTGGCGGCGTCTTGGAATGATGTCATGGCGAACCCCTATTGTCGTGGTCATTCTAATTTGCTTTATTTTGGGGCGCAATGGCGCTAAGACGTTGTCACTCAAACAGATTGATCGGGGGTGCGGTGTGATCTACAGTTTTTTTAGAGCCAATTTTTTGGCCCTTTTGATGGTATGTTTTGCCACGATCAGTTTTGCTCAACCAATTACTTTCGAAATTTCGACCATTGAACGTAAGCCTTTTGCGTTCAAAGTTGACAATGTTTGGACAGGGTTTTCCATCGAACTTTGGGAAATGATTTCCACAAAATTAGGTGGTGAAACCACATATGTAGAGGCAACGAAGTTCGCAGACATGCTGGACAGGGTCGTTGAAGGATCTGTTGATGCTGCCGCTGCAAATGTATCGGTTACTGCCTCGCGCGAACAAGTCATGGACTTTTCGCAACCCATTTTCGATTCGGGTCTCCTTATTTTGTCGCGTGCTGATAACGGCTCTTCGATTTGGCGCGCAATTTTAAACCCACAATTGATGAAACTGATGATGGCCGCAATCGGACTGTTTATTTTCGCAGGCGCATTGGTCGCAATTTTCGAACGCAAAAACCCACATTTCGACAAGTATAAAAAACCCAAAAGTTTGGAAGAAGGTATCTGGTGGGCGGTCAGCGTCGTCACCAACGCCAGTTTTACCATTTTCACACCGCTCAGCGTTGCCGGACGGATGTTGTCATATGCGTTGATCGTTGTTGGCCTGTTTGTAGTTTCGACGTTTGTTGCGCAAATCACTGCGTCATTGACGGTGGAAACTTTGCGTTCACAAGTCAACGGATTGGACGATCTTCGCGGCAAAGATGTGGCAACAACGGCGGGCTCAACGTCTTCTCGATTTTTGGCAGGACAGTCAATCGAGCATGATACCTACGACAGTTTGGCCGATATGTATGCGCTGCTAGAAAGTGGAGAGATTGACGCTATTGTTCATGACGCACCGATCCTGGCATTTTATGCGCGTACCGAAGGTAAGGGGAAATTCCAAACCAATGGACGTGTTTTCAATCCTGAAAAATATGGCTTTGCAGTGTCTCAAAATTCGACGTTACGCGAACAAATAAACCGGGAATTGTTGGCTCTGCGTGAAAATGGCGAATATGATAAGCTGGTGGCCAAGTGGTTCGGTGCGAAATACTGAACCAACGCTTGATCGCCTTGTGCAAAACACATAAACCCCGCATCAGATAAATTGATAAATGCGGAGCAAGAAGATGGCAGCGCCAAAGAAAGTTGTACTGGCCTACTCAGGTGGTCTTGATACCTCGATCATTTTGAAATGGTTGGAAATTGAATATGGTTGCGAGGTGGTGACATTTACCGCCGACCTTGGCCAAGGCGAAGAGCTGGAACCAGCGCGCGCAAAGGCGGAATTGCTGGGCGTCAAACCCGAAAATATTCACATCGAGGACGTCCGCGAAGAGTTTGTGCGCGATTTCGTTTTCCCAATGTTCCGCGCCAACGCCGTCTACGAGGGTTTGTACTTGCTGGGCACATCCATTGCCCGCCCATTGATTTCCAAACGTTTGGTTGAAATTGCAGAAATGACCGGTGCGGATGCGGTTGCCCACGGTGCGACCGGCAAAGGTAACGATCAGGTACGTTTCGAATTATCAGCCTATGCCCTGAACCCAGACATTCAAGTGATTGCCCCATGGCGTGAATGGGATTTATCCAGCCGCACAAAACTGTTGGAATTTGCCGAACAGCACCAAATTCCAATCGCTAAGGATAAACGCGGCGAGGCACCATTTTCTGTGGATGCAAATCTGTTGCACACCTCTTCTGAGGGCAAGGTTTTGGAAGATCCAGCAATCGAAGCACCCGATTACGTGTATCAACGCACGGTCAATCCCGAAGATGCGCCAGACGTGGCAGAGTATATCGAAATCGGCTATGCTAACGGCGACCCAGTGTCATTGAACGGCAAAACATTATCACCCGCTGAAATGCTGACTGCGCTTAACGAATTGGGCGGCAAACACGGTATCGGGCGTTTGGATTTGGTCGAGGGGCGTTTTGTCGGCATGAAATCACGCGGCATTTACGAAACACCTGGCGGTACAATCATGCTCGAAGCCCATCGCGGCATCGAATCCATTACATTGGATCGCGGCGCGGCGCACCTCAAAGACGAGCTGATGCCAAAATACGCCGAACTGATTTACAACGGTTTTTGGTACAGCCCAGAACGCGAAATGTTGCAGGCCCTAATTGACGCCAGCCAAGAACACGTTAACGGCACTGTCCGTTTGAAGCTGTACAAAGGCATGGTTCAAACCGTTGGTCGTTGGTCAGACGACAGCCTATATTCCGAAGCACACGTCACATTCGAGGATGACGCAGGCGCCTATGATCAGGCGGACGCGGCAGGTTTCATCAAAATTAATGCCCTGCGTTTGAAATTGCTGGCGGCACGCAACAAACGGCGCGCGTAATCACGCATAAATCACCGTCAGTTGATTTGTCAGTGATCGCAGATATCGGGCATAGTGTCAGCGTAGCTTGTTAAAAGATAGCTATGACAGGATTTCCCCGATCCTGAAGTAAAACAAAGCCCGCATCCCCATGCGGGCTTTCGTTGTTTTGGGCGTCTTAAAACGGGTTGTTGATCAACAATACCTGTATCGCGCGAATGCCGAAAATCACAATAATTGGCGTGAAATCCATACCGGCTATCGGCGGAATGACACGGCGCAAGGGTTTGTAAATTGGCGCGGTGATGCGATTAATTCCTGTCCACGCCTGTGCGACAATCGGTTGACGCAAATTTAAAACGTCAAATTGGATTAACCAACTCATGATGAACTGAATGATGACAAGCCACCATGCAATATCCAACGCCATGACTAAAATTTGGCTGATGCCGCTACCTGTTCCGCCCATGATAATCTCCTTTTGTTGACATGTTGCTAACCTGACTTGGATATGGATGCAAGATGACCTGACGTACCCCTTGTGGGCAAACCGCACCTTCGCCACACAGGGACTAAGGAGACCATCATGTACCCATTCATTCGCCTTGCCCACCACACGCTGAAAGCGCGCAAATTAAAACCCCTGACAATCTGGGATACCCATGAATGTCACGTCCGAATTCAACCACAAGATATCGACATTTTTAATGAATTAAATAATGGCCGCGTTTTAACATTGTATGATCTTGGGCGCCTGCCTTTTGGATACCGCGTTGGGTTGATGTCCGCGATGAAACGTCGTCGCTGGGGCTTAACCATGGCGGGCGCATCCGTACGGTATCGTCGTCGTGCCCACTTGTTCGAAAAGGTCAAAATTACAACTAGGGCAGTGGGTCGTGATGCGCGCTTTGTTTATATAGAGCAAACAATGTGGAAGGGAGCAGAGGCGGCGTCGAACATCGTGTATCGTGCCGCCTTGACCCGCAAAGATGGGATCGTTCCCACCGACGAAGCCATGGCCGAATTGGGGGTACCAGATTGGAATCCGACATTGCCTCAGTGGGTGCAAAATTGGATCACCGCCGAAGACACGCGCGACTGGCCACCACAACAATAGAATAAACTTGCGCTGTTGCACCATGTACTGTTCAATTCGTGCAAACAAAGGGGAAAATAATGGGAAGCTACAGCAAGAAGATTTGGGGCTGGATGATGTACGACTGGGCCGCTCAGCCGTACAACACGTTGCTTATCACCTTTATTTTCGCCCCTTATTTTACATCCACCGTGGTGGGTGATCCCGTTGCAGGTCAATCCATGTGGGGTGTGATGACGGGCATTGTTGGCCTGACGCTGGCATTTTTGGGACCAATTTCTGGCGCCATCGCCGACACCACCGGGCCGCGCAAACCGTGGCTTGTATTCTTCTCTGTTCTCTATGTCGTTGGGGCGGTTGCTTTGTGGTGGGCGGTACCTGGCATGGACAGCGTCATGGGTATTTTAATCATGTTTGGCATCGGCATGTTGGGCATGGAAATGTCCCAAGTATTTGTAAACTCAATGCTGCCCGATATGGGCGAAACTCAGGATCTTGGGCGCATTGGTGGTAACGCATGGGCACTGGGCTATGTTGGTGGTTTGCTGTTACTTTTCATTATGCTGCTCTTCTTGGCAGAAAATGGCGAGGGTAAAACATTGCTGGGGATTGATCCCCTATTTGGGTTAAACGCTGACACCCGTCAGGGTACGCGATCCGTGGGACCATTGACGGCGCTGTGGTATATCATATTCATGATCCCGTTTTTCCTGTGGGTGCCCGACACCAAAAAGAAAACCACAACAGCAGGTGCCATCGGCCGCGCGTTTCGCGAGCTGGGCACCACAATCAAACGTTTGCCTGAAAATCTCAGCTTTGCGTCCTATCTGATTTCCTCAATGTTCTATCGCGACGCGCTGTTGGGCGTTTATGCGTTTGGTGGGATTTACGCCAGCGGTGTGTTGGAATGGTCAGTCATCCAAATCGGCATCTTCGGTATTATCAGCGGTGTCGCGGCGGCGGTCTTCACTTATTTGGGCGGGTTCGCGGACAAGGCTTATGGCCCAAAATGGGTGATTACCGTTTCGATTTTGGTTTTGATCGTAGTGTGTGTGTTAATCATCGGCACCTCGCGCGATCAATTTTTTGGTGTGGTTTTGGCCGAAGGCTCTACATTCCCTGACAAACTATTCCTGGTCTGCGGTGCAGGCATCGGTGCGGCGGGCGGGGCACTGCAATCTGCGTCCCGCACAATGCTGGTTTTACAAGCGGACGAGGATCGCATGACAGAAGCATTTGGTCTGTACGCTCTGGCAGGTCGCGCAACCGCTTGGATGGCTCCCAGCTTGATCGCTTTGGTCACTTATTTGACCCAAAATCAACGCTTGGGAATTTCTCCGGTGGTTGTGCTTTTCCTTATTGGCCTTTGTCTGCTATTCTGGGTTGAAACAGACAAAGAATGATTTGAAAAATGATTATTAAAACGATCCTAACAACTCTTGCCATTGGTCTTTTGGCTCAACCCATATTGGCTCAAACAGAGGCACGCTTCCTGTTGGGGGGTAAATCTACCGCATCGAAACAATCACCCGCCGCCTATGGTTCATATGCAAAAGGATGTTTGGCTGGTGGTGAACAACTGGCCGAAAACGGCCCAACATGGCAGGCAATGCGCCTTTCGCGTGGGCGTAATTGGGGACATCCGGCCCTGATTGACTATATTCAACGGATCAGTGCCAAGGTCGCGAAACAAACCAACTGGAAAGGTTTGTATATTGGCGACATGGCGCAACCACGTGGCGGCCCAATGATTTCGGATCATGTGTCACATCAATTGGGGTTGGACACGGATATCTGGATGTTGCCGGCGCGAAATTTGAACTTATCGCGTGCCGAACGCGAAAGCCTGTCATCAATCAATGTGCGTTCAGCCAATCGAAAAAACGTCAGTGGAAATTGGACACGTACCCATATGGAAGTGTTGAAAATCGCCGCATCTGATCCTGCGGTTGATCGCATATTTGTCACCGCACCAGCCAAGATTTACATGTGTAAAAACGCACGCGGCAACAAAGATTGGCTTCAGAAGGTGCGCCCATTTGGCGGCCACAATTTTCATTTCCACGTACGGTTAAAATGCCCCAAGGGGTCGTCAAACTGTGAACCTCAAAAACCAACCGTGGCCAAATTATCCAAGGGTGGAACGGGCTGTGATGAAACCCTAAATTGGTGGGTCACAGCGGCGCTGGAACCAGTGAAGCCAAATCCCAATACGAAAAAGAAGAAGGTCAAACCACGCAAACACCCACGTCAATTCTTGATGTCAGATTTGCCCAATCAATGTGCCAAAGTGTTGCGCAGCAGATGATCCGTTCCCTGTTGGCCGTGCTTTGCCTCGCTACACCTGTTGGTGCGCAAAGTCTTGAATTTGTTTCTCGTATCGAGCTTGAAAGTAATCAGGATAATTTCGGCGGCCTGTCAGGATTGCATGTCTATGAAGGCGGCGAAAATTTCCTGGCGATTTCGGATCGTGGGTTATTCCTACAAGGCACATTAAACCGCAAGGATGGAAAATTAGCGGGTGTTGAATTTCAACCTTTGGTCAAAATGATCGGCGTAAATGGAAAACCCTATAGTGGCACAGATACCGATTCCGAAGGCTTGGCCGTCGATCAATTCGGCAATATTTTCGTCTCGTTCGAGGGTAATCATCGCGTCAGGATGTTCAAAAAAACCACAGCACCCGCGCGCATATTATCGGGGAAAAAATTCTTTCGGAACTTGCAAAATAATTCAGGAATCGAAGGATTAGCAGTCGCGCCCAATGGCGATCTTTACACGCTTCCAGAACGCTCTGGTGATGTATTGCGCCCATTCCCATTGTGGCGAAACACCAATGGAAAATGGGACACTTTCGACCAAATACCGCGACGCGGCCGTTATTTACCCGTGGGTGCAGACATCGGGCCAGATGGCCGGTTTTATCTATTGGAGCGGGATTTTCGGGGACTGTTCGGTTTCGGCTCGCGCGTGCGCAGCTTTGCTCTTGATGAAACAGGCCTGTCGGATGAGCAGGAACTGTTGGTGACCACCCTTGGACAACACGACAACCTAGAGGGCATCAGTGTTTGGCGTGACGCGACAGGGGGGCTGCGCGTCACGATGATTTCAGATGACAATTTTCAGTTTTTCCAAACCAGCGAAATCGTCGAATATAAACTGCTGCCCTAAGCGGCCCAATTATCCATCGCGTCCATCGCGTCTTCGGCAGTTTCCACGAACTTGAATAAATCCAAATCATCGGCTGAAATCGTCCCCGCATCGGCCAAGGTTTCCCAGTTGATGATCGAACGCCAAAACGCCTCGCCGAACAATAAAATTGGTACGCGATTCATGCGCTGTGTCTGGATCAATGTCAGGGTTTCAAACAGCTCGTCCAGCGTCCCAAATCCACCGGGGAATGCAGTCACTGCCTTGGCGCGCATCAGAAAATGAATTTTGCGGGTCGCAAAATAGTGAAAATTGAAACACAAATCGGGTGTGCAATATTTGTTCGGCGCCTGTTCAAACGGCAATACGATATTCAACGCAATGGACGACCCTCCGGCCTCTGCTGCACCGCGATTCCCCGCCTCCATCACACCGGGCCCCCCGCCGGTAACAACTACATTCTGTTTGCCAGAACTGTTCATGCTGCGTAGTGTCACCAAATGTGCAAATTTGCGCGCCTCTTCGTAATATTTGGACAGACCAGACAACGTTTTGGTGCGCGCACTATTTTTGTTTACGGGGTCGGGGATACGTGCCCCGCCAAACATTACCACGGTGCTTTCGATGCCGCGCTCTGCCAAGATCATTTCTGGCTTCAGCATTTCCAACTGAAAACGTACGGAACGTAATTCATCCGATAACAAAAAGTCGGGATCGTTAAATGCCAATCGATACGTGGGTGATTTGGTTTGCGGCGTCTCTGGCACGTTACTTATGCACTTGATATCGGTCTGTGCGTTTGGAAATGTTTGTTGTTTTCTGGCCATGTCGGTTTTCCCTGTTTTTATGCGTGTCACATTGCACGCTTTCACTGTTATCTCTATAGGGTAGGCATAATAATGTAACGTCAAGTTTTGGAGAGCCACATGTCAAACGCGCAACTAGAAACAGCTATCAATGCCGCATGGGAATCACGCGATGAAATCACATCCACAACGAAGGGTGAAACACGCGATGCAATCACGGCCACGCTGAATGCGTTGGACAGCGGCAAATTGCGCGTCGCCGAACCAACCGCGTCAGGCGACTGGCATGTAAATCAATGGGCAAAGAAGGCCGTATTGCTGGGCTTTCGCATCCAAGATATGGAAATCCAAGAGGGCGGCCCACAAGGTGGCACATGGTGGGACAAAGTTGACAGCAAATTCAAAGGCTGGGGCGCCGCTGAATTTATGGCGGCTGGTTTTCGTGCCGTACCAAATTGTATCGTACGTAAATCCGCATATATCGCGCCTGGCGCGGTTCTGATGCCATCATTCGTAAACCTTGGCGCACATGTTGGTGCGGGCACAATGGTTGATACATGGGCGACTGTTGGTTCGTGCGCGCAAATCGGCGCAAACGTTCACCTCTCTGGCGGTGTTGGCATCGGCGGTGTTTTGGAACCGATGCAAGCGGGCCCAACAATTATCGAAGACAACTGTTTCATCGGCGCACGCTCCGAAGTGGTCGAGGGCTGTATCGTCCGCGAAGGCGCTGTTTTGGGCATGGGTGTCTTCATTGGCCAATCCACAAAAATCTATGACCGCGAAGCAGACACAGTGTCATACGGCGAAGTCCCCGCAGGTTCCGTGGTTGTGGCGGGTTCAATGCCAAGCAAAGGCGCGAACCTGTATTGCGCGGTGATCGTGAAAAAAGTAGATGCGAAAACCCGTTCAAAAACATCAATCAACGAGTTGTTGCGTGACTAGAATTTTTGTACGGCAATAATCGAAAGGTACAGCGAAAAGTCGCGGTGCCTTTCGCCACTCACTCCCCTGTCTTAACGCTTTCCTCATGCCGTCGCGTGATCTATACCCGCGTCCATGACAGATAAAAAACCAAAACGCCCGCAACTCGTTTTCACGCTGCTGGTCGAGGTGGGTCGCAACCCAAATGATGGCCTGCCCAAGGGTGCAACGGGCGGTGCCTTGATGTGTTTCGCATCGGGCGTCGATGAACCCGAAGCCGTGCGCGAAACCGTTGCGATTTTAAAACAGGCCGATCTGGCTCCGCTGGATGTGACGGGTTACGGCACACTGGATGAACGCCTTGACCAAGGTCACGATATCAGCGACGAGGAACGCACATTGATGCAACAGGCGCTCGATGAAAATTCCGTAGTCGTGTATCAATTGACTCCGTTTTTCGAAGGCAAGAAAGCTGAACCGCACAGTACGCATCATTAAGGCAAATCGCCGATTTTTCGAAATCGGTGTATTTCCCGACGTAATACTGACAAAATACCGACGTTATACCGACACAGGAAAAATAGTTAATGCTCAACATTTTCTTCGACCTTGATGGCACCTTGCTAGACAGCCAATCAGGCATTATTCAGTCCCTACAACATGCCCTCATCGAAACCGCCGGTATCGAACCCAGCAGTGACGAACTTCGCCCGATGATTGGCGCGAGCCTGCCCCATGTCCTTGGTAATTTCCTTGGCCCACATGGCGAAGTGGCTGATGCAATCAACCATTACCGCGACTTTTATCAAGAAGAAGCAATGTTCGACGCCGAGGTGTATGATGGTGTTTTCGAAATGTTCGACACCTTTCTATCGGCAGAGGTTGGCCTGTATATCGCCACTTCAAAACCCCATGCCTACGCCAACCAAATCGCACAACATTTTGGGCTAACGGATGCAGTAGCACATGTGTTCGGCGCGGAACTGGACGGCACCAATTCGGACAAATCTTCACTATTGCAACACGCATTGGATGAAATGGGTTTCGACCCTGCAAAATGCATCATGATTGGGGATCGTGAAATGGATATTTTTGGCGCTAAAAACAACGATATCAATAACATCGGCGCCCTTTGGGGGTATGGCCAAGCGGAAGAGTTGCGTATGGCAGAGGCAGATATGTTGGCGGGTCACCCCGAAGAAGTCGCCGAAATCGCCTATGACATGATGGGTATGGACGCGGATTAGGTTGGCTGATGGATAACTGAAAGAATGGATCATTGATCGTCTTGCAAAATACGTGGAGTATGACGTTGAGCGCGATGATAATAGTCTTTCTGTTCAATGTCATAATGCCAATAGTTTCAAGGTAACCATTTTTGAGCTAGACGGTTTTACCGTATCGTTTGACGGCTGGCACGAAGAATTTGATGGTCTGGATGATGCACTAAATTGCTTTGTTTTTGGCTTGATTATCGGCTGCCGTTTGAAGGTGAAAAAGAGAGGGAGCTTTGATTGTTCCTGGACGCTACAATCCAAAGATGATGGTACATGGCAGGATGATTCTACAACGGGTATGATATTTGTACCATTTTGGAGAACTTCATACCTAGAGTACCGGAGCAACACTCTTATCGAAAGAGACTGAAATTTCCAAATTTACCTACGCCTAGAATCACAAAAGGCGGCCCAGTCGGGCCGCCTTTATTTTTATGCAAAAAACATTAGGCGTCGAACTTCAACGCGCTGATTGTTTGGAACATTCCCGTGTCGCGCAAACTGCTCATCGCGGCGGCATTTGGTAACTCGTCCAGATACAACAACGCAATCGCGTCACCGCCCGTTTCCTTACGACCCAATGTAAAGTTCGCAATGTTTACTCCGTGCTGACCCATAGTTTGACCCAAGGTGCCGATGATGCCCGGCTCGTCATTGTTGGTGGTGTATAACATGTGTGACCCAACCTCGGCGTCGATGTTAATGCCCTTGATTTGAATGAACCGTGGCTTGCCATCACTGAACACTGTCCCCGCCACCGAACGCTCACGTTGCGCAGTCTTAACGGTTAGTTTGATATAGCTGTCGAACACACCAGATTTATCCTGTGTTGTGTTCGAAACCTTGATCCCACGATCCGCCGCAATCACGGGCGCTGATACCATATTCACATCGGGGTTTTGCGCTTGCATTACACCGGCAATCGCGGCGGATGCCAATGCCTTGGTGTTCATGGACGCGACTTTGCCGTCATAGGTGATGTTGATTTCGGTGATCGGCTCGTCGGTTAATTGACCTGCGAACGCGCCCAAGTGTTGCGCCAGTTTTACAAACGGGCCTAGAATCGGCGCTTCTTCGGCGGTGATGGATGGCATGTTGATCGCGTTGCTGACAGCACCATTGTTTAAAAAATCGCTGATTTGCTCGGCGACCTGCAAGGCCACATTTTCCTGCGCCTCAGTTGTCGCCGCGCCAAGGTGCGGGGTGACCACCACGTTTGGAAGGTTGAATAATGGGCTGTCTGTGGCGGGTTCCACCGCAAAGACATCAAATGCGGCACCGGCCACATGACCTGATTTCAACGCAGCCGCCAAGGCATCCTCGTCCACCAAACCGCCGCGCGCGCAATTCACAATCCGTACACCTGGTTTCATTTTTGCAATCGCCTCTGCTGAAATCATACCCGCCGTCGCATCCGTTTTGGGGACGTGCAATGTTATGAAATCCGCGCGCCCTAACAATTCGTCCAGCTCAACTTTGGTCACGCCCAATTCCTTGGCGCGATCCTCTGACAGGAACGGGTCGTATGCCACAACCTTCATCTTTAAACCCAATGCACGCGATGCCACGATGGAACCAATGTTCCCCGCACCAACCAAGCCAAGTGTTTTATTCGTCAGCTCGACCCCCATGAATTTCGACTTCTCCCATTTACCTGCATGCGTTGATGCAGACGCCTCTGGGATTTGACGCGCCACCGCAAACATCATCGCAATCGCGTGTTCTGCTGTGGTGATCATGTTGCCAAACGGCGTGTTCATCACGATCACACCCTTCTTGGATGCGGCCTTAAGGTCTACGTTATCCACACCGATACCCGCACGACCAACAACCTTTAGGTTCGTCGCGGCCTCTAATAATTTTTCGGTCACTTTGGTTGCGGAACGAATGGCAAGCCCATCATATTCCCCAATTTTCGCCAACAAGGCCTCTTTGTCTTTGCCCAATGCGGGCAGAAAATCCACGTCAATATTGTTGTCGCGGAAAATTTGAACAGCGGTTTCAGACAAGCTGTCGGATACAAGTACTTTGGGCATTTAAGCCTCCTTTAGATATATTTGGGAACGATGACCCGCATGGGGTCACCAAAATTACAATGTTGCGATCTGGGTTTCGAACGCCCAATTTAACCACGGTGTCAGTGCGACCAAATCGGTTTGCTCGACCGTGCCACCTGTCCAAATCCGCAAACCCGCAGGCGCATCGCGATATGCACCAATGTCAAAGGCAACACCCTCAACCTCCAACAGTTTCGTCAAACTTTTGGCGAAGGCCGCTTGGCCGGTATCGTCCAACGCGGTAACACGTGGATCGGTGATTTTCAGGCATACCGATGTGTTCGAACGGGTCGCGACATCCACCGCCAGAAAATCAATCCAGCCATTCGCATCGACAAAATTGGATAGCACGTTCAGGTTCGCATTCGCCTTGGCAATCAATCCCGATACACCACCCAACGTCGTCGCCCAATCAAGGGCAAACAGATAATCCTCGACCGCCAACATCGACGGCGTATTGATTGTTGCACCCTTAAAGATACCCTCAATCAATTTATCACCTTTGGTCAGTCGGAAAATTTTTGGCATCGGCCACGCAGGTGTATAACTCTCTAAACGGGCAACTGCGCGCGGGGACAGAATCAACATCCCGTGCGCCGCTTCGCCACCTAAAACTTTCTGCCAACTGAATGTCGTGACATCCAATTTCTCCCACGCCAAATCCTGTGCAAAAGCCGCAGATGTTGCATCACAAATCGTCAAGCCGGCGCGATCTTTAGGAATGAAATCGCCATTTGGAACCTTCACACCTGACGTGGTGCCGTTCCATGTGAACACGACATCATTGTCAAAATTGATAGCATTCAAATCAGGCAAATGCCCGTAATCCGCTTGGTGGTGAGTGACATTTTTCAGCTTTAATTGTTTCACAACATCTGTAACCCAACCGGCGCCAAAACTCTCCCATGAACACATGTCCACAGCGCGTTCGCCCAGCAATGACCACATCGCCGCCTCTACCGCACCCGTATCGGATGCAGGCATAATGCCGATTTTATAATCGGCAGGGATTTTCAAAACGTCGCGGGTGTTTTCAATTGCCGCCAATAATTTATCCTTGCCGATCACCGCACGGTGCGAGCGACCCAGAGGTGCATCACGCAGCGCATCCAACGTCCAGGTGGACGGCTTGGTACAAGGGCCGGAAGAGAATTGGGGATTGTTCGGACGTATGTCCGGTTTTTGTATTGTCATAATATCTATCCTTACAGATAATTGCCCTTCGTTGGGGAAGGGTGTCCCACTGTCGTGATTAATAACAAAAGCGTCGCACGACAAGCGTTAGTTCTGGCGTTTTGATAAAAATTCCGCATAAAGCGTATGAAACCTGTTCACGATAGGAAACTCATGTTCACTGCCACGCTGATCGCTAATCCCAAAATGAAGAACCTGTCCGGGGCAATTGCAAGCACTGCAATGACAGATTTAGGCAGCACAGAATTTGCATGGTTGGCAGGGGGCATTGCCGTCGATATTCCACTGAGCACCATTCCTGGAAACGTCCAACACATCTGGTCTGATCTGCAATCCCTGCAAATCGATTTGGTCATTCAACCAACCGTCGGTCGCCGCAAAAAAATCCTGTTGGCGGACATGGACAGCACAATGATCCAACAGGAATGTATCGACGAGTTGGCGGATGTCGCAGGTGTCGGCGAACGGGTCGCAGGCATTACTGCACGCGCCATGAACGGTGAACTGGATTTCAACGACGCCCTGCGCGAACGTGTTGGTCTGCTGGCAGGTTTGGATGTGGATGTCATTCAACATGTGCTGGATACACGTATCACCCTGATGCCAGGTGGGCGCGAACTGGTATCAACCATGCGTGCCAACGGTGCCTATGCTGCACTGGTATCGGGTGGCTTTACTGCATTCACATCAGCCATCGCCACGCAACTCGGTTTCGATGAAAACCGCGCCAACACGTTAGTCGAAATGAATGGCAAATTGACAGGTGAAACAGGCGTGCCCATCTTGGGTCAACAGGCCAAAGTAGATGCTTTGAACGAGATCGCCGCCAAACGAAACCTCATCCCCGCGGACGTCATCGCCGTGGGTGACGGCGCAAATGATTTGGGTATGTTAAAACTGGCAGGTAGTGGTGTAGCGCTTCATGCAAAACCAGCGGTGCAAGCACAGGCGGCGATCAAATTGAATTTCGCCGATCTGACGGGACTGCTGTATGTTCAAGGATATTCCGATGCGGATTTTTGTTTCGACAGTTGAAGGAGGTAATTTGCAATTGCGAACAATATGATTGCATGTGCCATTGTCTAACGTCAGCACCTTTGGGACAAACATGAGTGTTTGAATAACGGAGGGTTTCTGGTTCATCTTAACGTTAAGGAGTTAAGCATGACAAAGAAATCGGGGCAGTCGAAAGCAGCTGCAGACAAATTGGTAAAAAGCATCCGTCGTAAAACACGTCAAACATATTCTTCGGAAGAAAAGATCCGCATTGTACTGGCAGGCTTGCGTGGCGAAGAAAGCATATCAGCACTGTGCCGCCGTGAAGGCATTGCCGAAAGCCTGTATTATAGTTGGTCAAGGGAGTTTCTTGAGGCAGGTAAACGCCGTCTATCAGGCGATACTGCCCGTCAAGCCACGTCACCAGAAGTCAAAGATTTACGCTCAGAGTCATTGGCACTGAAAGAATGTGTGGTCGACCTAACACTGGAAAATCGCCTTCTTAAAAAAGCATGACAGGCAATGGGGGATACGAGGAATGAGGTATCCTGCATCAGAAAAACTGGAGATCATTCGCCCAGTTGAAGCATCACATCTGCCGACCAAGAAAACGTTGGATATGTTGTGTATTCCGCGCACCACATTCTACCGCTGGTATGACCTATACCTCGAAGGTGGGTTGGATGGGCTTGCTGATAGATCGCCATGCCCAGGCCTTGTTTGGAACCGTATACCAGAATCTAAGCGTAATGATCTGATCGAGTTTGCGCTGGAATATGAGGCGCTGACACCAAGGGAACTTGCGATCAAATACACCGATCAGAAGCGCTACTTTGTCTCTGAATCTTCAGTGTACCGTATTTTAAAGGCTGCTGACCTGATTACAGCGCCAAGCCATGTCACGATCAAAGCTGCCTCTGAGTTCCATGATAAAACTGTCCGCATCAACGAGATGTGGCAGACAGACTTCACCTACTTCAAGATCATTGGTTGGGGTTGGTATTACCTCAGCACAATCTTGGATGATTACAGCCGCTATATCATCGCATGGAAGCTGTGTACGACGATGAAGGCTGGTGATGTGACTGACACCTTGGAAATGGCACTCGAAGCGTCAGGCTGTGATCAGGCAACCGTCCGTCACAAACCACGCCTGCTCAGTGACAATGGCTCGTGCTACATCTCTGGCGAACTTGCAGGATGGTTAGGAGAGCGACGAATGGATCATGTTCGAGGCGCACCATTCCATCCACAAACACAGGGCAAGATCGAACGCTGGCATCAAACCATGAAGAACCGTGTTCTGCTGGAAAACTATTACCTGC
>CAXBJO010000022.1:0-46337 GCA_963976255.1 uncultured Rhodobacterales bacterium
TGATAGGATGATGTTATGACGATGGGTAAGGTGCCAAACATTGTTCTTTTGGGTGGCGCGGGTGACGTTGGTTTGCGTTTGGCACAGATGTTACATCAGCAAACGGAGGCGTTTGTGACCACGGTTTCGCGTCGCGTGGCAGATAATAATGGTCAACAGAATAGTCGACGACGCCATATTTCTTATGATTTAACTGGGCCTGAAACCTTGAAAATTGCGGCGGGTGCGATTGTCATAAACCTGACCGAAGCCACGCCACCGAGCATGGTCAAACAAGTGATCGAGGGGAGTGGTTGGTTTTTGGAAACCTCGGCCACGCCGAAATATTTGCAAGAGATTATGAATTCTGCAGAGTCAGCAGCGGGATCGGGTTCGGCCGTCATGTGTGTTGGGGTTGCTCCCGGACTGACGAATTTGATGGCCACCAAAATCACAACCGATGCCCCCAATACCCGACAGGTCGATATAGGCTTGGAAATGGGAATGGGGCGTCACTACGGGGCGGCCGCCACCGAGTGGTTTTTGAGCACGGCAGGGCGCCCTTATGATATCGTTATCGATCATGTGCCGCGCAGGGTTGCGGCGGGTGACTTGAAGCGCAAATTTATCTTTCGCCAGGATGGTCAATCGCGGCTTGCGGTTGGCTATGGTTTTGCAGAACAATCGTTGATTGCAGAGCAATCAAACTTGTCCCTGAAAACCGTGCGCAGCTTTGTTGCCCTTGATCCATCTTGGATGACGCGCATGCTGTCACTGATGCAGAGCATTGGTCTGGGCTCAGCAATTTCACGTAATGCTGCAATGTTGGCGAAATGGTTGTTGAGATTTCCTGCATTTGGGGCAACGCAGACGCGACTTGTGGTTGAGGGATTTGATGACGCGGGTGGTCTGACGGGGCAAATACGTGTTGTGACAGGGGATCAGGCACAAGCAACGGCGGCGATGATTTTTGCAACGATTGAGAGTGTGCTTGTGCGACAAGAACCGATGGACGAGGGGCTGACAATGATCACTGATCACCTGCAGTTTGATGAAGCGATGGCAGCCTTACGAAGGTTTTTACCCGAGACCGTGCTTTCGATCCGCTTTGGCGTTGAACCCCAATGAGATGGTTCTCTCATACCCGGAGATTGAGCGTGATTTGCTGGCGATTGTTTGCGCAATTGCGGGCGTTGCGCCGATTTGATCCCCAATCGTATGACGCGCGCAAGGTGGCGGGTTTTGTGGATGGATTGATTGCACTAGGCCCGACATTTGTAAAACTGGGTCAAATTATGAGCACACGCTCCGATATTTTACCAGAGGCCTATATTGCAGAATTAGAAAGGTTGCAGGAACGTGCGCCCACAGTTTCATTTGAGGTCATAAAGGCCAGGATAGAAGCCGAATTGGGGGCATCGCTGTCCGCGCATTTTGCGACCTTTGATTCAAAGCCAGTGGCCGCGGCATCACTTGCGCAAGTGCATAAAGCGACGTTGATGGACGGAACCGTTGTTGCGGTCAAAGTGCAACGCCCCGACATGGATGCCTTGTTTGCGCGAGATTTGGACGCCTTGGATTTTGGCATCGCCATTTTGCGAAAAATTGCACCGCGTAAACTACGACGAGCCAATCTTGTAGCATTCTTGGCCGAGTTTCGGCGTTATACGCAGAAGGAATTGGATTTTGCTTCCGAATCGCAAATGATGGCACGTTTCGGGGAAAATTTTGCGGGGCATGATGTTGTGATAATCCCCAAAACCTATCCCGCGTTAACGACGCGGCGAGTTTTAACGATGGATTGGGTCGAGGGAATGCGGCTTCATGAAGCGGCGGTCACACTGACGGATGAAAAGAAACAGGCTTTGGTAAGCGGGCTGGTTGATGTGCTGCTGAAGATGTTTGTTTCTGATGGTTTGTTCCACGCGGATTTGCATCCTGGGAATATTATTTTTCACCGCGATGGCCGCTTTACGTTGCTGGATTTTGGCATGTCGGGTGATTTGACGGGGTTGCAACGAGATCGGTTTATCTTGTATTGGATGGCGGTAGTACAGCGCCAGACACGCCGCGCCTTTCATCATTTTAACGCCCTTACAGAGCCGTTAGAAAATGCCAATGAGCGAGTGTTCTTTGAACGGTTTGAGAGCTTGGCGCAGGCGTTTTATACGGCACCTTTGCGTGACACCAGTTTGGCCAAAATTTACTTGGAGATGATGCAAGCCGGGTATCGCAACGGTTATGTTTTTCCGGCAAGTTTGATGTTACATGCCAAGGCACTGACATCAGCAGAGGCATTGTTGTTTGTGTTGGCACCCGAGGCGCGGTTTGAAGATTTGTCGCGTCCTTATATTGCGCGGGAATACGCAGCACGAGCCACATCGCCTGAAAATTTAGCCAAACGGGCATCGCAGATTTTACCCGAACTGCTTCTACTGGGAGAAGTTTTACCGCAGTCGGCAAAGGATGATGAGTGGGACTGGGCTGCGACCAAGTCATTGGGACAAGACCTTTTGGCACAGGTGAGTTTCACTCATCGGCAATCGGCGCGTGCAATGTTGCACGCATTTGTCGAACGTTATGCCCGCCCGATATTGGGTGCGACCGCGCATGATTTGGACGTGTCTGAAGTTCTGCGTGCAACTTGGACCCGGTATGATGAGTTGGAAACTGACTTGCCGGTTGCGGACACAGTTGGGGCAATGCTGACGACGCATCTTGCCGCGTTGACGTTAGCGGTTCACGATAGTTTGGTCGCACAAGGCATGGGTGTGCAAGACAGTTACGATGTTGTCTATCAGATTGGTTGGTCGATATATGAGCGCATGTCCAAAATACCGCTGATACTGGCAAAAACAATGACGAAAAACCCGCACAAGCAAATGCGTATTGCGACCGATATGTTCCGTCAATTCCCCTTTGGCAGTCCCGGGTATGGGTGGCGCGATGTGGATATTGATCCAAATGTTGTTGGGTTTGATTGCACAAAATGCCCTGTTGCGACGTTTTTCAAAGAGCAGGATGCCGCACAGCTGTGTGTTCAGACGTGGTGCGCGCTTGATTATCCATTGGCACAGAAATGGGGCGGTCGTTTGGAACGCTGCGGTACCTTGGCGGCGGGTAATGATCATTGCGATTTTCGCTGGCACACTGATCCGATGGGGTCGAAAATTCAACAAAATTTAAAGGCAAAAACATGACACATTCACATGGTGACGAAGAATTAAACAAAGGCTCTATCAGCCTGAGCGGTGCCGTTGGCATGGGGACGGGTGTCATGATTGGCGCGGGTATTTTTGCCTTGACCGGCCAGATTGCTCAGTTGGCGGGCCCTTATTTCGCACTGTCATTTGTGATTGGTGCGATTGTGACATCGTTTAGCGCCTACAGCTATATTAAGATGTCGAATGCTTGGCCGTCCTCTGGTGGGATCGCGATGATCTTGCAAAAAGCATATGGGCCGGGGGCAATCGCCGCCGCTGCTGCGTTGTTGATGACGCTGTCGATGGTGATTTCCGAAAGCCTTGTGGCGCGGACATTCGCCACTTATGTTCTGCGCCCGTTCGACATCACGGATGGCCTGTTGGTGCCGATTTTGGCGGTTGGGGTTATTTTATTTGCATTCTTGGTCAACATTTCTGGCAACAGATCAGTTGGCCTTTTGTCCATTATCATGGCGGTGATAAAAATCGGCGGCATTGCTTTGTTCGGTATTGTTGCACTGTGGGCAGGTGGTTTTACCTTTCCTGCGGCCAGCAGTGTTTCCAATGAGTTTACGACCACAGGTTTTGTAGCCTCTGTAGCGTTGTCAATTTTGGCATTTAAGGGGTTCACCACGATCACCAACAGCGGTGCCGAAATTACTAATCCACACCGCAATGTTGGTCGCACGATTATGATTTCAATTGCGATTTGTGTGGTGGTGTATCTGTTGGTTGCCTTTGCTGTCGGCTCTAACTTATCCATTGATCAGATTGTAGCGGCAAAGGATTATTCACTGGCCGAGGCGGCCTCGCCAGCTTTGGGTCAATTTGGGTTTTACTTTACGGTTGTTTTGGCGGCGGTTGCGACGGCATCGGGTGTGTTGGCCAGTGTTTTTGCGGTATCACGTATGTTGGCAATGTTGACGGATATGAAGATGATCCCGCACAGCCATTTTGGAATGCCTGGATCTATCCGCAGTCACACCCTGGTATATACCGTCGTTTTGGCGTCAACGTTGGCGGTGTTTTTTGACCTTAGTCGGATTGCATCGCTTGGTGCGTTCTTTTACTTGATTATGGATATGCTGGTGCATTGGGGTGTGTTTCGCAGTGTCCGCCATGAAATTGGCGCAAATGGGGCCATCTTGTTGACGGCCTTGGCATTCGACGCAATTGTTTTGGTCGCGTTCACGATGATGAAATTGGATTCGGATCCCTTGATTGTGCTTTACGCAGCGATTGGTATTGTTGTGGTTTTCGTGTCCGAGCGATTATATCTGTCGCGCTGGACCGCGCCGCAGATTGATGCTGGAAATAAGCACGGTAAAAAATGACAGGGTGAAAATGTTTAGGAAAGGGCGTGAATAACGCCCCTTAGTTCCGCCAACCCACGCATGCGTCCGATCAATGGATAGCCGGCTTGGGTGGCGCGATTAGCGTCGCCAAGCAGGTCATGCCCGTGGTCAGGACGGAAGGGGACGTCGTAGCCATGTTCTTTTTCAGCATTCAACAAAGTTTTAATGAGGGCCACCATATCTGTGTCACCGGTTAAGTGTTCGGCCTCTTCAAATGAGCCTGACGGCTCTTTTCGCACATTGCGTAGGTGAGCAAAATGAATGCGGTCACTGAACTGATTGGCAATGCTGACCACATCATTTTTAGGATTTGCACCCAGCGAACCTGCACAAAGGGTTAAGCCATTTTCGCGCGTATCAGCGGCGGCCATAATCCATTCGATGTCCTTTGCGCTGGATACAATTCGCGGTAGTCCCAAAATGTCGCGCGGTGGATCATCTGGATGCACACAAAAATTCAGACCAAGATCGTTAGCCGTTGGTATCACCTCTTGTAAAAAGCGTTTATAATTTGCGCGTAGGTCGTCGCGGGTAATACCGGCATATGTGGCCAAAGCTGTTCGTAAACTGTCAATATCATATCGTGCGAATGCACCCGGAAGGCCAGACATGATAGAGCGTAACAACAGGTTACGATCTTCGTTGGATGATTGTTGAAACCAACTTTCTGCTTCAGTAAGAGTCTGAGTGGAATAAGCATCACTGGCGGATGTAATTCCCATCATGTGAATTTCAAAAGCGGCCATTTTTTTTGATGAAAATCGCAGGCAAGTGCCGCCGTTTTTAACTGGCGCAGCCAAATCTGTGCGTGTCCAATCTAATATTGGCATAAAGTTATAACAGATTGTTTTAATGCCATTTTGTGCAAGATTAGCCATGGACTGACGATAGTTTTCAAACAGCGGGCGCAGATCGCCTTCGCCTATTTTAATGGATTCGTGAATTGGTAAACTTTCGACGACATCCCAAGATAATCCGGCAGATTTTATTGTGTTTTGATGCTGTTGGATATGATCAGCAGACCAGACCTTTCCGTAGGGAATATTATGCAAAGCAGTAACAATCCCCGCCGCACCTGTTTGCATGATTTCGGGCATTGTGATGTTATCGTTGGGTCCAAACCAGCGCCAAGTTTCTTTCATTTCAAACCCTCAATTTCGGTTAGGTCCAGTGGGACGAGTGCACCTTTGCGACCAATAACCTGTCGGGCGACCTGTGAGGCATTTTTAATCAGTGTTTGAATGGGCATGTGGCGATCAACGCCAGCAAAAAATCCCGCGTTAAAGCTGTCGCCAGCCGATGTTGTATCAATGACATGACCCGCCGCATCGGTCGAAACATACCCACAAGCACTATCATGTGCGAAGTAGACAGAGCCCGATCCATTTTTGACGACAATTGTTTTTGCACCAGCGTTCAAGTAACGTGCGGCCGTTGAGTCGATGTTTGCATCGTCGAAAAAAGTGACCTCGTCGTCATAAGAGGGAAGAACAATATCACTGACTGCGGCAGCATCCATTATGGCCTGTGTCATCTGTGTCGTGTTGGCCCATAAACGGGGGCGCAGATTTGAATCGAAGGCGATAGTTTTGCCATTCGCGCGCGCCCTTTTTAAGGAATTCAACAAATTGGCGCGGCCAGTTTCATCAAGTATCGCCAATGAAATCCCAGAGAAATATATCAAATCGACATCTTTGATCGCGTGGTCGATGGCTGTGGGGTTTTGTCCCAATTCACGGGCGGCGGATGTTCCACGCCAATATGAAAAGCTGCGTTCGCCATTGTTCAGAGAAATTAAGTACAGCCCGACGGTGCGTGTATCACTTTTGCCAATGTAAGATGTGTCGATGCCAGCATCATCCATCATCCCAAGCATACTGTTTGAGGCGTCGTCATTACCGACATGAGTTATGTAGCGCGTTTGGATTTCGGGACGTAAAGCGCGCAAATACCATGTGGTATTAAACGTGTCGCCCGCGAACCCACGGCGAAATTCGCCTGCAATTTCTGTTGGTGACATTTCAATCATACACTCGCCAATTGAGGCAAATCGAAATGGTGACCCGTGGTCGAAGCCTGACAAAATGGATGGTGTTTTTGATGTCATTTTGGATACACCCTTTTGCCTATTATAATAGTTTTTATCGTGATGTTATCAGCAATTGCCAGAATAAACAGGGCAAGCGTCAAACCCGCCCTGTTCAAATTTGGATTGCATTAGCTAAACAACATTCCGCCGTTGATATCTATGTTTGTGCCAGTCACGAAGGCGCTGTCATCACATGCCAAGAATAAAACCATGTTGGCGATATCCACGGGAAGGCCTTGGCGTTTTAGTGGCGCGGCATTTTCAACCATTTTACGCACTTCTGGTTTGGTGTGAACATTGTGGAAATCGGTATCGATCATGCCCGGACACAACGCATTCACACGAATGTCGGGGCCCAATTCTTTGGCCAATCCACGTGTCATGGTCATCACAGCACCTTTGGAAGCGGCATATGCCACAGATCCCGGGCCACCGCCGTCGCGACCCGCTTGGCTTGCTAAGTTGACGATTGCGCCTTTTGATATGTGGGGCAAACATGCTTTGACCATCAGGAATGTGCTGGTCAAGTTTAGGCTCATCACGTTGTTCCAATGTTCCAAGGACATTTCGGCGATGGTTTTACGTGCAATCATACCGCCAGAATTATTGACCAAAATATCAACGCCACCAAAATCGCCGACCGTTTTGGCAACCAGCGCGTCAACACCCTGTTGGGTATTCAAATCACCCTGCAGTGCAAATGCTTTGCCGCCCGCCGCTTTGATTTCGGCAACTGCGCTGTCCGCGCCTTCGCTGCTTGAATAATAATTGATCGCAACACTTGCACCTTCTTGGGCCATGCGTATTGCACATGCCCGACCAATATCGCGCCCGGCGCCTGTGATTATGACTGATTTGCCTTGGAGTTTCATTTATTTTCCTTTCAGGAATGTTGTTATTTGGCTGGTACGCTAGCGTAGAAAAAAATGTCCATGATCCGGTTTCGTTAACGCCACCAGCAACTTGGCGGCGCCAAAGGGTGGGGTGAGTTTTAACTGAAACCTGACATGGATACTCCCTAAATTAGTGGCTGCTATTCTGGTGCTTCGTTTTGTGCAGAAAACGAAAATTATGACGATTTATGGCTGTCCAAGAATCATTCTGTGCAAATCTGGTATACTAGTATTTTTATTAATCGTAAATGTTTTTCTTAAACTTTATGAGCTAGTTTTGATGCCCTTGGAAATGTGCAAAACCAATTAAACCTAAGTGAATGCAACATTGAAAATCGAATTTTAACTGATTATACATTTGTGAAAATGTTGAGGTGTATGAATGTCGCAAGAAAAACGCTTTAAAAGTCGTGGAACGAGTGTCGATGCGATTTTTCAACATCTGTACGACGAGATTGTAAATCTTACGTTGTTGCCCGGTAAAAAAATTTCCGAGGCTGAGATAGCCAATCGTTTTGGCGTGTCGCGCCAACCTGTGCGCGACGCCTTTAGTCGCCTCGAGGGAATGGACCTTTTGTTAATCAGGCCGCAAAAGGCAACCCAAGTAAAACGCTTTTCTATCCGCGAAGTGAGCAAGTCCCGATTCGTCCGTGCCACTGTCGAAGCAGAGGTTTTACGCCGCGCCGCCGCTAATTGTGATGCCGCAGGGGCCGCGCGATTGGACAAATGCCTGAGCGATCAATCAAGGGTCGTCGACGATGGTGAGTATCATGCATTTGGTGCGTTGGATTACGCCTTTCACAAAACATTATGTGAAATTGCAGGCGTGGATTATGCGTTTGAAGTTATTTCGGCCGAAAAAAGAAAAGTTGATCGTTTGTGCATGTTGGGGTTGGCCAAAGAAGACAGAATGCCTGAATTGCTGGAAGATCATATAGAAATGGCCAAACATGTGAAAAATGGGGCGCCGGAACTGGCAGTAGAAGTGGGCATGGCTCATCTTGCGCGTTTGGATGATACGATTGTATCAATCTCGACACGGCATGCCGATTATTTCGATCCTTAACGCCAATCTTGGGTATTTGTCAGAATAATTGATTGCAGTGCAAGCACTCTTTCTTGGCGAGCATTTTATTGGGTTTTACATTCCATTAAACACTTCTAAGCTGATTGAAATCAATCCAATGGGTGCCTTTTGATTCTTAACTTTGGTTCAATAAATATTGATAATGTTTACCGTGTCACCAATTTGGTGACTGCTGGCGAAACTGTCGCTGCTAAATCGTTTGATCGCGTATTGGGCGGCAAGGGAATTAACCAATCAATCGCGATTGCGCGCGCCGGCGGCGCGGTTTTTCATGTGGGTAATGTTGGACAGGATACATGGATTCTGGATCAATTGACGGCCATGGATGTTGACCAACGCCATATCCGCACAACGGATATTGCCACCGGTCATGCGATTATTAGTGTTGATGACGCGGGTGAAAATGAAATTGTGATTTTTGCCGGGGCCAATAATGCCTTTGATATGGATGAATGCACATCAATTTTGGAAAAATACAACGATCAAGCACCGTGGATTGTTCTGCAAAACGAAATCAATTTGACCACAGAGATTGCGGCCAAAGCGAAATCGATGGGCTGTAAAGTCTGTTACAGCGCGGCGCCCTTTGATGCGGATAAGGTGCGTGCGGTTTTACCATATGTTGACTTACTGGCCTTGAATGAAACAGAATTTGCCGATCTTCGTGCGGCGATGGATGGTGGTTTGGGAGCGTTGAACGTGGGTATGGTGTTGGTGACCCTGGGCGCAAAAGGGGCGGAATTAATGTTGGGCGATCAGCGATACAAGCAGAACAGTTTTCCGGTTACGCCGATTGATACAACCGGCGCGGGTGATACGTTTTTGGGATCGTTCATTTCGCGATTGGATTTGGGGGATGATGCCAAGCAAGCATTGCAATACGCCGCCGCCGCCGCCGCAATCCAAGTGACACGTATGGGCGCGGCACCTGCAATTCCAAACCACATGGACGTCACCGCATTTTTGCAGACAAGGGCATAGTTATGGCACTTAAGATCATTATTGATACAGATCCGGGCATCGACGATGCAATGGCAATATTTTATGCGGGCTTGTCGGATGAGTTGAACCTGATCGCAATGACCAGTGTTTTTGGCAATGTCACGGCCGAGATCGCAACGCGAAATGCGTTGGTTCTTGGCGACATCCTGAAGCAGGATATACCAGTGGCGCAAGGTGCCAAGGTGCCATTGATGCAAAAACCCAATCCCGTGTCTGATTATGTTCACGGCGCAGAGGGTTTTGGCGACATTCCCGCGCAAACTACGGCACGGCGTGCAGTTGAGATGCCCGCGCATGAATATTTGTGCCAACTGATTAACGAAAATGCGGGTGATGTTATACTGTGCCCAGTCGGGCCATTAACAAATATTGCATTGGCGCTGCGCCACGATCCATTCATTGTATCCAAGGTGAAATCGATCGTTATTATGGGTGGTGGATTGCATTCAGGGGGTAATGTAACCGATTTCGCCGAGGCAAATATTTGGAACGATCCGCACGCCGCAGACGAAGTTTTCGCGGCGGATTGGGACGTGACGGTTATTGGACTTGACGTCACACAACAGGTGGTTTGCCCGCATTCAGACTTTGCAGCGTTGACAAAAACAGTGCCTGTTATTGGCAGCTTCTTATCGCAAGCGACTGATTTTTATATTAAATTTTATAAAGAGGCAATTGGCATAGATGGGTGCCAAATGCATGATCCGATCACAGTTGTAGCCTGTCACCGACCAGATTTATTTAAATATGAGTATCATCCCCTTGAAGTTTGCTTACACTCTGGCAGAATTGGTGAAACACGCATCAGCGCAGATTCGCAACGCCGCCCGGCCAAAATAGCGGTCGGTGTAGATGTTGCCGCCGTCAAAGAGATTTTCTTTGATACGATAAAAACGGGATATTAGGAGCATTCATGTCTGAATTTGAAATACTTGCAATTGGGTTAAATGACGAAGATGCGCCCGCGCGTTTTGCAAAATCTTTGCGTGAAACGGGTTTTGCGATCCTTAAGGATCATAATTTATCCGCCGCCGAAATTGATCAAATGTACGCTGTTTGGGCGGACTTTTTTGCGGGCGATACAGCCGCTGATTATGCAGTACAAGACGGACAATCAAACGGCTATTTCGGGTATAAATCTGAAAATGCCAAAGGTGCGGCGAACAAGGATTTGAAAGAATTCTTTCACGTTTACCACAACAAAGAGGTGCCACCGTCAACCGAAGCCGAAACCCGTGCGTTTCAGGCCAAGTTGATGGGACTTGGTTCAACATTGTTGGACTGGTTGGATGCGGAATCGCCCACCGATCTGACTTTTTCTGAGCCTTTGTCAAAAATGATCGCGGGTAGTGATTCAAATCTGTTGCGGATTATCCATTATCCACCTTTGCCAGACGATGTTGAACCGGGCGAAGTGCGTGCGGCGGCGCATGAGGATATCAATCTGATTACTTTGTTGGTGACAGGTACAGAACCTGGATTACAAGCCCAAGATGTGCATGGGAATTGGCACAATGTGCCCTGTACGCCCGGATATATCACCGTGAACGGGGGCGATATGTTGGCTATGGCCAGCAGGGGGCATTACCCATCGACACCACACCGTGTGGTGAACCCACCAGCCCAAGAAAATCGATCAAGATATTCCATGCCATTATTTGTCCATCCACGACCAGACGTGCGTTTGGATGAAATGACGGCGGGTGAATTTTTGGACGAGCGTCTGCGTGAAATCGGACTGAAATAATAATGGCGGGCACTGTTGGCCGCCGTTTCATATGTGCAAAATGCACTCAACAAGGGAGAATACAATGAAAAAGCTGTATTTGATAATAGCGGCAACAATCATGAGCATGATTGCATCCGTGGCTTCGGCCCAAGATTTTAAACCTGCGGTCATTTACGACATGGGCGGTAAGTTTGATAAATCATTTAATGAAGGTGTTTATAACGGCATCAAACGTTTCACCGACGAAACAGGCATCGAAGTGATGGAATTCGAAGTGACGAACGAAGCACAGCGCGAACAAGCGATGGCGCGTATGATACAACGTGGTGCCACATTGGTGTTGGGCGTTGGGTTTGCGCAAGCGGACGCAATTGACAAGGTTGCTGCGGCAAATCCTGACAAAATGTTCTCGATCATCGATGTGAATTGGTTGGATCGTCCGAACCTGCGTCAGTATTCATTTAAAGAAGAAGAAGGTTCATACCTTGTTGGTATGGCCGCTGCATTGGCATCTAAAACCGGGACTGTTGGTTTCATCGGCGGTATGGATATCCCATTGATCCGTGCATTTGCATGTGGTTATGAGCAGGGCGCCAAAGCGGCGAACCCGAACGTTACTGTTTTGCAAAACATGACAGGAACAACACCCGCGGCATGGAATGATCCCGCCAAAGGTTCAGAGTTGACACAAAGTCAAATCGATCGCGGCGCGGACGTTGTTTTCCAAGCGGCCGGTGGTACAGGCACAGGCGTCATTCAAGCGGCTGTTGATGCGGGTAAATTGGCGATTGGTGTGGATTCAAATCAGAACTACTTGGCACCAGGTTCAATCCTGACATCCATGTTGAAACGTGTTGATGTTGCATCATACAACACAATGATGGATGGCATGAACGGCACGTTTGACACTGGTGTGAAATCGCTGGGTCTGGCCGAGGATGGCGTTGGTTGGGCGTTAGACGAGTATAATGCAGCGCTGATCACAGATGATATGAAGGCTGCATTGGATGCCGCGTCTGCAAAAATTGTCTCCGGCGAAATCGACGTTTTAGATTATCGCACAAATAACACATGCTCAATGTAAGCTATGTGTGAAAAATGTCTGATATGACACAAAAAACAAGTGGCGGAGACGCCACTTGTTATGCGCTGGAACTTCAGAAAATCAGTAAGTCCTTTGGTCTTGTTCAAGCGAACAAGGACATTGATTTGCAAATCGAGGCGGGCACCATTCACGGAATTATTGGTGAAAATGGCGCTGGAAAATCGACCTTGATGAATATTCTTTATGGTCTGCACCGCGCGGACGGCGGTCACATGTTTATCGACGGAACCCCAACAAAAATCAAAAACAGTGCGGATGCACTGTCACTTGGTATTGGGATGGTCCATCAACATTTTATGCTGATTCCGCGATTTTCAGTTCTGGAAAACGTAATGCTTGGGTTTGAAGGCGGTGCGTTGTTGTCGGCGGGTCGCAAGGCGACGGTGGATCGGTTGCGCGAGCTGGGTCAAACGTACAACATGGAGGTTGATCCAGACGCATTGGTCAGTGATTTGAATGTGGGTATGCGCCAACGTGTCGAAATTTTGAAAGCATTGAAAAGTGGCGCCAAAATTTTGATCTTGGATGAACCAACAGGAGTTTTGACGCCACAAGAGGCGACACAATTATTTGAAATTCTGGACAAGCTGCGCGCCAATGGCGTGACGATTTTGCTGATCACCCACAAGCTGGCTGAAATTATGGCGATCACGGACAACGTATCGATTATGCGCCGCGGTGAAATGGTTGGACATCGCAAAACAAGTGAAACCGACCCACAGGAGCTGGCTGAATTGATGGTAGGGCG
This sequence comes from uncultured Rhodobacterales bacterium, assembly GCA_963976255.1. Classification (GTDB taxonomy): domain Bacteria; phylum Pseudomonadota; class Alphaproteobacteria; order Rhodobacterales; family Rhodobacteraceae; genus Amylibacter. Next base: position 13,191 of record CAXBJO010000022.1, read on the forward strand.
CAAGGTTTTGTTGAACGTTGAAAAGCCAAAAGCGAAACCTGCAGAGATTGCCCTGAAGGTGTCAAATCTGGGATGTTATTCATCACGCGGTCACAAGGTATTGGACAATCTGAATTTCGAAGTTCGTGCAGGCGAGATTTTGGGCATTGCAGGGGTGTCCGGTAATGGGCAAACGCCCCTGATGGAAATTTTGGCAGGCATGCGCAAACCTGATGAGGGTCAGTTTGAAATTTTGGGCAAAACAATTACGCCAAATACACCTGTAACGCCGCGCGATATGCGGGAAAATCAAATTGGCCATATTCCAGAAGATCGCCATAAACACGGGTTGGTTTTATCCTTCGAAGCCTATGAAAATATGACGCTTGGGTTTCATAATACCGCCATCACAGGTGCGGGTCGTTTGTTGGATCGAAAACACATGCTGGCGCATTGCACCGAGCGGATGGAAGAATATGACATTCGGCCACGTGCCCCGCATTTGTCGGCCAAGAATTTTTCAGGTGGCAATCAACAGAAAATCGTTGTGGCACGCGAGATGTATGAAAACCCAAAACTGTTGATTGTTGGCGAACCCACGCGCGGTGTCGACGTTGGGGCAATCGAATTTATTCACAAACAGCTGATCGCGTTGCGCGATCAAGGCTGTGCAATTATTCTGGTTTCTGTTGAGTTAGATGAAATCATGGGGCTGTCGGATCGGATTCTGGTGATGAACAAGGGCGAAGAAGTGGCCACCATTGCCGGTGTTGACGCCAATGCGCAAAAACTGGGTTTAATGATGGCGGGAATTGCCACTGGGGCAGGGACATGAGTAACGTTAAACCTTTACCGCGTTGGGCGGATCTGATTTTGTTGCCACTGATCAATTTGGCGGCTGCATTTTTCATTTGCGGCGTTGTGGTTTGGCTGATTGGTGAAAATCCGCTGAATGCGCTGAGCGTGATGATTAAGGGCGCGTTTTATTACCCGGGTAGCCTTGGGTATACCCTGTATTACACCACTAACTTTATCTTTACCGGCTTGGCTGTTGCGACGGCCTTTCATGCCGGTTTGTTTAATATCGGTGGCGAGGGGCAGGCGTATGTCGGCAGTTTGGGCGTTCTGCTAGCCATCGCAATTTTCGCGCCGTTTCTACCTGGTATCTTGGTCATATTGTTGAGCATCGCAGGGTCGGCATTGTTTGGTGGACTTTGGGCGATGATCCCTGGTTATTTGCAGGCGAAACGGGGCAGTCACGTGGTGATTACCACGATTATGTTCAATTTTTTGGCGTCGTCCTTGATGGTGTGGTTATTGGCAGGGCCGCTTATTCAGCGTGGTCAGCAGTCGCCGCAAACACCACGCATTCCTGAAACGGCACAGATTCCGTCGATGGAAACGTTTATGGGATGGTTCGGTATTGATGTCACATCGTCGCCGTTGAATTTGGCCTTCGTTGTTGCTCTTGTTGCCCTTATTGTTTTTTATGTTTTAATTTGGAAAACCCGTTTGGGTTATGAGATCCGTACGGTAGGCAAAAATCCAGATGCGGCACATTACGCAGGGATCAATGTATCGCGGATTGTGATCATAACGATGATGATTTCGGGTGCCTTTGCTGGCCTGATGGCCGTGAACGAAGTGATGGGTGTTCAGCACCGTGTCATCCTGAATTACACCGCCGGATATGGGTTTACGGGGATCGCTGTGGCCTTGATGGGGCGTAACCATCCGGTTGGTATCTTCTTCGCGAGTTTACTGTTTGGGGCGCTGTTCCAAGGTGGGGCGGAATTGGATTTTGAGTTCCAAACAATCACTCGCGAAATGGTGTTGTTGATCCAAGGTATGATTATCCTGTTTTCTGGCGCGCTGGCCTATATGTTCAGTCCAACATTGTCGCGCGTCCTGATGCGGTTCGATAAGGAGGAGCCTGCAAATGATTGATTTTGCATATCAAATCCTGTGGACATTGGATGCGACATTGCGTGTGGCGACACCTTTGATCCTGTTGGCCATGGCGGGGATATTTGCCGAACGCTCTGGTATTGTGGATATTTCTCTTGAGGGTAAATTGTTAACGGGTGCTTTTGTTGCGGCAACCATCGCATCGCTGACAGGGTCAGCGTGGCTTGGATTATTTGGTGCGATTGTTGCATCCGTGATGATGGCGATGTTGCATGGATTTGCGACCATTACGCACCGTGGCGATCAAGTTGTCAGCGGTGTTGCGATTAATATTCTGGCTTCTGGTTTGACTGTCATCCTTGGGATTGCGCTGTTTAAACGTGGTGGACAAACGCCGGCACTATCAAGTGACGAGCGGTTTCGACCAATCGAATTGTGGTTCGTCGACAGTGTCGATCAAGTCCCCATTTTGGGCCCGATTTACCGCGAATTGATCAGTGGCCATAGCCTGTTGGTTTATGTTGCGCTTTTATCCGTCCCCATTGCCTCGTTCATTTTGTATCGAAGTCGCTTTGGTCTTAGACTACGAGCGGTGGGCGAGGTGCCGATTGCGGTGGACAGCGCGGGGGTGTCGGTATCATGGCTACGGTATCGTGCGTTGATTGTTGGCGGCGTTTTTTGTGGTATCGCGGGTGCATATCTGTCCATTTCACACGGTGCGAATTTTGTCCGTGAAATGTCAGCTGGCAAAGGGTATATCGCCTTGGCCGCTGTGATTTTTGGTAATTGGCGACCAGTACGGGCATTTTGGGCCAGTTTGATGTTTGGGTTTCTGGACGCAATCACGTCACGCCTGCAGGGTGTAGATTTGCCATTGATTGGCGAAGTTCCCGCGCAATTAATGTTGGCCTTGCCCTATATTTTGACCATCATATTACTGTCTGGATTTATTGGTCGTCCAACGCCACCGTCCGCCATCGGACAACCCTATGTTAAATGACATCCAAGAAAGGTATTGCTTTGCCCCTGACAAAACAGACAATTGAAACATTGCTTAACGCTGCCCAAGGGGCGATGAAAAATGCGCATGCGCCGTATTCAAATTTTCAAGTGGGTGCCAGTGTGATTTATGAGGATGGGACGATCATCACAGGATGCAATGTTGAAAACGCATCGTTTGGTGGTACAATATGCGCAGAACGCACCGCAATCAGCGCTGGCGTGGCACAGGGTAGAACCGACATTGTCGCAATCTGTGTGTCGAACCAAACAGATACCAAAATCACGCCATGTGGCATCTGCCGTCAAGTAATTTGGGAATTCAGTCAAGACGTGCCAGTTATTTGTTCCAACAAAGACGGTGACTACAAAGTTTTAACCATCGAGGAACTGCTTCCTCATGCCTTTGATTTGAAAGGCGTTGAATAAACTGGGGTCACGCCCCGCAACCAACTGGAGAGAGAAATGTTAAAGAAAATTATACCAACAATGGCTGCCCTATTATTGACCAGCGGCGCCGCATATGCGGATTATTCACTTACGATTTTACACACCAATGATTTCCACGCACGCTTTGAGCCAGTCAGCAAGTACGATTCTGGCTGCAGCGTTGAAGACAACACCGACGGGAAATGTTTTGGCGGTTCGGCGCGGATGGTAGAGGCGGTCAAGGCCGCACGCGCGCGTTCCAACAATTCCATTCTTTTGGATGGTGGCGACCAATTCCAAGGCTCGCTGTTTTACACATATTACAAGGGTAAAGCAGCCGCAGAGATTATGAATAAACTGGGTTATGACGCGATGACTGTGGGCAATCACGAATTTGATGATGGCCCCGCAGTTTTACGTGGCTTTATGGATGCATTGAATTTCCCCGTGTTGATGTCAAACGGGGATGTATCCAAAGAACCTACTTTGGCAGGCAAGCTGGCTAAATCCACGATTATTGAACGGGGTGGTGAAAAACTGGGCTTGATCGGGTTGACACCGCAAGATACCGATGAATTAGCCAGCCCGGGCGATAACATCACATTCATTGACCCAGCTGTGGCGGTGCAAGGCGAGGTTGATTTATTGACGGCGCAGGGTGTTAACAAGATTATCGTGATGTCACACTCTGGTTATGCAGTGGATCAACGTGTTGCCGCGCAAACAACAGGCGTTGATGTCATTGTTGGTGGCCATTCGCACACCTTATTATCAAACACAGACGAGCGTGCCAAAGGTGCGTATCCAACCATGGTTAACGACACAGCCATTGTTCAAGCCTATGCGTATGGCAAAATTTTGGGCGAATTGAATGTTACATTTGATGACGACGGTAAAATTATATCCGCAACAGGTGATCCTGTCGTGGTTGATGGCACCATTGCCGAGGATAGCGCAACCAAAGATCGTATTGCAGAATTAGCGATTCCATTAGAAGAAATCCGCAACAATGTTGTCGCCAGCGCTGCGTCAGAACTAAACGGATCGCGCGATGTTTGTCGTGTTGAAGAATGCGAAATGGGTAACCTTATCGCGGATGCAATGTTGGCGCGTGTGAAATCACAAGGCATCCAAATCGCCATCCAAAACAGTGGCGGTATTCGCGCCAGCATTGAGGCAGGCGAAGTAACCATGGGTGATGTCTTGGCGGTTCTGCCGTTCCAAAACACGCTGTCTACATTTCAGGTGTCCGGCCAAACAATTATCGACGCATTGGAAAATGGCGTTAGCCAAGTAGAAGAGGTCAAAGGCCGTTTTCCACAGGTTGCTGGCCTAAAATTCACATGGGACGTATCCGTGGCACCAAATGAGGGTCGCATCCAAGACGTGATGGTCGCCAAGGATGGCACATATGCGCCAATTGATCCGGCGGCGACATACGGCGTGGTATCGAACAACTATGTGCGTGGCGGTGGCGACGGATATAAGATGTTCCGCGATGCTGCAAATGTATATGATTTTGGTCCAGATTTGGCGGATGTGGTTGCTGAATATCTGGCCGGCGAAGAGGGCGGTTACCAACAATCCCTTGGCGGGCGTATAATGAAAAAGTAACCCATAATATGGTTTTTACCCCATTGGGGTCCTGCTTTGGCATCTTGCGGTGCCAAAGCATTTTTATAACAATAACATTCAGAAAATGAAGGTAGGATATCCAATGAGCAGGAAGAAGTTGTCGATTCAGACACCGCCCCACACAGAACCAATTTATTTTAAAACCAGCGTACAGGCATTGGATCAAGTCGAATTACTGTACCAAGAGGCGACACAGTTTTTGGCGCAAAAGTTAACAACATTGGATGCCGCACAAGAACCAAATGAACGTTTTCGTGGCTTTTATCCAGAAATTCGGATCAAAACCACGACCTTTGCGCAAATTGACAGTCGCCTGTCGTACGGGCACGTCATCCGTCCGGGTGTCTATGCCGCAACAATCACGCGGCCAGATTTATTTCGTGAATACCTGCGTGAGCAACTGAATTTGTTGATTGGAAACCACGGTGTGGAAGTCAGTGTTGGATTGTCGACCACACCAATTCCGCTGCATTTTGCCATGCAGGCGGTTAAGGATGTGATCTTTGACCTGCCAATGGAATTTCCGCTTCGCGATGTGTTTGATGTGCCGGATTTGAATACAACAAATGATGATATTGTGAATGGCGTCAATTCGTTTGACGTCGACGGGTTTTTCCCCTTGGCACCGTTTACAGCGCAACGTGTCGATTATTCTTTGGCGCGTCTGCAACATTACACAGCAACCCGCGCCGAGCATTTTCAGAACCATGTTCTGTTCACAAACTATCAATTCTACGTCGAAGAGTTTGAAGCTTATGCCCGTGAAATGCTGGCGGATGCCAACAGTGGTTACACCAGTTTTGCCGCCACGGGAAATCAGGAAATTACAACGACGGATGGCGTATTGGAAACGCCTTCGAAATTACCGCAAATGCCAGCGTACCATTTGAAACGTGCAGACGGTGGGGGGATTACGTTAGTGAATATCGGGGTTGGCCCCTCGAACGCTAAAACCGCGACGGATCACATTGCCGTTTTGCGTCCGCATGCGTGGTTGATGGTTGGTCATTGTGCAGGGTTGCGCAATTCGCAATCATTGGGTGATTTTGTTCTGGCGCATGCCTATGTTCGTGAGGATCACGTTTTGGACGATGATTTGCCCAATTGGGTTCCGATACCACCATTGGCCGAGGTGCAGATCGCTTTGGAAACCGCCGTCGAGGACATCACGAACCTAAAAGGTTTCGAACTCAAAAGCATTCTGCGCACAGGAACAGTGGCCAGCGTTGACAACCGCAATTGGGAGTTGCGCGAGAGTTCAGGCCCCATTCAACGTCTAAGCCAAACACGTGCCATCGCGTTGGATATGGAAAGTGCGGCAATCGCGGCCAACGGATTTCGATTTCGCGTACCCTACGGTACCTTGTTATGCGTTTCAGACAAGCCTTTGCACGGGGAATTAAAATTGCCTGGCATGGCCAGCGATTTTTACAACACGCAGGTCGCAAGACATTTGAAAATCGGCATTCGCACAATGGAGATTTTGCGCGATATGCCGCTGGAACGCCTGCACTCGCGCAAATTACGTAGCTTTGAAGAAACCGCTTTTAGATAATTAGAAAAACGCCTGCAATCCTGTTTGCGCACGGCCAAGGATCAGGGCATGCACATCGTGCGTGCCCTCATAAGTATTGACCGTTTCAAGATTGACCATATGGCGGATGACCTGAAATTCCTCTGAAATCCCATTGCCACCGTGCATGTCGCGCGAAATTCGCGCGATATCCAATGCCTTGCCACAATTGTTGCGCTTCATCATCGAAATCATTTCAGGCGCGGCAATACCTTCGTCCATCAGACGGCCAATGCGCAGACTGCCTTGTAATCCCAATGTGATTTCGGTTTGCATGTTCGCGAGTTTCAATTGAAACAATTGGGTTTGTGCCAATGGTTTGCCAAATTGTTTGCGATCCAGACCGTATTGGCGTGATGCATGCCAACAGAATTCAGCCGCGCCTAAAACGCCCCAACTGATGCCGTAGCGTGCGCGATTTAAACAACCAAATGGGCCCTTTAATCCTGCGACGTTTGGCAATAAAGCATCCTCGCCCACCTCGACGCCATCCATCACGATTTCGCCAGTAATGGATGCCCGCAATGACAATTTGCCTCCAATTTTAGGTGCCGACAATCCCGCCATTCCCTTTTCCAAAACAAAGCCCTTGATTTTACCATCATGGGCATCTGATTTTGCCCAAACCACGAAAACATCGGCGATTGGACTGTTTGAAATCCACATTTTTGACCCTGTCAGACGATACCCCTTGTCGGTTTTTACCGCGCGCGTTTTCATACCCCCGGGATCAGATCCCGCATCAGGTTCTGTCAAACCAAAGCAGCCAATGAATTCACCGCTAGCCAATTTTGGCAGATACTTTTTGCGCTGCTCTTCGCTCCCATAGGCGTAAATCGGATACATCACTAATGAACTTTGCACGGACATCATTGATCTATATCCGCTGTCTACTCGCTCAATTTCGCGTGCGACCAATCCATAGCTGACGTATGATGCGCCCAATCCACCGTATTCTTCGGGAATGGTAATACCTAACAAGCCCATATCCCCCATTTCGCGAAAAATTTCCGCATCGGTCTCTTCGTTTGCGAAGGCTGAAATCACACGTGGTTGCAACTTTTCGACGGCATAGTTTTTGGCCGCATCGCGTAACATGCGCTCCTCTTCGGACAGCTGGTTTTCGAACAAGAAAGCATCCTCCCAATTGAACGATGACAAATCTGGTTTGCTTTGTGGACTAAGGGGGGTGGACATGCACTGGCTCCGTGAATTCTAAAACATGTTGCAATGATAAATGCGGTATTTCCGTAATCTGACAAATGCCAACAGCTTTGACCAGAGCAATCGGGACGAAGTCTGCAGATAGATCGTATTTTACAACAATGCGGTTAAGTAAAACCAATTATCTATATTTTTAACTAAATTTTAACGGCGCATCGTCCTTTTAGATGAAGGTTCGAACCAAAAATGTAGAAAAAGGCGCCCTAGATATGTTAAAATTCAATAGATTAACGACTTCGATCATTGGCGTTGCTCTGCTTGCCGCCAGCCCAGTCAGCGCCATTCCGTCCCCCGAGCTTATTATCGGATCGGTATCGTCATTAGGGCAGGTCATGGCGGTCGTGTTCGCGCTTTTGTCAGGTGGATTGGCAACGATTGGTGCCAAACTTGGAATGAAGCCGCGCACGAATGGACAATCCAATGCGCATGTCGGAAAGGCTGCTGTTATTTTTGGCAGCATCGCATTGGCACTGCTGGCCGTCAATTTTTGGCAATACAATCAAAAACAACAGACACTTCAATCACGCCTTGAAGCGACATTAGTTCGGCCCGCGCAATTTGCCGGAACCAAAATTCAGGATGAATCACTTAAGGAAACCAGCTTCGATGCGCAAAAAATCAGCGATTTGGCCATTTCCACAACTGATGCCAACGCATTACTGCAAGGTATGCAAAGCGATTCAAATGTCATGTTTGTGGACATTCGTGAAACCGCCGAACGCAAAATGGGTAGTTTAAAAAATTCATCGCATGTTCGTTTTCCCGACATTCAACAATCACTGGAACAATACGAGGGTAAACAAGTCGTTTTATTTTGTCAGAATGGCAATCGGAGTTCGGAAACTTGTGCCGAATTGCGTGCCAAAGGGATTGATTGCCGTTTCATAGCGGGTGGGATAGAAAAATGGATTGTCGAGGGGCTTCCGTTTTCGAACTCAAAAGTACGATCATTATCTGACTTACGCGCCATTCCGGAATATAAAAACAAGTCGAAACTTTTGGACACAGCCACATTTACGGGGTTGAGAGATTCGGGTGATCTACAGATCATCGACACCCGATACCCGGGGGATTTTGCCACAGGCTATTTACCGGGTGCAATTAATATTCCCCTGCGCGCATTGCCCACAAATGCCCTTCAAGCCAAAATTGATGCATTGGAAAACAAGCCAACGATTGTGGCATGTTATGATCGTCGCAGTTGTTTTATGGGGCAGGTGTTGGGGTGGGAACTTGCCAACAAAGGTATAGAATTTTTGGGCCGGTACACCACACCTTGGGAATTTTTTATTCCTCCTAAACCTAAACCTCACATTCAAAAGTGGCAGGCGGCACAATCGATCACTTGGTGGCAAAAATCAGTGAGCCTGTTGGCGCAAACGCTGACAGACGTGGCAAGTTATAGTAACATCATACTTGCAATTTTTGGCCTATCTATGATTTCTCGTCTGTTGGTTTTACCAATCGCGATCAAATCGGAACGGGATCAAATTATTTCGAATGCCAACAGTGACGAGCTTAAACAAATTAAACAAAAACTAAAAAATGATCCGATTCGGCGCGCGCGTGCGATCAAAGGGTTCTATGCGCAAAATGGGCTGACACCGATGCGTAATATGTCGGCATTATTGTTTTTACCAATTACGATGCTTGGTCTTAGTGCGGTTGAAGAGGCATCAAAAACGATAATGTTTTCATTCCTTTGGGTTTCAGAGCTTGGGGCTCAAGATCCATATTTTATCCTGCCAACCATATTTGCATTATTGGCAGGTGTTTATTTACACTTTGCGGTGGCTAAAACGGCCACCCATCGTCTGATTGTTTGGCTTTTGGCCGTACCTTTGATGTTTGGGCTCGTGTTTCAACTCTCAACTGCTGGAAACATATACTTAAGTTTCAGTCTGCTTTTATTATTAGTTCAACGCGCATATGTTGTCGGTGCGCTACAAGAAATAGTGATAAAAGCACAAAATTTTTATCGTAATTTTTTGATTAAAAATCGATTTAACGGGATTATCCCACTTAAGGATACACATGCCTTGGTCAATGCCGGCAACAAGGCATTGCGCTTGTCCGCCATGCGTAAAGCAGGGTTTTCTGTGCCAGATGGCGTTGTGATCCCAACACCATTGATTGAGCGAATGAAAACCATGGGCGCTGGAGAAAAGTCCCAAATTGTTAACCAAGTATGGTCTATGGTTGGTCAACAGCCCAGTGCTGTTCGATCCTCTGCCGCAGCAGAAGATGGTGCAGACAAAAGTTTTGCGGGTATCTTTGAAAGCATTCTGGATGTGAGCGATGCGGGTATGGCGGATGCCATAGAACAAGTAGCAAGCTCTTTCGAAAGCGTGCATTCGGGACATTACGATGCGCAACTATCCAACGCACATCAGGGAAATATTCTTATTCAACGTATGGTTGAGGCGCGTTATTCAGGCGTATTGTTTACGCAATCACCACAAGCTCCTGGTCAAATGTTAATCGAACTGGCTGAAGGTACAGCGGATGATTTGGTGTCGGGGCGCGTTACGCCGCTGATGGTTCAATTCGGTCGCTACAGCAGGCAACAACTTGATGATGCTGTCAGCCCAATTGATTTACAGCCCTTGCTTGAAATGGGTCAACAAATAGAAGAGTTATTTGGGAGTCCGCAAGATATCGAGTGGGCGTATGGCCCCAACGGATTTGAGATTGTGCAAAGTCGTGACATCACCACATTGATGGTCGGATCGACATCTGAAATTCAACGCCGTGCGCAATGGGAGAATATTTTTTCCCGGGCCATTAACACAGATCCAGATACGGTTATTCTTGAACAGGATGAAATGTCCGAGGTTCTACCACGCCCAACACCTTTATCGTTTTCTATCATGACATCAATCTGGCGCGCAGGCGGTAGTGTTGATCTTGCCGTGCGTAGTTTAGGGTTGACTAGTTATCAACCAGAGGGTCAAGCAGGGCACTTGGTACGGTTTTTTGGTAAACTGTACAGTGATCCAAAGGCTAAGCATGAACAGGCATTAAAAATGTCTGGGTTAAGTATGAAACGTTTAACCAAAGAGGTTGGACAGATTTCAGGCGAATTTGAAAACTCGTTTCTACCTAAACTTGATGACGATGTTAATCTTTACACTGCTATCGATTTCGAGGCCTTGCCACGTAAATTGTTGATCCAAGAAATATCGCGTATTTCCCAGACATTCGTGAATGAAACCTACTTGTTTGCCGAAAAAGTAAATATTTTGGCGGGCTTTACATTGACGGAAGCGTTAAATTACTGCGCGGACAATAATCTGGATGGAGCAACTATTCTACGGGGTCATCTGCCGCACAGCCCCGCGAATTTGATGTCAAAACATAGCAATAAAACGCAAAAAGAGCGTATGCAATATTTGATCGCCGAAATGGGTCATCGCAGCGTTTTCGATTATGAATTGGCTGACAGACGTTACAGCGAAACACCGGACTTACTGTGGGAAATCGCGAATTCTCACCACGAGGTTGGTGTTGGAGTAGTCGATGGTGAAGTTCCAAAACCTATTTCTGATGCGCTCCTACTACAAGATTTGAAAGAAAATGCGAAGCACAATGCGTTGCGTTTGTTTGCTCAATTGCGCCGCGCGGTTTTGGCACTTGGAATTCAAAGCGGGCTTGGGGCATCTGTTTTTTACTTAACATTAGATGAGCTTTTGGCGTTGTTAGAAGTTGGGGATGCAGAATGCGCATCAATCGCGAAATATCGTCATGATCAAGATGTGGTGTTACGAAAATTAGCACCAAAAAATACTAAAATTACACTTCAACATGGTGAGGTTTTATCAGCGCCATTCGCGCAGGTAACCAACAGCCAGAAAGGAGGCATATCGGGTATGCGGGTGTCGGGCGAGACAGCAGTAATGGGGAGATGTTATGTGGTTTCCGACGGTGATCAGGAAACGGGTGCGAAACTTAATGGATTCAAGAAGGGTGATATTCTGATTTGCCAAATGGTTCACCCGGCCTGGCTTCCTCATGTTATGGACGCGGGAGCAGTTTTGTCACAGATTGGTGGATGGCTTAGTCACATGGCGATTGTTGCACGCGAGAAAGACGTTCTTATGTTCGTTGGATGTGAGGGGTTGGACGGGTTAGAAATGGGGCATTATTTGAATATAACTGAAGCGGGTCAAATTTCGGTGATAGATGGAAAAAGTACCGTAAAACTTGCTGCTTCAGGATGATAGTGTTATCAAACTCGGCGACGTATCTTTTGACAATTTGACTGTCCATGTCGCTATCATTTCCAAGAGTGCGGTTTTATTGATCGGCTTGCTTAAGTAATCGTCCATTCCCGCGTCAATACAGCGTTGTCGGTCGCCGACCATGGCATTAGCTGTTAATGCGATGATTGGACAGCGGGGCCAGTTGTTTGATATTTCGAATTCTCTGATGCGTTGTGTTGCTTGTAGTCCGTCCATCTCAGGCATAGAGATATCCATTAAAACCAAATCGGGCTGGGTCTTAGCAAATAATTCGCAGGCTTCCCGACCGTTGTTTCCGATGCTAATTTCATAATTCTCTTTCTTTAACATCGTTTTTAGAACCAGTTGATTGGTTTTATTATCCTCGGCAACCAATATACTCATGCTGGGCAATGACTCTAAATCAATGGGTGCTTTTTTGACTTTAGATGGAGCCTGAACAACAACATATTTTAAGGCGTCCGTTATTGATTGGCGCAATGCACGTGCGCGCGTTGGTTTCAATAAAACATCCGATAGTTTCAATTCAGATTTCACGGCAACGGAAATAGATAGATCGATTGAGGATAAGAGTATGATAGGCATGTCGGGATGCAGCTTTCTGATCTTTCTGGTCAATACTTCGCCGTCCATATCGGGCATTTGAAAATCCAAAATAGCCAGATCGAATGCCATGTCATGCTTTTGATCTAGGATTTTTAGGGCCTCTGATCCTGATGAAGCAACTTCAACCACCGCATCCCACGACGTTAGGCGTTCCGACAAAATTGTAAGATTTGTTGAAAGGTCGTCAACTATCAAAATTTTGCGGTTGTTTAGTAGAACGGTTTGTACCACGTCATTGTCGATATTATTGTCCGCCTTTTTCAGATACATCGTTACAGCAAACGTCGAGCCAACGCCCAACTCGGACTGCGCCGTTATCGTCCCCTGCATAAGCGTCAACAGTTTTGTTGAAATTGCGAGGCCCAGTCCGGTTCCTTCGAATTTTCGGTTGGTTGCTCCGTCGACTTGTTCAAACTCGTTGAAGATTGCAGCCAATTTTTGTTCGGGTATTCCAATTCCTGTATCTTCAATTTCGAATTTAAGCGCCGTTCCTTCGGGTTGTACATCGCCCGTGACGTTTATTAGGACGTGCCCTTTTTGTGTAAACTTTACGGCATTTCCGGCGACGTTCGTAATGATCTGCCTAATACGACCAGCGTCACCGATGAAATTGCGCGGCAAAGAAGGGTGATAACGTAAGAAAACCTCGACATTGTCACGATCTGCTTTGGCGGCAATAAGTGCAACAACCTCTTCCAATGCCGCTTCCAAATTAAAAGGGTGTGGATCCAATTCCATTTTACCAGCTTCAATTTTGGAAAAGTCTAAAATATCATTGATAATGGTCAGCAAGGCAGCACTAGAATGCGCGATGGTTTCTGAATATAGTTTTTGGTCGCGCGTTAAATCGGTTTCCAACAAAAGTTCTGACATGCCGATAACACCGTTCATCGGTGTTCTGATTTCGTGGCTCATGTTGGCCAAGAATTCAGATTTGGCCTTGCTGGCCATATCAGCATTGGTTTTGGCAATTGTCAGTGCCTGTTCGCGTTCAGTGGCTTCATTCAGAGTGGATTCCAGCAGGTTAACAGAGTTATTGAGTTCCTGAAATTCCTTAGAGACGAACCGCGATAGCTTCTTGGATGGTTGCTCCTCTTGTCGAATGACCGCTTCCATTCTTTTGTGGACATATTCAAGTGGCCGCAGCGCAAGTGTTCGGATCAGTAAAAGAAATAAAACGGACACAGCGAATAAGATAAAAGATACAGCGATTTGCCCCTCACGCACCGACCGTGCAATCAGCGCGTTGCCCCGATCGGATGACCAAATTACTTGCATTTCACCGAATTCTTCGCCTTCGAGGAATATCATTTCGTCGAAAATTTTCGTCGTGTCGTTTAATTCGATATCAATGTTTGGATACCGTGCAACCAATGAATCATCATCGTCATATATGCGAACCCCTAACAAATCACTGTTGCGTTCAACGGCTTCCATCATGGCGGATTCTAACACGGGTACATCTTGGACAATGATGGATTCGAGCATCAAGCCACTGAGTAGAGATACCGTAATGTTAGCTTGATCATAAAGACGCTCTTCAAGACGTTTTGATTCGTATTGATGGATCATTTTTCCAAAAATGAGACTGGCTAGGATTGCCGTAATTGTCATTGAAATGGCAATTTGGAGTGAGAGTCTTTTGGGTTTTTTCACGATCATTCCTTGCTTAATTAAAAGTCAGCGCTGATTTTAATTGCGCGACGGATGATGTCATAATCGCTGTCGTCACCCTGCAGAAAACCAGATTTTGAGATAACACGGACAGCGGAAACATCCTGTGCGTTCAACATGACTTTGCGCATGGCATCGACAATTTTTGTCGGCATATCGGCCGATGCAATCCATGGCTTTGTGACATTGTCAAATTCAAACAATGCGCGAATAGGGACTAATTTTTTTTGCATTTTCGTGAAAGTTGATGACTTCATTGCACCTGCAACAAATTGTTTGTTACCAACGGCAGCCCCCACGCGATCGTGTCGTTGAAGATACTCGAACGAGGATAAGTCACTGCTTGATATACCTGCATCTAGCAGGTTTTGTTGCGCCAAATAGCGTCCGATGGTTGATAATTCATCGCCGAAGGCGAAACTTTGACCCTTTAATTGAGACAGGTTTTTCATGGTGTTTGTTTCATGAACTGCAATCACACCTTTGAATGTTTTTGCACCCTTATTAGATTCCATCGCGATTAACTGAACGCCATCGTTTTTTTCTTTGGCGACAACATAGGATGCGGGACCGAACCTTGAAAAATCTGCGCTTCCGTCAACCAGTTGTTGAATGCCATCTTCGTAAGTTTTTGCAATATTCATCTTTATGGTTACTTTTTCATTCAACTCTTGCGTAAGTTGTGTTGCCAAATACCCTAGAAAAGGTTTGAATTTTTTCACTGTGGCGGTGGGTTTGTCCGCAGTGTACGTCCCAAATACCAATGTAATTTCAGCGTTAGCTGCACCAGCAAATGCAATCAGTGCGGCGCACAAAATGGTTGAAGGGTGAAATTTTTTCATAGAGCGATCCTTTGTTTCTGTATTTGACAAAACGGATTCTGTCATTGAGAGGTTCTTGCCGCTTCTTACAGGATGGGTTGTTACAGAAGGCTTAATGTGAAGAGGCATAACCTAGAAAATTGGACCTATATCGCAAATACGGAAATACAGACTTTTGCGACGATGTCGTAAAAGTGCGTAAAGTGTTGCGAAAGTGCTTGGTCATTTCATGGCACTGCGCTTATAGATTTCGACAGAGTTATAACGCCAGCATATGTGCTGCTCTTTTAAGGAAATATATCCATGAAAATGACAACCGAAGAAGCATTTGTAAAAGTATTGCAAATGCATGGTATCGAACATGCTTTTGGCATTATTGGTTCGGCTATGATGCCGATCTCTGATTTGTTCCCTGCGGCGGGCATCAATTTTTGGGATGCGGCACACGAATGTAATGCGGGCATGATGGCTGATGGTTACACACGTGCATCTGGCAAAATGTCCATGATGGTTGCGCAAAATGGCCCAGGCATCACAAACTTCGTTACACCAGTGAAAACAGCATACTGGAACCACACACCATTGTTGTTGGTAACGCCACAAGCGGCCAATAAAACAATCGGGCAGGGTGGTTTCCAAGAGATGGAACAGATGAACCTGTTCGCAGATTGCGTTGCATACCAAGAAGAAGTGCGTGATCCGTCGCGTATTGCGGAAACATTGAACCGTGTAATCTTGCAGGCAAAACGCGCTTCTGGTCCAGCACAAATCAACATCCCACGTGATTTTTGGACACAAGTCATCGATATCGAAATGCCCAAGGTTGTGGAATTTGAACGTCCATCGGGCGGAGCAGATGCATTGGCACAGGCGGCTGAATTGTTGTCTAATGCCAAGTTCCCAGTGATCCTGAACGGTGCTGGTGTGGTATTGGCGGGCGGGATTCCTGCATCCGCTGCATTAGCTGAACGTTTGGACGCGCCAGTATGCTGTGGCTATCAGCACAACGATGCCTTCCCAGGTAACCATCCGTTGTTTGCAGGCCCACTTGGTTATAACGGATCAAAAGCTGGTATGGAGCTGATTTCAAAGGCTGACGTTGTATTGGCGTTGGGCACACGTTTAAACCCGTTCTCTACATTGCCCGGTTATGGCATTGATTACTGGCCTAAAGACGCGAAAATCATCCAAGTAGATATCAACGCAGACCGGATTGGCCTGACCAAAGATGTGACTGTTGGCATCATTGGTGATGCGAAGAAAGTGGCCGAAGGCTTGTTGGCTGGTTTGGGCGACAACGCAGGCGAAGCAGATCGTGCAGATCGCAAAGCAACAATCGCGAAAACAAAATCTGCTTGGGCACAAGAATTGACATCAATGGATCACGAAGACGACGATCCAGGCACAACCTGGAACGAACGTGCGCGTGTCGACAAACCTGACCACATGTCACCACGCATGGCATGGCGCGCAATTCAAAAAGCGATGCCAGATAATGCAATCATCTCTTCCGACATTGGGAACAACTGTGCGATCGGTAACGCATATCCTTCGTTCAACGAGGGTCGTAAATATCTGGCACCTGGTTTGTTCGGCCCATGTGGTTATGGTTTTCCTGCAATCGCTGGCGCCAAAATCGCGCAACCAGACGTACCAGTTGTTGGTTTTGCGGGTGACGGCGCATTTGGCATTTCAATGAACGAAATGACCGCAGTGGGTCGTGGCGAATGGCCAGCAATCACCATGGTTATCTTCCGCAACTATCAGTGGGGTGCGGAAAAGCGTAACACGACGTTGTGGTTTGATGATAACTTCGTTGGGACAGAGTTGGACACAGAGGTTTCATACGCTGGAATCGCCAACGCATGTGGACTGATTGGCGTTCAAGCGACGTCAATGGACGAACTGACCGATCAATTGGATACTGCGATCAAAGCACAGATGAATGAAGGCAAAACAACATTCATCGAAATCTTGTTGAACAAGGAATTGGGTGAACCGTTCCGTCGTGATGCAATGAAGAAGCCAGTTGCAGTTGCAGGAATTTCCAAAAGCGATATGGTTCCACAAAAAGGAGCCTAAATTCGTGGGAATGAATAACAAATTTATCAGCGGGGCAGATCCAATCTGTCCCGCTGATTTGTTGGAACGCGCCCGATCAGGAAACGTTCCACGTGTTGCAATCGCCCGCGCGGGCGCACCCTTGCCAATGCAGGCCGCATTTGAGGCCACGAATGCGGGTATTATGACCCCGATTTTTGTCGGCGAGGCGGATGATATTCATGCCCAGGCAGACAAGCTGAGATGGGATATATCCGCATATCAGTTGATTGATACCCATGGCGAAGCTGAGGCCGGCATCACTGCCGCCACCCTGTGTGGCCAAGGGAGTGCTGATGTGTTGATGAAGGGGCAATTGCATACAGACGTTTTTATGAAATCGGCGCTGAACCGCGATGCAGGATTGCGCATGGGTGCCAAATTTGTGCATCTGTTTTCGATGACCCATCCAGAGGGTGGCACACCTATTGTGATTTCCGATGCGGCGGTAAATGTATCGCCTGATATTGCAACCCGTCAGGATGCCACACGCAGTGTAGTTAAGCTGCTAAAGGCATTGGGTGTTGAACATCCCAAAGTGGCATTCCTGTCCGCGACAGAGGTGGTCATTCCAGCGGTGCCAAGTTCGTTAGAAGGTGCTGAATTGGCGGCGTGGGCACGCGAAAATATTGAAGGTGCTGATTTCGCTGGGCCATTGGCGTTGGATTTAATTTTTTCTGAAAAATCACGTGATATTAAGGGGTTGCAAGGTGATCCTGTTGCTGGTCAAGCAGATGGCATCATTGTTCCAGAGATTGTTTCTGGCAACACACTGTTCAAGGCGATGGTCTATATGACAGGTGCGTGCTCGGGTGGTTTGGTTGTGGGCGGCAAGGTGCCAATTTTGCTGACCAGCCGCGCAGATAGCGCCGCCGCACGTATGGCATCGGTGGCATTGGCGTCGGTTTGGACAAACGCCAAATAGGCATTGTTTAGGAATTATTAAAGGCGCGGCTTGGTATCCAAGAGGCGCCTTTTAATTAGAAACCGCGTGAAATTGCGGCAACGCCTGTGCGGGCAACATCGACCAGCCCCAGCGGTGTCATTAATTCAACGAAAGCGTCGATTTTTTCAGGTGTTCCTGTCAATTCGAACACGAAACTTTCCAATGTAGTATCAACCACAGAGGCGCGGAAAATTTCGGATGTGCGCAACGCTTCGACGCGATCTTCGCCTTTTGATACAACTTTGATCATGGCCAATTCACGTTCAACCGATGGGCCCTCAACCGTCAGGTCATTCACCTGATGCACGGCAACCATACGCGCCAATTGTGCCTTAATTTGAACGATCACGGACGGCGTGCCCGTTGTTACAATCGTAATACGTGATTCATTGCTGACGTGATTGGTTTCGGCAACGGTCAGGCTCTCGATGTTGTAACCACGGCCAGAGAACAGACCAATAACGCGCGCTAAAACACCCGCTTCGTTATCGACAAGAACGGCCAAGGTATGCGTTTCAATGGTGTCACCCGTGGTGTTTTTCAGATTATAGGCGCTGTTTTTCGAAGAGCCCTTTTTCAATGATAACGCATTCATCACAATTCCCTTTTGATGTGTTTGTCACACCATAAAAGGTTTTGAATGCCTTGTCAGCGCAAAGTTTAGATCAACTGCATTCCATCGGGGAAAATTGGATCCCCTGTTATGGCAATTGATTTGCGCCGTTTGATTAAATGTTTGAACAATGGGGCGTATTCTGTGCGAAACTGGTGGCGTTCGGACAGGCTCATCTCGTCGCGAAAACGTCGGCGAACGCCCTTGTTTTTCTGCGTAAATCGCCGATTTTTAACAAAAGATGCAACGCGACCAGGGTTCAGTTCCAATTGTAAGCTGGCCAAAATTTGCCGTGTTGTTGTTTCTGTATCAAAGGCCAGATCATCGAAAAATAACGGCAGGCAATTGGGACGCACCAACCATTGTGTCAATGTATCAATCTGACTGTTAATATTGATGCGCGCCGCGTTTAAGTCGGTGATTTCGGTGAAGGCAGATTTCCCCTGGGCGCGGTTGCGGTTGCCGTGGTCCATCATCGATAATGCCATATCGCGCGGATCGCGGTACGTGGCGTGTGCCACGGCGTTGCCCGCCTTGAACATATCAATCACGCATGGATCGGGGCGGGTGTGGGTTTTGATCACAATAGGGTGGCCGATCGTTTGAACCCTGCACCATATCGCATCCAATTGAGCATCACTCAGGTGGGATGCGAAATTGATCCGCGCATCGCCGTTCAGGCCGTCCATACCCAACGCAGGTTGGGGATAACCCGCCAGCTCTAGTCCTGTGCGCGCCAATTCAAAAGCCAACGTTGAGCCGCATTTTGTCATGCCATAGGAGAATATGATTTTAGGGCCAAGGGGGTGTGCGGGTGGATTTTTGATGGGTTTTGACATGCATTATTTGAACCCTAATTGGTTAATAAAACCCTTAAGGCTTCGCGCCCGAACAGGAAAAAGCGCCCTGTGTAGGACGCCTTTGATATTAAATTTGGTGTGAGTTAAACCATCACCGCGCCGTCGGTATCAATAGCACCTTCGGTCGAGGCATCGCCCATCAACATTTCGTTGTGTGCTTTGCCCGATGGGATCATGGGGAAACAGTTCTCATGTTTTTCCACCAAACAGTCAAAAACCACATGCCCATCATAGTCCAACATTTCCATGATCGCATCATCCAGATCAGCAGGGTCGGAACATTGAATGCCTTTGCCGCCGAATGCTTCGGCCAATTTCACGAAATCGGGCAGGCTCTCTGACCAAGAACTGGAATAACGCTCGCCGTGCAACAGTTGTTGCCATTGGCGTACCATTCCCAGGCGTTCGTTGTTCAGAATGAATTGTTTGGTTGGCAGATTATATTGTTGGCATGTGCCCATTTCCTGCATGTTCATTAACCATGATGCTTCGCCAGCCACGTTGATCACCAGCCCGTCAGGATGAGCCACCTGAACCCCAACCGATGCGGGCAATCCATAGCCCATTGTGCCCAATCCACCCGATGTCATCCAGCGATGCGGATCCTCAAAGCCCAGATATTGCGCCGCCCACATTTGGTGTTGACCCACTTCGGTTGTGATGAAACGATTGGGGTGGTTTTTGGTCAATGCTTCCAGGCGTTGCAGCGCGTATTGCGGTTTAATAACGGTTTTGGAACCTTTGTATGACAGGCATTTTTTCGCGCGCCATTCATCGAGTTGACTCCACCATTTTTTAACGGCAGCCGAGTTGGTTTTGCGACCGCGTGATTTCCAAACCTTTAACAAATCCTCAAGAACATGTGCCACATCACCCAAAATGGGGATGTCGACGTGGATGACCTTGTTGATGGATGATGCATCGATGTCGATATGCGCCTTTTTCGAATTGGGGCTGAATTTATCCAACACACCAGTGATCCGGTCATCAAAGCGCGCACCGATGTTGATCATCAAATCACAGCCGTGCATGGCCAAATTCGCCTCGTAGGTGCCGTGCATGCCCAACATGCCCAGCCAGTTTTTGCCAGACGCAGGGTATGATCCCAGACCCATCAACGTGGACGTGATTGGGAAATCGGTTTCCTTGACCAATTCGCGCAGCAATTGCGAGGCACCGCGACCCGAATTGATAACGCCGCCGCCTGTGTACAGGATTGGGCGTTCGGCCTTTTCCATCAGCTCGACCAGTGCTGTGATCGCATCTAAATCACCCTTAACCTGCGGGGCGTAATGGGAAATGCGTGATTTGGGTTTGGTTGTGTATGTGCCTGTTGCGAATTGAACATCCTTGGGAATGTCGATCAAAACCGGACCCGGGCGACCAGATGTGGCGATATGGAAGGCTTGGTGGATGGTTTCGGACAGTTTATCCGTTTCTTTAACTAACCAGTTGTGTTTCGTGCAGGGGCGGGTGATGCCAACGGTGTCTGCTTCTTGAAAGGCATCCGATCCGATCATGAATGTGGGCACCTGACCCGTTAATACAATCATGGGGATAGAATCCATCAAGGCATCCGTAAGACCCGTCACCGCGTTGGTGGCGCCCGGCCCCGAGGTTACCAAAACAACGCCTGGTTTACCTGTGGAACGCGCATAACCTTCTGCGGCGTGTGTGGCACCTTGTTCGTGGCGGACAAGGATGTGTTTGATGTCGCTTTGTTGAAAAATCGCATCATAAATCGGCAAAACGGCGCCACCTGGGTAACCAAAGATCGTATCCACGCCTTGGTCTTTCAGGGCTTGAATTACCATTTGTGCGCCAGTCATTGTTTTACTCATCGTCTTGCTCCGTCTTTGACATAAAAAAACCCCCGAATTGGGGGTGCAAGGATTGGTGAACGGTTTTTCCGTCTACCGCGCCTTGCGCGTGATCACAATGACCACAATATTTGCGTTTAAATTTAACATTGCCGACACATTATAAAGTCAGGCGAAAGCGTCAAGGATAAAGTTTTACAATAGTGCGGTTTTTGTAATTAAATTGCTTCATAGCCACGCTTGCGCAATAAAATTACACAAATTGGCATGGAAATAGAATTAAATTATGGTTTAGATGCGTTTGGGATCGACAGATTTGACACCTGTTCCAATATTGTGCGCGGACAGCCATGCACAGCAGCGATTGGTAAATCTGTAACATCGTCAATGCGTTGCCATGCGCCGTCGATGAATAACTCTAGGGCAGCGAATTGTGATTTATAATCCATTTTCGGACTGCCCAGCACCCAATAGCCCAGATAGACATAATCCAGTTCCATTTCGCGTGCGATTTCAATGTGATCCAAAATCATGAATTTGCCTGGACTGCGCGGTGCCATTTCGGGGTCAAAGAATGAATAAACCATCGAAATGCCATCGTCCAAGATGTCGGTCAAACAAGCGTATTTCAATTGTGCTGCGTTGTTTCCATTTTCCTGTGTGTATTCGACAATCCGTGTGCGTACAGGGGTTTCCTCGATCATGGCGCTGAATTCGAACACATCCATGTCCGCCATGCCACCGTCGGCGTGGCGGGTATCAAGATAGGTTTTGAATAAATCAAACTGCTCTTCTGTCGCCCATGCGGTATGTGCGCCACGGCTTATATCGTTGTTGCGCCGCCAAGTGCGGTTTTGTGATTTGGACGGCTTAAAATCCGCCACCCGAATGCGCGCAGAGATACAAGCATTGCAGTCGGAACAAGCTGGGCGATACAAAACGTTTTGCGATCGGCGGAATCCCTGTTTGGACAAGCTGTCATTCAATGCTTGTCCGTCCGCACCCTGAAGACCCGTAAACAATTTGCGTTCGACACGATCAGGCAGATAGGGACAGGGCTGCGGAGCAGTCACATAAAACTGTGGGGCAATGGGGACACTGTGCTTCATTACCGCATGTTAGCAAGCACGGTTGCCTTTATCAATTCCCTGAAATCGGTTTGATTTCTAAACTTTTTGTTACTATTTCATTGGTCGGTTAATAGCGGTCGTCCCGCAGAGGTAATCATGAACACCTTGATGATGGCGCGAAACAAGCATCATGATCATAGACAGCGCGTTCACAACGAATGTCATGATTGCCAGTGTAAAAACAATTGTATGCCAAAATGATTCACGTAATGTCAGGCGGTTACCCATGTGATTGCGAATTTCGATGCCCACAAGCATCATGCCCGGTGTGGCCGATTTCAGCTGTAAGAAGTAGATTCGATAACCGATGTTGATTACCAGCAATGTCAGTGGAAACAACACCGCCAATATGCCCAATGTCGCGATTGATGCACCCAGTGTCAAAATGACAATCACAAAGAAATCAATGAACCACGCCAACAAGCGTTTGAAAGGCACACCTGCGTAAAACTGTGGATCTGATTCAGGATCGGGTAGTCCGCTGAGATCAAAGTTTGGCATATTTTCCTCGGGCTTCTTCGCCCCCGATTATGGGGACGAAGGCGCAAGGCCACAAGAGGGGGGAGAGAGGCCTTGAGTTCATGCCTTAGGCCGTTTTGGCGGCTTCTTTGGCGTCTGACTTTTGTTGCTTGGCGCGGTCGTCCATGAATTGGTCGAACTCTGTTTTATCTTTGGCGTGGCGCAGGCGTTGCAAAAATCCGTTAAAAGCATCCTGTTCTTCGTTCAGGCGGCTGATTGTGTCTTCTTTATAGGTATCAAATGCGGCGTTTCCAGTGGCACCGCGTGTGCGGCGTGATTTGGGACAGCCAAAAAATGAACGTGACATACGATTGGTTCCTAACATGTAAAAAAGGATGGCCAAGCCAACGGGCCAGAGGAAAATAAAGCCAAGGACCATGGCGGCGATCCATGCGCCCTTGCCACGTGCGTCCAACCATTGGATCGGAGTGCTGAACCAAGTTACGGTGGAGGTCATTTTGTGTGTTCCTTTCGGTTATGGTTTGCGTGAATGTAAATGTTATTCACATTAACATATGTAGTCGTAAATCTGGTTACGTCAAGTGGGTGGCAGCAATTTTTTGTTAAAGCGATATAAAAGGGGTGGTTAATGGCTATAATACAATACTTGAATTTATTGATCCTCGGGCAAAATACCCAAGCCACGCAGGTAAATCCCAGTGCCGGTTTCCAACAACTCTTCGGGGCTGAAGGGGGATCGTGCGCCCGGTTCGCCGCGTGCGAATAATTCCACAATGCCGTGGCTCATCGCCCAGATATGTTGCGAAATCATCATCGGTGGCGGGCGTTTTTTCAGGGGCAGATGCGCTGATAATTCTTCAGCCGCTTTGGACAATACATCAAAGCCACGGTTGGCGACGTTGGCCAATTCGGGGCTGGCGTTGATTGAAACATTACTTTCGAACATAGCGATATAGTTGCCAGGGTATTTGCGTGCGAACGCAAGGTAGGCGCGGCCAACACTCTCGAATGACGCCAGCGGTGTGTCGCCCTTGGCATAGGCGAATGCCATCAGATCAGCGAAAATTTCGAACCCTTGGCGGGCGATTTCGCGGATTAGATCCTCGCGCCCATCAAAATGTCGGTACGGAGCGGCGGCGGAAACACCGGCGGTTTTTGCCGCCTCCGCCATGGTGAATCCCATGGGGCCCTTTTCCTCGATCAGGGTGATGGACGCATCCACCAGTGCCTGTTTTAGATTGCCGTGATGATACGCGCGTTTAACCAAGGATTTCGGGCCCACCTGTAATGTTGGCATCAGGCGCTGTGGCTGCTGATGTGTCTTTGCTTGGGTAATTCAGATGCATTAAAACGGTGCGAATTGCGGCGATGCGGGCGCGTTTTTTGTCGTCGGTGCGGATGACCTGCCATGGCGCGTGGTTTGAGCTGCTTTGATCCATGGTTTCACCAATGGCGGTGGTGTATTCGTCCCATTTATACAGCCCCTTAACGTCGATACTTGACAGTTTCCAATGTTTCAAACGGTCACTTTCGCGTCCCAAAAAGCGGCGCAATTGTTCACCGCGTCCAACGTTCAGCCACAGTTTGATCAGGATGATACCGTCATTTATCAACATTTTTTCAAAATCATTCACTTGGTTGAAAAATGTTGTGCGCTGATCGTCGGTGCAAAAGCCAAAAACCTTTTCCACCACACCGCGATTATACCAAGATCGATCAAACATCACAATTTCACCTGCCGACGGTAGGTGTTTGATATAACGTTGAAAATACCATTCAGAGCGTTCGGTTTCTGTGGGTTTTGACAATGCAACAACACGGGCGGAACGCGGGTTTAAGTTTTCGCGAAACCGCTTGATTGTGCCACCCTTGCCAGCGGCATCGCGCCCTTCGAATACAATGGCAATCCGTGCGCCCGTTTCTTGTGCCCATGATTGAACTTTGACCAACTCGACTTGCAGCTCGTCAATCTCAGCTTCATAATCCTTGGTGCTGATGATCTTGGAATAGGGGAAGGTTGGATCCACGATGTCCTTCTTGTTGGCGGTGTCAATTGATGCGCGCATGTCGGCGGGGGCGTGTTTTTCGTAAAACGTGCTGATGGCACCATCGAAAGGCTTGGTCATTTTGGATCTCCTTTGACTTCAATATGGGATGCGAGGCGCTGATTTGAAAGCCTTTTCAATGCTGCGACGATTTCGCCCTGTGCCAATTGATCAACCCCATGCCCCATACCATCAATATATGTTACATGCACGTTGGGGCGTGGTTGCATATCCATGAAATCGCGGGTGTGGTATTCAGAACCCACCGATTGATCCGCAGTGCCGTGGATGATTTCAATTGGCAAGGTCAGCGCGTCGTAACGCGGGATCATGGTTTTGATTTGCGGTAACAAGGGCACGATTTGACGGGCATTGGCAACGAAGCGACGGGGTTGCACAGCCAGGCCGACGCCGACATGTTCTAGAAAGCCATCCGGTGCCGATTGTGGTTTAAAGACGCTGGCGTAGCTTTTGGCAAAATAGCGGCCAGGCAGCAGGGCATATGCTGTGTGCATCAAAATCGGCCCAATGACGGGCAGGGCGGCGGCGCGGTATGTCAGTGATACACTCTCGTCTGGCCATGTGTGAATTGGCGCGGCCACCAATAGCAGGGTGCCAATGTTGTTGGGGTAATCCAATGCCATTGCCATGGCGACACTGCCCCCAAATGAATAGCCCATTACAGTTGCATATTCGACGCCCAATGTTTGCATGCCCTTGGTTAAAATGCGTGCCTGTTCGGACAGGGTTTCACCCATCGGGTCAAATATGTCGGAATAGCCGTGGGCAGGGCGATCAAATGCGTAGATGGTGAAATCATCCTGCAATTGATCGGTCAAAGAATATGTGAAATTACGCAAGTTTGCACCCGCGCCGTGCAACAAGACTAAGGGCGGGCCCGTGCCGAGTTTGACATAGTGCAAACGTTTGCCGTCCACCAAAATGAATTGTCCGATCACGGGATGTGATTTTGCCCAACGTCCCTGTTTGATTGTGGAACTAATCCAAACAAGCACCGCAAGAGTAACAATGAAACCAAACGACCAGATCAAAAATGCACACTATTGCCCAATTTTTGTCATGTCATAGGGGGTTGTTTGGTAAATTTGATTGATCCAGTTGCCATACAAAAGATGCGCGTGGCTGCGCCATTTATTCAGCGGTTCACGCGATGGATCATCGTTTGGGTAATAATTCATTGGCACATTGATCGGCGTATTATGCGCAACATCGCGATCATATTCCTGTTTAAGGGTGCCCTTGTCGTATTCAAAATGGTTGAAAATATACAAGGCACGGTGCGTTGCATCCTCGACCAAACACGGGCCTGATGTTTCGCTGTCGATCAGGATATTCATCCCTGCCGCGCGAATTTCATCGGCGCGGTTTTCAGTCCAGCGGCTGACAGGGATCACCAAATCATCCGAAAAACCAGTCAGAAAACGCGAACTTGGGTCGGTGACCTGACAGCGGTGACAGCCAAATACCTTGTGATCCAAAATATGTTTTTCGACACCATGAAAATGGTTGATCATCGCCATGCCTCCCCAACACACACCGAACGTCGAATGCACGTTGGTTTGCGTCCATGCGAATACTTCTTTCAACTCTTCCCAATAAGTCACGTCCTGAAATGGCAGATGTTCAATCGGGGCGCCTGTGATAATCAGCCCATCAAATTTCTGATCTTTGATGTCTTGGAAACTTTGGTAAAACGCCTCCATATGCTCGGGGGCGGTGTGGCGCGAGTTGTGCTCGGACATGCGGATTAGGGTCAATTCGATCTGCAATGGCGTCGCACCGATCAGGCGGGCGAATTGTGTTTCGGTTTGAATTTTAAGCGGCATTAGGTTCAGCAAACCAATACGCAGCGGGCGGATATCCTGGCGGTCGCCATCACGCGGTGACATCACATTCACGCCCTCGGCTTTAAGGACATCAAAGGCGGGTAATTTGGCGGGGATACGGATTGGCATTGTCTATCCTTGCAGTGCTTGTGCGATCAACGCATTGAAATCATGTGATGTTTTTACATTCTCAACATCTTTCGCCTGAATTGTGATACCCCAATTTTTTGCAATGGCGCGGTACCTTGGTAGGCGATTTTCCAACAGGCGACGGTATCCCCAAACGATAAAATCATCGGGGTTAACCGCATCTGGTGTGACGTTTTTTTCCGTCAGGTAAAGATTCCAACATTCCATCAAAAAACCGGGGCTGTAATACATCGGTTTTGGTGCAGCGGTAAAGCGGTGCACCAACTCTTCGGTATGATCTGGCGCACCTTCGATCCAGACGGGAAGCACATGTTTTGACACCGTTGATAACACAGGGTCGTTTGGATCATTGCCATCCACTACCTCGACCACGGAACCTGATGTGTCGCACACGAAGTTGTCGTAGTCATACAGAACCTTAGCGCGGTCAATGAAATGCACGGTATCCAACATGGCGTTAATTTCTGCGGTACGATGCAAGTCCTGACGGCGTTGATATTCGCCAAACGCGATGCCACCTTTGGCCGTGTCACCGGGTTTTCCCAAATATGTCGATAAGGGCGATAGGTCGGAAAATTTCATATTAGCGGCAATATAAATCGCATCAGATCGCAACAGATCCGCCAAGAAGGGGACGCGCATCGCCTCGGCCTTGAAATTATCGGCGATATGTTCGCCCATATAACGTGTGCCAATGCGGTAATCGACGCTGTAATGAAACCAATCGCCATTGTCGCGCAGGATTTCCGAAATATAGGTTTTTCCCAATCCCGACATGCCAAACAGCATCACACGGTGTGTGCGGGCATTGTTCCAGTCAGATGCAGAATTATACAGCATGGGATATTTCCTTGTTCACAATGGGTAAAGCAAATTAGAGATCAAACTTCAACGGCTTTTGCGTGTCACTAAGCGGCCATCGATAATCACCATGCCAAGGGCGATCAAACCAAAACCCAAAAACGCGGATGGGCTGAGGCGTTCACCCAATATGGCCGCGCCCAAAAATACCGCCACGGGTGGCACCAATAACGTCACAAGGGACAGGTTCGCACTGCCCGCCAACCGTAACGCGCGGTAATATAACAGGTATGCAAGGGCTGTGGCAGGGACGGCCAAGAAGATGATTGATGCGGTGGTGGTTATATTCAACGCAAAGCTGGGCAATCCCTCGATAAACAGTGCCATTGGAATGATAATGATGCTGGATCCTGTTAACATGCCTGTGGCGGCCATGATCGGATGCAATCCCTTGATTTTCGAACGCGCCCAAACGGCAGCAAAGGCGTAGGATAAACATGCGCCAATCACCGCCAGTTGCGCAAGGGAACGGATGTCGAAACTGCGTAATGCATCAATGCCAATGACCGTACTGACACCAACAAAGGCAACGGCCACGCCCAATGATTTGCGACGGGTCAATCGTTCATCCGCGAAGAAGAGTGCGGCCAGTAAGAAGGTGAAAATCGCGGTGGTGCCATTCAGGATGGATGCAAGGCCGCTCTCGATCTGGGTTTGCCCCCAAATGATCAGTGAAAACGGGATGACGTTATTCAGCAATCCCATCACTATCAACGTGCGCCATTGTTGCAAATTGGGGCGTGGAATTCCCATTGCGATGACCAAGCCCCATAAAAATAGTGCTGCCCAAAACACACGGTGCGCGACGATGGTAAAAACTGGAACTTCGCGCAGGATCAATGCAAATGCCAGAAAACTACCACCCCAAATGACGGCCAGTGCCGCCAAGGTAATCCATGCAGCCAGAGATACGGTTTGCTGTTTCATAAGGCATCCAAATGGCTGTCAACCAATGTGCGTTCTTGGTCGGTCAGAGTTTGCGCACGCGGGTATTGCGGCGCGGCGCGGTCATTCAGGATTGGGTGGTCCCAATTCTGTGTGGTTGCGAAAAAATCCGCCACGCCTTGGGGGCCGAAATGGGTGTGATACCCCTGAACAACTACATCCAAATAGGACAGTAAAATGGGTTGTTTGACATCCAACAGAATGCAATCGGGTGATCCGATATATATCTGCATGTCGGTGTCGGGCAGGGGGTGGCGGTTATATCCCTGTTCGCGAACATCCAACGCCGCCCATCCGATGCCAACCGTACTGGCACTCATGCCTTGCAATGTGGTGTCGGCGCAGGGTGTGACCGATAAAAACGCCACATCGCGCAGGGTCGAACTGACCCATTGACGTTTCCATCCTGTAACGGTCATCGGTTTGGGATCAACATAATCGTGGGTGTGCAGGTTCACCA
The DNA here is from genome assembly GCA_963976255.1 of uncultured Rhodobacterales bacterium. GTDB lineage: Bacteria > Pseudomonadota > Alphaproteobacteria > Rhodobacterales > Rhodobacteraceae > Amylibacter. The sequence continues at coordinate 42,537 of CAXBJO010000022.1, forward strand.
ACGACCCAAATCCGAAAAACCTGCTCATGTTGTTACCTCGTTTGCTGTTTTGCGTGCGCGTGCCTCGGACAGAATGTTGAAATAGTTTGCCCCAAAAATCAAAACGGCGCCTCCGACTATGTATATGTCTAAAGGCTCGTTATAGAAAATAAACCCGATTATTGCTATTATTGGCAGGCGACAGAAATCAACGGGCGTGACCAAACTGGCGGGGGCCAATTGCAACGCGCGGGTAATGCAAAAATGCGCCAATAACCCACACAGGCCAATCAAGATCACCCAAGGCAACGAGGTACTGGTGGGCAGGGCAATGTCGCCGTCATAGCCCGCGCCGATAAGACCAAACACCAGCTGCATAGAGGTGAGCCAAAACATGATACAGGTGATGGTCGCGGTTGCTGTCAGTTTTTTGGTGAAAATCGATGTGGCGGCGAAACCAATGGCGGATAAGGCTGCGGCGATGATCCCGGGCTCTAATCCTGCCGACCATGGGCGGGTGACAATGAGTATCCCGATAAATCCGACCAGCACAGATGTAACACGGATACGGGTCAGTTGCTCACCCAACAAAAATGGCGCGGCCAACATCACCCACATGGGAACCGAAAACTCAAACGCGAACAGCTGTGCGAAGGGGATCAATGTCAGCGCATAAAACCACAGGTTTTGCCCTGCAAAATGCGCCAAATTACGCAAGAAATGTAAACCAAACCGGTCGGTGGATATTTGATTTTGGGTGCGAAAAATAAGGGCAAACGTACAAACGATTACCAGGCCAATCAGTGAACGATAGGTCATGATTTCAAAAGTGTCCAAATCGATCGCAACCTCGCGACCTGCAACGGCCATGGCTGAAAATGACCCAATCGCCCCTGTCATCCATAAAACTGCCTTGGTTGTATTGCTCATGGAATTTTGCAACTGACCTGCCCTTTGGTTTTGGTGGACAGTATCCTGTGCTATTTTCTGAACAAGGCTTATTTTGTTAAACTAGGTGTTGATAAGCATCATTTTGTGCGGGGCATTAATCGGTACGTGACACCATATAAATGCGCGGCAGCCCCGCCGTTAGTTTCGCCCAGTCTGATGCCTTGGAGGGTTTGAAATGCGCATCAACTGCTACCTGATCGCGAAAGGTTCCTTTCGCCAAAAAACGATGCGGGATGTCAGGACTGGGGACAATATCAAAGGATATACAGCCTAGGCGCGCCACCATTTCTTGGACGTACTGGGGAATTACGCGGGCAACTGCGTCAAAGCGGTCGCTGGGAATATCAATGTACCCCTCTAATATAATCGCCAGCATGATAGTGATTTCCAATTGTAGCAGCAAATAAATAAAGATTTTTATTGAATTTTTAAGTACCCATCGAAGAAAGTTTTAAACATGGTTAATTTTGTGTAAACGCCGTCAAAGGTCATGGCTCAGTTGAGATTGTGTAATGACGTGGAATTCCATCGGTTGTCTTGGCCCATGCACTGTTTTTTGTGCGGGATTGATGAAAATCAAAAGCGGCTTGATCTGTAAACAACTCGTTTACATTTAACCTACCAACAATGGTGTCAGATTCGGTGACCTCAAATGTGATGCACCCATCCTCTGCACGGGTCAGGGTGATGTGTTCAGAGAGTGCAACAAAAATGGAATTGCGCCGTTCATGTGGGATGTCAAGGTAACCGATAAGTTTAACTTTGGTCATTGGGCGTCCAATTCGAAATTGGTTTTTTGCACTTAAAGTGAATGCGTGAATAGCCTCGCACGATATTTCCAGGGATCGTAGATAATTTGATATCTAAAATCAATGGGTTACGAAAGTAAATACATATATGGCGATATTTCGCGCGGTCACAAAACCAAAATGCGATGGCCGTTATTCGACTTGGCCGCCTGTTGCCGAACAATCCAGTTTAAAGGATAAAACACCTATGCGTGTTTTGAATTACACTGCGGTCGTGTGTTGTCGCTTTATTCCCACTCGATTGTGCCAGGTGGTTTTGATGTGATGTCGTAGGTCACACGGTTGATGCCCTCGACTTCGTTGATGATGCGCGTGGCGGTTTCGCCCAAGAAATCATGGGTAAATGGATAGTAATCCGCGGTCATGCCATCCACGGATGTGACGGCGCGCAAGGCGCATGCGAAATCATATGTACGCCCGTCGCCCATCACGCCAACAGTGCGTACAGGCAGGATGGCCACGAAGGCCTGCCAGATGTCGTCATACAACCCATGCTTGCGGATTTGGTCGATGTAAACGGCATCTGCTTTGCGTAGGATTTCCAACTTTTCGCGGGTGATTTCACCAGGGCAACGGATGGCTAAACCAGGTCCTGGGAAAGGGTGACGGCCAACGAAGCTGGCAGGCAGCCCCAATTCGACGCCCAATGCGCGGACTTCGTCCTTGAATAATTCGCGTAATGGCTCGACCAGTGCCATGTCCATTTTTTCAGGCAAGCCGCCAACGTTGTGGTGGGATTTGATGGTGACCGATGGGCCACCAGAAAAGGATACGCTTTCGATCACGTCGGGGTAAAGGGTACCTTGGGCGAGGAATTTCGCACCGATAGGTTTGGCGTATTTGTCGAACACGTCGATGAACAGGCTCCCGATGATTTTGCGTTTGGTTTCGGGGTCTGATTGACCATCTAATTGTCCGAGGAACAATTCCTGTTCATCGGCGTGGATCAGTTTCATTTTGTAATTGTCACGGAACATGGTGACGACTTCTTCGGCCTCGCCCTGACGTAGCAGACCATGGTCGACGAAGACGCAGGTCAGTTGATCGCCGATGGCTTCGTGCAACAAAACCGCTGCGACCGAGCTGTCGACGCCGCCTGATAGTCCGCAGATAACTGGTTGATCGCCAACTTGGGCGCGGATCGCGTCGATGGCCTGTTCGCGGTACGCGCCCATGGTCCAGTCGCCTGTGAAACCAGCCAAGCGGACGAAGTTTTCGTAGAGTTTTGCGCCGTTGGGGGTATGGTGAACTTCGGGGTGGAATTGGACGGCGTAGAAATTGCGCGTCACGTCGGCGGTGATGGCGTAGGGGGCGTTGGGTGAGGTGCCGTAAACGGCGAACCCGTCGGCGATTTTTGAGACGTGGTCGCCGTGGCTCATCCAGACTTGTTCGTCACCATCCATGAACCAGCCGTCGAGGATGTTGAGTTGATTATTTGATGGCGTGACATAGGCGCGGCCGAATTCAGCGGTGCCGTGGCCACTTTCGACGCGGCCGCCAAGTTGATGCATCATGACCTGTTGGCCGTAGCAGATTCCCAGCAAGGGGACACCCATTTCAAATAGGTATTCAGGTGCGCGGGGGCTGTCGTCGTTTGTGACGGACGAGGGGCCGCCCGAGAGGATCACTGCCTTGGGCGCGAAGTCCTTCAGGAACGTTTCGTCCACGTTATTGAATGGGTGGATTTCGCAGTAAACATTCAGCTCGCGTAGGCGACGCGCGATCAGTTGGGTTACTTGGCTACCGAAATCGATAATGAGGAGGCGGTCGTGACCTGAGTCTGTGGATATATCTGTCATGCGGGCGGTTTATTCGGATGGGTGGTTTGGTGCAAGAGAGATTGTTGTTTGCGGGGAGGGTCAGGGCGTATTTTCGAGGTGTCCCCATGGGGACATGGGGTTAAGTATTTGATTTTGTTGGAGGGTTGGAAAAAGCGTGTACTGAGGGCGCTTAGGTAGGGTTTTGGTAAGGGTTAGAGAATGTTTGGTGAAGGTTAGGCAATCTATGGATCGTAATCCTTTGGGACAACATTGTATATTCGTGACTGAGTGTCCGCTAAGGG
>CAXBJO010000023.1:0-39306 GCA_963976255.1 uncultured Rhodobacterales bacterium
ATAAGCTGAACCCGAAAACGAGGCAGCAATAGAGCATAGTAAGACAGGCGGTATCTTATGACTGATATGGTATTTGGCACGGTTGCACGACAACCCGGTGAACCTATTTTGCCACGGTGGTGGCGCACGGTGGATCGGTGGACGCTGACCTTCGTTGTTTTGTTATTCTTGGTTGGTATCCTGTTGGGATTGGCCGCCTCAGTGCCATTGGCACAGCGTAATGGCTTGGAGCCGTTTTATTATGTTTATAAACAGCTGTTTTTTGGCACGATTGCCCTGATTGTGATGATTTTAACCTCGATGATGCCGCCTCGTTTGGTGCGCCGGTTGGGGATTTTAGGCTTTTTGATTGGCTTCTTGGCAATGTCGTTGTTACCCGCGTTCGGTACGGATTACGGTAAGGGTGCGGTGCGCTGGTTCTCGTTGGGATTTGCATCTGTGCAACCATCCGAATTTTTGAAACCGGGTTTTGTGATATTTACTGCGTGGTTGATGGCATCCAGCTTTGATGTTGGCGGCCCCCCGGGCAAGCGCATGTCGTTTATTGTGTGTTTGGTGGTTGTGGTGATGTTGGCATTGCAACCTGATTTTGGACAGGCGTCGTTGATCTTGGCCGCATGGGGGATGATGTATTTTGTCGCTGGTGCGCCGTTGTTGTTGATGATTGGTTTGGCCGCTGGTGTTTTTGGGGCAGGATTGTTTTCATATAATTATTCGCCGCACTTCGCGCGGCGAATTGATGGGTTTTTAAACCCCGAAATCGATCCGCGCACACAGCTTGGTTATGCAACGAATGCAATCCAAGAGGGTGGTTTTTTTGGTGTTGGCGTGGGCGAAGGATCGGTGAAATGGTCATTACCCGACGCGCATACGGATTTCATTATTGCCGTCGCAGCCGAAGAGTATGGATTGGTTTTGGTTGTCGTCATCATCAGTTTGTTCATGGCGATTACAGTGCGATCATTGATGCGCTTGATGAGCGAGCGGGATATTTTTATCCGCTTGGCTGGAACGGGCATTGCGGTGCTGTTTGGCATGCAGGCGATGATTAATATGGGTGTTGCGGTGCGACTGTTGCCTGCCAAGGGTATGACGTTACCATTCGTAAGTTATGGCGGGTCATCACTGGTTGCGGGTGGCATTGGCTTGGGTATGTTGTTGGCATTCACGCGGACGCGCCCACAAGGTGACATTGCAGATATATTAAACAGACCACAGATGCGCTGATGTTCAATGCCCCGCTTATAATAATCGCGGCAGGTGGCACGGGGGGGCATATGTTTCCCGCCCAAGCCTTGGCTGAGGAAATGTTACGCCGTGGTTGGCGGGTGAAATTATCCACCGATCCACGCGGTGCGCGGTATACAGGTGGGTTTCCAGAGGCAGTCGAAATCGAGGTCGTCAATGCGTCCACATTTGCGCGTGGTGGGTTGAAGGCGAAATTGGCAACACCGTTTCAGATTTTGCGCGGCGTGATGGCAGCGTATCGATCCATGGGGCGTGATCGCGCGGTGATCGTTGCTGGCTTTGGTGGTTATCCTGCGGTGCCTGCGATGGTCGCGGCGGGTATGCGTAAAATTCCACGGATTATTCACGAACAAAATGGCGTTTTGGGACGGGTGAACAAGGTGTTCGCCAAGCGGGTTCAGGGTATTGCCTGCGGTACGTGGCCGACACTACTGCCCGATGGGGTTAAGGCGTATCATACGGGTAATCCGGTGCGCGGTTCGGTTTTGGAACGTGCGGGTGCGGGGTATATTCCCCCCGGTGATTGGCCGATGAATATGTTGGTGATTGGTGGATCGCAAGGATCATCGATTGTGGCGCAAACCGCCGCCGACGCCATGGCATTTTTGCCCGAAGGTATGCGCGGTAATTTACGGGTGGCTTGTCAGGCACGCGATGGCGATGCGAATGCGGTCGTACAATCATTTGCCAAGGTCGGTATGACGGCCGAAATTAAACCGTTTTTCACAGATATTCCCGATCGCATGGCCAGCGCACAGTTAATTGTTTCACGTTCGGGGGCATCGTCTGTGGCGGATATTTCGGTGATCGGACGCCCGTCGATCCTGATCCCATTTGCCGCCGCGACAGGGGATCATCAGAATGCAAATGCCCGTGGGTTGGCGGCGGCGGACGCCGCGATTGTGATCCAAGAGGCGGCGTTAACCCCCGAAGTTTTGGGTGATTGTATTGCTAAAATTCTGCAATCAGATCAGGGTGCTTCTAAAATGGCGGCATCTGCATTATCGCAAGGCAAGCCAGAGGCGACCACGGATTTGGCCGACCTTGTTGCACAAATTTCAAACAGAGGATGATCCATTGAATACTGCGACCAAACTACCCAGCAAACTTGGAACCATTCATTTCGTCGGGATTGGCGGCATTGGCATGTCGGGCATTGCAGAAGTGTTGATTAACCACGGATACGACGTGTCGGGTTCGGATTTACGCGAGAGTGCGATCACGCAACGCTTGGTGGGAATGGGTGCCAAAGTGAACTATCCCCAAAGGGCCGAAAACGTTGAAAACGTCGAGGTTGTGGTGATTTCGTCGGCGATTAAAAAGGGCAATCCTGAATTGGATCGTGCGCGTGAATTGGGATTGCCTGTTGTGCGCCGTGCGGAAATGTTGGCAGAATTGATGCGGCTGAAATCTAACGTGGCGATTGCGGGAACGCATGGGAAAACCACGACGACCACGATGGTGGCGACGTTGCTGGATCATGGTGGAATTGACCCCACGGTCGTGAACGGTGGGATTATTCACGCCTATGGTTCCAACGCCCGTATGGGTGGTGGCGAATGGATGGTGGTCGAGGCCGACGAGAGTGATGGCACCTTTAACAAGCTGCCGGCCACGATTGCGGTGGTGACAAATATCGACCCTGAACACATGGAGCATTATGGAACTTTTGATAATTTGCGAGAGGCGTTTTATCAGTTTGTTTCAAATATTCCATTTTATGGCGTGGCGATTTGTAATTCGGATCATACAGAGGTTCAGTCACTGGTTGGGCGTGTGGATGATCGCCGTGTGGTCACGTATGGGTTCAATAAACAGGCGGATGTGCGAGCGGAAAATTTGACCTATAAAAAGGGGCGCGCGCATTTTGATGTGGCCTTGCAGTCCGAAGATTTGCGGATTGAGAATGTGGTTTTGCCGATGCCCGGTGATCACAATGTTTCGAACGCATTGGCCGCCGTGGCGATTGCGCGGCATTTGGGGATGAGCCGCGATGATATTCGTGATGGATTGGCGGCATTCAAGGGCGTTAATCGTCGCTTTACCCATGTTGGTGACATCAATGGTGTGACGGTGATCGATGATTATGCGCACCATCCCGTGGAAATTTCATCGGTGTTAAGCGCGGCAAAACAGGCGGCGGACGGACGGGTTATTGCGGTACATCAACCGCATCGGTATTCACGTCTGGATGATTTGTTTGACGAATTTTGCAACTGTTTCAATGACGCGGATGTTGTTGGAATCACAGATATTTATGCGGCAGGAGAAGAGCCAATCAAAGGCCGCGACCGCGAGAGTTTGGTGCAGGGTTTGACCACGCACGGACACCGCCACGCGGTATCGGTGCCAGACGAGGCAGCGTTGCATGAATTTTTTAAATCTGAATGTAAGCCGGGTGACATGCTGGTCTGTTTGGGCGCGGGTACGATCAGTGCCTGGGCGAATGGGCTGACTGCGTTGGATAAAACATAATGTATTCCGCGCTGTTCGCCAGTTTTTGGGTTTTGGGTGGTGCGATTGTGGCAATGTCGAACACGCGGTTTCACGGCGTGTTCGCGGTGTGGCTGTTCATCCCCAGCGCGTTCATCATCATTCCGTGGTTGGGATATGACCACGGTATCTGGGCGTCCATTTTGGCGCTGATTGCGGTGGGTTCCATGTTGCGTTGGCCGCTGTATTATGTTGGCAAATATTTGCAATCCAAGGTTACGGGGCAGGATTTTTCTTGGCCCGATTGGCGACCAAATAAGAATGATAAAGGCTAAGTTTTAGGTATGCACAAGCCGGCCACAAGTGATGAACAGCATTTGCAGCTTTTGGATTTTAAGGTAGTGTTTGAGCATGGTTGAGATTTCAGAGATTGTTGATGGGCAAAGTTTAAGGACGTGGTTGGATGACCTGCCGCGTGGATCGGACGGCGAAGAAGAGCGGGCGCGGCAGTTTGCGGGTTGGATTGCGCATCGATGTGCAATGCGGGTTTTGCCAATTGCCATTCGATATGCCGTATCAAGCAAAGTTGATTTGACCCCCGTCGTACTTTTACGCTCTAATATTATATCGGGGTTTGCGGCCACTACGCAAACCCCGATATAAAGGTTAGCGCCGCCGCCGACTCCGCCTCCGCCTTAGCCGACTCCGCCGCCGCCGACTCCGCCGCTGCCGTTTGGGAGCATATACGTACCGATTGTGCGGTGTTTGATGCACATCCTGCGCATCCTAAATTGTGGCATGATGGTGAAAATTTGGCTGCCGCGGTTTGGGCGGAATCTAAGAATTGGTTTGCGTCGCAGTATCATCCCAACGCGGATGTATCCACGCGTGGTGGTGGGGATGAAGGGATTGATTGGTCGTTCTGGGTTGATTGGTACGAAGCGGCGTTAAAAGGTGAGCCGCTGAATTGGGATATGCAGGGCGAGATTGCGTTGATTGACCCCGATGTTTGGGATGGTGATGTGGCCGTTTTGATGGGTGCGGTTAATCGAATTCGTTTGAAGTATGCCGCCGCCGATGTTCGAAATGGCGAGGTGTTGCGCTATAACGATGAGACTGGTTTGATCGAAGCGAAAGTTGTTACCGAAGTTTCAGAGGATTTAAGTACAGAAGCCAAGGAACGTCTGTTGGATTTGGCCGAAGAGCTGGAAGAGGCGTTGGCTGGACCAAAGGGTAATCAATTAACGGCCTTTGGTAAGCATCCCCAAAAGATACGACGGTATTTGGATCGTTATGGTGATCGCCCCATACGGTTGTATGAATTGGCGTCTGATTTAAGCCGCGAGGTTGATGCGGCCAAGGAAAACGGTTTGTGTGATGATGGCGATGAATTTATTAACGAAATTTATCAGGTAGGATTGGGGCGCGGTGCCATTGATTTATTCAATGCAGAACCAGTCGTGCGCGAACGTGTTCTGCAACGTAGTCAAATCAAACTGGAAGCGTTGCAAGAAGAAAATATTGCTAAATTAGAAGCTGTTCAGAACTTTATCGAGCCAACCCTTGAGGAGGGATTGAATACGGAAATGGTCGATGATCTGAATATTGTGTTTGATCCGCAGCAATCAATGGCCAGCAAATTGTCCGCCGCATATTGGTGGTTAGGCCGTGCGGTGCAGGTGGTCGCTATTTATTCTGCGATTGGGATGATCAAGGCGGATGCTAAGATTGTAGAGGGTACCAAGAGTGCGGTTAAGGGGGCAGGGCGTGTGGTGAAATCCACTCATAAGAAAATCTACGCGCCTAGCGCAGTTGTTGCCACCTATGGCGGTGCGACGGCTGTCATTATTGCATTGTTAAAGGCCGCGGGTTGGATGTAGTTCGGTTTTGCCAGCGCGGTATCAAGGCCGTAGGCCGGCGCGCATCCATGGCCCGTCCGGCGGGATAACGATTTGGTTGGGTTGGTGGGCGAAAGTTAGCGTGCAGATACTTTGAGGGATAAAGTGGCATTCACTGACGTTTGTTCGTTTTCCCACGGGCCAACCGTGCGCGGCTTGGGGGAAACATTATTGCAAATGATCGGGGATGTTGTAGACCGAGGCAATGTTTTGAACTCTATTTTTTGTGGGCTAAGTTTATGACCTTTCCTGATGTGCGCGGCACAATTACCCCTGATCGACCTATGAACGAAATGTCTTGGTTGCGAGTTGGGGGTTTGGCGGATTTTTTGTTTCAACCTGCTGATGTGGCGGACTTGGCGGATTTTTTGGCGGCGACCCCGACAGATACACCTGTGTTTCCGATTGGGGTGTGTTCGAACTTGATCATTCGTGACGGGGGTATCCGTGGTGTTGTTGTGCGCATGGGTCGGGGGTTTAATGGGATAGACATCATGGATGGTTGCCGTGTTCGTGCGGGATGTGGTGCGTTGGATGCGCATGTGGCGCGCAAGGCGGCGCAAGCGGGGATTGATTTGGCGTTTTTGCGCACTATCCCTGGTGCAATCGGTGGTGCGGCCAAGATGAATGCGGGCTGTTACGGTGTGTATATGGCCGATGTGTTTGAAAGTGCCGAGGCAGTGACGCGCGATGGCGTGGTTGTGACGTTGATGCCAGAGGATATGCATTTTGAATATCGATCCACGCAGATACCTGACGGGATGATTATTACGTCAGTGGTCATGAAGGGTGTTGCGGGTGATCCCGCGACCATCGAAGCCAAGATGGCGGATGCGTTGGGAAAACGTGAGAAAACGCAACCAACCAAGGAGCGTTCGTGCGGATCGACGTTTCGCAATCCTGCGGGTTTTTCATCAACAGGGCAGGTCGATGATGTCCATGATTTAAAGGCGTGGAAGGTGATTGATGATGCGGGAATGCGCGGTGCATCCATTGGCGGGGCGCAAATGTCGGAGATGCATTCCAACTTTATGATCAACACAGGTGGCGCAACTGCCGCAGATTTGGAAAATTTAGGCGAAGAAGTCAGAAAAAAGGTTTACGCAGAGTCAGGGATTCAGCTAGAGTGGGAAATAATGCGGGTCGGAGAACCTGCAAAGTCATAAAATACCCATAAGTCCGAATAACGGACAGGGAAGAGGCGGGCATGTCGAGCAAGGCAATATCCCGTGTAACAGTGCTGTGTGGTGGCCCGTCGGTGGAACGAGAAGTTTCGCTGAGTTCGGGGCACGAATGTGCATCTGCGTTACGCGGAGAAGGATACAACGTCACAGTGATTGACGCAGGTATAAACCTGTCGGCGGACATTGTCGCATCCAAGCCTGATGTTGTGTTCAACGCATTGCACGGCCGTTGGGGCGAAGATGGGTGTGTTCAGGGATTGTTGGAATGGTTGCAGGTTCCATACACGCACGCAGGCGTTTATTCATCCGCATTAGCAATGGACAAGGAACGCACCAAGGACGCATATCGCGCGGCAGGACTGCCCGTGGCGGCGTCAATGTTGGTGGCGAAGGTGGATATTTTGGGCAAGCATCCAATGCCCGCACCCTATGTCGTGAAACCCAATAACGAGGGATCGTCCGTTGGGGTCTACATCGTGCATGTGGGCGATGATCCGATTACCGTTATGGCGGATGATATGCCAGAGATGGTGATGGTCGAGGAATTTATTCCTGGACGCGAATTGACAACCACGGTCGTGAATGATCGCGCCTTGAGCGTGACGGATATTTTGACCGATGGATGGTATGATTTCGAGGCCAAGTATGAAGAGGGTGGTTCAGCACATGTGGTGCCCGCCGATTTACCCGAAGAGATTTTTGCGGCTTGTTTGGATTTTGCCAAACGTGCGCATGATTGTTTGGGGTGTCGCGGCATGTCGCGCACTGATTATCGTTGGGATGAGGCGCGTGGTTTGGATGGGTTGATCCTGTTGGAAACCAACACCCAACCCGGCATGACCCCAACATCATTAGCGCCTGAACAGGCGGCACATTGCGGGATGGATTTTGGCGCGTTGGTGCGCTGGATGGTGGAGGATGCGTCATGCAACCGATAGATCGACAAGAGCCGAAGATGGGCATTTCGCCACTAGAAGCCATCAATGAGCGCAAGCAAAATGCGCCCAATATTGCACCCTTGGGCGAGGTTTCGGCGGAAAAAATGGATCGGTTGTTTGGACAGAACTTGCCTAAAACATCGCCCAAAGAACAAATCAAATTTGATCCTGCACCAAGCCGTACCAAATATAAAATGCAACGTTTGTGGTTGACGCCGATGGTGCGCGGAGCGGTGCGAACTGGTGTGCCATTGTTGGTTATGTTGAGCATTGCTACATATGGTTTGACGAATGATAATATCCGAGAGCAGTTTACAACGACGCTAGAAGAGGCACGAATGAGCATTCAGTCGCGACCCGAATTTCAGGTCGAGTTGATGAAGGTCGACGGTGCAACACAGGATGTTGCCACGCAAATTCGCAAAACGCTGAATCTAACTTTTCCACTGAACTCATTCGATTTGGTGTTGGAGGATATTAAAGATCAGATTGAGCAATTGGAGAGTGTTAAAACTGCTGGTATTTTTCTGCGTGCTGGTGGGGTGTTAGAGGTGCAGATTGATGAGCGTCTGCCTGTTGTGCTGTGGCGCACAGGGCCTGAATTGGAAATGTTGGACGAAGATGGCGAACGTGCTGGCGTGATCACGTCCCGTTTGGATCGCATGGATTTACCGCTGATCGCGGGTGAAGCGGCAGAAGAGCAAATTGACGAGGCGATGGAATTATATGCGCGCGCTAAGCCAATTCACAATCGCTTGCGTGGTTTGCGCCGCATGGGGTTACGCCGTTGGGATATGATTTTGGATCGTGGTCAAACCATCCAATTGCCCGAAGAAAATGCAGTAGAGGCATTGCAGCGTGTTTTGGCGTTGAATGCAGCTCAGAAAATTTTGGATCGCGATATTGTCAGCGTTGACATGCGCGATGCCACCCGCCCGATTTTGCGACTAACTGATGTTGCAAACGAAATTATCCGTGCTAACGCCGATTTTGAATGAGTAATATGATGCAAAGCCTGTACGAGACACAAAAAACCATGCGCCAGAAACGTCGCGCCGCCCTGCAACGCGGTGTTGTTGCGATTTTGGATGTGGGGACGTCAAAAATTGTTTGTATGATCTTACAGTTTGATCCATCCGTTCAGATGAATGCAACCGAGGGCATGGGCGCCGTCGCCAACCACGGGGCGTTTCGTGTGATTGGTGTGGCCAAAACCCGTTCGCGTGGTGTGAAATTGGGCGAAATTTCCACAATGGAAGAGACCGAACGCGCGGTCAGAACCGCCGTTCAGGGTGCACAAAAGATGGCGAATGTGCGCGTAGATCATGTGATTGCATGCTTTTCAGGTGCGCGGCCACGATCATACGGTGTTGCGGGCGAGGTCGAGGTTGAAACGGGTTCAGTGACGGATCTGGATATTGGTCGCGTTTTGGCCTCATGTGATACTCCATATTTCGGCGAGGGCCGCGAGGCGATCCATGCGATGCCAGTGAACTTCGCGTTAGACCAAAACCCATCACTGAGTGATCCGCGTGGCCAAATTGGGCATTTGCTGTCTGTTGATATGCATCTGTTAACGATTGATACGCGGGTTTTGCAGAACCTGATGGCCTGTGTGAAACGCTGTGATATGGAATTAGCAGGGGTTGTTTCATCCGCCTATGCCTCTGCGATTAGCGCGTTGGTTGAGGACGAACAAGAATTGGGCGCGGCATGTATTGATATTGGCGGGGGATCGACATCGGTGTCTGTGTTCCTGCGTAAACATATGATTTTTGCGGATTCTGTACGGATTGGAGGCGACCATGTGACGTCCGATCTGTCGTTGGGTTTGCAAGTGCCACGCACCACCGCCGAGCGGATTAAATGTATGCATGGCGGCGTTGTTGCCACGTCAATGGATGATCGCGATATGATTGATGTGGATGGGCAAACGGGCGATTGGGATCATGATCGCCGTCAATTTACCCGCTCCGAAGTGATCGGAATTATTCGCCCACGGGTCGAAGAGATTTTGGAAGAAGTGGCGCATAAATTACAGGCGGCACGGTTTGATACATTGCCGGGGCAACGGATCGTTTTGACAGGCGGTGCCAGCCAAATTCCTGGAATGGAAGGATTGGCGAGCCGTATTTTGGGACAACAAGTGCGCTTGGGTCGGCCGTTGCGCGTGCATGGTCTACCACAGGCGGCGACGGGGCCAGATTATGCGGCACCTGTTGGGTTGGCATTGTATGCAGCGCATCCACAGGACGAATGCTGGGATTTTGACCTGCCAGCACAGCGTTTGGGTGCGAAGCCAATGAAACGGGCGATGCAGTGGGTTAAAGAAAACTGGTAAAGCCTGTTTAGGGCGCCTAGATTTCTAAATCAAACACGACAATTCTATCTGTGCCACCGTTGCACATGCTGACCATTTTTGCGCCTTGGCCGATGTGGTTTGGATGCGTTTCGTATGCCAAATGGGCGGTGCGGTCCGTGAAGGTTATGATGAAACCATCACCGTATTTGGCGGACATGTTTTCAAAATCGCGGTTTGCACCATGGCAAAAATCAATCATGTCTGGGACATCCTGTGCAATTTTTCCAAATCCAGCCAGAACTGTGGCGCGGCCAATTGCGGTATTGTGTTTGAAAATTTACGAAGACGCAGTGCTTGAGCATTTTTGGAACCTTTTCCAAACCAATAGTAGGGTGTTCAGGTTGTATCGTGCATATTGTCTGATGTCTTTGCAAATAAGCATGGCGGGTTTCTTGCGCAAAATGGTGCATCACAATTAAATATTAATGGTAATTGAACCAGCCAAAATCCGCCAAGTAGCAATTTTTTTGCTCTAACTACCATATCTGGTACGATTTTTCGTGACGTGTGCGTATCGCTTTGGTAGGATGAGAGATAATAAGTCGCAAAAAGCGGCAGAGCAGCAGTATTTAAAACAGGCGGACAGACCATGACTCTGAATCTCCAGATTCCCGAAGTGGCAGACCTACGTCCTAAGATCACCGTATTTGGTGTTGGTGGCGCAGGGTGTAATGCAGTAAACAACATGATTGATAAAAACCTTGATGGGGTTGATTTCATTGTGGCCAACACAGACGCGCAAGCGTTGCAATTGTCCAAAGCGACAGTTCGCATTCAGTTGGGTGAAAAATCCACCGAAGGTTTGGGGGCCGGTGCGCAACCCGCAATCGGTGCAAAAGCTGCTGAAGAAAGCATCGAAACAATCGTTGATCATCTGGCAGGCAGCCACATGTGTTTCATCACGGCTGGTATGGGCGGTGGTACCGGCACAGGCGCGGCACCAATCATTGCGCAAGCTGCGCGTGAATTGGGCATTCTGACCGTTGGCGTTGTGACGAAACCATTTCAGTTTGAGGGCATCAAACGTGCGCGCCAAGCCGAGGATGGTGTGGAAACATTGCAAGCCGTTGTGGATACGTTGATTATTATTCCAAACCAAAACTTGTTCCGTATCGCAAACGAGAAAACAACCTTCACCGAGGCGTTCAGCCTTGCGGATGATGTGTTGTATCAAGGCGTTAAGGGTGTGACCGATTTGATGGTTCGCCCTGGTATTATCAATCTTGATTTTGCAGACATCCGCGTTGTCATGGACGAGATGGGCAAAGCAATGATGGGTACCGGCGAAGCGGCAGGCGAAGATCGTGCGATTCAAGCGGCAGAACAAGCCATTAATAACCCATTGTTGGACGAAATTTCATTGGATGGTGCCAAAGGTGTGTTGATCAACATCACCGGTGGCTCTGATCTGACATTGTTCGAAGTCGACGAAGCCGCAAATCGCATTCGCGATAAAGTTGACGCTAACGCGAATATCCTTGTGGGTACGGCGTTGGACGAAAATCTGGACGGTATGATGCGCGTTTCCGTGGTGGCCACGGGGATTGATGCAGCTGAAAATGTCGGTGAAGATCCTGTGCCACGTCGCACACTGAAATCACCTTTGCCATTGAAAGCGGATGAAATGGCGATGCCAGTGGTGACCGAAACTGTTGCCCCTGTTGCAGAGACTGTGGTTGCGCAAGCGCCAACATCAGAGCCATCATTCTTTGATGAACCAGGGCCAACATACGAAGAACCAACATCGGCGCCACAATATGTGCAGGAAGAATATGCAGAGCCAGCGACGGCCGCGCATGATGATATGCCAGAACCGGCGTATCGCGCACCTGTTGAGCATTCCGTTGAAACGGTTGCGCAAGAGCCTGCGTATTATGCACCAGCGTCAGAACTTTCTGGTCAACCAAGTGCAGATACCATGGCGCGTTTAGCGGCGGCTGTTGACAAGCAACCACGCCAAGAACCATTGCGCATCCAGCCAGAAGGCCAGCGTAATAATCAATACGTTGAGCAGCAAGAACCAGAGCGCCGTGGCGTTTTTGGTGGTTTGATTTCGCGTATGACCGGTGGTGCGGCCGCCGAGCCTGCATATCGCGAGCAACCAACAGTGACAGAAGATCCACGTTATCAGCAAGAATACGAAGAAATGGACGACGGCGACGATCAAGTCGAAGTACCAGCATTTCTGCGCCGTCAGGCGAACTAGCATACCTAGTTGAGACAAAATTTAGAAAAAGGCGCGGTTTTCCGCGCCTTTTTTGTGTGATGTGGGGGTAAAGGACGTGAACTGTTAGATTTCGTCACAAAGCGTGAATTGAGACTAGACCCCTAAAATCGTACTAAGATACTCAACTGTGACTTAAAAATTAGGCGACCAATGCAAACCACTGTGAAAAAATCAATCCATATGACGGGTCAGGGCCTGCACTCTGGTGCGCCTGCACGTTTGTGTATTTCACCAGCGTCTGCGGAATATGGCATTTGGTTTCGTCGCACCGATGTAACGGATCGTGATAACCTGATACCAGCACGTTATGATTCGGTTACGAACACACAGTTGTGTACACGTATCGCCAATGATGATGGGGTCGAGGTTTCGACCATCGAACATTTGATGGCCGCCTTGGCGGGTACTGGTATTCACAACGCAATGATCGATATTGATGGCCCAGAAGTGCCAATCATGGATGGGTCTGCGGCGCCGTTCGTGGCACAGATTTTGCGCGTTGGTTTGCAAGCGTTGGATGCACCTATTCGTGCAATCCGCGTGCTGAAGCCTGTCCATGTAAAATTTGACGATGTCGAAGTGAGCTTGGAGCCATCCGACAATTTAGAAATTGATTTCGAGATTGATTTCGACGCCGTGGCCATTGGTCGTCAGAGAAAATCATTAAACATGGCAAACGGATCGTTTGTACGTGAATTATCAAACTGTCGCACATTTGTGCGCCGCCACGATGTGGATTATTTGCAATCCATCGGTTTGGCGCGCGGTGGCAGTTTGGATAATGCCATTGTCGTCGATGAAAACTTGGTCTTGAACCCCGAAGGGTTCCGCCGTACCGACGAATGTGTACGCCATAAAATGTTGGACGCATTGGGTGATCTGTATTTGGCGGGTGCACCGATTTTGGGAACCTACAAAGGTAAACGTGCGGGACACAAAGCCACAAACATGATCCTACGCGCCTTGTTCGATCAACCTGATGCATGGGAAATGATCGAATGTAGTGACGATATCAGTCATGACCTGCCAGGTGCCGATATCTCGGTAGCGGATTTCGTTCAATAACGCGCGACAAGCCGCACAAATCAACGCAAAATATGTTTTTAACCATTAAAGGGTTGAATCCGTTTTTCCTTTCTACAAAATATGCTAGATAAATACAGCAGGGTGCCAGTTGGTGGCATCAGAATATACAGGAACGGTTTATGATATTAAGATCGAGCAAGAAAATATGGATATTGCTCGCAGTTAGTACCGTTCTGACTGGTTGTGCGAGCGAACGTGCCAAAGATATTCCATTAGAGGAATTGCCCCCTCAAACCATTTTTGAGCGTGCTGAAGCACAGTTGGAACGTGGCAAGGCAGATGATGCTGCTGTACTTTTTTCAGATGTTGAACGCCTGTACCCTTATTCAGAATGGGCGCAACGTGCGTTGATTATGTCCTCTTTTGCCAATCATCAGGATGGTAACTTTGAGCAGGCGCGCGCGGATGCACAACGGTATTTGGATTTCTATCCCGCCGATCCTGATGCGGCTTATGCACAGTATTTAATCGCGTTAACCTTTTATGACCAAATTGACGATGTCAGCCGTGACCAAGGTGTGACGTTTCAGGCGTTGCAGGCGTTGCGCACGGTGATTGAACGTTATCCCGATAGTGAATATGCGTCCTCTGCCTTGCTGAAATTTGATCTAGCACTTGACCATTTGGCAGGCAAGGAAATGGAAATCGGACGGTATTATTTAAAACGTGGTCATTTCGGCGCGGCGATTAATCGTTTCCGTGTGGTGGTCGAGGAATTCCAAACAACGTCCCATACCCCCGAGGCGTTGTATCGTTTGGTCGAGGCGTATTTGTCATTAGGTTTGGATGCGGATGCGCAAACGGCGGGTGCAATTTTAGGTTACAACTTTGGTGCGTCACAATGGTTTAAAGATGCGCATGTATTGCTGACAGGCCGTGGATTGTCGACCGATGCCGGTGACAAACGAGCTTCGAAATGGCTAAATACCATTTGGCGTCGTGTCATCAAAGGGCAATGGCTCTAACTCGCGATGCTGTGCGGGCTTCACATCACGGATATGTTGCTGATTGATCGGCTGGAATTGGATTTTCAATCTGGATTAAACGTTCTGACAGGTGAAACCGGTGCCGGTAAATCTATATTACTAGACAGTTTAGGATTCGTTTTGGGCTGGCGTGGGCGTGCAGATTTGGTGCGCACGGGCGCAGATATGGGCGAGGTCACGGCGTGGTTTGAATTGGATGCGGGGCATCCAGCCTTTGATATTTTGGCCGCTGCGGGTCTGCCTGCTGCGGATGAATTGATCCTGCGGCGCACAAATTCACGCGATGGGCGCAAAACCGCATATGTGAACGATCGCCGGTGTTCGGGTGATATTTTGCGACAATTGTCGGATGTTTTGGTCGAGCTGCATGGGCAACATGATGATCGCGGATTGCTGAATCCACGCGGACACCGCGACGTGTTGGATGCCTTTGCGGGGACGGATTTGACGCCTGTGCAGGATGCATGGAAGACACGCGCGAAGATTGCCAAAGAATTGGACACAGCGCGAACGACATTGGCCGCCGCGCAATTGGATCAGGATTATTTGCGCCATTCATTCGACGAAATAGATGCGCTGTCACCTGAAACGGGCGAAGATCAGGCATTGGATGCTAAACGGCGTCTGATGCAAGCCTCGGAAAAAATTCGCGAAGATGTTGTTAAGGCCGCGAATGCCCTGGGAATGGATGGTGCCGAAGGGCAATTGAATGACGCGACGCGGTGGTTGGATGGTGCATCGGATCGCGCGGATGGGCAATTAGATGTGGCTAATGCGGCATTGGCGCGTGCGGTCACAGAATTGGCGGATGCGCAACAGGGTGTTTCGAATTGTTTACACGCGCTGAATTTTGACCCGAACGAGTTGGAGCAGATCGAAGAACGCCTGTTTGCAATTCGTGCATTGGCGCGAAAACACAATGTCCAACCTGATGCATTGGCCGATCTTGCCACCGATATGGCGCAAAAATTGCAGGCGATTGATTTGGGCGCGGGGAAAATTGCCGCACTGGAACAACAACTGACGCAAGCACAGGCCGATTATGAAGCAAAGGCCGATGTGCTGTCATTGTCGCGTCACAAGGCAGCGAACGAGTTGGAAGTGGCGATGGCGTGTGAATTGGCGCCGTTGAAATTAGAACGGGCGGCATTCGTGGTGGCGGTGGAAACCGTTTCGGCGGGACCTGATGGCATTGATGGTATCACATTTATGGTGGCCACAAACCCTGGTGCGCCTGCAGGTCCGATTAACAAAATCGCCTCGGGTGGTGAATTATCCCGCTTTTTATTGGCGCTAAAGGTGTGCTTGACCCGTCGCGCCCAAGGTTTAACGATGATTTTCGATGAAATTGATCGTGGTGTGGGTGGCGCAACCGCCGACGCCGTTGGGCAACGTTTGTCTGATATCGCAGACCAAGCACAGGTTTTGGTTGTCACCCACAGCCCGCAAGTGGCCGCCAAAGGGGCGCATCATTGGCAGGTTAGCAAATCCGTGCGTGATGGCGAAACATTTTCCACAGTTGTTAAATTGGACGCTGCACAACGCATCGACGAAATTGCGCGGATGTTGGCAGGGGACACAATCACACCCCAAGCCCGCGCCGCAGCCCAAGCGTTGCTGTAAATACCCTTCTTTACTTTGTCTAAATATCTTCCGGCTGAAGGCCATGAAAGTTGTGCACAACATTAATTATGCGGCACCATTTTCCCAGGATTCATAATGTTTTGCGGATCAAAGACCCTTTTGATATCAACCATCAATGATAATGCGTCACCGTGTTCAGCCGCCATATATTTCATCTTACCCAAACCAATCCCATGTTCGCCCGTGCATGTCCCACCTAATGCCAAACCCCGTTCAACCATGCGATGCGCCAATGCTTTGTTGCGCGTCAACTGGGCGGGGCTTGCGGGATCGCTGAACATTAATGCGTGGTAATTCCCATCCCCCACATGGCCAATAATCGTCGCCGAAACGCCGCTGTCGGTCAAATCTTGTTGGGTGTCTTTTATCGCCCGTGCCAGTTGTGAAATTGGGACGCAAATATCAGTGGTCAAACCCAATTGCCCCGGAAACAATGCCCTGGTTGCATAATACAGATTGTGACGCGCCGCCCATAGTTTATTGCGATCCTCGGGTTTTGTCGACCATTGAAAATCACCACCACCGTGATCCTGTGTGATGCTGGCCATGGTTTGGGACTGATCCTGTACACCGATGTCGGATCCGTGAAACTCCATAAACAAGTGGGGAACCTCGGGGTAATTCAGGTTGGAATAGGCATTGATCGCACGGATCGACATCTGATCGATCAGCTCCATTCGTGCCATGGGAATGCCCATTTGCACCGCCATGATTACCGCATTCACCGCGTCGTTGATCGTGGGGAAATCACACACAGCGGCAGCGATTGCTTCGGGTTGACCTTGGAGCCGCAGGGTTATTTCGGTGATGATGCCTAACGTGCCTTCTGATCCTACAAATAATTTGGTTAAATCATAACCTGCAGATGATTTTTTGGCCTGTGTCCCTGTGCGGATGATGCGCCCGTCTGCCATCACCACTTCCATCGCCAATACGTTTTCACGCATGGTGCCATAGCGTACGGCGGTGGTGCCCGATGCCCGTGTGGCCGCCATGCCACCAACGGTGGCGTTGGCACCGGGATCGACGGGAAAAAACAAACCTGTGGCGCGTAATTCCGCGTTCAACTGTTCGCGGGTGACGCCGGGTTGAACAATGCATAACTGATCCTGATCCAACACTTGCAGCACGCGGTTCATACCCGTCATGTCGATGGTGATGCCGCCACGGATCGGCAATGCGTGTGCCTCAAGTGATGTCCCGATACCCCATGGAATGATCGGGCAGTTATGTTTCGCACAGATTTTGACGATCTGGGATACCTCGGCCGTATCCTGTGGAAATACCACGCCGTCAGGTGGCATGTGGTCGAAATATGCTTCGTTTTGACCATGTAAATCGCGCATTGATTGCGATGTATGCATCCGTGCCCCAAGTAGGGCTTTAATTTCTGCAATAGCTGCTGCAATATCGGGCATAACATCCTCGGCTTTTTGACGAAAGTTAACGCAAACGCTGGGGTAAATAAAGGGGATCAAACCGTGGCGCAGGGACAAAATAGCAGAATGTCAGGACGGTTTGCATGGGCAAGCGCACCTTTGAATTCAATTCGCAAACATGGCCCTGGTCAGGTGCAGTTTTGGATTATCGCCCTGTTGATCGGGATTGCTGCAGCCTTTGCCACCCTTGGGTTTCGCCTGAGCATTGTGTGGTTGCAAACACTGTTGTACGGCGAGAGCGAAGAGGTGTTGTTATCTGCCGCGCGCACTGTGCCGTGGTATCTGATGATGGGATTACCGATTTTGGGGGGCTTGTTGGTGGGGATTATCCTGCACCGATATACGCCCGATGGACGTGCGCGTTCGGTGGCGCATGTGATCGAAGGTGCGGCCATTCATGATGGCAAGGTGGAAGGCCGTGCCGGACTTGCGTCCACGTTTGCGTCCCTGATTACCCTGTCCACAGGCGGCTCTACAGGACGTGAAGGGCCTGTGGTGCATATCGGTGCGCTGATTTCATCCAAGGTTTCGCGTATCCTGAAAACGGATGCAATTACGTCGCGTGATTTGATGGGCTGTGCGGTGGCGGCCGCTGTGGCGGCGTCGTTTAACGCGCCATTGGCGGGGGCGTTGTTCGCGATGGAGGTGGTTTTGCGCCATTATGCGGTGCATGCATTGGCGCCAATTTTGATCGCGGCGGTATCAGGCTCGGTGGTCAGTCGGCTGTATTTTGGCAATATCACAGAGTTTTCATTACCGACGCATAACCAAGATTTCTATGTCGAATTGCCCGCCTTTATCCTGTTGGGAGTCGTCAGTGCGTTGGTCGCGGTGGCATTGATCCGCGCGATTTTCTGGGCCGAAGATTTGGGCGATCGCGCACAGGCGTGGATTGGATTTCCCAATTGGTTACGCCCTGCCATTGCAGGGGCGGCATTGGGTGTGATCGCGTTGAAATTCCCCCATATTATCGGGGTCGGTTATGAAACAATGTCGGATGCGTTGACGGGTGAGTTGGTTTTGATAAGCGCCATTGTTTTCGCCGTCGTGAAAGGAGTTGCGGTGGTGATTACCTTGGCTGGACGTATGGGCGGGGGCATCTTTTCGCCTGCGATGATGATGGGGGCGTTGACGGGATTGGCCTTTGGCGGCGTTGCGGTTGCAATTTTTCCATCAGTTCAGGGTGATGAAACTTTGTATGCCATGGCGGGCATGGGTGCGGTGGCAGCGGCGGTGTTGGGTGCGCCGATTTCAACCACGTTAATCGTGATCGAATTGACCGGGGATTGGCAGGCGGGTTTGGCTGTGATGGTAGCAGTATCCATCGCCACAGCATTGACTAGTAGCATGGTGCATCGCTCGTTTTTCTTGACGCAATTGGAACGCCTTGGTGTGCATTTGGCGGATGGGCCACATAATTATCTGCTGACGAAATACTGTGTTTCAGATATTATGCGCAAATCCGAACGATTGAAATCAAGCACCCAAAAACGGATGTGGAAATTGATCGAACAGGGGATTTATTTAGACGCTTCTGCAACCCTGAAAACGGCAATGCCGATGTTCGATCATGGCGCGCAAAAACAGATACCGATTGTGCATTTGGGAGGTCAGGGAACGGCAACGGAATTAAGTGGTGCGTTGTATTATGTGGATGCATTGAAAACGTATAATCAGGCGTTGTCAGACGCATCCAAAGAGGAACATTGAACGTTAAATCGGGGCGCAGGCCATTTGCAAATATGCGCGTGCCGCGTCGCTGATTAGCGGGTCAAGCGTGGATTTGACGCGGGCGTGATATGTGTTCAACCATGTGATTTCAGATGCGGATAATAATGCTGTGTCAATCATCGCTCGATCAATTGGTGCCAAGGTCAGTGTTTCAAATTCGAACATTTTGCGGTTATCGCCACCTGTAATTGGTGCCGCGTCGCGGACGTAAATCAGGTTTTCAATGCGGATACCAAAGGCACCTTCTTGATAATATCCGGGTTCGTTTGACAGGATCATTCCGGGTTTAAATGGCGTTTCTGAACGACGCGAAATACCTTGGGGACCTTCATGAACGGACAGGAATGACCCCACTCCGTGACCTGTGCCGTGATCAAAATCCAGCCCCGCAGACCAAAGCGCATGGCGTGCGATTGCGTCGATGTCGCGTCCCGCCAATCCAGCGGGGAAGCGTAGCGCAGAGATCGCAATCATGCCCTTAAGCACCAGCGTATTTGCGCGGATTGCAGCGAGTGAAACCGTACCGATTGGCATGGTGCGTGTGATGTCCGTTGTACCGTCAAAATATTGGCCGCCGCTGTCAATCAACAAAACATCTCCAGTTTGGATTTGGCGATTGGTGTCGGTGTTGACACGGTAATGAACGATGGCGCCATTGGGGCCAGATCCACAGATCGTATCAAAGGAAATATTTTGTAATTCACCCGTGTCGCGTCGGCATTTCTCGAGGTGTTTTATCAGGTCAATTTCAGTGGTGTTTGGTTTGTCACCAAAAGCGTTTACGTGGGTTAAAAATTCGACAATCGCCGCGCCGTCACGGATGTGAGCGGCGGTTGTTCCCGCCAGCTCGGTTGCGTTTTTACAGGCTTTGGGCAGGCTGATTGGATCAATTTCGTTGGCGATGATGATACCCGCAGATGTCAAAATATCTTGCACTGCTATAGGGGCGGATTTTGCATCAACACGTACTGTGCCTGTGAGCGTTTTAAGATATTCGCTTAGCGATGTAATATCCTGAATAATAACGTTTTTACCCAAGTGAGCGCGCAGTGCTTTATCAACCTTTTGGGGGGCAATAAACAGGGTGGCGATACCATCCGCAGACAGGGTCGCAAAACACAAAGCAACGGGCGTTTGCCCCAAATCCGTACCGCGCGTATTTAACAGCCACGCGATGCTGTCGGGTTGTGTTAGGACGACGTGGGATTGGATTGCGGCGCGCAATGTAGTGGCAATTTGGGACAGTTTATCATCGTGCGATTGACCCGCAAATTTCACGTCATGTGGCACCATTAAATCAAGTGGTGCATCGGGTTGATCAGGCCAGATTTCGTCGACCAAATTATCAATCGAAATTAACGTGATGTCGGCGCGTTTTGCCTGTTGTAAACCTGCGATTTGGGCGGCGGTGTGCAACCACGGATCGTATGCAAATTTTGCGTTTTTGGGCAAATTTTCATTCAACCAATCGCTCAATTTCTCACCAGGAACGGTGCGAATTTCAAAGGTGTTTGTGTCCACCTGATCAGCGGCTTGAATGGTATAACGACCGTCGGTAAATAGGGCGGCACGTTCTGTCGTGACTGCGCAAAATCCCGCACTGCCAGTGAAGCTGGTAAGCCATGCCAAACGTTGATCGCGGGCGGTGACGTATTCGCCCATGTGCGCGTCGGAGCGTGGAATTAAAAACCCGTCGACACCGTATTTTGCCATTGCCGCGCGCAGGGCGGTCAATCGCGGTGCGCCTGTTTCAGGGGTGGTTGTCGCCGCGAATTGTTGGAACATTATCGCCCTCTACGTTTCGCCGTGCGGGGATCATTGTCGAATAACGCTGCCAATTGTTCAGTGATAGCACCCGCCAATTGTTCGGCGTCGGTGATCGTGACCGCGCGTTCGTAATACCGTGTCACGTCGTGGCCGATCCCGATGGCGGTCAATTCCACCGTGCGGCGTTTTTCGATCATCGCGATCACGTCACGTAGATGTTTTTCAAGATAGGCAGCAGAGTTCACAGATAACGTGCTGTCGTCCACTGGTGCGCCGTCAGAGATGACCATCAAAATACGGCGTGCTTCGGGGCGGATCATTAGACGTTTATGTGCCCATTCCAATGCCTCGCCGTCGATGTTTTCTTTGAGCAGACCCTCTTTCATCATCAGACCCAAATTGGGGCGGGATCGACGCCATGGGGCGTCCGCAGATTTGTAGATAATGTGGCGTAGATCGTTCAGGCGACCCGGTGTTTCGGGGCGTCCGTTCTGCAACCAATCTTCGCGGCTTTGGCCACCTTTCCATGCGCGGGTGGTAAAGCCCAAGATCTCGCATTTCACCTGACAGCGCTCCAGTGTGCGCGCCAAAACATCGGCGCAAATGGCGGCAATGGAAATCGGACGGCCGCGCATCGAGCCAGAGTTATCGAGCAGGATTGTAACGACCGTATCGCGAAATTCGGTATCTTTTTCGACCTTGAATGACAGCGGCGTTGTGGGATTGGAAATCACACGCGCCAAGCGGCCAGCATCCAACATACCCTCTTCCATATCGAACGACCACGAGCGGTTTTGTTGCGCTTGTAGCCGGCGTTGCAACTTGTTTGCCAAACGAGACACCGCACCCTTTAGGGGTTCGAGTTGTTGATCAAGGTATGCACGCAGGCGCTCAAGTTCGGCGGGTTCTGCCAAATCTTCGGCCAGCACTTCTTCGTCGAATTGGGTGGTGAAAACGGCGTAGTTTGGATCGGCGTCTGATACGGGTGCGACGGGGGGATCAAGGGGTGGTTCACCTTCGGGGGCTTCGGCCTCTTGGGCTTCGGAGTTTTCTTCGGAATCGTCCATGGAAACCTGCGCTTGTTGCGTGTCCATGGATTGTTCGGTGTCTTCTTGTTGTTGATCTTCACCGTCTTCTTGGTCGGCGGTGTCGCCTGTATCTGTGTCGGGATCGGTTTGATCCGGCTGATCTTGTTCCGCGTCTTGGTCAGAATCGTCGGCGTCCATATCATCGGGATCATCGCCCAATTGATCGCCGTAGCCCAAATCGTCGATCAATTGACGTGCAAAGCGTGCGAAATCGGCCTGATCGGTCATTTTATCGCTGATGTTTTCGAACGTTTTGCCAGAGCGTTCCTCGATGGTGGTTTTCCATTGCTGCATCGCGTTGTTGACGGCGGGCGGCATGTCGCGCCGCGTTGCAATGTGGCGCAGGTAATAAGACAGCGCCGTGGCCATCGGTACCTCTTTGAATGATTGTACTTGGTCATAGCCAAGTGCCAATGCTTCGGCCTCTAGTTTTGCTTCGATATTGCCCGCCGTGCCTGGCATGGCGCGTGCGCCCACCGCCTCGCACCGTGCGGTGGCCATGACTTCGTAGATTTCGCGCGCCTCGGCGCCATCGGGCATATAACGGTTGTGAATGGCGGCGTTGTGGAAGCGTGTGCGCAAGGCATAGGCATCGGCAGTGCCGCGTGCCAGCAATACCTCGGCGCGGGTCATGCGACGGCTGACTTGGGGCAGGCGGGCGGTGTCATCCGTAAGACCCGGTGGGTCGATGGAATAGGCCACGGCCAATTCACCGTCGGCCGCCATGGCGCGGGTCGCCTCGGCCAGTGCCTTTTTGAATGGGTCAGCAGGGTTGTCGTTAGGTTTGGTCACAATGTTTCTGCCCTTTTGAAGGCTTCCAACCCGGCTTCATTGGCATGTTCTAGTGAATTATACTTAAATGAATTTAGTACAACTTTGGACATCATGTAATTGCTTCCGTTACCCTTTATTGAACCTGCGGCTAGTGTTATTAAGCATTGGAGAGAGGCGTCTGGAATTTTCCTACGTTTTGTTGTCGAAACCAGATCATCAAAACTAAGATAACTGATCTTTAACACTTGATCCAGCATTTGGCTTGCGTCTATCAAGTTTCTTGAACCGAACTCCAATAGTGAAACTGATATTGGCTTGTGACCCCCCCAAAGCAATCTTGTTCTCCTAAACACGCCCTAGCCTCCAAGCTCCCCTTAGCCCAAGCTAACGGATGCAGCACTCTCTGGCAGTTCTTCGTCAAACAAGCGTTGATAAAACTCGGCAACTGTTTCGCGTTCCAATTCATCACATTTGTTCAGGAATGTCAGGCGGAAGGCGAAGCCAACGTCGTTGAAGATGTTGGTGTTTTGCGCCCATGCGATCACGGTGCGCGGTGACATTACGGTGGAAATGTCGCCGTTCATAAATGCGTTACGGGTCAGATCGGCAACCGTCACCATGCGGCCAATTAATTCTGGATCGGTGCCGGGGTTTTTGGCGGCAACAATTGCTGTTTCTTGGGCGTGGGGCAAATAATTCAGCGTGGACACGATTGACCAGCGATCCATTTGACCTTGATTGATCTGTTGCGTGCCGTGATACAGGCCAGTGGTGTCGCCCAAACCGACAGTGTTCGCGGTGGCGAACAAGCGGAAGAATGGGTGCGGGGTGATCACTTTGTTTTGGTCCAGCAAGGTCAGCTTTCCGTCCACTTCCAACACACGTTGGATCACAAACATCACGTCTGCACGACCGGCGTCGTATTCGTCGAACACAATGGCCACAGGATTGCGCAGCGCCCAAGGCAGGATGCCTTCTTGGAATTGGGTGACTTGTTTGCCGTCAACCAGTTTGATCGCATCCTTACCGATCAAATCAATCCGCGAGATGTGGCTGTCCAAATTCACACGCACAGTTGGCCAATTCAGGCGGGCGCCGATTTGTTCGATATGGGTCGATTTACCCGTTCCGTGATACCCTTGGATCATCACCCGACGGTTATAGGCGAAACCCGCAAGAATCGCCAATGTTGTGTCGTGGTCAAATTGATAGGTGGTATCGATGTCGGGCACACGGTCAGTTGCATCGGCAAAGCCCATGATTTCCATGTCACTGTCGATGCCGAACAGATCGCGTACTGAATATTTTACGGTCGGTTGTCCGATGTCCAAAGTGCCGTCTGCCATGAGTTTATTCCTTTATATCGTCTGAGCCAAATTCAGACGGTTCTTAATGCAAAATATTAGAGTCGAAAGCAAGGCCTTGGGCGACATCGCATTGTCGTAAATTTCGGCGTTTGCACCTGAGGCGCGTTTGTTAGAAACGCTCTATATTTGTGGGTATTTCGCGTTTGCCTGACGTTGAGTTATCGCCCGTGGGTTTTTTTGAAGGCTCTGATGCTGGAAATTTTTCCGGTGTTGGATTGGATGTGGATTGGGGGACGTTCCCAGAATTTAAGCCGATACGGGTTTGCATATCGTTGATAAAGCGATCACGAAAGGAAATATTTGAGGCAATCCGAATGGGTTTTGCATTTTTGAAAATCAATTGAAACAACGGCCGTTTTTCCATCATTTGGATGTCCAACAAGTCATCCAAATCGCGCCTTTGTGTGCGAAACAAGTCGTCGATAATTGTGATATTGTATCTGTCATAGGTGACATGGTGAAAAACGGATTGCCAAAGCCAAACATAAAGCATTAGGCCGATTATCGTTGCTGAAATTGCAAAAATGATCCTGTCGTCGGTGATACCCAAAGACGCCCATAAATCTGCCCATGGCGCGGCAGAAACCGCCAACCAAGCCAGAATGGGTGTAAATAACGTGAACCCCCACGTTGGGCGCAAAGAAACGGTATCGTCAATTGTGCGCGGGGTGGCGCGATTGAATGCATGGGTTAAAAATCTGCTTGCGACATCTTCGAAACGCATCGCATCCGAGAATATAGAATATTCGCCTTTGCGCTTTTGCCAACCGCGCATCAAAATTACGAAAATCAAAATACTCACAACTGCGAACGCGGGCGATGTTATTGTTTCTAAAATAGATTTGAGCATAATTGGTCACCGTTTTTGTGTAAAAATTACAACCAGTATTGGTGTGATTTCTTTCTAATCCTTAAAATTCGAACTGTTTTTGACCTGATCCCATGCCCAAACAACCTTTTGCAAAAACTCTTCTTGACTGCGATCGCCGCCGTTTAGGTCGGGGTGCAATTCTTTGATCAGGGATTTGTATTTCTTGCGCAGTTCCTGTTTGGTCCAATTGTCCTTGGCTTCCAGAATGTCCACAGCCTTGCGTTCATCCGCAGGCAGGCGTTTCGATCCGCCCAATGCGTCGCCTTTGCCAGGGTTTTTGGTGGCGTTTTGACCCAGAACCTGATGCGGATCCTCAATACCCAGACGCGCCCATGCCCGTTGTTCGGCGGTTTGTTTGCCCATCGGTTCGGTGGGGCGTTCCCACACGCGGTCTGCCGCGAATTGTTTTTGCAAATCTTCCTCCGAGTGCGTTTCGAAGAAGTTCCATTTTTGATTGAACTGACGGATATGCGCCAGACAGAACCAACGAAACTCTTCCAAGTTATCAGGGTTCAGTGGCGCGCGGTATTTCCCCGGCTCTTGGCATTCGGGGTGCTGACACGTCATCTTGGATGTTTCGGATGCACCAGACATGCCACGACGGGTGCGGGCGCGCTTTTTCTTGTCTGCGGATACAGAAATGTCGAAATTAAAATCCATTGGTGGTCGCTCAGCCATTTTGTACCCTTTATTCGCTTGCTCGTATCTGGTCGGAAATACTACTATATTCCCGAGCAAAGCCCAAGAGGCAAATGTAAGGAAAATGAAATGGAAGCCAGAATTATCGCCGTGTTACAGTCTGTGTTCGCGCCAGATGAATTAATTGTTGTGGATGACAGCGAGGCGCATCGTGGCCATGGCGGGTACCGCGAAGGCGGTGGGTCTCATTTTAACGTCAAAATCCGCGCATCCGCATTTGCAGGTCAAAGCCGCGTTGCAGCACAACGTGCAGTGATGAAGGCGTTAAGTGCGGAATTTGCGGACGGTTTGCACGCGCTGTCGTTGGATGTGGCCGCAGTATAATAAGGGGTTAATCCACGGGTTTGGATGGGCGTTTTGATTTTGTTGACTTCGCGCCTTCCAATGCATCCTCGATCACGTCATTAATATCATCTGTGATATCCTCCGCATCGGCGGTTTTATCTGCTGTGTCGTCAACTTTGGCTGCCAATGCGGTGCTGCTCATAGTTGGTTCAGGTTTGACTGCGAATTTTTTGAATGGGTTGAAGGTCTCGGTGCTGGATTGTGTTTGGGATGTGTCTGCGATCTCCGATTCTTTAACTTCGTTGGCGCGACGGAATACTAATACGTTTTGAAAACTCTCGTGGCGTTTGCGCATGACGCCCTTGCGTTCAACGGATGGCAGGCTTTCTGCGCGGATATATTCCCATCCGTCACCAGCCAGCTCATTGATCGTTTCAGACAGGGCATTGGCAAAACGGCCATCGGCACCTTTGACACCCTTGCCGCGCTTGCCACTGAATGGGGCTGGAATAACTTTGTACTCATAAATGGACATGGACTGTTCCCGCTTAAACGATAATTAATTCATACGCTATATGACGATGAAACAAGCGTAATTCAAGAGATGTTCACAGTTTAAGTTGATCAGAAAAGGAATGAAATGGTTTTGGCGACGCATGGCTGAGCCAAAGCTTAATCAGCCGCCAATTATGGCGCACACCCTTGGATTGTGGGTTTGATTTTGTGTTGCCACGGTCACACTACTTCTAATTGACAGTATATTTTCACAATTTCGTCAAAGTTCGTTTGTAATTGTTCAATCACACGATGTATTTTGCGTGTGGGTGTGATGCGGAACCAATTCTTTTATGATTTTGGCCTGCGAAGAGGTGTAAAATGAATAATCAACTAGATTTTGCCAATCGGCTACAACGATTAGAAGGCCGCAAAACGTTTGCGATCTCGCGTTCAACCAATGTCGATTCAGCGATTGCCAAGGATTATAGCAAGAAAAAGAAAAAAAAGGGTGGTTTGAGCAAGTGGTTATTGGCCAAAACGTTTCTGTGGGTTGTGGTGGGTGTGCTTTCATTCCGCGCAGCAACAATCATGATGGTGGTGGATTTAGAAAAACGACGCGCCCAGTTGGAAAGCGGGTCATCGGGTGAAAGAATAGCATCCGTTTTGGTTGGGGCGACAATGTTGGCCGACCCATGGTTACGACCGGTACTAGATAAAAATAATTGGAACCTCGAAATGCGCCAAGGCGAAAGTGGCACAAACGCATCAACAAGTATGGAAGCCAGTGTCACCCAAGAGGCCATAGCTATCGTAAAGCCAGAAGTTCCGTCGATGGTTGTGAATGCGCCAAATAAGGCCGTGACTAAGGCGGGTTTGGGAAAAGGATTAGGTGCCACAACCACGACCAAGAATGTCGTTCGCGAGCCGATCCCCGTGGCAAAAACCATGACTGACAAAGTTTGGACGATGTTTGAGCCACAGCACAATAAAAAACCACGATTGTATTTGCCCACGCCTGCAGATGATTGGTTTCTTGTGACGGCAACGGATTTAAAATTCGAAGCTACGCCCTATTTCTCGCAAAAAAATGCATGGCTTGCCGCCGCGAAATCGAACCCAAACCAACGTAAATGGGAAGAGTTACCACTATTGAAAGGTTTGCTGAGTGAGAAGGGAAAGGCAACGCTTGATACATACGCAGAGGATTTTGCATGGTATGTAAACAAAACGTCAGGCGAAGCCATTCTGTTGAAATTATTTTTTAACCAGCGCGCAGTTCAATCAACGGATCAGTCAAATAAAATTGCTGAAAACGTGTTGAGTAAAGATTTGCTTGCACGTGCGGCAAAATTCCGTGCGGCCAATGATTTAAAGGTGGCAGACGTGCCATATAAAACGGCGACAATCCGAAATTTCACCCGTATTCAATCGTTGAATTTCACCAGTGCAAGTATCCGAGAATATAAAACAGAACTGTCGCGCAATGTTTCCATTCAAGCCTTTGCAACTGCGCCCGACAAAGACGTTGTCAGCTTGCTTGAACGGATCGATTACCCAACGCTGGTTGCGATTTTTCAAGAGAGTTGAGGGCAGTAAGCACAGGAAAACTCGTGCTTATCCGTTCAATTTCTTGGCGATGATTTCGTTCACAGCCTTGGGGTTGGCCTTGCCACCGGTTGCTTTCATCACCTGACCCACGAACCAGCCAGCCAGTTTTGGATTGGCTTGCGCCTTGGCTACTTGGTCGGGATTGTCGGCCATTATTTTATCGACCGCCGCCTCGATTGCACCGGTGTCCGTCACCTGTTTCATGCCGCGCGTTTCAACAATTTGGGCAGGATCGCCACCGTCATTCCACACGATTTCAAACAGGTCTTTGGCGATTTTGCCTGAAATGTCGCCTTTGGAGATTAAATCCAGAATGCCACCAAGTTGATCCGTTGAAATTGGGCTGTCGTTGATCGTCAAATCAGCTTTGTTCAAACGACCAAACAATTCATTTATCACCCAATTGGCCGCCTGTTTACCATCGCGGCCTTGGGCCACTGCTTCGAAATAGGCGGCGTCTGTGACGTCGGCGGTTAATACGCTCGCATCGTATTCCGTTACAGCGAATTCGGTGACGAAACGTGCTTTCTTAGCGTCGGGTAATTCAGGCAATGCGGCGGCAATTTCGTCGACCCATGACTGTTCGATTTCCAGCGGTAACAGATCGGGATCAGGGAAGTAGCGGTAATCATGTGCTTCTTCCTTGGATCGCATCGAGCGGGTTTCGTTTTTGTCGGCGTCGTACAGGCGGGTTTCCTGGTCGATGGAACCGCCATCTTCCAAAATCGCGATTTGACGACGAGCTTCGAAATCGATGGCCAATTGGATGAACCGCATCGAGTTCATGTTTTTCAATTCGCACCGTGTGCCAAGGTGTGAAAAATCACCTGTGGCGCGGAATTTTTCGTATTGACCAGCAGGGCAAACGGATACGTTTACGTCGGCGCGCATGTTGCCATTTTGCATGTTGCCATCACAAGTGCCCAAATAACGCAAAATTTGACGCAGTTTGGTGACATATGCGGCGGCCTCTTCGGGGCTGCGAATGTCGGGCATGGATACGATTTCCATCAAGGCAACGCCGGTGCGGTTCAGATCAACAAAGGACATGTTTGGATCCATGTCGTGCACCGATTTACCCGCGTCCTGTTCCAGATGGATACGTTCAACACGCACGTTGCGCGCCACACCTGGTTCCAAATCGACCAAAATTTCGCCAATCCCCACGATGGGGTGGTAAAGTTGGCTGATTTGATAGCCTTGGGGCAAATCCGGGTAGAAATAGTTTTTGCGATCAAACGCCGAATACAGATTGATTTTTGCCTTCAGGCCAAGGCCTGTGCGCACGGCCTGTTCGACGCAAAATTCGTTAATCACCGGCAACATGCCCGGCATTGCGGCATCGACCATGGACACGTTTGAATTTGGCTCGTTGCCAAATTGTGTCGATGCGCCTGAAAACAATTTGGATTTTGATGCGACCTGTGCGTGAACTTCAAGCCCAATAACCAATTCCCAGTCGCCTTTGGCGCCTGCATATATTTTGGGTTTTGGTTCGGTGTATGTCAGGTCTAGCATGGCGATCTCTCTTGCAATAACTGCCGATGGTTTTAGGACGCAACAGGGCAATGGGCAAGGGCGAAACGCGATGTCATCCAGTCAAAGAATACTTGTCGTAACTGATATCACCCGTCCAACGCCACGCGGCGATAAAGGGGTCGTTTAGGGTGACGCTGGTGTGTGGGGTCATCGCGGGGTGGTGGATGTAATCGCCCGGTGCGTGCGCTTGTAACAGGCTGTGATCACTGCTCCATGATCCAGAACCACATAACATGATGTATGTTTCATCCGCGGCGTGTTCGTGGGTGACGTAATCAACGTTTGCGGATTGCATAAACAGGCCAACGCGCACGGTGTCGTGCAATATCATGCCATCGGGACCGATCAATTCCACGGTCGCCAATTGGCGGGCGATGTCGGGGCGAATGCGCCCATCCGCCAAGCCAGAATAATGCCAATCAATCAGCGGCATCGCCATGTCCATGTGTTCGCAAATCGGTAGGGGATCAATGTCCATCGCCGCCTGTTCCACATCGGGCATCAAATCATGCCCGCGCGGCAAGGGTAAATGGCTCTTGTTAGTGATCGTGCGCAAAGCGTTGGCGGCGAGATCGCCACCAATGGTTTTTTCGACGTCAAACAGCACTGCCAGATCATCCAGCATCTGATAGAACGCTTTGTGTTGTGTCATGCGAACCTCCTGCATCGGTATACGCTCAGACTACACCCAAAAGTGATTCTGGCAAATTCTGTTTCCAACTTCGTCAGATTACCCTAAGATTTTGCCAACAATTTCTGATGCATCCTTGGATAAGTTCGGGGTGGTTTGGATGCGGCGAAGTTGCGTGGTCATCATGGTTTGGCGTTTTTTGTCGTAACGTTTCCATGTTTCAAAGACGCCGCACATACGGGCGGTGGTTTGCGGGTTGATCGCATCCAAGCGGATTAACCAATCCGCGATGAAGGCATAACCTGATCCGTCGGCGGCGTGGAACGCGGCGGGGGACATGGCGAAGGGGCCGATTAATGACCGAAAACGGTTTGGATTTTTCCAGTTGAAATCTAAATGCACGGACAAGGATTGCGCGACCTCTAACGCCACATCAGGTGTGGCAGAGGCCACTTGGATTGCGAACCATTTGTCCATGACCAAAGTGTCTGATTTCCACTGATTGTAAAATTGTGCGCCTGCATCGTCGCCCACACCCGCAGAAATCGCCAGCGCCAGTGCCGACAGTTGTTCGGTCATATTGTTGGCATCTGTAAATTGTTTCAATGCCGCTTCGCCGCCGTCCAATTTGGTTAACAGAGACAAAGCAGTTGTGCGTAATGCCCGTTTTCCCGCCGCCCGTGCATCAGGGCTGTAAGTGCCATCAACGGCCATGTCGTGATACAATGCGGGCAGCTTTTCTTCCAGCTCTAGGGCAATTTCATACTCCAAATCTTCGCGGGTTTCATAGATGGCGTCGGGATCGGGAACGCCGCCTGCATCAACCACGGCTTGTGCAATCGCATCTTGGGATGGGAGGGTTAGCAGTAATGCGCGGTAAGCGGGGTCGAGAGTGTCGTCGATGGCCAGTGCCGCCAAGGCGTCGATATAGCTGTCGACATCAACATCGTTCCCCATCGCGGCAGTGGCTAAAAGGCTTAATGCGATGTCGCGCCCTGCTTCCCATTTGTTGAACGTGTCGGCGTCGTTGGCAAACAAGAATGCACGGGTTTTGGCATCGATGTTGCGTTCCAAAATTACAGGAGCAGAGAAACCACGCAGTAGAGACAATGTTGGGCGTTCATTCACGTCGAAAGTGAATGTTTGCGTGTCTTCGCGTAGTTCCAGCACCTCTTCGGGCAGGATTTCAGTGCCATCTGCACCAATAAACCCTGTGCGCACGGGGATCACTTGGGGCAGTTTTCCCATGCGGTTGGGGGATGGTTTGGCGTCTTGTGTCAATGTGACGCTGAACACGCCGTCTATGTAATCTTCGGTGACGGTCACCTTGGGTGTGCCGCTTTGGCTGTACCATAATTTGAATTGGGTCAGGTCGGTACCACAGGCGTCTTCGAACACTTTGATCCAATGCTCAATCGTGCAGGCCTGCCCGTCGTGGCGCCTGAAATAGAGTGCCAGTGCCTTGTCGTATCCCGCATCTCCGACCAACAGTTTTAACATGCCGATGACTTCGGAACCCTTTTCATAGACTGTGGCGGTGTAGAAATTGTTGATTTCGATGTATTCCTCGGGGCGACAGGGGTGTGCCAAGGGTCCCGCATCCTCGCGGAATTGTCGTGCGCGTAGTTGCAGGACATCGTCGATGCGTTTGACGGCGTGGGACCGTTGATCGCCCGAAAATTGTTGATCGCGAAAGACGGTTAAACCCTCTTTCAGGCACAGCTGAAACCAATCGCGACAGGTGATGCGGTTGCCGGTCCAGTTGTGGAAATATTCATGGGCGATAATGCCTTCGATCAGTTCGAAATCGCGATCCGTGGCGGTTTCCGGGCTGGCCAATACGTATTTGGAATTGAAAATATTCAGCCCTTTGTTTTCCATCGCTCCCATGTTGAAATCGTCCACAGCGACGATCATGAACAAGTCCAGATCGTATTCGCGGTCATACACCTGTTCATCCCAAGTCATAGAACGTTTTAGGGCGTCCATTGCGTATGCGCATTTGTCCTGATCACCCGCGCGCACGAATATTTGCAGATCAACATGGCGCCCTGACATGGTGGTGAATGTGTCGTCGTAAGACACCAAATCACCCGCAACCAGCGCGAATAAATATGCCGGCTTAACCCACGGATCCTGCCATTGGCCGTGTCCCATTTTGTTGCCATTTGACAGCAACACAGGCGCGTCGCCCTCAATCGTGACGTTGAAAATCGCCATTACATCGGGGCGGTCGGGATAATATGTGATTTTGCGAAAACCTTGTGCTTCGCATTGGGTGCAATACATGCCGCCCGACATATACAAACCTTCCAGCGCGGTGTTTCCGGCTGGGTTAATTTCAACCACGGCGTCCCAAACAAACCCACCCTGTGGAATTAAATCGGCGGGGACTGTTAAACCTTCGGCGTCGATCAGGATTTCGTCGGCTTTTAATACATTGCCATCAATGGTTGCGCTGATAAGCTTTAACAGACGCCCATCAAGACGTAGATCGTGCGGGCCATCCGTGCGGGTGTCATTTGCGCGGAATGTGATTTTGGATGTGACCTGTGTGGCGTTGGGATCAAGTTTGAAATGCAGATCAACGGTATCGACCCAGAATGCAGGCTCTTGGTAATCGGATAATTGAATTGTGGGGGCTTGGATTGGGCGCATTTTGGGGTCTCCGTCAGGGTTTTGCCAAATAGGGTGGAATTACGTCAGGACTGCAAGCGGAAAACTCGCATACTTTTGTATACAGTGACGATCATGACTGGTATGTTTCCGAAAGGAAACGTACTATCGCCAAGGAATCGCGGTAGTGAATAAGAAAATTGGAGTTTTAGACATGGCACGTACGGAAAAATTTGGATTGCAAGTTGACGACCAAATGGTTGATTTCCTTGAGCGTAAGGCATTGCCCGGCACGGATATATCCGCCAATCAATTCTGGCGTGGGTTGGCGTATGTCGTGGAAAACATGGGGCCTAAAAATCGTGCATTATTGGCCAAGCGTAAAAAGTTGAAATCGCAGATTGATAATTGGCATATCGAAAACCGTGGCAAGCAATTTAACGCCGTTGAATACAAGGCGTTTTTGTATTCCATCGGATATTTGATCGAACCGGGGCGCGATTTTGACATTGAAACGGCAAATGTAGACCCTGAAATCGCCACCATTGCAGGGCCACAATTGGTTGTGCCAATCACCAATGCACGTTTCGCGCTGAACGCGGCAAATGCACGATTTGGGTCGCTGTATGATACGGTTTACGGCACCGATGTGCTGGGTGATTTACCAACAGCTCAGGGGTATGATGCCGCCCGTGGCGCGCGCGTGATTGCATATGCCAAGGCATTTTTGGACGAGACATTTCCGATTGATGGCATGTCACATGCTGATGCCACGTCGTACACGGTAGTTGACGGTGCGTTGAACATTGATGGCAAGGCGTTGAAAGACCCCAATCAGTTTGCGGGGCACCGCAATGATCCCGCCGCACCCGAAGGTGTTTTGTTGAAAAACAACAACCTGCACGTGGAATTATATTTCAACGCTGACACACCGATTGGCAAAGTGGACAAAGCAGGTATTTCCGATGTGATTTTAGAAAGCGCGGTGTCAGCAATTATGGATTGCGAAGACAGCGTTGCCGCCGTGGATGCCGAAGACAAGGTTTTGGCCTATTCCAATTGGCTGGGATTGATGAAACGCGATTTGACAACCAGCTTTGAAAAAGGCGGCAAAACATTGCGCCGTCGTTTGTTGTCTGATCGCAATTACATCGCACCAGATGGGTCTGATTTACGTCTAAAGGGTCGCGCGTTGATGTTGGTGCGCAACGTTGGGCATTTGATGACCAATCCCGCGATTTTGGATGCGGATGGCAATGAAATCGGCGAAGGCTTGATGGATGCGATGTTCACGGTGGCCATCGCGGCGCATGATTTGGATCGCAAATCTGGTAACTCGGTCAAGGGGTCTGTTTACATCGTGAAACCCAAAATGCACGGCCCCGAAGAGGTTGCATTTACGGACGAAATTTTCACCGCTGTTGAACAGGCGCTGGGTCTGCCGCAATACACCGTGAAAATCGGAATTATGGACGAGGAACGCCGCACAACGGTGAACCTAAAGGAATGTATTCGCGCCGCGAAACATCGTGTGGCGTTTATCAATACGGGATTTTTGGATCGCACCGGCGACGAAATCCACACCTCGATGGAAGCGGGCGCATTCCTGCGCAAAGATGATATCAAGAAAGAGCCGTGGATCGGCGCATACGAAGATCAAAACGTTGATGTTGGGTTGGCCTGTGGTTTGCAAGGTCGCGCACAAATCGGCAAGGGCATGTGGGCGATTCCCGATAACATGGCCGATATGATGGACCAAAAAATTTGCCACCCCAAAGCGGGCGCAAATTGTGCGTGGGTGCCGTCCCCCACGGCCGCCACATTGCACGCAATGCATTACCACCGTGTTGATGTTTTCGCACGTCAAGACGAATTGAAAAAGGGCGGCGCACGCGCATCTGTGGATACGATCCTGCAATTCCCTGTGTCACAGGGGCAAAATTGGTCAAACGACGAAATCACCAAAGAGGTGGAGAACAACGCCCAAGGAATTTTGGGGTACGT
The DNA here is from genome assembly GCA_963976255.1 of uncultured Rhodobacterales bacterium. Classification (GTDB taxonomy): domain Bacteria; phylum Pseudomonadota; class Alphaproteobacteria; order Rhodobacterales; family Rhodobacteraceae; genus Amylibacter. The sequence continues at coordinate 34,924 of CAXBJO010000023.1, forward strand.
TGTACGTTGGATTGATCAGGGTGTGGGTTGTTCCAAAGTGCCGGACATTAATGATGTGGGCTTGATGGAAGATCGGGCAACTTGTCGCATATCATCACAGCACATTGCCAACTGGTTGCACCACGGCGTAGTATCGCACGAAGAAGTAATGGTCATCATGAAGCGCATGGCGGCCGTTGTTGACGGGCAGAATGCCAATGATCCGATTTATACTCCAATGGCACCTGATTTCACATCTATCGCATTTCAAGCGGCGTGTGATCTGGTGTTTAAGGGCGCAATTCAGCCCTCTGGGTATACGGAACCGGTGTTACATGCGCGTCGTTTAGAATTGAAAGCACAAGCAAAAAATGACCACAATACCCCTAGCTAAAGCTAAGATCATCATTGAAAAAACCTTGGAAACAGGGCGCACACAGGGGATGAACCCCTTGTCTGTGGCGGTCTTGGATGCGGGTGGCCACCTGATTGCGTTTGAACGCAGTGATGGCGCATCCGCAGGGCGGTTTCAATTTGCCGACGGCAAGGCGAATGCGGCGTTGATGTTGGGCATTCCCACATCGGCAATTATGGCACGCGCTGAACAACAGCCGCATTTTTCATCCGCCATGAGCGCGGCATTTCAAGGGCGGTTTATCCCCTTAAGTGGTGGTGTCTTGGTGACGGATGAACAGGGTCAGATTATCGGCGCTGTTGGTGTTACAGGCGACACATCCGAAAATGACGCCATCGCGGCGACAGCAGGTGTTCAGGCGGCGGGTTTTACCCCAATTGCCTGATACGGCATGTCGCTATTTGCGATACTGATCGCCCCATGCGCCCAAGGCATCAATGACGTTGCGCAATGCACGTCCCTTGTCAGTCAGACTGTAATCCACACGCGGTGGCACGACGGCGAACACTTTGCGGTTTACGATTCCATCTGCTTCGAGTTCGCGTAACTGTTTGGTCAAACTGCGCTGTGTGACATTGCCCACGTGGCGTGACAATGCGTTAAAGCGCAGAGTTTTATCCATCAGCTGAAAAACGATCAGACCCTTCCATTTTCCGGAAATCTGTTCCAAGGCGGCCTCGACCGGGCAACCAGCATTGCAATCATATGTGGGAAAACGTGTGTGGGATGTTTTTACAGTATCCATTGTGTACCTATATGCCAATAATGTGCGTACTTGCACGCATGTTTGTGTCAGTTCATATAGGCCTTGAAAATAAAAATGTCAAAGGAGACCACACATGGCACTGACAATTCTGGCACAGATAACGGCAATCAAAGGCCAAGAGGCATTGGTTCGCGGCGAACTTGAAAAACTGATAGCCCCCACCTTGGCAGAGCAGGGGTGTTTGCAATACGATTTGCACGTAGACAATGATCACGATGGATTTTTCGTTTTTTACGAAACATGGGAATCCCGCGCATTATGGCAGGCGCATATGAACGCCCCGCATTTGGCGGCCTATTTAGTGGCAACCAAAGATGTGGTTGAAAAATTTACCGTCACCGAAATGACGAAAGTCAAAGGATAAAGTTATGACAATGAAAGCAGTAGGATACAAGGCCGCAGGCGCAATCGATGACGCTGGTGCTTTGATGGATATCGAAATCGCAAAACCAACCCCAACAGGGCGTGACGTGTTGGTTCAGGTGCAGGCAATTTCGGTTAATCCTGTGGACACCAAAATCCGCCAAAACCGCCCACCCGAAGGCGATGAAATGGCCATTTTAGGTTGGGATGCAGTTGGCGAAGTTGTCGGTGTTGGTGACGATGTCTCGATGTTTAAAAAGGGCGACAGGGTTTGGTATGCGGGCGCGATAAACCGCTCGGGAACCAATGCTGAATTCCATCTGGTTGATGAACGTATCGTGGGCAATGCGCCCAAATCGGTATCGCCATCCCAAGCGGCGGCATTGCCGTTGACCACCCTGACAGCATACGAAATGTTGTTTGATCGTTTGCGTGTGAATGACCCTGTTCCAAGCGCCGCACCTGCGGTTGTGATTATTGGTGGATCGGGCGGTGTGGGGTCGATTGCGATCCAATTATTGCGCGCCTTGACCGATATGACGGTGATCGCCACCGCATCGCGCCCTGAAACACAAGCGTGGGTGACGCAACTGGGCGCGCACCATGTGATCGACCATTCTAAACCATTGGTCGCACAGATCGAGGCGCTGGGCATTGGGCAACCGGGGTATGTGTTTTCAACCAACCAGACGGGCAATTACATTGAACAGATCGCAGAATTCATCGCACCCCAAGGGCGGTTTGGTTTGATTGATGATCCAGCCGAGTTGAACATTAAACCGTTCAAACAAAAGAGCGTCTCGACGCATTGGGAATTCATGTATACGCGGTCGTTGTTCCAAACTGATGACATGACGCGCCAGCATGATATTTTGAACGAAGTTACGGGATTGATTGATGCGGGCAAAGTTAAATCTACGGCGACTGAAACCATCGGCATGATCAACGCGAAAAACCTGACATCCGCGCATAAGATTTTGGAAACGAACAAGGCACGTGGAAAACTGGTGCTAGAAGGTTTTTAGGATACCTCGACAAGAGCGAAATCGCGGTTTCATTCTGTTAGTTTCTGTGCATTATTGCGGGCAATCATGCCCGCAATGGGCGCAGTAACAGGTTTTATTATGACACGCCCGATTGTCGGCATTATTTCCAATTCACATCTATTAGAAGAATCCTATCCTGTTCAGCTGGCTGGGACGTCTAATATCGAGGCTGTGGCCGATGTAACCAATGCCATGCCCGTCATATTTCCAGCGTTGTCAGCGATCACCGACATCGATGAAATCTGCGCGCGCTTTGATGGAATTTTACTGACGGGTGCGCGACCCAATATACATCCCTCAGAGTATGGCGAGGAAGAAACCGCAGCCCATGGTATGTTTGATCGCGAACGCGATGCGGTGGCGCTGCCCCTGATCCGCGCCTGTGTCGAGCAAGGCGTTCCGATTTTGGGCATTTGCCGTGGGTTTCAGGAATTTAATGTGGCGTATGGGGGATCACTGTATCCCGAAATTCGCGAGCTTCCCGGACGTATGAACCACCGGATGCCACTTGAGGGCACACAAGCGGAAAAATTCGCCATGCGTCATGATGTAAATCTGATCAAGAATGGCCATTTCGCCAAGATTTTTGGCCGTGAAACTGTTGTGACAAATTCACTGCACGGGCAGGGGATTAAACAGGCGGGTGATCGTATTATTATCGAGGGGCATGCGACGGATGGAACCCCCGAAGCAATTCGGGTGCGCGATGCGGCGAGTTTCGCCTATGCAGTACAATGGCACCCTGAATGGAACGCGCAACATGACAGCGTGTCCAAACCATTGTTCGAGGCATTTGGTAAGGCGATGCGGGGGTAATCAGCCCCACTATGCGCATTGCTGGACCCGATGCATCGTGCAATGCTGATCATTTGAAACGCAAAGGACAGCAATCATGATCGTGGATTTTGAAAATTGGATTGATGATAATCTTCCATTCCAACATGACAAAACTGTTCTGATCACCGGTGCGAATTCCGGTATCGGCTATTACGCCGCGCTGGCGCTGGCCAAAGTTGGGGCAGATGTATCATGCGGGGCGTAACCCTGATCGGTTGACCCAAGCGCTGGAAATCATAACAACCGAAGGGATCACGGGCAGCGTCCGTGCCGAAGTGGTTGATTTAAACAGCCTCGCATCGGTGCGTAGCTTTGCGGATCGTAACTTGGAAACTTGTCCCAAGTTGGATATTTTGATTAACAACGCAGGCGTGATGATGCCGCCCGCTGGTAAAACAGAAGATGGGTTCGAAACCCAATTTGGCGTCAATTATATCGGCCATTTTGCTTTGACGGGGCTGTTATACAACCGTCTGCTAGACGGCCCAGAGCCCCGCATCGTGACGCTCAGCAGTATCGCGCATCGCACGGGTATCATTGATTTCGACAACCTGCGTTTGGAACAACCCTATGATCAGAGGCGCGAGTATTACCAAAGTAAGCTTGCCAATCTTTTGTTCACGGTGGAGCTGGGACGTCGCATTGATGCGGCAGGTCATTCGGTTAAATCAGTCGGCTGTCACCCTGGATTTACCAAGACCTAATTACAACGCCACCTTGATCCAAAGTTTCTTGAAAGCTTTACCTTCATGGACACATGGCAGGGATCGTTGCCAACGTTGATGGCGGCCACAACGGATGTGACCCAAGGTGATTATTTCGGCCCTGACGGCCCCGATGAATTCGGCGGCTTTCCCGCACGTGGTGTGATTGGCCCATCGGCGTTGGACGAAGCCGTGGCGAAACGGCTGTGGGCGGTTGGCGAAGAGGCAACTGGTGTTTCGTTTACATAAGTAATTAGCGGGCAGCGAAAAAGC
>CAXBJO010000024.1:0-38464 GCA_963976255.1 uncultured Rhodobacterales bacterium
ATTTCATCCGCGTCGTCATGATTTCCATGCACAAAAATCATCGGCGCGGAACACCCGTGCAAAACATCCAAGGTGTCCGCCAAACCTTCACGACGCGTTGCAAAATCACCGGCCCCAATCACCACATCGGCCTCGGCACTGGCCGCCACAATCAAACGCGCCGCCTCTTTATCGCGGTGTAAATCCGAAAACGCTAATATCTTCATGTAATTCTCCCTGTGCAAACCTTACGCCGTGCCGCTTGACAATCCCACCCCATATGGCAAAAGACCCGCACATAACTTCAACCGAGCGTTCCGTAGGCGCTAAAACGAAAGGACTGGCCAGATGTCAGACATTCAGATTACCCTTCCCGACGGCAATTCACGTACATTCCCCGCTGGTACAACTGGCATGGACATTGCCCGTGATATTTCGACATCACTGGCCAAAAAGGCCATCAGCTGTTCCATAAACGGCGAACACCGCGACCTGTCGCGCATGCTGGACGGCGACTGCGATTTCGCAATCCACACAATGCAAGACGATGAACAGGCCTTGGAATTGATCCGCCACGATTGCGCCCATATCATGGCGCGCGCCGTTCAGGAATTATGGCCAGAAGTTAAGGTCACAATCGGCCCCGTTATCAACAACGGTTGGTATTATGATTTTGACCGCCCCGAGCCATTCAGCACCGAAGATTTGACCATCATCGAGAAAAGGATGCGTGAGATTATCAATCTGAAAGACCCAGTGCGTCGCGAAGTATGGGATCGCGACCGCGCGATTCAATTCTACACCGACAACAACGAACCGTATAAGGTCGAGCTGATCAACAGTATTCCCGGCAACGAAGATCTGTCGATGTATTGGCACGGCGATTGGCAGGATCTGTGTCGCGGGCCACATTTGGTGCACACTGCCCAAGTTCCCGGCGACAGCTTCAAATTGATGTCGGTTGCAGGCGCTTATTGGCGCGGTAATTCCGATAATGCAATGTTGCAACGCATCTACGGCGTGGCGTTCAAAAATAAGAACGACCTTAAAGCACACCTAACAATGCTGGAAGAGGCCGCCTTGCGCGATCACCGCAAATTGGGGCGCGAAATGGATCTGTTCCACATGCAAGAAGAGGCGCCAGGTCAAATTTTCTGGCATCCCAATGGATGGCGTATTTACACTGGGCTACAGGATTACATGCGTCGCATGCAGGACAAAAATGGCTATGTAGAGGTGAACACACCCCAAGTTGTTGATCGTAAATTGTGGGAAGAATCGGGTCACTGGGAAAAGTATCAAGAGCATATGTTTATCGTCGAGGTAGACGAGGATCACGCACGCGAAAAATCAGTGAATGCCCTAAAACCCATGAATTGCCCATGCCACGTGCAAATTTTCAACCAAGGTTTAAAATCGTACCGCGACCTGCCACTGCGCATGGCCGAATTCGGTTCCTGCAATCGCTATGAACCATCAGGCGCATTGCACGGCATCATGCGCGTACGTGGTTTCACCCAAGACGATGGCCACATTTTTTGTTCGGAAGATCAGATTGAATCCGAAACCAAAATCTACATTGAATTCCTGTCCAACGTGTACCGAGATTTGGGATTCGAGGATTTCAAAGTCAAATTTTCTGACCGTCCTGAAAAACGTTCTGGTTCGGACGAAGTCTGGGACAAAGCAGAGGCCGCATTGCTGTCTGCCACCCGCGCCGCAGGCATCGAACCTGAATTGAATTCAGGCGAAGGTGCATTTTATGGCCCCAAATTGGAATTTGTTTTGACTGATGCGATTGGTCGTGATTGGCAATGTGGCACCCATCAGGTGGATTTCGTTTTGCCTGAACGCCTCGATGCTAACTATGTCGGCCAAGACGGCAACAAACACCGCCCCGTCATGTTGCACCGCGCGACCTTAGGATCATTCGAGCGTTTCATCGGCATCCTGATCGAAAGCCATGCAGGCAAATTGCCGTTCTGGCTGGCACCGCGCCAGGTCGTGGTTGCATCCATCGTCACGGACGCAAACGATTATGTTTTGGAAAAAGTCGCCGCATTGAACGCCGCAGGTATCCGCGCCGAAGCGGACATTCGTAACGAAAAAATCAACTACAAAGTTCGCGAACATTCCTTGGGCAAAGTACCGGTAATTTTAGCCGTGGGCATGCGCGAATGCGAAGAGGGCACGGTCACCCTGCGCCGCTTGGGACAAAAACAAACGTCTGTTCAGGCGTTCGATGATGTGCTGAATGACTTGCGCGTGGTATCAACCCCACCTGACATGCGTTAAACCAACGACGCCTCCCAATTGGGGGGCGTCAGTCACCCAACAGGGCGGCCTCAACGGCATCATTCCAGCCCAGATAAAAATTATCCCCATCACGAATAATTGGCCGCGCCATCACCTTTGGCTGTGCCATAACCTGTGCATCAGTTTCGGAATTTTTAAGCCACATATTCAAAGCGCGATAATCATTGGTGTTGGTATCGACAACGCGATCCCCAAACTCCGCGATTAGTTGCGCCAACTCGGCCACGCTTAACGGTTCGGCACGCACATCGCGCATGTTGACCTCTTTGCCCGCAGCCTCAAGCGTTTTACGCGCCCGCTCACATACGGCACAGGTGCTCAATCCATAAATAATCATGTTAAAATCTCCTTGACGATACCGCGCGAATTTCACACATCACGCCCCCAAACACCACCCCACGACGCCTGTTGTCTGCGCCACGATTTTGCGCTAATCTTGAGCTTATGAAATATGTACCCAAGAAAAATACAGATGACGCGCTGATTCAGGAATTTTTGAACAAAGGCGGCAAAGTCACGGTTGGTAAAACCAAGCCGATGAAACCCGAATTGGGGATCAGCAAAAACGTGTGGAATAACGTTCTAAGCAAAGAAGAGAAAGCTGCACGCGACAAGAAGTGATGTGTTTGTCGTCAAACGTGCTGGCTTAATGCTCGGCTTCACACAAGCCATGATCCGCCAGCGATTCAATCACTTTACAGTCGGCAATATGCGCCGCATTGCAGGCCGAAATTCGTTTCAACTCGCGTTCTAATTTACGTAATTTCGCAATTTTTACACGCACATCGTCAAGGTGGCGCGCCGCAATATCATGTGCATCCGCACAGGGCGTATCCGGATGCTGGCTCAGCATCAACAATCCCTTAATATCTGCGAGCGAGAACCCCAATTGCCGCGAATGCCGAATAAACGACAGCCGATTTAATCCATCTTTGTCATAGCGCCTCTGATTGCCGCGGGATCGTTCAGCCTCGGCGAGCAACCCCATTTGCTCGTAATAACGGATGGTGGGAACCTTGACCCCCGTACGTTTTGACAATGAACCAATCGAAAACATAATAAGCCTCTTGAACCTCTAGCTGCTAGAGGAATTATATAAGATAATAGTAACGAATCAAGGATAATAAAATGACCGAAAATACAGCGTGCGGATGTTCTGGAAACCCAAAATTTGATGGTGTTGATCCAGCGTACAAACGCATTTTATGGATGGTGATCTTCATCAACGCCGCCATGTTTTTCGTCGAGATTTCAGCAGGAAAAATGGCCGGCTCTCAGGCACTACAGGCCGACGCACTCGATTTTCTGGGGGACTCGCTAACCTATGGTCTCAGTCTCGCCGTCATTGGCATGAGCCTAAAAATCCGCTCAACTGCTGCCTTGCTTAAGGGGATCAGCCTGCTGCTGATGGGGTTATGGGTGTTTAGCTCAACCACCTATCAGTTTTTCGTTCTTGGCGTTCCCAAGGCCGAAGTCATGGGCGTCATTGGCCTGCTTGCGCTGGCCGCAAACTTAATCAGCGTTTATTTATTGATGGGCTACAAAGATGGCGATGCAAATGTGCGTTCGGTCTGGTTGTGTTCGCGCAACGACGCCGTTGGCAACGTCGCCGTCATGCTCGCCAGCGTCGCGGTTTGGCTAACGGCAACGGCGTGGCCGGATTTGATCGTGGCCATCATCATGGCGGGTTTGTTCCTGCGCTCGGCACAACTTATCCTGAAGCAATCATGGCAGGAATATCGCAGCGGTACAGACTTGGGCGCAATCGACAGCCACGGGCACGACCACACACATTAGCCCAAATCTTATAAATCTGCCGCACCGTAACGATTGTCTTGGCCGCCTGTTTTTGTCAAAAGAAAGTCAATCAACAAAGGTGCCTCATGTCCCCCATCGTCCAAGAGTTTATCACCAATCTATCACCCAAGGTCACAGGCATTTTGCAAGGGACTGCCAAACTGGTCATCACCGACGAAGGGTCGATCATACTCGACAACACCGGAGCGGTTGCAGGTGAAGATGACGCGGACGTCACCTTGATCGCTACCGAAGATGTTTTTCGCAACATCCTGTCAGGTCATCAAAACCCCGCCATGGCATTTATGACAGGCAAATTAAAAGTCGAGGGTTCGTCAACCCGTGCCCTAAAAGTGTCAGAGATTTTAACCACGTAGACAGCGCAGATTCACGCTTTGGGTGGCAACCCTAAGCGGTCACGAAATCCATCCAGTCCATCGCCTAAATCATCCAATACGCCACGTTGACGCATGTGTTCGCGCAGGGTTTGATTCAACCCACCCTCAGTGTTTAACGCGGCCAAGGCATCGGCCAACCTCCCCTGACCATCCTGCGGTAAACCTGTAAAAAAACCACCCAACATCGCAATGATATACTGCTCTGCCGCTTGGTTATCATCGGTCAATTCGCCCAACCATTGTGCCGCTGTTTGCGCCTGCGAAAACGCCGCTGATGCCATCGCCGTTGCCGCGAAGTGCGCATTCAACCCTGTCTCTGTTTTCACCGCGAAAACAGGGTTTTTCGCACCAAACAGTTCCGCCACATTTGTGGCCATTGGATATACTGGCAACGGGCATGTTCCCGTTGCCACAAACGGTAAAGGTATCGTAATTTCAATATCTTGAACGGGAAAGCAAAGGTCACGCAACACCGTATGAGATACATCAACCATCACCGAAATCACACGCTGATCAGCGCGAAAATTCAATGTTGGTAAAACATCGTGCGCCACATCTTTCAAAAGACACAACACCACAATATCTGATCCATCAATCACCGCCTGATTGGATGCAATCGCTACATCATCAAGCGTCGCCAATTCTGCTGCAATTTTTGCGCCGCGCTCGGACACCAACATCCCATGCCCTTGGCCCGTCAACCCATGAACCATGGCCGCCGCAATTTCACCCGTACCGATGAATCCAACGCGTGTCATTACGCGCGCAACCTTGAGCCAGATGGATCAAACGGTGGTTCGACCAGTTGCACCGCCGCGTGTGGTTGACCCAAAATTGCCACATCGAATTCGTTCCCCGCACCCGCATATTCCGATTTGATAAAACACAACGCCAACGACTTGTTCACAGTATATCCATACGCCCCCGAACTGACCCTTCCAACTGGCGTTCCATCGCGTAAAAACACCGGCTCGCCACCTGATGCATCAGCTGTTTTTGCGTCAACTTCCAGGATCACTAATTGCTCGCGCGGTGGTTTATCTTTCAGTGCCAAATACGCATCGCGTCCCAAAAATTCTGGCTTATCAATTTTCACCAAACGATCTAAACCGACCTCTTGTGGCCAATATTCTGGACTGTACTCACGGCTCCACGAACCATAACCTTTCTCAATCCGCAAACTGCCCAAGGCACGTCCACCAACGGGGCGTACACCCAGATCCGAACCAGTGTCAAACAGTGCTTCGTACAACCTCAATTGATCCGCTTCTGGGACATAAATTTCCCAACCTAGATCACCCGTGAACGACACTCGAATAGCAATCGCATCAATCCCCGCCACAGTGATTTGTTTGGACCGCATGAACTTCCAATTCTCTGTGCTAAAATCGGCTTGGCTTAAGCGGGATAACAATTCACGCGATTTTGGCCCTGCCACATTAAACCCACAATACGCCGATGTGCGACTGTCAAAGCTGACGGTTTCGGGGCAATCAACCGCACCGAAATACCGTTGGTGATACCGCTCTGCGATACCTGATCCAACCATCCAAAAATGATCTTCGCCCAGCATCGTAATCGTGAAATCACCTGCAATCCCACCGCGCACACCCAACAATGGCGTCAGGCATGAACGGCCAATTTCACGTGGTACTTTGTTGGCAACAATCTTGTCCAACCAATCACCTGCACCCGCGCCTTTGATCTCATATTTGCCAAAGTTGGACACATCAATCACACCCACACCCGACCGCAAGGCACGGCATTCCGCGCCAACAGGTTCAAACCAATCTTGGCGATCAAACCCATAATTTTCGCGCCCTTCAACGCCGTCACCCGCAAACCACAACGGATGTTCCCAGCCGTAGTTTAGCCCAAACACAGCACCCATGGATTTTTGTTTTTCATAGGTGGGTCGCATCCGTGAGGGACGCCCCGCCGCACGCTCTTCGTAGGGGAAATGAATTTTGAAACGGTTGGCATATTGATCCTGCACCCGTGCTTTGGTGAAGCCTTTGTCCGCCCAGGCACCGAACCGCGCCACGTCCCAAGGGAACATATCAAATTCCGGCTCACCCTCGATAATCCACTGTGCAGTCATCAAGCCCAAACCGCCAGATTGACTGAACCCAGGAATGATTCCGTTACAACAAAAATAGCCCTTCAATTCTGGCACTGGTCCATACAGCGCAGACGCATCCGGCGACCAAATCATCGGGCCATTAATTACACGTTTGACGCCCACATTGGCGGCGGCAGGTACACGGTCCATCGCCCGCATAATATTGTCCATAATCCGATCCAAATCATCGGCAAACAATTCGTGCCCAAAACCCAATGGTGTGCCTTCCTCGGCCCAAAACTTCATGTCCTTTTCATAGGCGCCAATTAACAAACCATCACCCTCTTGGCGCATGTAATATTCGCCATCACGATCCGCAACGGATGGTAAACGGCGGTTCAGCGCGGCGATCTCGGGAATGGTTTCCGTCACCAAATACTGATGCTCTGTCGGTTGCAGCGGCAGGTTTACACCCGCCATCGCCGCCACTTCGCGACCCCAAAGGCCAGCCACATTAATCACCCAAGGTGTATTAATTGAGCCCGTTGGCGTTTCAACATCCCATGTTTCATCCGCGCGTTGGGACGTGGCCGTCACAGGGGTAAAGCGGTAAATTTCCGCCCCCATTTTGCGCGCACCCGTGGCATAGGCTTGGGTCACGCCCGATGGATCGACATTTCCGCCATCGGGTTCAAACATCACACACCGCACCCCGTCAAAATTCACCAACGGGTTCTTTTCACGTGCTTCGTCAATCGTCAGTTCGTAAAACTCCGCATCAAAATACCGCGCCTTGGCCGCCTGAATGCGCAATTGATGTTCGCGCTGTTCAGTCTGTGCCAAATACAGTGAACCCGGTTGAAACACACCACACCCCTGTCCTGTTTCCGCCTCTAAATCTTTGTACAACTGCATGGTATAGTATTGCAATTTAGAGATATTATTATTGTCATGTAATCCATGTAGGTTTGCCGCCGCATGCCATGTTGACCCTGAAGTCAACTCGTCGCGCTCTAATAAAACAACGTCTTTCCAACCCAGTTTCGCCAAATGATATAGGATCGAACAACCAATCAATCCTCCGCCGATAACCACGGCCTGTGCATGCGTTTTCATTATTCTTCCCTTTCGTGGGATTTAAGAATTTTGTGAATTTCTGTGGCGCGGACATCACCTGATTCCAGCGCGTAAACATAGGCTTGCGTTAATAGAAAACATGCCGATGTTATATTATTTGCCGCCAATTCCTCTTGGCCTAGCATTTGATAAATATCGACCAGTGTTGCGCGATCACCGTTTTGGTGTGCTGTCAGCACTTGGTCATTCAGGCGTTCAAAACGGCTCACGCTGATGCAGCCTGTTCACGCCCCACATTGATTTGAGTTGCGACCCACTCGTGAAACAAATGCGTTGGTCCATCCATCGCAGGCGAGAATTTACCCCCATCAAAAAACAACCCATGGCGTCCCTTTTGCATACCCTCGACTACGAAAATATCTTCTTCGAAAACCTCTTTCCAAAACGTCGCATTCGTGGCGCGCAACCCATCAAACTCCGCCTCGGCTGCTTGAGGAGTTGCATAATACAACGCCACCTGTTCGCGGGTTTTATCCACACCTTGCGGCTCTAAAATAATCGCAAATGTATGGTCGCGGTGAACGCCCAATAAAACATTTGGGTACAGCGCCACATACTCGGATGCCGTATCCCATTTGTCGCTGACACCCTCAAAGTCAGGGAATACTTCGCCGTCTTCACCCTTTAGTTGAGAATAAACCAACGACCCTTGGCCGGAATATTTTTGCGGCTCCTCAAGGTGATAATGATCTTCCAGACGTGAAACCAAATTCAGCCCCGGATGCACCCATGGCAAGTGATAACTCTCGCAATAATTCTCGACGGCCAACTTCCAATTACTGGTCACGTTCAACGCGAATGCGCTGTCTGAATTGTGGTACAAAGGTTTATCAAATTCCGCCCAACGCGCGATCAAATCGGCATGCACCTGTTCGAACGGGGCGGATTTACCCGACACATTCACGAACACCACATCCATATAAACGTGGCTTCGAATTTCGATCAAACCCAACTCATTCCGCTTAATATCTGCATGGGTATTTTGCCCCGGCCCGCCCACATGCGGAGTTGAACGCAACGCACCATCCAAGCCATAACACCATGAATGATACGGGCATCGGATCGTACCACGGATATTGGCCTTTTCAGACACCAAAATCATACCACGATGACGGCAAGTATTTTGATGCACCCGCACCACGCCATTTGCATCCCGCACCATCAGCAACGGCATACCCAGAAAATTAATTGGATTCGCATCGCCTTCGTTTGGGACATCCTTGGCAAAACCAACAGCCGACCAATTCGCAAACAAAACGCTCTCACATTCCTCTTTGAATGTGGCTTCGTCAGTATAATGCGCATTAGGCAAGCCCTTGGCCACATTCAGTGGCTGGGTAACAAGAGACAGATCAGACATAGCATGTTCCTTTTAAACTGATGAAACGATCCCACATTCTACGAATTCAAACAACCGAGATTTCTTGTACAACAGGCGAATATAATTCACTTATTTTGCGCCAATAACCAATCGCGCAATATCGCAGTTTGCAATTTGGGTTTTTGACTTGAAGGGATCAAATAGAATTTGCCGGGCGCCTCAATTTCAAAGTCGGTAAGCGGCACCAATTGACCGTCATTGATCAGGGGCTTCACCAACCGTTTCCACCCCAAAACTACGCCTAACCCATCGCGCGCCAACTGTAATGCAATTGCGTAATTATTCACACGGTGACGCGCCGCCAAGGCACCATCAAATCCAAGGGCAGCAAACCAATTTGGCCAACTGGTCCAATTTGTTTCGGAGGCATCCAAATGAATTAATTGGGACGACGCCAGTTGCGCCAAGCTGTGAATATGGCGTTCCTTAAAATCGGGACTGCACAGCGGTAACAGGCGATCTTGGAACAAAATCTCTGCGGGTTCGGGCGGCGGAATAACGGCGTATTCTATGGTTAAGTCCAGATTTAGTGGGCGGCGGAAGGGGCGATCGCGCACCTCTTGGCTGATATGAATACCGCCGTTGTCGCGCCAAAACTGCGCCAATTTCGGGGTCAACCACAGGGACGAAACCGCCGTAGTCGATCCAATCGACACCTGACCAATATCGTTCAATTCACGTAACTGACGCACCGTTTGGTCAATTTCGACCAGTGACTTATTGACCACCTCAAACAGGGCACGACCAGTTGGTGTCAATGATACAGCGCGCGATTGGCGGATAAACAACGCCATATCCAACGCCGCTTCTAGCCCACGAATTTGGTGACTGACAGCGCCCGGGGTAACACCCAACTCTTCCGCGGCATCCTTAAAACTACCCACGCGAGCCGCCGCCTCGAATGTGCCAATCATTTTTAAGGAAGGCAGATCATAATTACGCCGGGCCATTATTAGTCCTTGCATGAATATATTTCATGCAATTTGCCCCAAAACACGTGATTAATCAACCAACGGTTCAATCAATTGCGCGCCTTGTGCACTGGCCTTGTTCACGTCCTTGGACACACGGTGTTTGGCATAGAATCCATCCGGTGCTTGGGTGATCAAATTCAAATCCCCATTCAACCAATCCATTTGACGCGTTTTTTCAACCACAACAGGTTCACGGTGATGAACATCCGCCATCTGAGGTCCAGCAGCAACAGTCAACATTGCACAACTGACTTGCCGTGCGCCACCGGGAGCCGTCCACGCCTGCCAAATGCCTGCAAAACCCATCAGCTCGTCGTCGGATGGATGAAAGTACCAAGGCACCTTGTCCCCATCTGCACGGTGCCATTCATAAAATCCAGAGGCTGGAATGATACAACGTCGTTTCGCAATCGCATCGCTGAATGCGGGTTTTTGCGCAACCGTTTCGCCGCGTGCATTAATCAACATCGGCCCGTCATTTGGCGCTTTGTACCAATGCGGAATAAAACCCCAACGCATCGGCGTTAGAATATTTTCACCCATATATTGCACTGCCACGACAATATTTTGACTGGGACAGATATTAAACCGAGGTTCATCGAATTCGGCCCGCAAAGTGGCGTCAAACCAACCAGCAACCGCATCATGGGGCAATGTCAGGGCAAATCGTCCACACATCCAATGATTAAGCCGCAAATCCCCCTTGGGCGCAAGGGATTGCCATGCTAACACAGGTTTATGAAATCACTTTTCCACTTTGCTTATCACGTCACAAACTTGAACGACGCCCGCGACTTCTACGGTCGCATATTGGGTTGCAAACAAGGTCGTTCGACCGACACATGGGTCGATTTCGATTTTTTCGGGCATCAAATTTCGTTGCATTTGGGCGAACCGTTTGCCACGAAAAATACTGGTCATGTGGGCGATCACATGGTGCCAATGCCGCATTTTGGCGTCATCTTGGGGCTGTCGGATTGGTTGGTTTTGTCGGAACGTTTAATCGATTCTGGCGTAAATTTTGAAATCCCACCAGTCGTACGTTTTGCAGGTGAACCAGGCGAACAACGCACCATGTTTTTCCGCGATCCATCGGGAAATCCTATCGAAATCAAAGGATTCAAAGATTTCAAAACCGTATTTGCGAGCTGAGACATGATAATATACAAAATCCTCCGCGCCGATGAGTGGGCAAGTTTGCGCGACAATGGCACCTCGGCTGGTGCACCGATTGATGTGGCTGATGGATATATTCATTTCTCGACGGCGGACACTGTTGTGGACACCGCCGCCAAGCACTTTTCCCGCGAAGATGATTTAATGTTGTTGGCCTATAATGACACCGATTTTGGCGATGCAATACGTTACGAAAAATCCCGCGATGATCTGTTATTTCCCCATCTTTATGCGCCTCTAAAATTGGACGGCGCATTATGGATTAAACCGCTACCATTCGATGGCAAAACCCATATATTTCCAAACGACATCTCATGAAATTGGTCGAAAAATTGGGTCTGGCCCTGCTGTACCGCACTGATCCTGAACGCGCACATCATTACGCAATCATGGCGCTGAATGCGGGATTAACCCCAAAGCCGGGTGTGTACACCAGCCCGCGAATTGCCCAAAACTTGGCCGGATTGGAATTGCCTAACCCTGTTGGCTTGGCCGCTGGTTTTGACAAAAACGCCACGGCGATTGCGCCATTATTACGCACAGGTTTTGGATTTATCGAAGTCGGCGCCGCCACCCCAAACGCCCAAGAAGGAAATCGCAAACCCCGTTTGTTCCGATTGAACGAGGACCAAGCATCCATCAATCGTTTCGGTTTTAACAACGACGGAATGATGGCCATCAGCGAGCGCCTTATGCGCCGCCCCGCCAAGGGCATTGTTGGCCTGAATTTGGGTGCAAACAAAGACAGCTCGCACCGTGCCATTGATTTCGTCAAAGTGTTGGAAACCTGTGGGCGCCACATTGATTTCGCCACTGTAAACGTGTCATCCCCCAACACCGAAAAACTGCGGGATTTGCAGGGCGAGAAGGCACTGACCGCGTTGCTGTCGGGGGTCATCGAAACCCGCGACACGTTTGAAAAACCAATCCCCATTTTCCTGAAAATTGCCCCCGATTTAACCAACGAAGAGATCGCCCAAATCGCACAGGTCGCCCGCCACACCCGGATTGATGCAATCATCGCAACCAACACCACATTGGATCGCGAGGGATTGAAATCCGAACATCGCGATCAAAAAGGCGGCTTGGCGGGCAAACCCCTGTTCAAAAAATCCACCGGCGTTTTGGCGCATTTGGCACAAGAATTGGAAGGTAGCATTCCAATCATCGGCGTTGGCGGCATCAGCTCCGCCCAAGACGCATTTGAAAAAATCCGCGCGGGCGCGTCAGCGGTGCAACTGTATACAGCATTGGTTTTTCAGGGCTTATCCCTTGGTTACGACATCGCCAAGGGTTTGGATGAAATACTGGCTGAACAAGGATTCGACCATATTTCACAGGCCGTCGGCACAGGTATTCAGGATTACCTATGAGTATCATAATTTGGCATAATTCACGCTGTTCAAAATCACGCCAAACCTTGGCCTTGCTGGAACAAAACGGTCATACGCCCATCATTATCAAATACCTTGAATCAGGTCCCAACGCCGATCAAATTCGAGCTGTTCTGACTGCACTGAATATTCCCGCGATCAATCTGATACGCACGGGCGAAACGGTTTTCAAGGCCCTAAAACTGTCCAAAACTGACAGTGATGAAACTTTGATCAACGCGATGGTGGCCAACCCAATCCTGATCGAACGCCCTGTGGTAATAAACGGCAGCCGCGCCGCCATTGGCCGCCCACCCGAGGCTGTGTTGGACATCCTTTAATCCGCCGCCGCTTCCAGCGCAGGATATTTAATGGCCAACGTCACCCCGCGCGCCACGAAAAATACCATCATCGCCGCCCACAGTCCGTGATTGCCAAACACGGGCATCAAAACCAACAGTGCGATCACATAAATGGCGAATGACACCACCATCATATTACGCATGTCGCGCGACCGCGTCGCCCCGATAAACACACCGTCCAACATCCACGACGCACCGCCCACAATCGGCGCCAGCACCATCCATGGCAGATATTGCGCAGCCACAATCCGCACATCAACGGCGGTTGTCATCACATTGATCAAGGCGACACCGAACACCGCGAACGCCACCGCCATTGCAACGATCAACGCGGCCGCCCACTGACTGGTCATCACGACGGCGCGGCGCAATTTGGATCGCGCACCCGCACCCAACGCCTGTCCTACCAACGCTTCTGCCGCAATCGCAAACCCGTCCATAGCATAGGCCGTGATTTGCAAAAACTGCAACAACACTTGGTTCGCGGCCAAGGTCACATCGTCAAATGACGACCCCAAAAACAAAAAACTGACAAAGCCAATCTGTAGGATGACCGAACGGATCATAATATCCGTATTTACCACCGCCATGCGCTTTAATTTCACTGGCTCGAAAATCAACACCCAGTTGCGCCAATACCCACCCCGATACCCGTCGCGCACCATCCACAAACCCAACGCCAAACCAGACCATTCTGCAATCAGCGTGGCATAGGCAACGCCACCCACACCCCAGCCCATTTCCAGCACAAACAGAACATCCAAAGCGATGTTCAGCCCATTTAACCACAATTGTAGAACCAAAACCGCGCGGGTGCGTTCCGCCGCGATCAACCAGCCGGTAATGCCATACATCGCAATCGCCGCAGGGGCGCTGTAAATCCGAATTTGAAGATATTCACGCGCCATGCCTTCGACCTCGGCCGAGGCAGGTGCCATTTTAAACGCCGCCCAAAACAGAGGAGCTTGGAACGCAAAAAACACAAAACCCGCGGCAAACCCGATGAACAACGACCGCACCAACAACGCATTTGTTTCACCCTTGTCCCCCGCACCAATCGCCTGCGCTGTCAGCCCCGCCGTCCCCATCCGCAAAAATCCAAAGATCCAATAAATCGCCGACAGAATTATCGCGCCGATCCCGACCGCACCAATCGGCGCGGCCAATCCCATCTGCCCAACCACCGCCGTATCAACAGCCCCCAAAATCGGCACCGTCGCATTGGACAACACCACAGGCACCGCAATATGCAAAACGCGGCGATGTGTCAGGTTAATTGGATCTATTCTGCTCATGTTTCATGACCTAGCCCGCGGAATGTGCAAATGCACATGAAATTTCTGCTCACGGCTGTTTGATTTCCATTTTACCCCAACCTGCGGCACAATCGGGTAAACATAAGGGATGCCACATGAAACGCCGTCACTTTATCGCGACTGCCACTGCAACGCTGTTTCCACAGGCCAGTTGGGCCGCAGTTTTTGAAGTCACGCGAACAGAGGCTGAATGGCGCGCGATGTTGACCAAATTACAGTACAAGGTGATGCGCCGCGAAGGCACCGAACGTTCCGGCAGCAGCCCATTGAACAAAAACTATGCGGCGGGTACGTATATTTGTCGGGGATGTGATTTACCCTTGTACTCATCGAAAACGAAATTCGATTCAGGAACTGGCTGGCCCAGCTTTTACCAAAGTCTGCCAAACGCAATCGGCACCAAAAAAGATCGCAAAATGCTGTTTTTGCGCACCGAAGTACATTGTCGTCGTTGCGGCAGTCATTTGGGTCATATCTTCGATGATGGGCCAAAACCAACAGGCAAGCGCCATTGCTTAAACGGAGTCAGCCTGAAATTCATTCCCACCTGATGGTCAGACGCAAGCGGGAAAGGTTCTTGGGGATAATCTAGTTGCGAATGCCTCGCATGTGCATTAAAGACACGTTAATCCATAACGACAGATACACGGCATTGATTAAAATGGCATACAGCGACATCAAGAATCCCGGCTTTAATTTGGGTCACGTTATTGGGCCATTCCGAACCAAACGCCTGTTTTTAACGCTCTTACTGCTAATTCTTACAACATTTCCTGGCGCATTGGGGGCGGCAACACGCATCGCGCTACAGGATGCCTATGTCGGTGTTTCTGTCTTTGTGGCGTTGACGCTCGGGGTGTTTTATGGCGCCGAGAAACTGTTTGGTTTCAATATCAGCAACGTTTTTCGCCGCGCGCCATTGGCACAGGTTCCATTGGCATCTGTGATGGGTGCAATGCCCGGATGTGGTGGTGCCGTTATCGTTGTTGCCGCCTATTCTTCTGGATCTGTCAGCATGGGTGCGGTTGTGGCAACGTTAACCGCGACGATGGGAGATGCCGCATTCTTGTTGATCGCAAAACGCCCCGATGTGGCTGTGATATTGCTACCAATTTCGGTTCTTGTCGGTATATTTTCCGGCTACATCGTTGATATATTTGACAAAAGAAAACACGAAGTTACGGGCAAGATGCATCACGTTCCAATGATAAACGGCAATAAACCGCGCCATTTTACTTATCTTGCATATGGCATTTTAATTATTCCTGGGCTGTTCATTGGAATTTCCGCACTGATGCAAATTGAATATACTGGCATCGTCGCATCTGTAGCATCGGTGATCTCTATTCTTGGCATTTTTATTGGTATGCTTATTTGGTCCACCTCACCAGTTCAGGCGATGACCAACCCCGCAGACAATCCCCTCTCTCGGATGGTCGAAGAAACCACTTTTATCACCGCTTGGGTCATTTTGGCCTTCTTAGGGTTTGAATACGTGACGTCGTTCGCCGGTTTGGATTTACAGGCATGGTTCTCTGCCGTTGGTATCGCGTTGCCGCTGATTGCAATCCTCATTGGTTTGATTCCCGGATGTGGGCCACAGGTTTTGGTCACAACATTTTACATCAACGGCCTGATCCCATTCAGTGCCCTGTTGGGGAATTCCATCGCTAACGACGGTGATGCTCTGTTTCCAGCCATCGCATTGAACCCCCGTGTGGCGTTTTTGGCCACAGTTTACAGCGCGATTCCAGCACTTATTGTCGCCTATGGGTTCTACATTCTTGCACCAAATTACTTGACGCCTTAGACTATCTGTGACCTTTGATAGTAAATGCGCCCTAGGGGGATGTGATGACACCCAGCAAAATGACGTTAAAAGAGATGTGCGAAGCATATGACGTAACGCCCAGAACCCTGCGTTATTATGAATATATCGAGCTGTTGATTCCCGAAAAACAAGGCCGAAAGCGCTTTTATGGTGGCAAGGAAAAGGCGCGATTGCGCCTGATCAAACGCGGCCGTCGGTTTGGGTTCACACTGGAAGAAATCCGTCAATGGTTGGAAATGTATGATCGCAAAGATCAAAATCAAGCGCAATTGGAAACATGGATTGCAATGGCCAGCAAGCAAACCAAAGAGTTAGAAGAACGCAAAATCGAAATAGAGGCAGCGATCCACGACATGCAGAATTTGGTCGGCAAAGCCGCACGCGAATTGGAAACCCTCAAAAAGGCTTAATGCTTCAACGTGAAATCCACTTGGAAAATCGGTTTGACTTCGCCATAGTGTAAAAAAATGA
This sequence comes from uncultured Rhodobacterales bacterium, assembly GCA_963976255.1. Classification (GTDB taxonomy): domain Bacteria; phylum Pseudomonadota; class Alphaproteobacteria; order Rhodobacterales; family Rhodobacteraceae; genus Amylibacter. The sequence goes on from CAXBJO010000024.1 coordinate 16,574, forward strand.
CCCAAAACGGGCGAAACAGGCAATGACCGCGATCAAAGAATTCGAACGACTCGAAGCCTTGGGCTTATGGCGTGAAACGTCAGACGCTCAACGTCGCGAGGTGGTCATCTCTTTTGGAGACACCACCCTTGTATTAAGTGACATCAACAACCGGCCACTTACCCATTGGTCGTTGGCAGCGATTGAAAACATCGGTACAGCCGACAGCGGCACCATTTTTACAGTCGATGAGTTGGGCGCGGAAACTTTGGAAATCGAAGATCCGACAATGATCATGGCCATCGGTAAAATCCGCGCCGCCATTGATGCATCGCGCCCACATCCGGGGCGCCTTCGCTGGTATATCAGTGCAATCACACTACTGTTGTTCGTCGGTTTTTCATTGTTCTGGTTGCCCGACGCATTAACAAAATACGCCGCCAGCATTGTACCTCAACCAAGAGCCGAACAAATAGGTGACGCGCTGATAAAAGCCGTTCAAAAAACAACGGGGTCGGTATGCTCTTCACCTTCGGGCACACGCGCGTTGCAGCGACTCGAAAAACGGGTTTTTGGCACATCAGCCAACCGCTTGCGCATCATCGAAATGGGCAGCCGTCCCAGTTTTCATTTACCAGGTGGGAATATTTTATTGAATCAAAACCTGACTGTACAATCCAGCGAAGCAAATCTGTTGGCGGGCTATGCAATCATGGAACGCGCCAGCCAACAAGAAGAAACGCCATTTTTAGAATTATTCAACTTCATCGGTATGCGCAAAACCTTCGGTTTTTTGGGGACTGGTTCAATTTCAAACACCGACCTAAATGCATTTGCCGATTGGCAACTTTCGGGGCCAACTTCAGATCCGTCACCCGAATTAATGATGAATATTTTTAAATCTGCCAACGTACCTTTTACCGACTTTGCCACCCATTCAAAACGACCTGATATGTTGAAAATGCAGGATATACCCGAGGACAGCACGACCCCCATTTTGTCTGACAATGATTGGATCAGCCTTCAGGAAATATGCGCCGATTAGACACGCCTAGACATCGGTAATCTGTCCTTGATGCATCGCTACTTGGCGATCCATCCGTTTCGCCAATTCATGATTGTGGGTTGCAATCACCGCCGACATTCCTGTTTCGCGCACCAATTTCATCAACACTGCAAAAACCCGATCCGCCGTTTCAGGATCCAAATTACCTGTCGGTTCATCGGCCAATAAAACCTTGGGCGCATTCGCCATGGCACGGCAAAACGCAACCCGCTGTTGCTCGCCGCCTGACAATTCGCCGGGGCGATGCGTTGCGCGATCCGCCAGCCCAACCAAATCCAACAATTCCAATGCCCGCTTATGCGCCGCCTTCGCCCCCGCCCCATTTGCCAACTGCGGCAAGGTTAGGTTTTCAACTGCGGTAAATTCAGGCAACAAATGATGAAATTGATACACAAATCCAATATCTTGGCGTCGCGTTTTGGTACGTTTCGCATCAGACAGGGTGGTGTGATCCACGCCATCAATAATGACCTGCCCCGCATCGGGCGTGTCTAACAATCCCGCGATATGTAAAAATGTCGATTTGCCTGCACCCGACGGTGCGATCAAACCAATCACCTCGCCGCTGACCACATCCAAGTCCACACCATTCAACACGCTCACCGCATTGGGGGCACCAATATTGTATCCCTTGGTCACACCGCGCAAACGCATCACACTACTCATATCGCAACGCCTCGACCGGGTTCATCCGTGCCGCACGTCGTGCAGGAAAATACGTGATAATAAACGTCAAACCCAATGACAGAGCACTGGCTTTGGCCACATCCTGCCACCGCAATTCCGCGGGCAGATTGGACAATAGGTATTTTTCAGGGCTCCAAATACCACCGCCTGCAATGTAATTAATCGTGTTAAAAATTGGATCCAAATAAATCACGAACAGGGTACCCATCGCCACACCAATCACTGTGCCAGCGATCCCAATGGATGCCCCACACAGGAAAAAAATACGTAAAACAGACGCCTCGGACAAACCCATAGTGCGCAAAATTCCAATATCGCGCCCCTTGTTTTTTACCAACATTATCAGACCCGAAACGATGTTCATCGTGGCGACCAAAACCAAAATCGACAGAATAATAAACATGATATTATCCTCCATTTGCAACGCCTGTAAAAACCCGCCATTGGCATCGCGCCATGTCCAAACCAACCCTCGTTCAGGGCCCACCTCTAGCAGCGGCACAATCAAATCATTCACCGCATCGGGGTCATCAACCATCACTTCGAACTCATCGACCACGCCCTCGCGGTTGAAATAGATTTGCGCTTCGCCAAGCGGCATATAAATCCGTGTGCTGTCTATGTCATACCTGCCGACCTCAAAAATATAGGTCACTTCGAACCCGCTGATCCGTGGGCTGGTACCAAAGGCGGTTTTGACCCCATCGGGCGAAATCAACGTAATCACATCGCCAACTTGCAACCCCAATGCGCGTGCAACGCCCGACCCAATAGCAACGCCACCTTCGTAATTTTCGATGGATCCAAAGGCATTTTTGGGGTTCGCCACCAACGGCACGGTTTTTAGATCAGCCAGCGTTTCACCAAAAACTTGGACACCGGTGCTTTGGCCATTGGCATTGGCCATCACCTGACCTTTGACGATTGGCGCCACACGGTTCACACCAGGCAATGCCGCAATACGATCCCGCGCCGCATCGTAATCGGAAAACCCATAAACTGTAAATCCTTCCGCATCGATGCGTGGACTGCTGTAAATCGATGCATGGGCATTCGCGCCCAAAATCGTGCCAACAAATTCCGTACGAAACCCTGACCGCACCGCCAACGTGGCAATCAGCGCAAATACCGCCAATGCAATCCCGATCAAGGAAATCCATGTCATCACCGAGACGCCACCCTCGGATCGTTTTGATCGCAAATACCGCCACGCAATCATGCGTTCAAAATGACTAAATGGCTTGGGGCTCATGCAATTCTCTTTTTACGGCGACGCACAACACGTCCCGCACCAGACATCACTCCATAACCAAAAATGTAACCGCCAAACAGCAACACCAACCCATCAATGTTCAATGGAAGGGCTGGTTGAAAATCACTTAGGGCATTTTTGGTAACTTGCGTATCACCGAAACGGCGCACATAGGCCAAACGTTCATACGCACCAGCATCTTTCAACAGCGCATAACTGCTGTTAAGCGCCTCGAAGCGATCAATCGTGCGGGTCATATCCGAACCACGGCGCCGAACGAATTCATCACCAGAGCTCATGGCAATCAGTGATTGGGCGCGGGTACTGCCTGAGGCCACTGCAGACGCATCAAAATCGCTGACAACGGTCTGCAATTCATCAACGGCACCGCCTAAACGTTGCACATACTGTTGCGAATATTCAGGGAATTGAGACAGCAAAACGCCCAAACCCACGCCACCTGTTATATTCGCCAGCTTACCCATGCATCACACCTCCGCGTAAATTTGTGCCAGTCTTTCTAACGCTAATTCAGGCGTCAACTCTTCGCTTTCGCCCGTTTTACGACTGGTCAATTCAACCACACCATTTTTCAAACCTCGTGGCCCCACTGTAATACGCCACGGCAATCCAATCAAATCCATAGATGCAAATTTCGCACCCGCACGTTCATTGCGATCATCATACAACGGATCAAGTCCCAACGCAGTCGCGGATTTATACAACCCTTCACAGGCTGCATCGGCCGCATCGTCACCTTGTTTCAGGTTCACAATACCCACACCAAACGGCGTCACTGCTTCGGGCCAAATAATGCCGTTATCATCATGGCTTGCTTCAATAATCGCTCCAATCATACGCGATACACCAATGCCGTGACTACCCATGTGCACAGGCACATCACCATCATCAGGTGTTGAAACCTTGGCGTTCATGCTTTCGGAATATTTGGTGCCAAAGTAGAATATTTGCCCAACTTCGATCCCGCGCGATGTCTTTTGACGTTCGGTGGGAACCTTAGCGAATAGTGCCGCATCATGGGTTTCATCGGTGCGGGCATATGGCGTAGTCCACTCATTGCATATCGCGGCGCATTCATCCCAGTTATCGTAATCAACTTCGCGATCACCCAAATGCAAATCCAAAATAGCGCTGTCATAAAACACCTCGGACTCGCCCGTATCGGCCAAAACCAAAAACTCGTGCGTATCATCGCCACCCATCGCACCACTGTCGGCACGCATGGGAATGGCTTTCATGCCCATGCGTTCATAAGTGCGCAGATAGCTGACCATATGACGGTTGTAGGCGTGCATCGCTGATGGCTTATCGATATCAAAATTATACCCATCTTTCATGAAAAATTCGCGGCCACGCATCACACCAAAACGGGGGCGCACTTCGTCGCGAAACTTCCATTGAATTTGGTACAGCGTCAGTGGTAAATCTTTGTAAGATTTGACAGAATTACGGAAAATATCCGTAATCAATTCCTCGTTCGTGGGGCCAAACAACATATCCCGACCATGACGATCGGTAACGCGCAACATCTCTTTGCCAAAATCGTCGTAACGACCGGATTCACGCCACAAATCCGCAGATTGCATCGTTGGCATCAACATCGGATTGTGCCCCGCACGGATTTGTTCCTCGTGTACGATATTTTCCAACTTGCGCAACACCTTGAAACCCATCGGCAACCACGAATAAATCCCTGATTGTGCCTGACGGATCATCCCCGCACGCAGCATCAAACGATGGCTGACAATCTGTGCGTCGCTTGGGTTTTCTTTAAGAATAGGCAAAAAGTATTTGCTAAGGCGCATGGGGTATTTCCTTGAAAATCTGATCTATAATTTGTCTAGGCTATTGCATCAAAACACGCAACCTAGACATAGCTGACGGTGGCCACACGATCCAAACTATCGGCGACGGTTTGCAAACGCTTCATCACCACCTCGCCAAACATATCCTTGCTGTCGGCATCCAGCTCTAAATTCAGCGCCTTGGACGTCAAAATCAAACGTCCCATGTGTTCGGGATCGGCGGAACTCATCATGGCACCTAAACGAATGGCTTGGCCGACAGTTTGCGCCAATTTGACGTCGTCAGATGATAGCATCCCGCGCACGGCGCTATAACTGGGTGAAACCTGCCCAACCTTGTAACGATGCATCAACGCCCAGGCCAAAAACACCCGCCCACCGTGGTCAATTCCACCAAGGTTGGCCAATGTCGCCGCATCAAAACACATCTCGGATCGATAATCTGGATGCGCACGCCAATGCACATCATGCAACAAACAAGCCGCATGAATAAGGCGGTTCATGGATTTATCAAACGCACCAAAAATCGGTTGCAACCATTCAAACAGAATATCACCAAACCCCGCGAACCGCGCATGCGCGGCTTCTAGCGCGCGCGCGGCGGCGATCATCGGATCGGTGTCGCGGATATCATCATCCATGTTTTCGTACAACAAACCCTCGCGCAGACCATAGCTCGAAAAGGCAATTTCGCCGACTTGCGCCCCATCCAGAAAATGCATCAAAACCTTGGCCGCAGTGGGCACCAATGCCGCCCGTGCGGACGACACATTCGCCTCCGTTCGCATCTGTTCGGGTGTGCAATTCATGGCAAACCCTAACGTCGGCATCAAATCTTTGGGATCGACGACATAATCATGTATTACGCGCAATGGATACCCGGTTTGGCGCATGTGAATTTGCGCCAACGCCCGCCATGACCCACCAACCAGGAACAGCGTCTGCGCCCCTAACGCAAATCCATCGGTCAAATTGGCCAATTCCTTGTCGATATAATTGTCCTGTTGTTTGGACACGTCAAACCGACCCAAAACCGACATCGGGCCCAATTTAGACGTCCGCGTTTTGGTTATCTTTCCCGAATTTATCGCCGCCAATTCCATTGATGCTCCGCCAATATCACAGACCAAACCGGACGCTTTCGGCCACCCCAACAATACCCCTTGGGCAGACAGGCTCGCCTCTTGGTCTCCGGTGATTAACACCAATTCAATACCTGTTTCATCCAAAACCTGTTGGCAAAATTCAGGTCCATCAGATGCGGCGCGCACGGCTTCGGTGGCGACGGCGGCCAGACTAGTTAAATCCATCCGATTTGCGATTTTATGAAAGCGGCGCAAGGCACGCAAGGCACGTTTTTTACCTTCGGGATGCAACCGACCGCTCTTGGTTAGATCCAAGCCCAGTCCAGCCATCACCTTTTCATTGTAAAAATAACTAGGCGATCGAATGGCACCGTCAAACACCACCAAACGCACAGAGTTAGAGCCGACATCAATAACACCAATGCGATGATTTTGAACTGTATCAATCATGAGTGTGTGCCAATTCTGGAACATCTTTTGCGCCCGCTTTACCACGCCCCGAAAGGGATGGGTTTTCCATGAAAAACCGATGGCAATCAAATTGCGGCGCACCCACGGGCGGAATATCCCGCGTGTATGTGCCATCTGGTGCCAACACCCATGAATTGCGTGTATCTGCCAAATTTGCTGCCATAATCTGCCCTAAAATCTGTGCGTGGACAGTTTTGTTTTTAATCCGCACCATGCTTTCGACCCGCCCGTGTAAATTACGCCCCATCCAATCGGCAGACGATATAAAAACCAAAGCATCCCGATTGGGCATCTCTTTGCCATTGGCAAAACACACAATCCGCGAATGTTCCAAAAAACGCCCCACAATGGATTTTACACGGATATTTTCGGACAGCCCCTTAACACCAGGTCGCACCCCACAAATACCACGCACAACCAAATCAATTTTCACGCCCGCCTTGCTGGCACGGTACAGCGCATCAATGATGTCACGTTCAATAACCGAATTCATCTTCGCCCAAATTTGCGCCGGTTTGCCTGCACGTGCCGCATCCGCCTCTGCATCAATATAGCCAATCAAATCCTTAAACAGAAAACTTGGCGCGATCGATAGGTCGCGCAATCCTTCTGCTTCGGCGTAGCCGGAAATGTAATTAAACAGCTTTGTCGCATCTTTGCCCAAGGAACTGTTGCAGGTGAAAAATGACAGATCAGAATAAATGTTTGCTGTCACAGGATGATAATTACCAGTGCCAAAGTGGGTATAAGTGTTCAACTTGCCCCCTTCTCTGCGCACAATTGTGGATACTTTGGCGTGGGTTTTCATATCGATAAATCCGTACACCACATGCACACCCGCGCGTTCCATCTGACGCGATAGACGAATGTTCGCCGCTTCGTCAAAACGTGCTTTTAATTCCACCACAGCTGTCACAGATTTCCCATCCTCTGCCGCCGCGCATAACGCATCCACGATGGGCGATTGGTTGGATGTGCGATACAGCGTTTGTTTGATCGCCACCACATCAGGATCACGCGCCGCTTGGCGCAGGAAATTCACCACAATATCAAAGCTCTCGTACGGGTGATGCAACAACATATCTTTCTGACGAATAGCCGCAAAAATATCCTTGTCGAAATCCAAAACCCGTTCGGGCAAACGTGGTTCATATGATGGCCAACGAAAATCGGCGGGTGCCAAATCACAAATCTCGGACAAATCTTCAAGACCCAAAATCCCATCAACTTCGATGACTTCGTCATTCCTGACTTTCAACGAATTCAATACCATCTTACGCAGCTTCTCTGGTGCATCCTTGGTGATTTTTAACCGCACCACGTCACCGCGCTGACGGCGTTTCAATGCCGTTTCAAATTCGCGCACCAAATCTTCGGATTCATCCTCGATTTCCAGATCACTGTCACGCAGCACCCGAAACATACAATGCCCAACTAAATCATAGCTAGGAAACAGCACGCCCAGCGCTTGTAGCAACACCGTTTCCAGCGGCACAATGCGCAGCCCTTCGCCGTTTTCAGGGGGCAATGCGATGAACCGATCCGCCTGATTGGGGATCGGCAACAACGCTTGGATAGGCTTTTTACCAGATTTGTGTTGGAGATGCAGCGCAATCGCCAAACCACCCGAATGAATAAACGGAAATGGATGCGCGGGATCAACGGCCAGTGGGCTAATGATCGGGAAAATTTGTTCCAAAAACACTTTGTCTAAGTACGCTTTGTCAGCTGCATTCAAGTCCTCTGATTTCAAAATCCAAATTGCTTGGTGCGACAGATCATTAATCAACCCATTCCACGTTTCCTGCTGTGCACGCGACAATGCGTTGGCGTTCACATCAATCATTTCCAATTGCTGTGCTGGTGTGAGGCCATCTGCGGATTTTTTGGTAATGCCGCCCCGCGCCAATTCTCGCAGTCCTGCCACGCGCACGGTATAAAACTCGTCCAGATTACTGGATGAGATCGACACCATCCGGACCCGTTCCAACAATGGCCAACTGGTGTCTTGAGCCAATTCCAATACCCGCCAATTGAACGCCAGCCATGACAACTCACGGTTTAGAAACCGCTTCGGGCTATCGACACTGACACCTTCGACGGTTTGTGGTTGGGTCAGTTCACTGTGTAGAAAATCAGCGTTCATTGAATGGGCTCGTCATTATTTATATTAATTATGTCACGTTACACACCAGAGTCTAGCACTTGGCGTGCCATCTTAACCGAAATCGGTTTACCCAGCTTTAACGCGGCCTTATCCAAGGTTGCAACCAACGCCGCGATCCCCATGAATGATCGTTCCATTCGTGGCAGAACGAAATTTACCACCTTGGGATCAATTGCAATTTGGCGATCACTGAACTGTTTGACCAAAACCGCATTCAGTAACGCATCGTCGGGCGCACGTAATTCCGCCACGCTGGTACCTTGAATGCGGCTGGCTAAATCGGGCAAAGTAATGCCCCACCTGGCAGGCACGCCAATGCCCGTCATCAACAAGGGCGCACCAGTTTCCTGTGCCAGATTGTGGATGTGAAACCCATGTGCCTCTAGTGCCGCGTCACCTGCAATTAAATGCATGTTTTCCACGCATAATGCCGCCTGACTGATTTCTTGCAAATCCACATCCACCAAGGAACGTGCATCAATCACAATCCCATCAGACATTTCTGACCAGATATGCGCCAAATGCGATTTCCCTGCACCACTTGGGCCCACTAAAACCAGCTTGGCCAACGGCCAATTCGGCCAGTTTTCCACAATCTGCACAGCGGACGCATTCGCCCCAGTAACGAAAAAATCCTCGCGTCCAAAGGCCGTTTTTATCGGTAGATCAAAAATCAGTTGTTCAGACATCTTCGTCCCGTTTCAACCCATCCAAACCTTGGTACAACCGCCCACCCAAATATTGACGCAAGCCAAAGCGTGAAAATACCCCGATCCCTGCCGCTACAGGTACAGCGATCAACATCCCCGTGAACCCCATCATTGATCCAAACGCAGACAGCGCGAACATCAACCAAACCGGATGCAATCCCACCTTGCCGCCCACCAATTTTGGTGTCAGAAAATTACCCTCAAACGTTTGGCCAAGCACAAAAATTATGGCGACAACAACAATCCATTCGGGGCTGTCCCAAAACTGAAACAGCGCCAATCCGATGGACAAAGCGCCACCAATCAATGATCCAACATAGGGAATAAACGTCAAAATCCCCGCAATCAGTCCGACAATCAACCCAAATTGTAGCCCCACAAGCATCAACGCAATTGCATAAAACGTGCCCAATATCGCACAAACCGTCAACTGTCCGCGCACAAATCCAGACATCACATTGTCCAAATCACGCGCCAATTGGCGCAACGTTTGACGATGATCGCGTGGCAACCAGCTGTCGATTGTGGCAACCATGCGATCCCAATCCAACAACATATAAAACGCAACAACAGGGGCAACGACCAAAAATACCACTGCATCAACCACACTGAATGCCGATGCCAACACCGCATTTGCCAAATCACCACTGCGCGCTTGAATGCTGAGCACGAATGCATCCAATGCGCCGCGTACGGTGCTGGTTTCATCCAGCAATGACGGGAACCGATTGACCAAAATCTCTTGTACTTTGGCGAAATAATCGGGCGCCGCTGTAACCAACGCGGCCGCTTGTTGCACCAATTGCGGCACTAATAACGCAACCAACAAAAACCCGAAAAACATCCCGACAAAGGTGATAATACTGGTCGCTACCACGCGTGAACAGCCCAATTTCTCCAATTTATCTGCTGATGGGTCTAAAAAATAAGCAATCGCCATGCCCGTGATGAACGGCAATAAAACACCCGACAGCAACCACAACACAAACAGTGTCACAACCGCCCCAATGGACCAATATCGAAATTGCTGTGGCGCTGATAATGCCATGATTTATTCCTTAAACAAATTGCTCTGAAATCAAACGCTCTTCCAATCCATGTCCGGGATCAAACAATATGCGATGCTTGTGATCGGGTGCGCTGAAAATTTCAACAGACAAAATCTCTTTGGCGTCCTTGCTGTCCGCAGACGCCGAAACGGGTCGCTTTTCTGGCTCCAAAACATCAAATCTCACATGCGCCGCCATCGGTAATAACGCGCCGCGCCATCGCCGCGGTCGAAACGCGGCTATCCCCGTCAGCGCCAAAATTTCCGCACCAATCGGCAAAATCGGTCCGTGCGCTGAATAGTTGTACGCCGTCGACCCCGCAGGCGTGGATAACAACGCCCCATCACAGACCAATTCGGGCAACCGTACACGCCCATCAATAGAAATCTGCAACTTCGCCGCCTGTGGCCCTGCACGCAATAGCGACACCTCGTTTATTGCCAATGCTTCGAACTCCGTGCCATCTGCGCAATGCGCCTGCATCCGCAGGGGGTGAATCACCGCCTCTTCTGCTTCGGCCAAGCGATCCATCAAGTGATCTGGCGAATATTCATTCATCAAAAACCCAACCGTGCCACGGTTCATCCCGTAAACGGGGCAATCAATATATAATGTGGAATGCAACGCATCCAGCATAAACCCATCACCGCCCAAGGCCACGATCACATCCGCTGTTTCGAGCGTACAATTGCCATAAACCGCTTCCAACACACGCAGGCTGTCTTGGGCTGTTTCTGCTCGGCTTGCAATAAATGCAATCTTTTGTGCCATGTGGTGTCCAATCGTAATTTTCACGACGAAAGCCGTTGTTCTGGCCGCAATTGTCGCATTGAACCTTTCATAGCGCATTGCAATGGATTAGGACAAACCCCAATTGCAATTCATTCTCAGGAGCCATGAAATGAGCAACACCGCCACAGACGCAGGTTTTTTCACCGAAGACCTCTCATCTCGTGACCCAGAACTGTTTGGGTCAATCACATCCGAATTGGGTCGCCAGCGTGATGAAATCGAACTGATCGCATCCGAAAATATCGTATCCAAAGCAGTGATGCAGGCCCAAGGGTCAGTGATGACCAACAAATACGCCGAAGGCTATGCCGGTCGCCGTTACTATGGTGGTTGCCAATTCGTTGACGTTGCCGAAAATTTGGCCGTTGATCGCGCCAAACAACTGTTTGGCTGTGAATTCGCAAACGTGCAACCAAACTCTGGCTCGCAAGCAAACCAAGGCGTTTTCCAAGCACTGCTTCAACCAGGTGACACCATTTTGGGCATGTCTTTGGATGCTGGTGGTCACCTGACACACGGTGCCAAACCAAACCAATCTGGTAAATGGTTCAACGCCATCCAATACGGTGTGCGCAAACAAGATAACCTACTGGATTACGATCAGGTTCAGGAACTGGCGACGGTACATAAACCCAAAATGATCATCGCGGGTGGTTCCGCCATTCCACGTCAAATCGATTTTGCCAGAATGCGTGAGATCGCTGATTCTGTGGGCGCAATCTTGCACGTCGACATGGCACACTTTGCGGGTCTTGTGGCGGCGGGTGAACACCCATCTCCATTCCCACACGCACATGTTGCCACCACCACAACCCACAAAACATTGCGCGGCCCACGTGGCGGCATGATCCTAACCAACGACGAAGCAATGGCGAAGAAATTCAATTCAGCCATCTTCCCTGGCATACAAGGCGGCCCCTTGATGCACGTCATCGCCGCCAAAGCGGTTGCATTTGGCGAAGCATTGCGTCCCGAATTCAAAACCTACCAAAAACAAGTGATCCTAAATGCCAAGGCATTGGCCGATCAGTTGATGAAGGGCGGATTGGATATCGTCACAGGCGGCACCGACACGCATGTGATGCTGGTTGATCTGCGCCCCAAAAAGGTAACAGGCAACATCGCCGACAAAGCATTGGGGCGTGCGCACATCACCTGCAACAAAAACGGTATCCCGTTTGATCCTGAAAAACCAACGGTCACCTCAGGTTTGCGTTTAGGCACACCTGCGGGCACGACCCGTGGGTTTGGCGAAACTGAATTCCGCCAAATCGCCGACATGATTGTTCAGGTCGTTGACGGCTTGGCAGCCAATGGCGCAGAAGGCAACGCAGACGTCGAAGCAGCGGTGCGTGTACAGGTTGCACAATTGTGCAAAGCCTTCCCATTATACGAAGGCATGTAACTGTCTAACTAAACATCTAGAATTCATGCGGCCAATCTGATACGTTCAGATTGGCCGTTTTTTTTGAAATAGCCGTTAATAAATATAACTAAAATTAAGACTAAACAGATTCGCACGGAATATTTTAAATGTCAGAAGAAAACCCAACTTCCGCCCCCATTTCAACCCTTTGGTGCCACCGCAAAACAGGCGGAATATACGTTGTTTCGGGCGAATGCCAAATAGAGGCGACAAACGAGGTTGGCATCCTCTACAGCTCGGTTCAAACTGAAGGCCCGCTGTGGTGCAGACCAAAATCTGAATTCCTTGATGGGCGATTTGTACAATTGAACGTGTCCTAAGCGAAAAAGCCAAAGGGTGCGCAAATCGCGCGAACATGTTTCATATCTGCCGGAAACCACTGGTACTCCCTAGGGGAATTGAACCCCTCTTTCCAGGTTGAAAACCTGGCGTCCTAACCGATAGACGAAGGGAGCACTCTGTGGTGTGGCGGTATTTAGGCCAAGGTTCCTTGTCTTGCAAGATGAAATTTCAAGTTTTTGTAAAAAAATCTCACAAACCTAATTTTCATCAACAGGCAATTCCTGTGCATGGTTTGTGCATCAGTTGAGCATGGGATGTGCATCGCATTACTTGCCGCATTGTTACTGTACAAGCACGGCATCTTCCAACGTCAGTTTGGGACGCATCCGCCCATTCCACGTATCAATTTCCAACCGTCCCGCCACATGGAAAACCTGTCCCTTGTGGTTTTCCAACAGCCCACCCAAATCCGTTTTAAACGCCCCAAATGCAATCGCATCAATCCGCGCGCCACTGTCATCCACAAAAGTCAGCCGCAAATGCATGTCTCCTGCCCGTTTGGCAAATGCCACACGCACAAATGGCAATGCAAAACGTGGTCCTGGCGCCCCCGCTCCAAACGGTCCCGCCTTATCCAATTGTTCCAACAATTCCACGCTGATCGCCGACGGCGCAATTGCCCCATCAAGGCGTAGATCACGTGGCCCCAATATGTGTGATCCCTGCTTTGCCAACAGTTCTGACAAGCGCGCCATCGCCGTGTCCAACTTGTTCGTTTCGATGGATAACCCAGCCGCCATTTTATGCCCGCCGCCCTTAATTAACAGGCCTTCGCGTGCCAAAGTCGCAATGCTTGCCCCCAAATCAACCCCGTCCACAGAGCGCCCTGAACCCTTACCCTCGGCGCCGTCAAGCCCGATCACAACGGCGGGTCTGTTTGATGCCTCTTTCAGCCGCGAGGCCACAATCCCAACCACGCCGGGATGCCATCCATCGCCTGCCGCCCAAACCAGTGGGCCATCCAATCCACGTTGTTCTGCCTGCTCCATTGCTTGTAATTGCACAGTGGCTTCAATCTCGCGGCGTTCGGCATTCAATTGGTTCAATTTCTCGGCCAATGCGCCTGCCTCGTGGGGGTCATTACACGTCAATAATCGCGCACCCAAATCGGCCTTACCAACCCGTCCACCCGCATTGATCCGCGGCCCCAACAGATACCCCAAATGATACGCAGCAGGCGCTGTATTCATCCCCGCCACATCAGCCAACGCAACCAATCCAACACGCCCCCGTGCCGCCATAACCTTCAACCCTTGGCGCACCAACGCGCGGTTAAAACCAACCAATGGCGCCACATCCGCCACTGTCCCCAACGCCACCAAATCCAGCATCGCCAACAGGTCAGGCGTGGGCAGTTTTGCACCGCGGCGCAACCCGTTCATCGCCGCCAAAGTCATAAAGACAACGCCCGCGGCACACAGGTAGTACAGATCACCCGTTTCGTCCTGACGGTTTGGGTTCACCACCGCATATGCACTGGGCAAAGTTTCCCCACCCAGATGGTGATCGAGCACCACAACATCCGTCCCCGCAACCGCATCAATCGGCCCATGCGACAAGGTTCCACAATCCACGCAAACAATCAAATCGTGGGATTTCGCCAACTTCTGCATTGCCTCATCGTTGGGGCCATATCCCTCGTCAATACGATCGGGTACATAAATTGTCGGTACATTTCCCAACTGGCTTAACCAATCATGCAACAACGCCGCCGACGTCGCGCCATCCACATCATAATCCGCAAATATCGCAATCCGCTGCCCCGCAATGGCAGCATCATTAATTCGGCGCGCCGCCTTTTCCATATCTTTCATATCCAATGGGTCAGGCATCAATTCACGCAAACTTGGTTCCACAAATCGTGCGGCATCAGCCGCCGCCACACCCAACCGCGCCAAGACATTTGCCATCGCATTCGGAAAGCCCGTTTCCTGCACAATCATCTGCGCATGACGATCCAATGCCGCATCAGGACCAACCCAGCGTCGCGCAGTGGTTGATTGTTCAACGCCTAAAAATACCTGTGACATAAGACATCCCTTGATTGGATTGATTACACACATTCATAGCGTAAAAAACGCTGATTTACAGGGAAAACTCCTTTGACCTGTTGCGCGTTCAATGCAAGGGTCACCCATATCTCATTGGGGGGACACAATGATCGACTATCTCACATCGGCCGCCGTTTTGGTGCAATTTGCATTCCTATTCTACAGCCTTGGATTTTTGGCACGAGACGAATTATGGCTGCGCTGTTTACTGTTGACGGGCACCAGTTTTTATTTGCTGTATTACTATAACATCGACGAAGCACCGTTGTGGGACGCAATATTTACATCCGGGATTTTGGGGCTGATCAATCTAAGCATGATCATCATTTTGATTTTTGAGCGCACGACCTTTGCAATGGATGAACAAACCGCCAAGACGTATCAAAGTTTTGACACCCTCAGCCCCGGTCAATTTCGAAATGTCATGAAATTCGCGACCACATCGGTCGCCACCAAAGATACCAAATTATCCATCCAAGGTCAGGATATAGAACAGCTTTATTTAATTACAGACGGCGAAGCACGTGTCGCCAAAGAGACGGGTAACAGCGTTTTGCCAGCACCATTTTTTATCGGCGAAATAGGTTTCTTATTGGACGGCAAAGCCAGCGCATCAGTCTCGGCTTTGACGGGCAGCAATTATGCCTGTTGGCAAACCGCGGATTTACGCAAACTGATGGATTCATCGCCCGCGATACGCAACGCAATGATCGCCCTTTTTAGCCGAGATTTAGCTGAAAAATTAGGGCGCTCTGCACCTGCAAAACGCCCTTCTTAAACTTGCCTATGTGGTCGCTATCAGGCGACTTCAATTCGTAACGCAACTGGATCCTGCAAAACCGCGCCGGTTGCTTGGATGCCATCCAATGCAACGTTTAACGTTTCTCGATCCGTGGGGTGGGTCACGATCAAAACGGGTGCCGCATCTGCTTCGTGCCCATCTTGGCGCATGCGATCAATCGATACACCTGCATCCGCAAGCGCGGACGAGATACGCGCCATAGAGCCTGTTTCGTCTTTCAAATTCAGACGCAAATAATATGGATTTTTTGCACCCGTATTCGCCGCCGCAACCGCCCTCAGCGTTTTCGCAGGTTGACCAAACACAGGAATTTTAATCCCCCGTGCAATGTCCATCACGTCGCCCATGACGGCACTGGCGGTTGGACCTTCGCCTGCACCTGCACCGCGCAATACGATTTGACCGACCGCGTCACCCTCAACGATCACCATATTTGTACCACCATCCAATTGCGCCAACGGCGATGAAACGGGTACCAAACAGGGTCGCATAGATTGGGACAAACCCGTGTCAGTAATCTGTGACACACCCAACAATTTTATCCGATACCCCATGTCTGCGGCGGCACGAATATCTTCGATTGTGATACGTCCAATTCCCTCAAGAACCGCACCGTCGAAATCAACCTGTGTGCCGTATGCAATGGCGGACAACAAAACCAATTTATGCGCCGCATCAATGCCACCCACATCCAGATTTGGGTCGGCTTCTAAATAGCCCAGCTGATTTGCCTCTTCGAACACGGTTTCATATGGCAAACCCGCCGTTTCCATCCGCGTCAGGATGTAATTACAGGTGCCGTTCATCACACCCATAATGCGTTGGATTTTATTGCCCGCCAAACTCTCGGTCAGGGCTTTGATGATTGGAATACCACCTGCAACCGCCGCCTCGAACCGCAGGTTCACATCTGCATCCTCTGCCGCTATTGCCAATTCTTGGCCGTGCAGAGCCAACATTGCCTTGTTCGCAGTCACCACATGTTTACCAGCGGCAATTGCCGCCTCTGTCGCCGCTTTGGCGGGGCCTGCATCACCACCGATCAGTTCTACAAAAACATCAATATCATCACGTTTCGCCAAATTTACTGCGTCATCTTCCCACGCGTAGCCAGACAGATCAACATCGCGATTTTTGGTTTTAGAGCGCGCAGAAACGGCAGTGATTTCAATCGGCCGTCCCGCACGCGCCGTCAGCAGAACCGCATTATTTTGTATGATTTTAATCAGACCAACACCAACAGTGCCCAGACCTGCAATACCCAGTTTTATTGGATCAGCCATTTTATGCGATTCCTATGCAATTCAGTTGCGCCCGTGTAACCCAAAACAGGGTCGCAGGACAACGCCTAGAATCTGTGCCCCCAATCGGAGCCTAAAATTTAAAAGCAGACAAAGCCGCAGCGCGCGCACGTAATCGCGCGATGCGGCTGGTTAAAATTATCGCAGGCGATTTCGATTGCCCTATCGCCGCATTATTCTCTTGCGACAATTGTAGACTGGGTTTTAAGGCTGGCCAATCCCGCGCTGTCGTTGATTGAAGTTTTGGATACACAAAATCAGGCCGATCACTTTGGATCGAACACCCAGACACGGCCAGCACACATATGATGGAAAATAGTTTGAACAAAACTGCCTCGTGAAACCTTTGTCTTACAATAGAGTTTACCGTGACAAACCACAAGAACCAGCACCCAAAGTGTGGTAACCAGAACCCTAAACTCTGATATTCAATCTACGATGGATGGCATCTGGCGAATAAAACAGTTTCGCGCATGCATCATTCAGAATGTGGTACCGCAATCATCGAGAGACATTACAC
This sequence comes from uncultured Rhodobacterales bacterium, assembly GCA_963976255.1. Lineage (GTDB taxonomy): Bacteria > Pseudomonadota > Alphaproteobacteria > Rhodobacterales > Rhodobacteraceae > Amylibacter. The sequence goes on from CAXBJO010000024.1 coordinate 34,100, forward strand.
TGTGTGATTGCGCCCCCTGTTACAGTAAAACTACGCCACCGATCGCCAAAATCGCGCCCGTTGCCACACCCGTGGGTGATCCACCTAAAGGTTCGTCACTGATTGCCAATGTTCCGCCGATCATTTGTGCGCGATATTGTTTGGGCACAACCATTACGCCCTGTTGCGTCACAGGCATCACACCCAATGAAACAACTGCTTTGGATTCTGGAATAATCAACCACAATTCGTGCGATCGTCCTGATGAAATGCTACCAATCACGCGACTGATATCAAGGTTCGCCGTCTTTGGATCAAACCGTGCTTGCACCACCAAGCCACGATCCTCGGCTACGATTTCTGCAACATATGTAGGTGCATTAGTGTCCGTAAACAGTTGAACACCGACAAAGGCCACAACAACTGCCGCTACAGCAACCCATGCAGCATTCCACGCAAACAACCGCGACCATAACGATGCAAGCTTTGTATCCGCAAACAATTGCGCCTCTATTTGTGCTTTCAACGTTGAGGGTGGCGCCACTTCGTCAAATTCATCGGCCAAGGGCACAAACCCCTCGTCCCAATCTCGTAACAACGCCCTCAATGCAGGTTCTGCCAACAGTCGTTGATCAACAACACGACGCTCATCTGCATCCAACAGATGCAGGGCATATTCCCCAATCAGGGCAATATCGTCTGGTTTATGATCGTCATTTTGGCTCATCTGCCTAAACATTCCTTCAGTTTTCCAAGACTACGCCGTAGCCAAGTTCGCATTGTATTTATCGGGACTCCAGCGCTGTCCGCCAATTCCTGATAACTGTCTCCGTTCAGGTATGCACCTCGAACGGCATCGGCATGCACCACGTCTAATTCATTTAAACACCCATCAATCTGCGCCCGTTCAGATCTTTGGATCGCTGCTGTCTCTGGTGTTGGGCCGCTGTCGGCCAAATCAACAACATCATCAATATTCTTCACAGGTGCCTTACGCGCGCGCAGCCGATCAATGGCTTGGTTTCGCGCGATCGTAATCAACCATGTCATCGGGCTGTAACCATTGGCGCTATAACGATCTGCCTTTTGCCATATCTTGACATAAACATCCTGCAAAGCATCTTCCGCTTCGGCCCGATTATTTAAGACACGCAAACACACACCGAAGAGTTTCGACGAAGTTGCCACGTAAAGCAAAGAAAATGCTTTGCGGTCACCGATTCCAGTTCGCACAATCATGTTTTCAATGTCAGAAACTGATGTCATCCTCTTTAGTTATCTATTTTTACGGCACCGGTAAACAAACTTATTCACAGGATCAGCACCATGATGCCAAGCGACGGATCACCGTGTTAGAAAATGCAAACATCGACGATGAACAATTAATTTTTTCATTTTCAAATTTTTTTTGGCCTATGTGAAACTTTTTTGATCTCACCTGCGTGGCTACTAGCACAAACAATCGAAACTGTTCGGTTTAAAACTTGGAGATGATTATGAAACTTACGACACGATTAACAACCACAGCCGTATTCGCACTGTTAGCTACTGGCGCATTTGCAGACAGCCATTCCGCCAAAAATCCAGACGTCGGCGGTGCGCCGATGTTTGCTGCGAAAAACATTGTTGAAAATGCAGTTAATTCCGCAGACCATACAACATTGGTTGCCGCAGTAAAGGCTGCTGGCCTTGTTGAAACATTAATGAGCGATGGGCCTTTCACCGTGTTCGCACCCGTAAATGCAGCTTTCGCCGCGCTACCAGATGGCACTGTGGAAACGTTATTGAAATCAGAAAACAAGGCATTGTTGACCAAGGTTTTAACTGCACACGTTGTTTCAGGCAAATGGTCAGCCGCTGACATCATTTCCGCAGCACGTAAATCAAGCGATGGGTTTTTCCACTTTAACGCCGTTTCTGGTGATGCTTTGTCGGCACAGGTTCGCGGTAATAATGTCTATATTTATGATGAGAACGGAAATGCAAGTTTGGTAACGATTGCCGATGTGAACCAATCAAACGGTGTGATCCATGTGGTAGACAAAGTTCTTGTTCCAAAATAGCTCATCTTGTCAAAAGCTATCTGCATCTTGCTGATAGCTTGTGGTCGCCCAGCTCCATATATTCGGGCGACCACAGTTTAATTTTAAATCCAAAGGAATTATTATGAAACGCCGCACATTTTTACAATCGTCAGTTTCGCTCCTATTTACGGGATCCATCGTAAATGCCGCGGAAGGTTCTTTTGAGATCACCAGAACAGAGGCTGAATGGCGCAAGATGCTCACAGAAACTGAGTACTTAGTTATGCGCGAGGATAAGACCGAGCGTGCAGGATCAAGCCCACTGAATAAAGAGTACCGAACGGGTACCTATATTTGCAAAGGATGCGATTTGCCGCTGTACCCGTCCGAAACCAAATACGATAGCAAAACTGGCTGGCCAAGTTTTTACGATAGCATTCAAGGAGCCGTTGGTACGAAGGAGGATAATACGTTTTTCACCACCCGAACCGAGGTTCATTGCCGACGATGCGGCAGCCATTTGGGTCACATTTTTGAAGATGGCCCCAAACCCACGGGCAAGCGTCATTGCCTCAACGGTGTCAGTCTGAACTTTGTCCTGACGTGAGCCTTGTTACATTACGTACGGATTAAACGAAGGTGGCTGCTTGGGTTTTTGGTAGCGGGAGGGGGACTTGAACCCCCGACCTCAAGATTATGAGTCCTGCGCTCTAAACCAGCTGAGCTACCCCGCTACAGGGTGTGGGCTGATTATGTGAAAGGCAGTGATGCGTCAAGCGGGATTTGCGTAAATTCATGCAAAATTGTCAGCCCTGCATCGAAACCCAAACAATCAGCGACATTGCATAGATTTTCGAAGTGCCTATAAGGCGTCTCATGTCACAGAACCCACCAGAACTCCGCCCCGATCTTGCACCGCGATTGCGTATCGATGAACCTGCCCGTGATGGTCAGCCGAAAATTGGCATGGTCAGCCTTGGCTGCCCCAAAGCATTGGTCGACAGCGAGCGTATTTTGACGCGCCTGCGGGCCGAGGGGTATGCGATCAGTCCTGATTATACCGGTGCTGAGGCTGTGATCGTGAATACTTGCGGTTTCTTGGACAGTGCGAAAGCCGAGAGTTTGGATGCCATTGGCGAAGCGTTGGCCGAAAATGGGCGTGTGATCGTGACCGGATGTTTGGGCGCGGAAGAGGATTATATTCGTGGTACCCATCCGTCCGTTTTGGCCGTGACGGGCCCACAGCAGTATGAACAGGTTTTGGATGCCGTGCATCAAGCCGTGCCGCCCAGCCCCGATCCGTTTATTGATTTACTGCCCGCGAGTGGTGTTTCATTGACGCCGCGCCATTATAGTTACCTGAAGATTTCAGAGGGCTGTAATCATAAATGTAAGTTCTGCATCATCCCCGATATGCGTGGCCGTTTGGCATCGCGTCCTGCACATGCGATTATTCGTGAGGCTGAACGCTTGGTTGATGCGGGTGTCAAAGAGCTGTTGGTGATTTCACAGGATACGTCGGCGTATGGTGTGGATATTAAACACAAGGTGGATCGTGATCATCGCGCGCATATTACTGACCTTACCCGTGATTTGGGATCGTTGGGGGCGTGGGTTCGGTTGCATTATGTTTATCCGTATCCGCATGTGCGCGATTTGATCCCTTTGATGGCGGATCAGTCGAATAATATTCTGCCGTATTTGGACATTCCATTTCAGCACAGCCATCCTGATGTTTTGAAACGGATGGCGCGGCCTGCGAAATCATCCAATACGTTGGCGGAAATTGGGGCGTGGCGGGATGCTTGTCCTGATATTACGCTGCGGTCGACGTTTATTGTGGGCTACCCTGGCGAGACGGAGGCGGAGTTTGTGCATTTATTGGATTGGTTGGACGAGGCGCAGTTGGATCGGGTTGGATGTTTTCAGTATGAGAATGTTGATGGGGCGCGATCGAATGCGTTGCCTGATCATGTTGAGGCTGATGTGAAACAGGATCGTTGGAACCGTTTCATGGAGAAATCACAGGCGATATCGGAGGCGAAACTGGCGGCCAAGATTGGGTTGCGGATGGATGTTATTGTGGATGATATTGACGGCGATGGAATCGCGACGTGTCGGACCAAGGCGGATGCGCCCGAGATTGATGGAAACTTGTTTATTGATGAGGGTACCGAGAATATTTCGGTTGGGGATATTGTTTCGGTCGAGGTGGATGAGGCCTCGGAATATGATTTATGGGGCAAGCTGGGCGGGTAATTACCCCGTTTTTTGAAGTGTCCCCATGGGGACATGGGGTTAAGTAATTGATTTTGTTGACTTGTTGGAAAATGGGTGAAATTACGTTCGGTGTGTTAGGGGG
>CAXBJO010000025.1:0-37377 GCA_963976255.1 uncultured Rhodobacterales bacterium
CTGTCCATTTTGGGCGCTGCGGGCGCCTCGCCTGCCTTGATTGGTGCCAAATCATTGGCGGGCCAGGACAAAACATTGGTGGCGGTTGGCTTGTCGCGAAATTCCGTGTTCAGTTCGGTGATTTTGGGGTCGTCACAAGCCAGAATGCTGACCTGCCAGTCGGGTGAATGGCCAAGGTGGTTTAATACTGAACCAATTGCCGCGTCAGACAATGCGCGTAGGTTAATTTCAGCCCATCTGGCATCCTCGATGATAATATCAGCCATTTCTTTTGGCATTCTTATCATAGGCTTGGATGATTTTTGCCACCATTGGATGGCGCACCACGTCAGACACATCAAATTGAGTAAAACCAATGCCTTTAACGTTACTCAGTACTTTCTTTGCTTCAACCAGCCCTGATGGAACACCGCGCGGCAAATCAATTTGGCTGGTGTCACCAGTGATCGCCATGTGCGATCCCTGCCCCATGCGGGTCAGAAACATTTTCATCTGCATGGTTGTCGCATTTTGCGCCTCGTCCAGCACGACAAACGCATTGGCCAAGGTACGGCCGCGCATGAACGCCAGCGGTGCGATTTCGATTTTCTTGTCTTCGATCAATTTGGCCAATTGATTGGCAGGCAGGAAGTCATTCAGCGCGTCATAAAGGGGCTGCATATATGGATCAACTTTATCCTTCATATCACCTGGCAGGAATCCCAATCGCTCGCCTGCTTCGACGGCGGGACGGGACAAAATGATGCGATCAACCTGACCTTCGATAAACATCGACACAGCAGCGGCCACAGCAAGATACGTTTTGCCTGTCCCTGCCGGCCCCAAACCAAACACCAATTCATGCTTGAACAATTTTTGGACATACAGCTTTTGCGTTGGCGTACGAGGTTCGACGGTTTTTTTACGGGTACGAATTTCGGTGCCACCTGCGGAAAACATTTCGATCTGATCGCCGTCTCGCACACCCGTGTTTTCGGATGAATTTCCAAAACGGATCACTGCGTCAATGTCGGCGGACAGCAACTCTTTGCCTTGCTCCAGACGCAAATACATAGTTTCCAGCACAGCTTGTGTTTTCAGGGCGATATCAGGATCACCGACCAAGGCCAATTCATTACCGCGTCTGACGATTTGAATATCCAGGGCTTTTTCAACTTGGGTCAGGTTTTTATCGAATTCGCCACACAGATCAATCAGCAATCTGTTGTCGGGAAAGGCTACGATTAAGTCTGCTGCGCTACTTTCAATATTGGCCGCGCTGGTCGCCTGTATTGTCAATTCAATGCTCTCCTTTGGGGTGATAGTTTTATGATGCCGTAATGTGGTGGGTCTCGCAAGCAACTTTCAAATAAAAAGGCCGCTGAAATCTCAGCGGCCTTTCAATAGATCAAACTAACTACACTTAAAATAACAAATCCCAGCAATACATTGCTAAGCTTTGTAGCTTTTTTGGTACGTTCCTGTCCTAAGTTTCTTTAGGATTTACCTGCATCGTATGGACCTGTGACGTTATTTGGTATGCCGGTTCCAGAACAAACAGGTTTCCCATCATCGGCCAGACGTGCCGATAGATAACCCTCAATACCATCGTCGATAATCCAATGATCACAGCCCTGTGGATCAACCCAAATACCAGCTGTTAACTTTGACAAATCACCAGTGTCGATACCCAAGTTAGCTATAAATAAACCGCGGTCTCGCGTTTTGTCTTCTGAGTCAGAAAACAATAAATCACCACAAGCCGTAAGAACAAATGCGGACAGCACCGCTACAACAGAAAATTTGATACTCATGACCCACCTCCAGTTGGAAGAACAACGCTTTGGATTTCAACACGACGGTTTAAACGTTTGCCCGCTTTGGTCGTGTTAGTTGCGCGTGGTTTACGCTCGCCGTAAGCGCGTATTTCGATTGATTTGACGCCTGCGTCACGTGCAATGGATGCAACCGCTTCCGCGCGACGTTTCGCCAAGTTCAAGTTATAAGCGTCGCTACCGTCCGAGTCAGTGTGACCCTCGATAACGAAGCCTAATTGAGTTTGTTTACTAAAGAATTCGGTCAGCTTTTTGCGACCTGTTGCGGAAACAATCGCACTGTCAACGCCGAACAATTGATCAGATCCCGCAATCAGACTTGTTTCGCCACGTTTGCAAACAGGTTTGCCATCAGGTGTGACGTTCGGGGTCATGAAACCCTCGGCGCCTGCATCCATTACCCAATGTTCGCACCCATCTGGATCCGTCCAGATACCTGGTACATAGAGTTGCGCAGCAACAGGCGCTGACAGGGATACCGATAAAAGTCCCCCAACAAACACACTGAGCGCAGTTGTTTTGAAGTTAGTGAAAATCAACGTTCATGCCCCTTTAATAAATAAAATCATATGAGCGCGGTTTTCAGGCTCATTTAACGGCCAATTTAGCAATAATTCGCGTAAATTCAAGGCTGTTAAGTGCAACATTTACATTATTTGGTTTACTTGAGCTTAATAGAGCACATTGCGAAACCGTCCGACAATTTTAATGCGTGCCGACACTATGAAAATCAACCAGAAACGTATTCAGCGCGCAATGAATTCGTATCCGCACCCAAGATGCGAAGGTTCACAATATCGCCAATTTGTGCCTGTGAAATTGTGGCATGGACGCCGTGTAAATATTCCGAACGGCCAACCAGTTGACCCTCCATTCGCCCTGGACGTTCCAGCAAAACAGGTAAAACGCGCCCGATCATCGATGCCATGAACTCTTTTTGATGTTGCGACAGCAATGTCTGCAAGCGTTGCAAACGGTCTGATTTTACATCTTCGGGAACTTGGTTTTTGTTGTCCGCTGCGGGCGTGCCGGGGCGGGTGGAATATTTGAATGAATAGGCTTGGGCGTATTTAACATCCCGCACCAAATCCAAGGTTTGTTCAAAATCCGCGTCGGTTTCGCCGGGGAAGCCCACAATAAAATCACCAGACAACGCCAAATCGGGTCGCGCGACACGCAGTTTTTCGATGATTTTCAGGTAACTGTCGGCGGTGTGTTTACGGTTCATCGCCTTAAGTACTTTGTCCGATCCCGACTGCACAGGCAGGTGCAGATATGGCATCAGTTTTTCCATGTCACCATGGGCGTCGATCAGCTCTTGGGTCATGTCGTTGGGGTGGGATGTGGTGAAACGAATGCGTTTCAGGTCGTCAATTTTGGACAATTCGCGGATCAATTGGGGCAGGGTTGCATCGCCGTCGTTCATCGCGCCGTGGTATGCGTTAACGTTTTGACCCAACAAAGTGATGTCGCGCACACCGCGATCAACCAAATCACGCGCTTCGGTCACAATTTGAGAAACGGGGCGCGAGGATTCTGCGCCGCGCGTGAATGGAACCACGCAGAACGCACAGAACTTATCGCACCCCTCCTGCACCGTCAAAAATGCCGATGGCGCGCGTTTCATTTTGGGCGCGCTGGGCAATAGTGTAAATTTATCTTCTTCGGGGAAATCGGTATCGATCGGCTTTTCGCCTTGCTCGACCGCTTTGGCCATCGCCGGTAGACGGTGATAGGCCTGTGGCCCGACGACAATATCAACCATCGGCTGGCGGCGCATAATTTCCTGACCTTCGGCCTGTGCCACACAGCCCGTCACGCCAATTTTCAAATCAGGATTTTTTGCCTTAAGCGGCTTGAATCGACCAAGGTCTGAATAAACCTTTTCTGCCGCTTTTTCCCGGATGTGACAGGTATTCAACAGAATCATATCCGCCTCTTCGGGCGATGACACTTCGGTATAACCATCAGCACCCATGGCAGTCGCCATGCGCTCGCTGTCATAGACATTCATTTGACAGCCGAAAGTTTTGATATACAGGTTTTTGGTCTTAGACATGATATGGCCCTAAATACGCATTGTACGTTTTCAGCGCCATATACAGGTTTTCACAACTGTTCAATGCCAGCGCGTTATGAGCGCTTGCGCCCCAAGCCGATTTTTTTCGCCAACTCCTGACGTTTTATCGCGTAACTGGGCGCAGTCATTGGGTAATCAGGGTCCAAATCCCATTTGCGGCGATATTCATTGGGCGTCATGCCATAGACCGACATCAAATGTTTTTTCAACATCTTGAACTTTTTACCATCTTCCAAACAGGTGATGAAATCATCTGAAATAGAGTCCGCAATCGGAACCGCAGGACGCAAACGCATATTGTCTGCTGCGCTGTTTGCCTCAAGCGCTTTTAATTTTTTATAGACGTCATCAATGACGTCGGTAATTTTTGAGGGTTCGACCTTTTGGTTCACCAAAAATGACGATACAATTTGAGAAGTACAAGCGATTAACTGATACGGGCCTTCGGCCTGTTTTACCACCATGTCTTGAACTGTCTCTGAATTAACAAAACTCATAATTAGTTCCCGGTTGTTTGTTTTTACAATATATTATTCAAATAAGAGTGCTAAAATTACTTTCAAGTGCTTGCGTACAGACTCTTGGATAATGTTAATAATTATTTATTTTTAAGACGCACAACAACGTCAACACGCGCCACCTCGTAACCCTCTGGGGCACGTGGCAGAGTTTCAAATTGCACTGATTCCTTGGGAGCGTCAGTTAAATCGCCGGTATCTTCCCAATAAAAATGGGGGTGGTCATCGGTGCGGGTGTCGAAATATGACGTGTGTCCATCGACACGAATTTCATGCATCAAACCTGCATCACAAAAGACCCGCAAGGTATTATAAACCGTGGCCAATGAAACGCTTAACTCTTGGGTCGATGCAGCCGCGTGCAGGCTCTCTGCGCAGACGTGACGATTTTGCCCGTCACCAACCAACAGATGCGCAAGCGCCAAACGCTGTCGCGTCGGACGGACGTTGGCGGAATTCAGCCAATCAATGCTGCGATCTTGGGTGGTGGTGATCATATTATCCTCGTTGCTGTCAGTACTATGACCCGAAATCCGTGCCATTTCAATCGGTTTCGGAATCAGGCGCGCAACCTGTACACAATTGATGCACAACTATGCACAGGCAATGTTATTTGGCGCACATGCGGTGCTTGCCGCCTTACGTGTTGGATGGTAGGTATTGGCCACAGAATGCAAATACCGATTACAATTGGAGCAGACCAAAATGACCGACAGACCAACCAGTTACGGATATGACGATTTATTGAAATGTTCGCGGGGCGAATTGTTTGGCCCAACCAATGCGCAATTACCTGCGCCGCCGATGTTGATGATGGACCGAATTACCGAACTGTCCGCCGATGGTGGTGAATTTGGTAAGGGTCACGTTGTTGCAGAATTTGATATTAAGCCAGAGCTGTGGTTTTTCGAATGCCACTTCCCCGGCAATCCAATTATGCCTGGGTGTCTGGGCTTGGATGGTTTGTGGCAGTTAACGGGTTTTAACCTTGGCTGGCGCGGAATGTTGGGCAAAGGAATGGCGCTGGGCGTTGGCGAAGTGAAGCTGACCGCGATGGTCACACCTGCGCGTAAAATGTTAACGTATAATGTGGATTTCACCCGCGTTATTGATCGCAAATTGAAAATTGGCGTGGCCAATGGCACCGTCCATGCGGATGGCGAATTGATTTACGTTGTGAAAGACATGAAAGTCGGCTTGGCCGATCAGACGGGTTAATCCCCGCACCTATCTTATCTACTAAGGAGAATAATATGCGTCGTGTAGTTGTAACAGGGATGGGCATCATCTCTTCTATTGGGAACAATATTGACGAAGTCACCAGCAGCCTGAAAGAGGGTCGTTCAGGCATCGTCGCCGCGCCTGATTATGTGGAAAAAGGCTTTCGCAGTCAAATCCACGGCATGCCGCAAATTGACGTCACAGAACACATCGATAAACGTCAGATGCGGTTTATGGGGCAAGGTGCGGCCTATAACTTTCTGGCCATGGAGCAAGCGATTGCCGACAGCGGTTTAGAAGACAGCGATGTTTCCAACGAACGTACTGGTTTGGTGATGGGGTCAGGTGGTCCGTCCACGATCAATCTGTTTCAGGCACATCATCTGACTTTGGAAAAAGGCGCGCCAAAACGCATGGGGCCGTTCATGGTGACACGCTGTATGTCATCCACGAATTCCGCATGTTTGGCGACGCCGTTTAAAATTAAGGGCGTGAATTATTCAATCACATCCGCCTGTTCCACATCTGCGCATTGCATCGGTAACGGTGTCGAGCAAATTCAGATGGGTAAACAGGATATTGTATTTGCAGGTGGTGGCGAAGAGTTGGATTGGACGATGTCCTGTTTGTTCGACGCCATGGGTGCAATGTCATCCAAACATAACGATACACCCGCAACCGCATCCCGCGCATTTGACGCAACCCGCGATGGTTTCGTGATCGCAGGCGGTGGTGGTGTTGTGGTATTAGAAGAGTTGAACCATGCATTGGCACGCGGTGCGAAAATTTACGCCGAGGTCACCGGTTACGGTGCAACATCCGATGGCCACGACATGGTTGCGCCATCTGGTGAAGGCGGCGAACGTTCGATGAAATTGGCGCTGTCGACCATTGGCGAACGCGACGTGAGTTACATCAACGCCCACGGCACGTCGACACCTGCGGGTGATGTCACCGAGGTAGAAGCCGTGCGTCGTGTCTTCGCAGACAAAGACCAACCAATCATCAGCTCTACGAAATCCCTGACAGGTCATTCGTTGGGTGCAACAGGTGTCCAAGAGGCGATTTATTCACTGATCATGCTGGATAGAGATTTTATCACCGCCTCCGCAAATATCACCGAATTAGATCCCGCGCTGAAGGCAAGCGAAATTTGCACAACGCGCGTTGATAACGCAGGTCTGGATACGGTTTTGTCAAACAGTTTTGGTTTTGGTGGCACAAACGCCAGCCTTGCCATGAGCAAATATAACGGGTGATAACATGTCTGATTTAATGAAGGGCAAACGCGGCCTGATTATGGGTGTGGCGAATGAACGTTCCATCGCATGGGGCATTGCCCGCGAGATGGCGGCGCAGGGTGCCGAATTGGCGTTTACATACCAAGGCGAAGCGTTTGGTTCACGCCTGGCGCCCTTGGCCGCGACTGTTGGATCGGACATCATGGTTGATGTGGATGTGACGGATGATGCGTCATTGGAACGTGCGTTTTCAGAGTTGAATGATAAATGGGGCAAGTTGGATTTCATCGTTCACGCCATCGCCTATTCCGATAAAAACGAACTGACGGGACGGTTTGTGGATACATCGCGCGACAATTTTAAAAACTCGTTGGATATTTCATGTTACTCGTTGATTGATGTGGCGCGTCGTGCGTTGCCGATGATGACGGATGGCGGCACAATTTTGACGCTGACCTTCCAAGGGTCAAATCGTGTGACACCCAATTACAATGTGATGGGCGTGGCCAAGGCCGCACTGGAAAGCGCGGTGCGTTATCTGGCGAATGATTTGGGCCCACAGGGTATTCGCGTCAATGCGATCAGCCCCGGCCCGATGAAAACGCTGGCTGGGGCGGCGATTGGTGGTGCGCGCAAGACGTTTAAGGTGACGGCAGAAAATGCGCCATTGCGTTCAAACGCGACGTTGGAATCTGTGGGTGGGACGGCTGTTTATTTGGCGTCAGATTACGGTGCCTTTACCACAGGTGAAATTATCCACGTTGATGGTGGCTTTCACGTTCTCAGCCTGCCACAACCAGAAAACTCCTAAACACAGCGCGGTATTTGAATGGGTTTATTGCTGTCCTTTGGGCTGTTTGTTTTAACATACTTGATCCTAAGGGGCGGTTGGACCGCCCCGAACCGCGCCTTTAAAATTTCGTTCTCCAAAGACTCTGTTGCCATGGCGGTGTTGTCGATCGCGGCCGCAGTTTGGTTTTTCGGGCCAATTACCGGATTGGCATTGGTGGCGATTATTGCGATTCACGAATTTGGCCACGTGGCCGCGTTTCGTGTGTGTGGGCATGACGATGCCACCTTTCGTTTGATCCCCTTATTAGGCGGCGTCGCCAGTTCGTCCAAAGTACCATCAGGGCCGTTGCACAACTTTTTCATATCCGTGATGGGGCCTGCGATTTGTATTGCGCCGACGGTTTTGGCGTTGATGTTGGTTCATGGCAATTATGATATGCCTGATATGTTGCGCGAATTTTTGTGGGATTTTGGAATATTTTCGGGCGCAATTAATTTTTTCAACCTTTTACCGATTGGGCCATTGGATGGTGGCCAAATCAGCCGTGTTTTATTCGAGGTTTTTTGGCCAAAGGCGGCGAAACCCTTTGGCATCGTGATGATGGGTTTGGCCTTGCTTGTGGGTGTGATGATGCAAAGCATTTTCATTATCGTGCTGACGTTAATTTCCTTGCCCACAGCATTTAGTAAGCCTGAGTATGTGGTTACAAACAAGCCGACCAAGTGGCAGGGTTTGGTGTTGTTGGTGATTTATTTAACAACGATGATGACGTTTTTGTGGGCAGGGCTCCCATTGATGATGCTCTATCTGTAACGCATTGACGCGACGCGCCATATCATCGAAGTTGATCGTTGGAGGCTGATATGATTACCACCTGTATTTTCGATGCTTATGGCACCTTGTTTGACGTTGCGTCCGCTGCGCGACAGGTTGCACACAATCGCCCCGATTTTGCACCGCATTGGATGCGCGTGGCGATGACGTGGCGCCTGAAACAGTTGCAATACACCTGGTTGCGCCGCATCACAGATCAGCACAAGGATTTTTGGGCCGTGACCCAAGATGGATTGGATTTCGCGCTAGAAGAAAGCGGATTGGATGACAGCGATTTACGCGATGCTTTGTTGGCATTGTATTGGAAATTGGCGGCCTACGCCGAAGTTCCCGCAATGTTATCAACCTTAAAGACTGCTGGATATAACACCGGAATTTTGTCAAACGGTTCGCCTGATATGTTGGATGGTGCGGTGCATTCAGCGGAGTTGAATGATGTTTTGGACGCTGTAATCAGTGTCGAGGATATTGGTGTCTATAAGCCGGACATGCGGGTTTATCAGATGGTTTTGGATCGCTTTGGATGTAACGCCGATCAGGTTTTATTTGTGTCGTCCAACGGGTGGGATGTGGCAGGTTCCGCCGCGTTTGGATTTAATACATTGTGGGTCAATCGTGCGGGTGAACCATTGGATAGATTGGATAATGGGCCACGTTGGGTGGCATCAGATTTAGCGGGCATCCCTGCCCTGTTGGAAGGTTTTAAATGAGTACATATGAAATGATCACGGCGGCACATGTGCGGGTGTCGCCACATGCGCGTCGCACACCATTGTTGTCCTCGCCGTTTTTGGACGACATTGCGGGGCGGCGTGTTTGGGTGAAAACAGAGTGTTTACAACACACAGGATCGTTTAAATTTCGCGGTGGGTGGGCGGCTATTTCGGCGTTGAGCGATGCAGATCGTGCACGTGGTGTCATTACATTTTCATCGGGAAACCATGCACAGGGTGTTGCCAACGCAGCAGCGAAACACGGTGTTTCATCCATTGTGATTATGCCAAGCGATGCCCCAAGTGTGAAAATCGAAAACACCCGCGCATTGGGCGCAGAGGTGGTTTTGTATGACCGCGCATCCGAGGATCGTAACGAAGTTGAAAAACGTGTTAACCCAGATGGTGCGCGGATATTCATCAGCCCCTATGACAACGATGATGTGATTTCAGGCCAAGGCACTGTCGGCATCGAAGTCGCGGCGCAAGCGGTGGAAAATGGCATTACATCAGCACATGTATTGGTGCCATCAGGTGGTGGTGGTTTAGCGTCTGGCATTGCAATGGCGTTGGAAGAATTATCGCCGGGCATGATCGTGCATACGGTGGAACCAGAACGGTTCGATGACATCAAGCGATCGCTGAAAAGCGGTCAAATTGAACGTAATGCGCAAACAAGTGGATCGGTTTGTGATGCAGTATTGACGGTGTGCCCCGGCGAAAAAACCTTCCCTATTTTGCAACGCCTTTGCGGCGATGGCATCATGGTGACCGAACAAGAAGCATTGCGCGCAATGGTTTTGGCGTTCGAGCGTTTACGGGTGGTAATTGAACCAGGTGGTGCCATATCATTGGCGGCGGCGCTGTTTCACGGCGATGAATTGAAACACGATGACGTCATTGCGATTGCCACGGGTGGTAATGTGGACGCAGAGGTCTTTAATAACGCACTAGCGCAATTCAGGAGCCAGTCGTGACAGAGTTTACCATCAGCAGTTTCAACGTAAAGAATTTGATCGAAGCCGAGAGCGAGTATTATCGGTTCGAAAGCTACACCGCCGAGGAATATGCATGGAAAGAGGATTGGTTGGCCAACCAGTTGTTAACCCTGAATGCGGACATCGTTTGTTTCCAAGAGATTTTCAGCGCCAAAAGCCTAAAACATGTAATTGGCGAAACCAATTTACGCGGTGCCGCCAGCAACGCGGATGTAATTCCCGGCAAAGACAAACAATATCATCGCCGCGCGATTTTCAAAAAACTGTCGTTCGAAGCGTATGACAAAAGCAAGATATTCTTCGCCCCCAATTTCCATGATGGTGAACCCGGCCAACGCCGCCCAGGTTTGGCGATTCTGTCGCGTTATGGGTTTGTAGGTACTCCTGAAATTATTCAGGTGTTGGATGAACCATTGACGATTAAATTTCCGGAATTAGGTGGCGGCGATGCGGGTGATTTCACCCTGACACGCACTTCGCGCCCGATCATCAAGGCGCGCATTCCTGTGGGTGACACAGTAGTGACCGTTTTCAACACTCACCTGAAATCGAAACTAGGTGAATACCTAAAACCCGAAGGTGCGCCATTTTCACCAGAGGCGGATTTGGTGAATTACGATCCTGTGGGTCGTGCAATGGGGTCATTACGTGCCACTGTGCGCCGCATGGCCGAGGCGATGGTGTTGCGCAAATTGATTGTTGCGGAATTGGATGCGGGTAATCCCGTGATGGTTCTGGGCGATTATAATGACGGCGCACATGCGGTCAGTTCGGAAATTATTGCGGGCGAAAAACCATTCAAGAATTACGCATGGATGCGCCGCCATGATGCCCAACGTCGCAATGATCGGTATTCGGACGAACAAAACCTGTCGATCCGCGAAGCGATTGAAAGTCGCGCCATGGTTTCGGCAGAAAAACTGTTCGTGCAAAGATCAATGCGCGATATGGTTTATACTTCCGCGTTTGGTGGCGTGTACGAAAGCATTGATCAAATTTTGATGTCGCGCCATTTCCTGCCCAACACAGAAAATGCGATTGGCGAAATGGAATATTTCAGCGTCTTTAATGATCACCTGACGGACGGTTCACATCCAGAGGCACCGTATAACAAGCTGGCCTCTGATCACGGGCAAATCATGGCACATATGCGGTTGTACGACGATTAACGCCCGCGCCCTGCGAACCACAGGGATGACAGGCCAGCGCAAACGATGATGGTTAACCCAATCATTGTCAGTACATCGGGTATTTGACCGAATACCATAAAGCCCATGAATGTCGCAGAAACCAGTTGCAGGTAAACCAAGGGCGCAACCACGCTGGCGGGGGTGGTTCTGTTGGTAAGCACCATAATCAAATTTCCAAACGCCGAGCCAAAAGCGGCAAGGGCTAAAAACCATGTGCGATCCATGGTCATGGCTGGGTTGTCCGAGGCGGCAAATGGTAACAAGATAATGCCCCCGATAATCAGCTGTGACATCAACAAAAACCGTGGGCGAAATGTGCCAACAAGCCAGCGGGTTGTCATCAAATAAGCGCCGTGTGTGAACCCTGCCAAAACCGCAAGTGTCATGCCCGTCGTCATGCCAAAGCCCGGGCGCACAACCGTCAGCACGCCAATAAAACTAATCCCCAAAAGGATCGAGCGAGGCCATGAAATGCGTTCCCGCAGAAACAGCCATGACAAGAAATATGAAACGATTGGGCTGATGAAAAATCCACCAAATGCATTTGCCATGGGTTCGGTTTTAATGGCGGTCAATACGGCACAGGTTGTGGTGACAATCAAACCTGCCCGCAAAACCACGCGCCAATCCAACAAGCCGCGCAATTCAGGGATTTTCAATCCACTGAACGGTAACAGGATGATCGCCGCGATTGCAAAACGTGCCCAAGCCACCCAGAATTGCGAGAAGCCATCGTCGGACAACAGTTTGCTGCCCGTATCGCTGATGATGATGACAAAAGTGGACAGGAACATTAAGAAGAATGCTTGGATCAGGGTTTTGGCCATCGGTTATTTCGGCAGACTGTTCAGAAACTGTTTGCGGTTGGTGGCGTTGTGCACCAAATCACTAAGGCCTTTTTTGCCGATGCGTTGGCTGATTTGTTCGACTGCCCGACAGGCTGCACCGTAGTGGCGGCGGTACTGTCCATCCGACACCACCTTGTTCCATTGGCGCAAGGATTCCGCCTGTTTGATCCGCACGATTTCTGCATTGCTGAAAAATACGCCCTGACAGTTTGACCCTGACAGGAATTCGGCCAACCCCTCGTTAAACCAAATCGGAAAGCGGGGTTGGAAAATATCGGTATAGCCCGCCAATTTGTGCAGATCGACATGAATGCGTTCGTGGTTGTATATCCGCTGATCAATGTCATTGGCCGAAATGATAACGCGGTGGAATCCCAACGTCAGACCCAAGGGAAGATCGCCAAAAGCCTGTGTGCATTTGGACGTAAAGCAGACGATATATTTTGGGTCTGCCGTTTGGTTTGGGAAAAAAGTGGCTGCATTTTTGTCTGCATTCGCGATGGCGCGTTTGATGGATTCAATCTTCAAACGCTGGTCTGTATAAATATTGGGCGCAACCTGATTGATGCCAAACAAAGTGGGTGCAAAAGCGCGGTAAACGTTGGGCTGTGTCACGAACAAAACGAACAGCAACAAGAAAATGGTGCTGCTGATTGCGCGCGAAATGCCGACTAGAATTGTACGCAGCAACGCCTAGGCCCCCTGGTGGTTTTAATCACGCTATCCCAGATACGCAAAAGCATCCAGCCCTTGGATAAAGGTTGGATGCTTAATTTTAATGTGATCGCTTAAACGTTAACGCGGATGGTTTCGTTTTTGGGATCGTACGGGCTGTCTTCTACGATTTCACACGGGTATAGATCGCCCAAAATATTGACCGTCAGTTTTTGTCCGACGCTTGCCAATTCTGGGGCAACGTATCCCATGCCAATGGATTTTTCGAATGCGACGGAATAGCCCCCTGACGTTAGACGACCCACCTTGGTGTCGCCGTTGTACAACGCCTCGCGACCCCATGGATCGGCGTCATCAGGCCCATCGATTAACAAGGTGACGCATTTAGAACGGATGCCTGTTTTGATCATGGCTTCCTTACCGTGGAAATCTTTCTCCAAATCGATAAAGCGGGGCAAGTCAGCTTCAGCGGGGGTTGCATCGCGCCCCAATTCGTTACCGAATGCACGATAGGATTTTTCCTGACGCAACCAATTTTGCGCTCGCCCACCAACCAGTTTCATACCTACATCTGCGCCTGCTTCCATCAACAGATCATACAGATAGTTTTGCATTTCAATTGGGTGGTGCAATTCCCAACCTAATTCCCCCGTATAGGCCACGCGGATCGCATTAACGGGGCACATGCCCAGCTCGATTTGACGCGCCGACAGCCATGGGAAACGTTTGTTTGACAGTGCCGTTGCGGGGTCCACGTCCTTGATAACTTTTGACAATACGTCACGGGTTTTGGGACCTGCGATGGCAAAAACGCCCCACTGAGTTGTCACGTCTTGGATTTCAATGTAACCAAATTCATCCATTTTGTCAGCGGCGGCTTTGCGCAAATAATCCGCATCATACGCCGTCCATGCACCCGCAGACACAAGGTAATAATCATTTTCCCCGTTGCGTACGATGGTGTATTCGGTGCGTGTTGTCCCGTGATCAGTCAGCGCATATGTCAAGTTGATACGGCCAATTTTGGGTAGTTTGTTACAAGTGAACCAATCCAAGAATTGAGTGGCACCAGGGCCTTTGACCACATGTTTGGTGAATGCTGTTGCATCAACCAGACCGACACCTTCGCGGATTGCTTTGGCTTCTTCCACCGCATATTTCCACCATGTGCCACGGCGGAATGAACGGCCATCGTGATCAAAGTTTTCGTCAGCATCCAATGGCCCGAAATAGTTTGGGCGATCCCATCCGTTGACGCGACCAAACTGTGCGCCCGCCGCTTTCTGGCGGTCATATGCGGGGGAGGTTCGCAAGGCGGAACACGCTGGGCGTTCCTCGTCTGGGTGATGCAGAACGTAGACGTGATCATAACACTCTTCGTTTTTGCGGGCGGCATATTCGGTGGTCATCCACGAGCCATAGCGTTTTGGGTCAAGGGATGCCATGTCGATTTCGGCCTCGCCATTGACCATCATTTGCGCCATGTAATTGCCCACACCACCAGCGGCGGTGATGCCAAAACTGAACCCCTCGGCCAGCCACATGTTACGCAATCCCGGTGCGGGGCCAACCAATGGATTGCCGTCTGGGGTGTAACAGATCGGGCCGTTAAAATCGTCCTTCAACCCGCTTTCTTCGCAGGATGGCATACGGTGGATCATCGCCATGTATTGATCCTCGATCCGTTCCAAATTCAATGGGAACAGGTCGGCGCGGAAACTGTCGGGCACGCCGTATTCGAAACGTGCTGGCGCATCTTTTTCGTACACGCCAAGGATCCAACCGCCGCGTTCCTCGCGCACATAAGATTGTGCATCTGCGTCGCGGATAACGGGGTGTTCTGGGTTACCAGCGGCACGCCATTGTTGCAGGGCTGGATCAACGTCGGTGACGATGAATTGGTGTTCCACGGGGATGGCGGGAATTTTGATGCCCAATAATTTCGCCGTGCGCTGTGCGTGGTTGCCCGTCGCGGTGACAACGTGTTCAGCAGTGACAATTACCTGTTCCTCGGAGGCAACCAAGTTGCCGCCTTTTTCAACCATTTTGGTACAGGTGACGCGCCATTCGGACCCTGTCCACTCGTACCCATCAACCTGCCATTTGCGTTCAATCGTAACTCCCAACTGACGCGCCCCTTTGGCCATGGCCATGGTGACGTCGGCGGGGTTAATGTAACCATCCGTTGGGTGATAAATCGCCCCTTCCAGATCGTCGGTGCGGATCAACGGCCAGCGTTCCTTGATCTGTGCGGGGGTCAGTTTGTGGTATTCGATGCCCACGGTTTCAGCGATGGAACCATACAACATGTATTCGTCCATGCGCTCCTTGGTTTGTGCCATCCGCAGGTTCCCAACCACGGAAAAGCCCGCGTTCAGGCCTGTTTCAGCCTCTAGCGATTTGTAGAATTCGACCGAATAATCATGCAGGTGCGTGGTCGCATAACCCATGTTAAACAGCGGCAACAAACCAGCGGCGTGCCATGTGGAACCTGATGTCAGTTCGTCACGTTCCAGCAACATAACATCTTTCCAACCGTATTTCGCCAGGTGATAGGCAATGCCTGTTCCAACCGCGCCACCGCCGACGACCAGTGCTTTTACATGGGTTTTCATAATCGAATCTCCGCTGATATGAATTGGGGCTAGAATTGCAGAAAATCGCAGGCTCGCGCTAGGGGTGCCGACTGTTTCTTTCAAAAAACGACAATGTGTACGCTTGGCGCTGGATAACGGGTGAAAACGGGCATAGCTATGGTGCAAAATCAATAGGAGCTTTCGATGCCTGACCAAAATCCATTTCTGTCCGATTGGACTAGTGAGTTCGCCTTGCCGCCGTTTGATTTAATCACCGATGCACATTACGCCGACGCGTTCGACGCCGCATTTGTGCAATCGCGTGCGGCAGTCGCCGATATTACGGCGAACACGAACACGCCCAGTTTTGCCAACACGATCGAGGCATTAGAGCGTTCAGATGCCTTGATGGACAAGGTTGCGGGCGTTTTTGCAAATCTGGCAGGATCAAATTCGAACGAAACATTAGAGGCGTTGCAACGTGATTTATCGCCAAAATGGGCGGCACTAAATTCCGAAATAACGATGAACGAGGCGTTGTTTGCACGGATCGAGGCGTTGTACACAGCGCGCGCCGATTTGGGGTTAACGGGTGAACAGATACGAGTGTTGGAACTGTATCACCGCATGTTCGTGCGTTCAGGTGCAAATCTGCGCGGAACCACGCGGGATCGTTTGAAAGAGATTTTGCAACGTTTGGCGCAATTGGGCACACAGTTTACGCAAAACCTATTGGCAGATGAACGCAGCTGGTTCATGGAATTGTCAGGCGAAGACATGGGTGGCTGTCCTGATTTCTTGCGCGACGCTGCATCCCAGGCAGCTAAGGAACGCGATATTGATGGGTTTGTCATCACCCTGTCTCGCAGTCTGATCGTTCCATTTTTGCAATTCTCGCCGCGCCGTGATTTGCGCCAAAAGGCGTTCGAAGCATGGGCGAAACGTGGCGCGAATGCGGGTAAAACCGATAACCGCGATATTGTACGTGAAACATTGGCATTGCGACAGGAACGCGCCAACCTGTTGGGGTTTGATACGTTCAGCGATTTCAAATTGGAACCTGAAATGGCAGGCACGCCCGAACGTGTGCGCGAATTGTTGATGGCCGTGTGGGAACCCGCCAAAGTGGCGGCAAACCATGATGCACAGATTTTGACGGACATGATGGCTGCGGATGGGATCGATGCTGATTTGGCGCCGTGGGATTGGCGTTACTACGCGGAAAAACGCCGCGCGGCAGAACATGATTTAAACGAGGCGGAATTGAAACCCTATTTCCAATTGGATCAAATGATTGCCGCGTCGTTTGATTGCGCGACCAAGTTGTTTGGGTTGGAGTTTCGCGAACTGGATGTACCGCTGTATCACGCCGATGCGCGCGCATGGGAGGTTACACGCGATGGCCGTCACATGGCGGTGTTTATCGGCGATTACTTTGCGCGATCCAGCAAACGTTCAGGTGCTTGGTGTTCACGTTTTCGTGGGCAATCGGCGATGGACGGCGAACAGCGCCCCATTACCGTGAATGTGTGTAACTTCGCCAAGGCACCTGCAGGTCAGCCCAGTTTGTTAACCTTTGATGACGCGCGAACCTTGTTCCATGAATTTGGCCATGCTTTGCATTCAATGTTGTCGGACGTGAAATACGGGTTCATTTCGGGAACCTCTGTGGCGCGTGATTTTGTGGAATTACCAAGTCAGCTGTATGAGCATTGGTTATCTGTGCCGTCGGTGCTGGAAAAATTCGCACGCCACGCGGAAACAGGCGCGGCAATGCCCCGCGAATTGTTGGATCGCCTGTTGGCGGCGGAAAATTTCGACATGGGGTTTTCGACCGTGGAATATACCTCCAGCGCATTGGTTGATTTGGCGTTTCACACCGAAACACCTCCCGCCGATCCGTTGCAAAAACAAGCCGAGGTTTTGGATCGCATCGGAATGCCCGCGGCAATCACCATGCGCCACGCCACCCCGCACTTTGCGCACGTATTTTCGGGTGACGGGTATTCCAGCGGGTATTACAGCTATTTGTGGTCCGAAGTCATGGATGCAGATGCCTTTGCCGCATTCGAGGAAACTGGCGATCCGTTTGATGCGGATATGGCGGCACGGTTGGAAAAACATATTTATTCCGCTGGCGGGTCTAAAACAGCAGAAGAGCTGTATACGAATTTCCGCGGATCACTGCCCAAGGTTGCGGCGCTGCTGAAAGGGCGTGGATTGGTTTAAAAATATCTCACCCCCCGTGAGGGGCTGAGATATTTAGGTCAATTTCGATTTGGCATTTTTGGCGAAAATGTTCGCAAAACCTTATCCACGCTGGATTTTGACACATCAGACGCGCCTGCATTGTTCAAACAGGATGCTATTTCACCTGCATCTGGGCGCGACGGGCGCTGTCCCTGTGCAGGTGCGGGCATGCATGTTTTTAATGAGCCTTCGTTGACACCAAGGGCACTGGCCATGCCCGTGATGTCTGGTTTAGGGGGCTGACGATCCTGTGATTGAGCACTGGCCGTTATGGCGCCCATCAAAAGCGCGGGAACAAGGGCGATCAGAATGGTCTTGCGTTCAAATCTGTGCATTATTTGCTCTTTCGGTTTCTACTTGCCGTATTTTCATTGGCAGATATAATACTCTCAGAGGAAATCATTCCGTCGCAATATTTTGGTTCAAACCCAAACTTGTTTGATGTTATTCCCGCAACTCGTCCGCATCGACACCCCACACCTCGGTCTTTTTGACCCAGCCATTTTCGCGGCCAATGAAAATTTTGCACCACTCAGGATTACATTCATCCAATTTGCCAATCACACCTTGTTCTGCAAATGCGCGCGCTTCGGCGCCATCATAGGCACGCCGGCGTAGCGGTGTTTTTTCTTCTGTGAATATCACGGTTCGCGCAGTAGACAGCAGACGGAAATGCATCCAGCCACCTTGACCGTCAATATCCTCGACGCGGCGCCAATGTTCGTATTCCTTTACGATCTTCAAAGGCATATCGCGATGCTTATAAACCCAATCGATGCGCTGTGTCTTGGACGGGCCGCGGCGCACGTTGCCTTCGTCCGCTTTCATCGAAACGAAGCGTGGAATAGGCAAGTTTGTGACTGAACCACGTTCCTGTGCGAATGCTACACCGCCCAAAAATACCGATAATATACCTGCAATTACTTTGCTTGTTTTTAACATTGCTCGCCTTTATTTGGGGTTTTGTTTTTGAATGGCTTTTTCACCTTCCCCCTTGGCGCAGAATTTGCCAGAATAAGCAGAATAAATCCAGTAGGAGTTTTCAACCATGCCTTATTCCAGTTTCAAGGTCATCGTTACGCGCAAGTTGCCCGACACGGTCGAGGCACGTTTGAGCGAATTGTTTGATGTCGAATTGAACGCGGCCGACATACCACTAAGCCGCAAAGCGTTGAAGGATGCGATGCAACGCGCCGATGTTTTGGTGCCGACGTTGAACGATCAAATCGATGCGGATTTATTGGCCCAAGCGGGCGATCAATTGAAACTGTTGGCGAATTACGGATCGGGCGTGGATCACATTGATGTTCAGGCGGCGCATAAACGCGGGATTTTGGTGGCGAATTCGCCCACCATCAGCGCAGCGGACACTGCGGACATGACCATTGCCTTGGTTCTGGCGGTGATGCGGCGGTTCAAAGAGGGGTCAAACGTGATGGAATCAGGTGACTGGCAAGGCTGGGCACCATCTGCATTTTTGGGCACCCGTGTGACCGGCAAATCTTTGGGTATTTTGGGCATGGGGCGCATTGGCACCGCATTGGCTGAACGCGCACGGGCGTTTGGGTTGAACGTGCATTATCACAATCGCAAACAGGTGCATCCTGATACCGAAACCCGTCTGAACGCGACCTATCACGACAGCCTGCATGGATTGTTGCCACAGGTGGATATACTGGCCGTTTGTTGCCCGTTGACCGCAGAAACCCACAATATTTTGAATGCGCCAGCATTAGCGCAAATGAAACCAACAGCCTTTGTGGTGAATACCGCACGCGGTGGTTTGATCGACGAAGCAGCGCTTGAGGCGGCCTTGATCAATGGCCAACTGGCGGGGGCTGGTTTGGATGTTTTGGCGACGGGTACGGATGTGAATACTACCCTAAGCCAGTTGCCAAATGTGATGTTGTTGCCCCACATGGGATCGGCAACCCAAGAAGCGCGCCATGAAATGGGCGAGACAGTGATTTTGAATATCAAGATGCATCAAGACGGGCACCGCCCGCCCAATATGGTTATACCAAGGGTTTAAACCTTGGTCAGCAAGCTGCCATTAATAATGGTGCCATCCGTGATAATTTCACAGGTCACACCGCGCAGACGGCGTGTGATATTTTCCTGTTCGCGCACCCAATCCAACGCGTCCGCGCCATAGCGCACCTTCCATTTCACACAGGCGTCATTCCAATAATCCGTGACACGCAGTTGTGCGGTTCCCGCCTGAAGGATTGTGCCAACCGGCAGGTTTTCGTGCGACAGGTCCATGTCGACGATGAACGTGTCGCCCGGATGCGTATCGTTAGCATTTGGATCATAGACCAGATCAAGAACACGTTTTTGCAAAATGCTGACTTGGATACGGGGGTCGCCTGACCCGTCCTCAAGTTTCATCCAAGGTGTGTGTGACCAACGACATCCATCGATACCACCCGCCGCCGTCGCGCCGATTTCATTGACATATGTGCGTTCGCCAAAATTAGGGCGAAAGCAGAGCCGTTCAATCATTGCGCCATTTTTGGGCGCAGACAGGATGGATGGGATTGCAGCGTCAAGCGTTGCGCGATTAGGTTTCATTTTGTCCTCCACAGACGGGGCATTTTGGATTTTTGGTGATTTTCAACTTACGGGATTCGCCGTAAAGCGCATCAAAAATCAGCATGTTGCCCGATAATGTTTTGCCCGCACCGGTGACGTGTTTGATCGCCTCGGCCGCCATCATTGATCCGATGATGCCCGGCAATGCGCCCATCACCCCCGCTTGGGCACAATCGGGTGCCAATCCATCGGCGGGTTCGGTGGGAAAGACGCAGGCGTAACAGGGTGTTTCGGGGCGGTCGTTGAACAGGGTGACCTGACCTTCCCATTGTGTAATTGCACCCGACAGTAAGGGTTTATTGGCGGCAACGGCGGCGACATTGACCATTTGGCGCGTTGCGAAATTATCGGTGCCGTCGATGATCAGATCAAAGTCGGGAAACAGGGTTGCCGCATCCGCCGCTGTCAGGCGACGGTGGTAGGGCAGAACCTCGACAAATGGGTTAAGTTTTTTGAGCTTTGCTTGCGCAGCGAAAACCTTGGGCATGGCAAGTTGATCTTCGTCAAACAGCACTTGGCGTTGCAGGTTGGACAGGCTGACCGTGTCGTCGTCAATCACTCCAATGGTGCCAATACCTGCCGCCGCCAAATATGACAGAACGGGCGAACCCAAGCCACCTGCCCCAATGATCAAAACACGCGCCTTTCGCAATTTAGCTTGGCCTTGGCCGCCAACCTCGCGCAGCACAATGTGGCGGGCATATCGATCCAGTTCGGCGTCGGACATTTGATTTTGTGGAGCATCGTCGGGACGTGAATTCAGGGTGGCGCGCGCGCGCGCCGACATGCGGCGCAGAAAGCGAACGTACAGAATAAGCGCCAAAAGCAGGATCAGGCTAAAGGCACCTTGGGGGGAAATCACGTTTCCCATAGCGTTCAAAAATTGATCCATCAGCCCCGCCCAGTGGATCCAAAACCACCTGCGCCGCGTGTGGTTTCATCCAGTATTTCAACGGGGTCCCATGTGGCCTGAATGACGGGCGCAAAAATAATTTGCGCGATACGGTCGCCGTGGCTGACGTGGAAATCGATCGCGCCGTGGTTCATCAGGATCACGCCCAATGGCCCACGATAATCCGCATCGATGGTGCCCGGTGTATTGGGGATGCTGATACCGTGCTTTAATGCCAATCCCGAACGTGGCCTGATCTGTGCCTCGTACCCTGTTGGGATCGCGATGGACAGGCCGGTTGGGATTAAGACCCGGGTGTTCGGGGCAATGATGATGCCAGATGTACGGACGTCATCGGGCAAGTTGGCACGTAAATCCATGCCTGCGGATTGCGCGGTTTCATATGCGGGCAAAGGCAGGGTTTCATCTGCGCCATCGGTAAAGGTCACTTGGACATTGATCATGTCAGCGCATCCGCGATGTGTTGCGCCAGCTTTTGTGCTACCGCATCCTTGGACATGCGCGGCCAATCCATCGCACCTGTTTCAGTGATCAGGGTAACGTCATTTTCAGTCCCGCCCATGATGCCCGTTTCGGGGGATACATCATTGGCCACGATCCAATCGCATTGTTTGCGTTTGCGTTTGGCGGTGGCGTTTTTCAACAGGTCATCAGTTTCCGCGGCAAAGCCCACGATCAATTTCGGACGCCCATTGCTCATCTGCGAAACAGTGGCCAGAATATCGGGATTTTCGGTAAAATCCAATGCAGGAATGTCACCCGAAGCCGTCTTCTTAATCTTGCTGTCAGTGGCATGTGTCATCCGCCAATCGGCAACGGCGGCGGCGAAAACGGCGGCGTCACTGGGCAATGCATTTTGCACTGCATCCAACATTTCACGCGCGGTTTCGACGCGAATTATATCGCAACCTTCGGGCATTTCTGCGCGCGCGGGCCCTGTAATAAAGCTGACCCTTGCACCAAGTGCGGATAACGCATTGGCGATTGCACTGCCTTGTGATCCCGATGATCGGTTGGCGATGTAACGCACGGGATCAATCGGTTCGTGTGTGGGGCCAGAGGTGACAATGATATGTTTGCCCTTCAGCGGCCCGTTCAGCAAAATATCGGATGCGGCGTCTGCAATTACGTCAGGTTCGCTCATACGTCCAAATCCAAATTCACCACAGGCCATATCGCCCTTATCCGGGCCACAAACATGAATACCATCCATGATCAGCGTTTTCAGGTTGCGTTGTGTGGCCGCATGTTCCCACATCCGCACGTTCATCGCAGGGGCAATCATCACGGGCGTGTCCGTCGCCAACAACAACGTCGTCGCCAGATCGGACGCCATGCCCAGCGCCATTTTCGCCATCAAATCACCCGTGGCAGGCGCGACGATGATCAGATCGGCGGAACGCGATAATTCGATGTGACCCATTTCCGCCTCGTCCGTCAGATCGAACAGGTCTTGGAACACTTTGTGTCCTGACAATGCCGACACGGACAGTGGTGTTACAAATTCGGATGCGGCGCGGGTCATCACGGGCACCACAAATGCGCCGCGTTTTTGCAATGCGCGGATCAGTTCCAGCGATTTATAGGCGGCGATACCGCCCCCAATGATCAATAAAACCCGTCTGCCGTTTAACATGTCTGATCTGTCCAATATGTCTGACTTATGTGTAATAGGGGCAATGCTGACTGGCAAGCGCAGGATCAGTGCAAATTTTCAGTCGTGTTTCGCCTCGATTGACGATAATATGGTGGCGAATAGAACGAGATTTACATGGATCAAGATTTTCCAAAACTGACGCTGATATTGGGCGGGGCGAATTCGGGCAAATCGGTGTTTGCCGAATTGTTGACCCGTGCCGCGGGACTGCCAAAAACCTATGTGGCGACCGCACAGGCGTTTGATGACGAGATGCGCGGTAAAATAGCGGCACACCGTGTGGATCGTGGCGACGATTGGGACACAATCGAAGCGCCGATGGATATTATTTCGGCGCTGGGCGACGGTGTCACATTGGTTGATTGCCTGTCGATGTGGTTAACCAATCACATGTTGGCCGAGGTGGATTTGGATACGTCCGCGTTTTTGGCGGCCTGTGATGCACCGGTTATTTGCGTGTCAAACGAGGTGGGCATGGGTGTTATTCCCGACAATATACTGGCGCGACAGTTTCTGAATTTGCAAGGACAGTTAAATCAAGATATTGCCGCCGCCGCCGATTTGGTGGTTTTGGTCACGGCGGGAATTCCCATGGTTCTAAAGGGGCGCTTGCCCCAATCAATAACATGACAAATTGGTGGTGGATACGGCACGGCCCAACGCACCACAGCAATTTTGTGGGCTGGTCGGATGTGGCCGCTGACCTGTCTAATACGGATGGTTTGGCGCGATTGCATGACCACCTGCCCGACGATGCGGTGGTGATTTCATCCGATTTGATCCGTTGTGTTGCCACGGCGGATGCGATCCAAGGGGCACGCGAACGCCTGCCTCATGACAATCAGTTGCGCGAATTTCATTTTGGCGATTGGGAGCTGCGTAATTACAACGAGATCAGCGCAGAAAATCCTGATTTGGCGCGCGAGTATTGGTCAAACCCTGGCGACGTTGCCCCGCCAAATGGCGAGAGTTGGAATATAGGCGCGGCGCGCATTAATGCGGCGGTGGATCGAATTTCGGAAACCTTTACGGGGCGGCACATTGTGGCGGTTGCACATTTTGGGGTGATCCTAACACAGGTGCAACGCGCCACAAACATGAGCGCGACCAGTGCGTTAGGGTTTAAAATAGACAACCTTTCGCTGACGAAAATTGAACATATGGGTGGCGATGATTGGCGGGTTTTGGGCGTTAATCACAACCTGTGACGTGGGGCGTCACAACTTTGCATTTGCAATGTCGGGTCTGATGCGCATTCTGCGTTCATGACGTATGAACTTGCTCTTGGCGACAAAACTTATTCCAGCTGGTCTTTGCGTGGATGGTTGTTGTTTGCCGCGTTTGATGTCCCCGTATCGGTGCGATCTGCGCGAATGTATTCTGATGAATTTAGAACTCTGTTGGCGGATTTTGCGCCTGCTAAACTGGTGCCTGCCGCGCGATTGAATGGCGCGGTTGTTTGGGACAGTTTAGCATTGGCCGAAGAATTGGCCGAGCGCCACACCGACAAGGGTTACTGGCCTACCGATCCATCGCTTCGTGCAATGGCGCGATCCATCACGGCGGAAATGCATGCGGGTTTTGGGGCATTGCGCACGGATTGCACGATGAATTTGGCGCGGCACTATCCGACATTTAAACCCAGCGATGCGGTGTTGGCGGATTGTGCACGGATCGAAAAATTGTGGGACACGGCGCGGGCGGCGCATGACAATGCGGGACCATGGTTATTTGGCAAATACTCGATTGCCGATGTATTTTATGCCCCTGTCGCTACACGATTTGCGACCTATGGTCTGCCGCGATCGTCGACGTCCGAGACCTATATTCAGGCGCATTTGGCCGAACCAAATTTCCGACGTTGGCGGGCTATGGGCAAGGCGCAAAATTATATTCAACCGGGGTATGATTTGGATTTGCCTGAGGGCGAATGGATTGGCCCCACACCGATGGTTGCCGTACCCGTTGATGGCACCGACTGTGAAAATGACGTCTGTCCGTATTCAGGCAAGGAGATCACCCATGTTTTGGAAATAGATCGCCGTCGCTTCGGATTTTGCAACGCATTCTGTCGCGATAAAACCGTGGCCGACCCCGCCGCATGGGATGAGTTTATGAAAATTTACCAAATCTAAACCATGATTCATTAGCCGTTAACCAACATTAATGTTGGCGGCGATGATGATTACACGGACTTATACTGTTGCGTTCCACGGAATCGAGGCACGTCTGGTCGAGGTGCAATGTGCGCTGTCTGCGGGGATGCCTGCGTTTCAAATTGTTGGCCTGCCCGACAAAGCAGTCAGCGAGGCGCGTGAACGCGTGCGCTCTGCGATCACGGCCATGGGGTTGGCGATGCCATCCAAGAAAATCACCATCAATATGTCGCCCGCTGATTTGCCTAAAATGGGGTCTCATTTCGATCTGCCGATTGCGATGGCATTGCTGGCCGCGATGGATGTGATTCCCCCCGAAATTGTCGAACGGCAGGTGGCGATGGGGGAATTGTCGCTGGATGGAAAGTTAATCCCTGTGATTGGTTCACTGCCCGCCGCCTTGGCCGCCGCCCAAGCAGATTGTGATCTGATTTGCCCATCAGAGTGCGGCGCAGAGGCCGCGTGGGTTGGCGCCGTTCAGGTGATTGCCCCCGCCACACTGGCGCAATGCATGGCGCATTTTTCGGGGCGTTCCCCCCTGTCCCCCGCAGAACCCGGCGAAGTGGCGCATAATCCCGAAGGCCGGTGCATGTCGGATGTCAAAGGCCAAGAACGTGCCAAACGTGCGATGGAAATCGCCGCCGCTGGACGTCACCATTTTTTGATGGTGGGATCACCCGGTTCAGGAAAATCCATGATGGCCGCACGATTACCCAGCTTGCTACCGCCATTAAGCGCGGTCGAGGCGTTGGAAACATCGATGGTGCATTCCTTGGCAGGACTGTTGAACGAGGGCGGCATTTCCAAAACCCGCCCATTTCGTGATCCCCATCACACCGCATCCATGGCCGCAATTGTGGGCGGTGGACGCGGTGCAAAACCGGGCGAGGTGTCATTGGCGCATAATGGCGTGCTGTTTATGGACGAGTTTCCCGAATTTCCACGCACGGTTTTGGAAACATTACGACAGCCATTGGAAACGGGCAAAATCATGGTGGCACGTGCAAATGCGCATGTTTCGTACCCCTGTTCATTCATGTTAATCGCCGCCGCGAACCCGTGCAAATGCGGGCATTTGTTTGATGCGGGGCGTGCCTGTTCACGCGCGCCTGTGTGCGGCGAGGATTATATGGGGCGGATTTCGGGGCCATTGATTGATCGATTCGATCTACGGGTTGATGTGCCGGCCGTTGACATTCATGACCTGTCGGGCATTTCAGGCGGTGACACCAGCACGGTGATTGCGGCGCGGGTTTTGGCCGCATGGCATGTGCAAACTGCACGCTTTGCCGATATTGACGATATGCGCCTGAATTCAGATGCCGAAGGCGCGATATTGGAACAGATTGCAACACCCGACGCAGATGGAATGGCAATGCTGATGAAAGCGTCGGAAAAATTTGGACTAACTGCGCGCGGATATCACCGCGTTTTGCGGGTAGCGCGAACGATTGCGGATTTGGACGGACAAGAAAACGTCCGTCAGCCCCAAATCGCCGAAGCATTGAGCTTTCGGTTAGTGGTTTAAATGCGTGGCAATAAATTGTGTCGCACGATCCAAAGCGGCGTCAGCGGATGCCTCTTTGCCCGCCAATAATTGAAAACCATGGAAACCGTGATCATATTCGATCAACTCAACATCCACGCCATCGGCGATTAATTTTTCAGCCATTGCCACGTTGTCATCATACAGTATTTCCCGTTTCGCCACCTGAATTTGCACGGGTGGTGCATGTCTAAAATCCGCAAACAGCGGCGATGCGCGAGGATCGCGCGGGTCGGCATCCCCAAGGTATTTTTCGCGCAATTCAAGGTATCGATCAGATACCAAAACGCAATCAGATTTGCGATTATTGAGCAGGCTGGTTCCTTGAAATGTGAAATCCGTTTGCGCGGCGAATGCCACGGCGCATGCAGGTTGTGGAATATCACGTTTTGGCATTTCGGCCAAGGCAGCCAACAATAAATTGCCCCCTGCACTGTCGCCCATCAACGCAATATCTTTGCCAGAATAACCCTGATCCAACAAGGCAACATAGCTGTTTAAAACATCGTTAAAGCCAGCAGGAAACGGGTGTTCTGGTGCCAATGCATAATCGGGGATAATCGCCTGAATGCCCAAACGAGCGGTAATTTTGGACACGAACTTCTTGTACGCATCCGCACTGCCAAACACAAAACCGCCGCCGTGGATGTATAAAACCACCTGTGGGGATGGTTCACCAACGGCCAAGGCCGATACGGCGTTGACGCCCGTGCCCGACGTGATGCGATCAAATTGCACATTGGATATTTTTCGGTTGCTGATCTTGGGCACAAAATCCATGTAGCGACGCAACAGGTTTACGTTTTTCACCATCTTGAGTGGGAATTTCATAAACACCCGTGATCCAACGGCGTAAAACCCAAGCGGCAAATGCATCAAAATTTGCGTTCAATCGCTTGCCAGATTTTTTCCGCAACATTGATCCCGTCAAACCGTTCCAATTCTTGGATGCCTGTGGGTGATGTGACGTTGATTTCCGTCAGATTACCGCCAATCACGTCGATACCCACAAAAACTTGGCCTTTTTCCCGCAACAACGGGCCGATTGCGGCGCATATTTTCAGATCGCGCGCATCCATTGCCACCTTTTCAGGGCGGCCACCGACGTGCATGTTGGAACGGGTTTCGCCCTTGGCTGGGACACGGTTAATCGCGCCGACGGGTTCGCCGTCAACCAAAATGACCCGCTTGTCGCCCTTGGATACATCTGACAGGAACTTTTGCGCAATCAACGGCTCGTTATTAATGCCACAGAATAATTCGTGCAACGAGCTGAGGTTTTTGTCGTCAGGTCCCAGGCGGAAAACACCCGCACCGCCATTGCCGTAAAGCGGCTTCAGGATGATGTCTTTGTGCTTCTCTTTGAAGGCTTTTAAAATATCCACATCACGCGCAATTGTCGTGGGTGGGGTCAGATCGGGGAATTCCAACACCAACAGTTTTTCCGGATAATTGCGCACCCATTGCGGGTCGTTCACGACCAACGTGTCGGGATGGATCATGTCCAGCAAATGCGTGGTGGTAATGTATCCCATATCGAACGGTGGATCTTGGCGCAGCCACACAACATCCCAATCAGCCAGTTTGATTTTGGTTTTTTCACCCTTGGTGAAATGATTGCCAACTTCGCGGCGCACCGTAACCGGCCAGCCGGTTGCGGTAATTACGCCCTCTTCGAATGCTAATTGGTCGGGGGTGTAGTAAAATAACTCATGCCCGCGCAGTTGCGCCTCTTCCATGATACGAAAGGTGCTGTCAGCGGTGATGTCGATGGGCTCAATCGGGTCCATCTGAATGGCGATTTTAAGGGGCATGTTAGTCTCCAAACTAGGTTGGATAAATACTGACCCATGGCCGTGGGGGATGCAAGCGGTGGTTGGATTAATGGATGGCGTCGGGGATCACTTTTATGAAACCCTGCCCATCGACCAATGCCACATCAAACCGCATTTCGGTTTCCAACGGCAGACCCATTTTTTGCAAATAACACAGCGATGCATTTTGAATACGCTTCATTTGACGCGCCCCCAATGCGGCGGCGGCACGATCAAAGGTTTTGCTTTGCTTCACCTCGATAAAATATAATTTGTCGCCATGCAGTGCAATCAAATCAATTTCACCTTCGGGCGATTTGTATCGTTCGGCGACAATCTTAAACCCGCATCGTGCATATTTTCCAGCCACTGAATGTTCCGCCGAAAGTCCTGCATGATATGACGCCAATGACATTAACCACCATCCTTGATTTTTAGGGCCATTTCATAGGCGCGTTTGCGGGGAACGCCAAATTGTTCTGCGATTTGGGTCGCGGCGTCTTTGATACGATACTCTTGCATAGCAAGGGTTAAAGCGTGGTGAATATCCGCATCACTGGTTTGTTTTTTATGTGGTGGGCCTAAAACAATGACCACCTCGCCTTTGAAACTGTCGCGATTTTCGATCTGTTCGATGACTTGATCAACCGTCCCACGAATGACCTCTTCGAATTTTTTGGTCAACTCGCGACACACAGAAACCACGCGATCACCGCCCAAGACAGACGCCATGTCACGCAACGCCGCAACCGTGCGCTTAGGAGATTCGTAGTAAACCAACGTCGCGCCAAGTTCGGCAACTTTCTCAAGGTTTTTAACACGTTGAGATGATTTAGACCCCAAAAACCCTCCGAAAAAGAAGGTGTCCGTGGGTTGCCCCGCTAGGCACAGCGCGGTCAATATTGCGCTGGCACCTGGTGCCGCGTGAACACGAAAACCTTGGGCAATCGCCGCTTTGGATAATGAAAACCCTGGGTCTGCAATCAGGGGCGTGCCCGCATCCGATGAATAGGCAACCGTTTTACCGTCCGCCAGATGCGCCATGATTTTGGGGCGCTGACCGTCGCCGTTGTGATCGTGATAGGGTAAAATCCGCCGCCCCGCCAAATCGATCCCGTGAATGTCCATCAATTTGCGCAACACGCGCGTATCTTCCGCCGCCAGAACATCTGCATCACGCAAAATTTGAAGCGCGCGCAACGTAATGTCGTTGGCGGTGCCAATCGGGGTTGCCAGTATATACAGGCCAGCCTCTAATTTTTTCGATATCATACGAATATTTCCGCCCAATTTTGGAGCGCCCGTTGTATTTTGGCGATCAATCACTTACCTTTTGACACAAGCGTTAGTGCATATACCAGTATTATTGGGTGGGGAAATAAAATGAGTTTTAAGTCAACGATATTAAATGGGCGTCGCGCCGTGTTAGGTGGCGTTTTGGCGCTGTCATTGACAGCATGTCAGGATGTTCTAACGTCGTCAAACACATCAAGCGGTGGCGCAGATGGTCCACGTGTTAATCTAAACGGGGTGACGCGCATCGCATTATTGGTGCCTTCGGGATCGGGCGACAGCAACCAAGAAAATCTAGCAAACAATTTGATCCGCGCGGCAGAAATGGCGTTGTCGGATTATCCAAATGTCAAGATTGATATGCGCGTTTATGCAACCGCAGGAAATGCCGAACAAGCTGCAGGCGCCGCGCAAAAAGCAATTAATCAAGGCGCAAAAATAATTATTGGCCCCTTGTTCGCAGAAGCTGCAAATGCTGTTGGTCGCGTGGCTGCCGCCAAAAATATTAATGTCTTAAGTTTTTCCAACACACCACAGGTCGCTGGCGGGAATGTTTTCGTATTGGGCAATAGTTTCCAAAACACAGCGGATCGCGTTGTTCGCTATGCCGCATCCAAGGGTTATAAATCCATGGCCGTGGTTTCGCCCCAAAACACGGCGGGTGATGTTGCCGCAAATGCTGTAAAAGTTGCGGCTAAACGTGCGGGTGCACAGTTCACAAATGCCTATTCATATCCGTTTTCACCCCAAGGAATTGCCGGAACAGCACCTGCAATTGCCGGTAAGTTGAACAGTTCAGGCACCACAGCGGTTGTTTTAACCGCGGACAGTGCATCAGGGTTGCCATTGCTGGCGCAATCCCTTCCTGCGGGTGGATTGCAGATCGAAACCATAAAAGTTTTAGGTTTAGCACGCTGGGATATTCCACGCGAAACATTAAGTACCCCGGGATTACGTGGGGGTTGGTTCGCCATTCCAGATGGCGCAGCGATCAGCGCGTTTAATGCGCGTTTCAACAACACTTATGGCATCGCACCCCATCCATTAGCAGGCGTTGCATATGACGGCGTGAAAGCATTCGCCGAATTGTTAAGCCAGCGTAACACAGGTGCCGCCCAGCGATCGCAACTGACCCGCAGTCAAGGGTTCCGTGGTGCCAGTGGCGCCTTTCGGCTACTTAAAAATGGTTCTACCCAACGTGCATTATCTGTGGCAGAAGCGTCAGCAGGTGGTCTGCGAGTTATCTCGCCTGCCCCAACTAACTTTGGCGGCTCGGGATCGTAATTCATGACAAAATCTGTTGACTTGTCTTATTCGGGCGCGCTGATTTGCGCGCCCGAATTGCTTTTCGACAAGGCTGATATGGATGCACAGATCGCGCGCGTCTTGCGGGATGAAAATCCAGAAAACTATCGCCACGCATTTGCCGAAATTCTGCATGGTGCAAACCAACAAGGCCGCGATCGCATTGCCAATGCATTCACCGCCGCACCATTCGAATCCGCAAAAACCATTGCCGCCTACAGCTTCTTAAAAGACCGATTGATCAGTTATGCATTCGACTTGGTTGATACCATAATGCACCCAATCGATGACAAACCCCGCAAAAGCCGCATGGCGATTGTCGCCGTCGGTGGATATGGCCGCCAAGAGATGGCACCCTATTCGGACATTGATCTGTTGTTTCTAACATTGTCCAAACTGACACCGCGCATTGAGGGCATGATTGAAAGTCTGTTGTATATCCTGTGGGATATGCGCTTGAAGGTTGGGCATTCCACCCGCAGTGCGGCGGAATGTGTGCAATTGGGCCGCACGGATCAAACCATCAAAACGGCGTTGTTGGAATGTCGGTATTTGTGCGGTGATCAGGGTCTGTACGATAATTTGAACAAACGGCTGTGGCGGGATTTATTTCAGTCCTCAGCCAGCGAATATGTCGAAGAGAAGTTGGACGAACGTGCAGACCGCCATAAGCGTCAAGGTGGACAACGCTATATGGTGGAACCAAACGTCAAAGAGGGCAAAGGTGGTTTGCGCGATTTACAATCGCTGTTTTGGATTACGAAATACATCGCCAACGCCCAAACGCACGCCGAAATGATCCAACAAGGGTATTTCACCCAATCAGAATATGACCGTTTTAAACACACCCATGATTACCTGTGGGCGGTGCGGTGTCATCTGCACCTGTGCGCCAAACGTGGCAGCGAACAATTGACCTTTGATCATCAAGTCGAAGTTGCCAAGCGCATGGGATATAAGGGCGGCAAAGGCATGCGCGGAGTCGAGCGGTTCATGCAGGATTATTTTCGCAATGCGACCCACGCAGGCGAGTTGACGCGGGTGTTTTTAACCGCATTAGAGACACAGCATGTCAAGGCATCGATGTCGTTGGGGGATCGGTTACGTAACATAGTTTGGCGCCGCAGCAGCGAAGACGGCGCGGTGTCCGACCTGTTCCATCTGGATTTGGGTCGTATCAATCTGAATGATCCTAATCAATTTTTGGATGATCCAATCAACATCCTGCGCCTGTTCGAAGAGGGCTTGAAAACTGGTTATTTGATCCATCAGGATGCGATGCGAGTTGTAACACGCAACTTACATTTGATTGATGATACAGTCCGCCAAGATCCCGAAACACAGCGGATTTTCATGTCCTTGATGCTGGATTACGGCAATCCCGAACGCGCCTTGCGTCGGATGAACGAGCTGGGCGTTTTGGGGGCGGTCATTCCCGAATTCAAACGTATTATCGCGATGATGCAGTTCAATTTTTACCACAGCTACACCGTGGACGAACATACAATTCAATGCATTTCGGTGCTGGCGCGGATTGAACAAAACACCCTGACCGAAGAGTTACCATTGTCATCCGAAATACTGAAACAAGGCGTGGATCGGCGTATTTTGTACATTGCCATGCTGTTGCATGACATTGGCAAAGGTTTGCCCGAAGATCACTCAACCGCTGGTGCGCGGTTGGCCGCACAAATTGCGCCCGAATTGGGTCTGTCTGACGCCGAAACCGAAACCATTGTTTGGTTGGTTGAAAACCATTTAGTGATGTCTGACTTCGCGCAAAAGCGTGATTTATCCGATCCCAAAACCGTTGTGAACTTTGCTAAGATCGTGAAAACAACGCCGCGATTGAACCTGCTAACGGTGTTGACGGTCTGTGATATTCGCGGTGTTGGGCCGGGTGCGTTAAACAATTGGAAATCGCAATTACTGCGCGATTTATACAAACACACGCGGGTGTTAATCCAAGACGGCTTGGACACACAGGGCAAACACAATCCAACGGAAATTGCAAAACAGGCCCTGGCCGACAGATTGAGCGATTGGGATTCCGACGCACAACAGGCCGAATTAACACGCCATTACCCCGCATACTGGCAGGGTTTGGATACCGACACCCAACAGGGGTTTGCACAGCTGTTTCAAACACTGGCGGATCAACATATGGTGTGTCATTTCGAGGTCGATATTGACCGCGATGCCACCCGTGCGCAATTCGTGATGCAGGATCACCCCGGCATATTTTCACGCCTTGCAGGAGCCTTGGCATTGGTGAATGCGAACGTCGTGGATGCCCGCACCTATACCACATCCGATGGTTACGCGACGCCAGTGTTTTGGATCCAAGACGATGAAGGCAAACCATTCGAGGCATCCCGTTTGGACAGACTACAAGAAATGATCGGTAAAACCCTGTCGGGGGATGTGATCGCACGGGACGTGCTCAAGCGGCGCAACAAGTTGAAAAAGCGCGAGCGCGATTTTAAAGTACCAACCAATATCACCTTTGATAACGAGGGTTCGGATATTTACACAATCATCGAGGTCGACACTCGTGATCGTCCCAGCCTGTTGTTTGATCTGACCCGCACATTGGCCAATGCCAACATTCAAATTGTCAGCGCTGTCATCGCCACCTATGGTGCCCAAGCGGTGGATGTATTTTACGTCAAGGATATGGTCGGGTTGAAAATAAAATCAGACTACAAACAACAGTCCATTCGCGTAAAATTGCAGGCTGCGATTGAATTGGGCGCAGAGGCGTCAATGGCATGAGCAAACCCGCTAAAATGGTCAAATCTTTCGTCACCGTTGGTGGCTGGACGTTAATAAGCCGCTTTGCAGGGCTGTTCCGCGATTTGATGCTGGCGGCCTATCTGGGCACGGGCATGGTGGCCGAGGCGTTTCAGGCGGCGTTTGCATTACCCAATCTGTTCCGTCGTTTCTTCGCCGAAGGGGCGTTTAATTTGGCATTTGTGCCGCTGTATACCAAAAAATTGCAAAGCGACGAAGATCACGCCGAATTCGCAACCCAGGCCATGTCGACCCTTGCGGGGATGTTGATTTTACTGACGTTGATTGCGCAATTATTCATGCCCTATCTGGTGTACGCCATGGCCAGCGGGTTCACCGCCGACGGTCGGTTTGATTTGGCGGTTGATCTGTCGCGGATCATTTTTCCCTATGTTTTATTCATCTCTTTGGCCGCGCTGTTCAGCGGTATTTTAAACGCGCACCGCCATTTCACCGCCGCCGCCGCCGCGCCTGTTTTGCTGAATATCATATTGGTCGCAACCATGGTTTTGGCGGCTTACATGGAATGGGATATTGGGTTTTCTTTGGCATGGGGCGCCGCATTTGCGGGCGTTGCACAGATGGGGATGGTTTATGTGGCTGTGCGGCGGTTGGGACTGCGCTTAAGCCTGCGCATTCCGCGCTTTACCCCCGACATGAAACGGTTGTTTATACTGGCCGTGCCTGCCGTTTTGACAGGTGGAGTGGTGCAGATCAACCTGTTGGTCGGTCGCCAAGTGGCCAGCTATTTTGAGGGTGCATTTGCGTGGTTGTATTACGCGGATCGGTTATATCAGTTGCCGCTGGGCGTTGTTGGCATTGCGATTGGCATTGTATTGTTGCCCGAATTATCGCGCAAACTGGCAGATTTGGACGACGCAGGTGGCCAAGATGCGTTTAACCGTGCGTTGGAATTTTCGTTATTGCTAACCCTACCATCCGCAGTGGCGTTGGCCGTTGTGCCCTACCCATTAATTTCGGTGATGTTTGAACGCGGCGCATTTACATCCACGGATTCCGTGGCCACCGCCAGTGCATTGGCGATTTACGGCATTGGATTGCCTGCATTCGTTTTGCAAAAGGTTTTGCAACCACTATATTTCGCCCGCGAAGACACCAAAACACCGTTTCGATTTGCAATCATCGCGATGGTATTAAATGTGGTTTTGGCGATTGGATTGTCATGGTCATTCGGGTTCTTGGCCGCCGCCATTGGGACCACAGTATCGTCATGGGCGATGGTGATCCTGTTGTGGCGCGGTGTTGGTAAAATGGGTGACGCTGTCCAATTGGACGCCCGCCTGAAATCACGTGCCCCGTTTATTTTATTGGCCAGCATTGGCATGGGTGTTGTGGTGTTTGGCATGCAATATCTGATGGGCGATGCGTTCAATTTGCCAACCGTCCGTTATGGTGCGTTGTTGGCATTGATTGCGGCGGGCATGGTCAGTTATGCGATATTCCTAAAATTATTCGGCGCGGTATCACGGCGCGACGTCAAAGGGTTTATCCGTCGGGGCTGACCAATTTAGCGCCTGTGTTGATCCAATGCCAACTGCTGCTGCACATTTCGTCCAATCCGCGCGTGGCGCTGAACCCCAACAATTGCTTGGCGCGCCCCACTTCTGCAAATGTAGTGGCCAAATCACCGGCACGGCGCGGCATTATTTCATATGGCAATGCGCGCCCGCAAGCGGTGGAATAGGCGTTTAACATTTCCAACACTGAATACCCTTTGCCTGTTCCCAAGTTCACCAAATGGCTGGCCTCTCGTGACAACAATGCTTGAACGGATTTCACATGCCCCGCCGCCAAATCCGCGACATGGATATAATCGCGTATGCCTGTGCCATCGGGGGTGTCATAATCATTGCCCCAAATACGCAAAAACGGATAGTCACCCGACGCAACGCGCGAAATATAAGGCATCAAATTATTGGGAATGTCATTGGGATCCTCGCCGATCAGACCCGATGCATGCGCACCTGCGGGATTAAAATACCGCAAAATACCAGTTTTCAGATCAGGGTCAGCATGGCATGCTTGCTGTAATATCTGCTCGCATGTTAACTTAGTATACCCATACGGATTTGCATATCCCGTCGGCATCCCCTCGTTTAAGGGCGAGGGTTGTATGGGGTCGTAAACCGTGGCTGACGATGAAAACACGATTGATTTCACCCCTGCCACCTGCATTGCCTGCAGGACATTCACCATGCCCACCACGTTCACTTGAAAATATTGCAACGGCTTCTCAACACTTTCGCCCACCGCCTT
Organism: uncultured Rhodobacterales bacterium; assembly: GCA_963976255.1. Lineage (GTDB taxonomy): Bacteria > Pseudomonadota > Alphaproteobacteria > Rhodobacterales > Rhodobacteraceae > Amylibacter. Next base: position 36,101 of record CAXBJO010000025.1, read on the forward strand.
GAGCCCTGCAAAATGGATGACCGCGTCGAAATTATGATCAGTGAAAACCTGTGCCAAGGCCGCCTTGTCCAAAACATCCGCCTCTACAAAATCCGTGGGTACACCCGTGACCTGTTCCAAACGATCACTGACACCGCGTTTGGAATTGCATAGGTTATCAATGATCACAACATCAAAGCCGGCTGCAATCAGGTCAACATAAGTATGCGACCCAATATACCCCAAACCACCCGTCAGTAGAATTTTAAAAGCCATTCACTACAACTTTGTTTCGACATTAATAAAGAACATCCGCCCGAAAACGACACGCGCGGTTTCACGTAGAATAAACATATCCAAGCCAAATGACATCCGATTTATGTATTCATGTCGCAGTGCAATATATTCTTGCCCATTCGAAAGTGACTACAAACTATACCAATTGATCTTCGCCGCATACTGATGGCAATTCGTGCTTTGCGGTTGTGTACAGTGACAGATTGGCCAAAATGGCTCTTTGTGACATTTAAATTGGCTACAGATGCAGTGCACCAACGCACTAGATTTTATTTTTGTATGAGAATTAACGAAATTTTTACACTTTTTGAGATGGCTCAGGCATAAAACGTTGTGTTTTTGCACCGCTGAATTTAGATTTAAGTAGTATATCCATTTGGGGATAACTTATTTTTTCGGAGAACAATTATATGACCTTTACTAAATTCGCGATTACAACATTGCTTACCGCATCTTTCGCATCAGCATCTTTCGCGCACAGCCCTACCCAAGCCCCCGTCACTGAAATTCCGCCCGCTGAAGCAGAGTCATCCGAAGATTCGCGCGATGGCATCTTATTATCACTGCTAGGCCTTGCTGTTATTATCGCCTTGATTTCATCAGACGGCTCTAGTGCACCCTCTGGCCGACAACTTCAGGAAATCCCAGATTAAAACGCCAAACTTAAGATTCCAATCAAAGAGCAGGATGCGGCCTGCCCTGTTTGCCTTTTGACATTTTTGCACGCATTCTGAGTAATATTTCTAATTCACTAAGAACTGTTGACATTTATGAGTGGTTTCAGTTTACAGTCTGGTATCGATGATCTTATCAACATGGAGAATACTATGGGTATTTTAAAACTAACAACAGCAACATTAGTTGCAGCCACTTTGGCAACTGCTTCTTTCGCTGGTACAATTGAGCCAGTAACGGAAGACGTAATGGTTGACGAAGCAGCACCAGGTTCATCTGCTGGCAGCTCAGGCGGCGGCATCTTGCTTCCACTATTGGGTTTGGCA
>CAXBJO010000026.1:0-35841 GCA_963976255.1 uncultured Rhodobacterales bacterium
GTCGGGCGCGGGCTGTTTTGGTCAAGTGAAGTCGCGAAGCGATTTCACGGGTGCGGCAGGGATTTGATTTATCAAATGCCCGAGAGCACGAACAGCCCAAAGAGGGGAACAACATAAATTACGGTGATTGTGGAAACGTCCTGTGCTCTCGGGCATTTGGCGTTGCCAAATCCCTGCCGCACCCATGATTTCGCTTTGCGAATTCATGGTACCCTGCCGCACGGGGTTTTCACCTTAATTTTTAAATATCTTTAAAAATCAATGTGATAACCCCCTGTCCCCATGGGGACATTGCGCGATGTCTTATCCGCGCGCAAAAAAAGGCGCCCAAACGGACGCCTTTTTCAATGATTTCTAAGAGAGCCGAGGCTCAAAACTTAACCCAATGAAATGTTCATCGCATTCTGTTTGCCATTACGGCCTTCTTCTAGTTCGTAAGTGACTTTTTGGTCATCTTCCAAACCTTGCAAACCAGCAGCTTGAACAGCTGTGATGTGAACAAACACATCCGCGCCGCCATCTTCTGGTGCGATAAAGCCGTAGCCTTTAGTTCCATTGAACCATTTTACTGTACCGTTTGGCATAATAGTCTTCCTTTATTACCACACGCGACATGCTGTGGCTTGGTGTGCTTGTGTCAGAAATCAGTAGACAACACGAAGGAAGACAACAGATTAGTGAAAGAATAGGCATCACAAGCGAAATATGGGGTTAATCGGCCTAAATTGCAAGTGTTTGTCAATTAATAGGCGAAAATCGCCTTATTTTGCGGGCCTAAATACGCTATCCTGCGGTAAAAATACAATGAAAGAGTGGAATCAATGCGCCTCTATGGCCTAAAAAATTGCGATACCTGCCGCAAGGCGATGAAGGCAATTCAAGCAACCGGCGTGGACATCACCCTGATCGACGTCCGCGTCGACGGTGTCGTCCATGACGATCTCGCCCGCTTTCACGCCACCTTCGGCGACGCCTTGCTAAACACCCGATCCACCACATGGCGCGGCTTGTCCGAAATCGAACGCCAACTGCCCGCATTAGAGCTGCTTGCTGCCCATCCCACCCTGATGAAGCGTCCCGTTATTGACGGGCCAAACGGCCTGACCCTTGGGTGGACCAAAGACATCCAAGCACAGTATCTGTAATCCACCCTTGCAGGGCGGGGGTGCGGATGACTACATACAATGAAACAAGGAGCCACAACATGCGCAACACAGCACTTATCCTAGGGGTTATTTCAGGCCTATGGGGAATGATAATAGGCTTCTTCGCCTATGGATACACTGTTTTGGTCGATACATTGGAAACCAAAGCACCAGAGATTGACGTCCTTAACCAACTGGACGACGTCGGCGTGATCCGCGCGATGAGCCTATTAGCACCGGTTCTGGCGCTGGTTGGTGGTGGCTTGGTTCACGCGCGCCCAACATGGTCAGGCCCGCTGTTATTATTGTCTGCCGCAGGTATGTATTGGGGTTTCGAGTGGCGCTTTTGGACCATGTTCCCCATCACATTATGTGCCATTGCCGGTATTTTGGCGATATTGGCGGCCTATACCAAAGGCGATTAGGCGCGTTTCATTAACCGATCCAGCGACAATGGTCCCGCACCTTTGACGATCATGAATGCGAATAACATGAACCACAATAGGCGTTGATCTGCGATCAAATCGCTTGATGTATTGTTAAACCATGCCCCCAATTTTGAACCGTGCCCGGTGACGTCTACGACTGTTTGAACCAAAACAAACCCAACCATGCCCAATGCCGCCAATCTTGTGAGAAGGCCGACCAAAATCAGGGCGGGCAAAATAAATTCGGACCATGTGCCAAGAACGGCAACCACCTTGTAAACGAGACCTAAGCCTGATGGATCATAGCCTAACATATCCATCTTAGTTGGAAAAATTTGCACATAGCCATTGGCATCCAGGTTGAATAGACCACCAAAGCCAGTGCCGACTTTGGTCATTGCAGAACCCCAGAAATATTTCAAAAGAACCGCGATAAATATAAACCGCGCGAGGGTGGGTAAAAACCACTCTCCTGCCGCGCTAGCAAGAATTGAAAAAAAGCGATCGTAGAGATTTAAAAGTGTTGTCATCATGTCCCCCTAGGACGTTATGTTTTGAATAATCTGTGTAGACATCATCAATCCAATCGCCCCTGACAGGTCAAAGTCGCTGTTGATCGACAAACCTGCATCAAAAGCGGTTTCCAAAGTGTCACCATTTTTAAGCGCTTCTAAAACTGCAAATGTGGCTTCATCCAAATGATGCGGAATGATATCAAGTTCTGGGCGGGTCAATAAAATCCATTCTTGCGGGTCGGTAATCTGAAACTCTTCGACCATATTGTAATGCCAAATACTGTGCGCCGAATGGCAGGTGTGAAACAGCACCGCGCAGGGCACAAAAGTAACGCGCGCGGACATCAAGGCGTCTGGCGACATCGTCGTTAGTACCATCGCGTCCATTGGGTTTATGTCGGCGGCATTATAACAATCGCGCCGCACCAATTCCAAACGCGCAACATCAGGTAAATAGTTTAGATGCGCCACGGGTTCAAAATCCAGCAAAAAAGCAGGAAAATCCTGTCCGTAAAACATCATTACTGGCTGTTGAGGTGGGTGGGCGCGAATGTAAACACCTGCCACTGCATCAAAAAAATCATCCCCGACGATCTTCTTGATTGCAGGAAATGATTCTCCCATGGCGGCAATCAAGGAATGCACCACATTGTTGCGATAAACGTCAAATCGTTTGCCCGCCACACGACCCGAGGGATCGATTAAACCGGCAGGAGTGGCCAAATCGGGGTTCAACAAAGCCCGTGCAAATTCGTCTTGGAACGTACTCATTCAGCCGCCACTTTGGCATATTGTGCCAACATCGCATCCGCATGCGCCGCTTCGGATGCCAAGACTGACCATTCTGGAATATCGCTATCCCATTCAATCAGGGTCGGGCGGGCACCTGCCTTTGCCAATGTGTATTCATACAGCGCCCAAACAGGGTCAATGACGGCACGCGAGTGGGTGTCAATTAACAGGAAGTCACCGTGATCATCGCTTTCCTCTTCGTGGCCGCCCAAATGGATTTCCCCCACGAATTGTGTCGGATAGGTGTCAATATATTCGTGTGGTGAGTATTTTTGGTTGGTTGCCGACACAAAAACGTTGTTGATATCTAGCAATAATCCGCATCCCGACCGCTTTGCGACATCGGTCAGGAAATCAACTTCTGTCATATCGCTTTGTTCAAAGGCCACGTATGTGGACGGATTTTCCAGCAACATTTGGCGCCCAACTGTTTCCTGTACCTGTTGAACATGTGACACGACACGATCCGCGACAGATTGTGTATATGGTACGGGTAAAAGGTCGTTTAAAAACGCGGTATCATGCGTTGACCATGCCAAATGTTCAGAAAACATTGCCGGTTCCAGCCATGCAACCAGTTTTTTCAAGCGTGCTAAATGATCACGATCCAAAGGGGATTCGGACCCAATAGACAGTCCCACACCGTGGCAAGAAACGGGAAGTTTTTCGCGCAGATGTCTAAGTTGTGCAATAGGGCGACCGCCATCACCCATATAATTTTCGGCGTGAATTTCAATCCAGCCAATGCGATCAGGATCTTGCAATATGTCGTTTAAATGTTGGGCTTTATATCCAACACCTGCCTTGTGGGGCAGGGTGTTGTGGTGGGTAAAGTTCACCATTTGAAATCCCCCGTGGATGAGCTGTGGGCATAGGTTTTACGCCCACAGTCAATAAATTATGCAGGTACGTCGCGTTCAAGCGCTGTCAGAGAGCCTGTGCGCGCTGAACCATCTGCGGCAGCAGGTAATTCCATTGTTGTACATGTGCCTTCAGCAGCAAGTAGCCATGCGTTACCTTGGTAATCAACAGTTGAAGTCCCGGCACATGTTGTGCCTGCGCCCGCTTTACAACCGTTTTCACCAGCCAATGCAATGCCGTAGCATTTTACGTTGGCGCCATCGCTTCCGGCACTTACTGTTGTGGTCATTGAAACCGCTGCAGTTGCAACAGCCGCTGCGACTGCCAAAGTTTTTACTGTGTTAGACATGATATCTTCCCTTTTAGAGTTGTTAAATTCAAAACGCTTTGTTTGCGTTGGGAGTGTCATAGCAAATTAAATTGGTAACTAACTAATAACGTCCCTGTGAGCTGACTTTGAGTTTATCAATTGTTACAATTTGACGCAAGTTGGGCACAGGGAACAAGTTTATCCAACAAAAGCCTTCTCTACCACGTAATGCGATGGTGATGAATTTGAACCCTCTTCTAGGCCTGCTGCTTCGCAAATAGCCTTAATATCATTGTTCAAACCAATTGATCCACAAACCATTAACCGATCCGTTTCGGGATTTAAGGGTGGCAATCCCAGATCGGCGGCAACTGTTCCATCAGACAACAATGTGGTGATACGACCCATTTTTGGGCTGTGTTCGCGCGTCGTCGTCGGGTAATATTTCAATTTGTCGCCGACAAATTCACCAATTAAGGGATCATCTGCCAATCCTGCAACCAAATCACGGCCATAATCCAATTCGGCAACATCACGACAAGTATGGCACATGATGACCTCTTCGTAACGTTCGTACAGGTCTGGGTCGCGCATCAGGGATGCAAACGGAGCAATCCCTGTGCCGGTGGCGATGAAGTAGATACGTTTTGCGGGCAATAATGCATCCAACACCAATGTTCCCACGGGTTTGGGACGGACAATGACCTGATCGCCTACTTGGATATTTTGTAATTTTGACGTTAATGGGCCGTCTTGAACTTTGATAGAGTAAAACTCTAATTCTTCGTCCCAGCTGGGTGATGCGATGGAATACGCACGCAACAATGGTTTTCCATTATCGCCCATCAGACCGATCATCACAAATTCACCAGAGCGAAAGCGCAATGATTGTGGGCGTGTGACGCGGAAAGAAAATAAACGATCCGTATAATGTTTTACAGATGTTACAGTTTGCGCATCGGGCAGAATAGGGGTGGCTTTGGTCACGGTTGTTTGCTCGTTCATTTTTGATGTCTCACGGAATAAGGGTATATTGATAAAAGTGCCAGTGGGTTTAGACTGATTGTTGCATGCGCAACAGGTAACTGTTTTGCGTCCAATCGGCGCGAAACACCCATTGATCCTCTGGTTGGCGTGCGGCCAGATCATCCGAAATTTCGATCTCGTTAAATCCACAGCGGCGCGCCATGGCGTATTGATCGGCCAAGACATGACCGTTTGCGCGCAAACGACCAGTGTAACCCAACAGGCGCAGATGGCGTGCCAAGGTGAAGCCGCGTCCATCAGCAGAATTCGGGAACGCAATGCGGATTATGGCAGCATCGTCAAAGAAGGGGACCAAGTCATCGGGGTTTGCCGTATTGGCCATGTCGATGGCATAACCCGATGGGCGATCCGAATTTGTCAGGTTGGTGTTATCCCATGCCTGAAATCCATCTGCCCAATCATCCGATTGAAATCCAGTATCTGTTACAATCACACTCATGATGCAGTGTCCTTTGTGTTTGTTCGTTTTGCGCCGTTTACACCAAAATGGATGCCGCATTCTGTTTTGTCCGCACCCGCCCAGCGTCCAGCACGGGGGTCTTCGCCATCGGTGACTTTGCGTGTGCAGATGGTTGGGGCACAGCCGATGGATGGGTATCCTTGTGCCACCAAAGGATGGCGTGGCAGGCGATTGTTGATGATATATTCCTGCAAATCCTCGCGGCGCCAATGCGCGAGCGGGTTGATTTTTATGCGAGTGTTATCTTCGGCCTCGAACAAATCTAATTCTTGACGGGTGCCCGCTTGAAACCGTTTACGCCCTGTGATCCATGCATCAAAATTACCCAAAGCATTTTGTAAGGGGGCAGATTTACGCAGCGCGCAACAGCTGTTGGTGTCAGCCAAGTGCAGACGGCCAAACGGATCAACACGGCTTATGTCATCCGCGTTCGCGCGAATGCGACGCACATCCGTCAGCCCCAAATAGTCAGCAACCTGTATTTGGTATTCCAAAGTTTCTGGGAACAACATGTTGGTGTCGATGAACAAAACCGGCGTTGTACGGTCAATGATCGAAATCATATGCAATAACACCACAGATTCCGCCCCAAACGATGACACCATGGCCACCCTGCCAATCAACGGATCATTCAGAGCATAGCTCAGCGTCGGTATCGCCGCATGATGGCGATACTGATGGTTCAGATCAGCAACCCTGTCGGATACAGAGTGTTGGAAGGCTTCGAACGGCATCTACTGTGCCGCCACGCGGGTTGCGGGGTACAGCGCCGCTTTGAACGGTTCGGCACCTAATCGTTTATAAGTTTGCAGGAACGTTTCCTGTGCGCCATCTCGAATGTCGAGATAAGTATAGATGATGCGTTCCACAGCCGGAATGATGTCATCGTACGAAAACCCTGGCCCCGCACGTTCGCCAATGTTGGCGTCCTGTGTTCCATCACCACCCAATGTGATCTGATAGTTTTCAACGCCTGCGCGATCCAAACCAAGGATACCAATGTGCCCCACATGGTGATGCCCACATGCATTAATACATCCAGAAATCTTGATTTTCATCGGACCAATATCGTTTTCCAATTTCAATTCATCAAAACGAGTTGCGATTTGTTGAGCGATTGGAATTGAACGTGCTGTGGCCAATGCACAGTAATCCATACCAGGGCAGGCGATAATATCAGAAATAAGTCCAATGTTCGCTGTGGCTAATGCCACCGACTGCAATGATTTGAAGACATCATACAAGTGTGATTTGTGCACATGTGGCAGAATGACATTTTGTTCATGGCTGATACGCAATTCATCATGTGCATATTTTTCAGCCAATTTCGCCATCATCCGCATCTGTTGTGATGTCGCATCGCCGGGAGTCTGCCCCTGTTTTTTGATCGAAATGGACACAATTGCGTAATCCACATTTTTATGTGCGCTGATGTTTGTATCAATGAACGAGCGGAAAATGGGATCCGTTTTATATGCTGTTTGATAGTCATCCAGTGGCGCCTTGATAAAGGTTGGCGGCGCAAACGCTGCCTCGAGCTGTGCCAACAATTCTTGATCAAATCCACCAAAGGCGGCGCGTTGAATGACAAAACGTTCTTCGACCAGTTCGCGAATTTTCTCGATACCGTTTTCATGAACCGTAATTTTGATACGCGCCTTATATTTGTTATCACGACGACCTAGAACGTTATAAATCTGCATCACTGATTCCAGATAGGGCAACAGGTCAGCACGCGGCAGGAATGGGCGTAGAACCTTGCCAATCATTGGGGTGCGACCCAAACCACCACCGACTATAACCTCGTATCCGGCATCACCTGCACCATTGCGCACCATCCGCAGACCGATGTCATGCGCTTTGGTTACGGCGCGATCATTTGGTGCGCCGGTGATTGCAATTTTGAACTTGCGACCCAAGAACGCAAATTCAGGATGATCTGTGGACCATTGGCGTAACAATTCTGCTGTGGGACGCGGGTCTTCGATTTCGTCCGCACTGGCCCCTGCAAAATGATCCGCCGTCACGTTACGGATACAATTGCCCGATGTTTGAATGGCATGCATTTCGACGTCGGCTAAATCCTGTAAAATGTCAGGGATTTCATTTAAAACAGGCCAATTAAATTGGATGTTTTGACGGGTTGTGAAGTGGCCATACCCACGATCATATTTATCAGCAATCATTGCCAGTTGTTGCATCTGTGCGGAACGCAATGTTCCGTAGGGAATTGCAACGCGCAACATATAAGCGTGCAATTGCAGGTAAACGCCGTTCATCAAGCGCAGGGGCTTAAACTCGTCTTCGGTCAACGATCCATCGATACGACGCGCAACCTGTGCGCGGAACTGATCGACTCGGGTTTGATTAAACGTTTTGTCGAAATCATTATAACTATACATCTAATGTCTCCTGTTTGCCGTGGGCATAATTGGATGGACCAAGGGTGCGAAAGCGTTCGCGAAAATGAACGGGGGCAGGTTTGCCATTTTGCATTTGCGCATCCGCCAAATATGCACCGACAAGATAATCCGGTCGTGTTTTGGCCTGTGCCAGAAATGTTTGTGCCTGCATTTCATCCGTCAAATACAGGGCATCAGCATGGTTCAATACCCACGTGTTGTCAGCGCCAAGATATACTACGTCACCTTCCAACAGGCGGTTCGCGGTTAAAACTTTGGGTGTGAATGCGCGTGCCATTATGAACCTACCGTTTCTGTTGGATTGCTTTTGGAAGCTGTTGCGAGTTGATGCGGCTTTGTTTTGCCACGTTTTTGCAATTTGCTTTGAGGTTTAGGTTGTGCGCGGGAAACGGATAACAGGATTTCAGATGGAACACCTGAGCGTTGCAACGCCTTGTGCTCCATTTCTACACGCGCCTGTGCTGCCGGGTCGCCGGCGATGATGCGCATAATTTGCGCATCACTGGGCGCGTTGGACGCGACATCAATCGGATTAATACGTCCACCACCGTGATCGGCGTCCAATGACACCACCAATGCCTCGCGGCGCGCCAATTCCAGAATGGATTGAGGTGCTGATTGGTCATGAATAATAATGTCTGCCTCGTGTAAAACGTCGCGCGCTTTAACAGTCATTAATTCAGGGTCAATGTTGTCAGCGTTAAAAATGAACACTCGTTTTTTGTCCGCTGGCGCTGCGACTGTTTGATCCAACAGGGTTTTCAATGTATCTTGTGCGGCTTTTACACCGCCCTGTGCCAATGCAATGGGCCCGTATTTGAAATAGAATTTTGTCCAAAATTCGCGCCGTTTGCGTCCCATTGGTAACATGGACGCCTGTTTGCGAAAAGCACGTCCGATGGATGCCAATTGGCCCAAACTACTTGGAAGACTTTCTTCTAATTCGCGTTTGATTTTACGCGCCAATACGGGGGCCGCCCCTTCGGTACCAATTGCAACGGTAACGGGTGACCTGTCGACAATCGCTGGGGTAATAAAATCGCTGGCGTCTAGGTTATCAACGACATTGACCAATACGCCGACTTTCAGACCAATTTGGGCGACCTGTGCGTCCAAAATTTTGTCCTCGTTGGCCGCGTAGATCAGCGTCGCATTTTGCGCGTCATCTGCGCGCATGGCGCGTGGAAAAAAGGTGATGGCGTCGGTTTTCGCCCATTCCAAGGTTTGCGCAGTGGGCATTTCGCCAAAAACCAGAATACGTGCATTGGTTTTCAACAATAACCGCAATTTAGCAACAGCACATTCGCCTGCGCCAGAAACGACGACGATACGATCATTTAGATCGAGGAAAATGGGAAAATGGCGCATAGTTATTCCTTCAGGTTTCAGGTCTTTTACATCAAAAGTGGAAAATTATTCTACAAAATTGATATTTCTCTTGTCAAATAGGGATAAAATACCGATTAACAGGCGTGCGCTGGATGTTGGTCTGGTATTGAAAGGAATTATAGAATGCAAATCTCTCTGGACGCGGTGGACCGCAAGATTTTGATGGAACTTCAGCGCGATGCAGCGCAATCATTGGACGAAATAGCCAGTAAAGTAGGGGCGTCAAAAACACCAGTTTGGAACCGAATTAAAAAACTGCGAGAGCTGGGTGTTATTAAGCACCAAACGGTTGTTCTTGATCCAGAAAAGCTGGGATTGGATACATGTTTTTTCGTCTTGGTACGCACCTCGGAGCACGAGAAATCTTGGCAAGATAAGTTTTTGACCGCATTGTTAGCACACGACGAGGTTCTAGAGGCGCATCGCTTGGCGGGTGACATCGATTACATCCTAAAAGTGCGCGTTGAAAACGCCAAAGCATATGATGTATTTTACCAAGCGCTGATTTCCGAAGTGAAGATTTTCAACGTCACAGCATTGCTGTCGATGGAAGAATTGAAATCCACCCAACGCCTGTCAGTATAGTTATTTTTTCAACAAAAAGTCGGTCTTTCTGCGGACAATTGCAGAACGCAAATCGTGCATCGCTAACAGCAAATCATCCGCTATGGCATCCAATTCGTCACTGTTGGCGCGGGTTTGTATCCATTGCGCCGTCTCGTTCATGTTGTCCATCATGCGATGAACATTATCGGTTTGGCGTGTCACCATCATCGCTTGTCGGTTTTTAATCCACAACATGATTTCAGCGGTTTCTGCAGGTGATGGGGCTGTGTCCGCGCGTGGTTTAATTGTGGCCTTTTTCAAATTCAAACTCGCAATCAGCACCAAGTCCATACGTTTTTGGCGATTTTCTGTGTCCACACGAAATACAGATGCCCCGTTCTCCTTAGTGCGAAAATACAGGTGGTTTATCGGGTTCATAGCTTGAAACGCGCTTTCATTTTTCTGTTTAACCTTTGGGTTATTGAATTAACCTTTTAGAGACGTGCAAAACCGTTTTATCCGATTGCAGGCCGTTATTAAATTCTCATTAGACGTAGCGTAGCTGACGCGAAACGCGGGCGATAGCCCAAAAGCCGCACCAAAGACGACTGCAATACCTTCGGCCTTTAACAATTCAGTGGCGAAAACTTCGTCGGATTCGATTTTCACGCCTGCGGCTGTGGTTTTGCCAATCAACCCATGAATGGCCGCATAAACATAAAATGCGCCCTCTGGGGTTGGGCATTGCATGCCATCAATGTCGCGCAACATTTTCAAAACCAAGTCGCGGCGTTCTCGAAAAATCGGCGTGCTGTGATGCACGTAGTCTTGTGGCCCGCTCAGCGCTTCTAACGCGGCCCATTGGGCAATGGTATTTGGATTGGATGTGCTTTGGGATTGAATAATGCCCATCGCCTTGATCAAAGGAACGGGTCCTGCGGCATAGCCTATTCGCCAACCTGTCATTGCATATGCTTTGGAAACGCCGTTTGTGGTCAGGGTGCGGTCATACAATTTGGGTTCAACCTGTGCAGGGGTGCAGAATTTGAAATCATCATAGGCCAGATATTCATACATATCGTCCGTCAACACCCAAACATGTGGGTGGCGCAACAGGACATCCGTTAGCGCTTTCAACTCGTCCCATGCATAACCCGCACCGGTTGGATTCGAGGGGGAATTGAAGATTAACCATTTGGTTTTAGGTGTGATTGCTGCCTCAAGCTCTTTGGCCGTCAATTTATAATCATTTTCGATTTTGGCTTGGGCGATCACGGGAGTGCCACCACCCAATAAAACCATGTCGGGATATGAAACCCAATATGGGGCAGGGATCACGACCTCGTCACCAGGATCCAGCGTGGCCATCAATGCATTATACAACGCTTGTTTGCCTCCTGTGGTCACAATGACCTGGTTTGGCTGATAGGTTAATTCATTATCGCGCAAAAATTTGTCACATATGGCGCGTTTCAACTCGATGATGCCGTCTGAGGCAGTGTATTTCGTTTTGCCGGCTTTCATGGCGGCGATTGCGGCCAACTTGATGTTGTCTGGTGTATCAAAATCGGGCTCGCCAACACTTAAGGAAATAATATCTTTGCCTTGAGCCTTTAGTTCGGCGGCCTTGGCCGTGATGGCCATAGTCGGCGATTCTTGCACACGCGCGAGGGAATTTGAAATAATTGACATTGGTTGGCTCCTTGGATCGCTTAAGTTTAGCAAACTAAACCAGAGCTACAAGGCGTGGTTTTGGCTTGACCTCTGACGTGCCGGCAGACAGATATGTGATAAAGGAGACTTCTATGGAAGATCGAGAAACACGGCTTAAACGATTGCGTATGCGCTCGTGGCATCGCGGTATCAAAGAGATGGATTTGATCCTTGGCGGTTTCGCTGACACCGAGATGGTTGACTTGACGCCCGCAGAATTGGACGCACATGAAATGATGATGTCCGAGAATGATCACGATCTATATCAATGGGTCAGCGGTCAATCACAAGTACCTATCGAGCTGGCCTCTGCAATTTTACGTTTGAAAACATATTTTTTGAAAACTAAATAAAATTACACCTAATACGGGTCAATTTTAACGGCTTCTTTCTAGTTTTACGTCAAACCTTATTTCAAAGGAACAACGGCGGAGAACGAAATGAGCATTTATGCACGCATTGGTGAAGAAGAGAAGTCGGGACAAGCTCGTGACTTTCTAACCAATTATTTGGACACTTTGGCGATGGTGGAGCGTCTTCACCGATTGCTCTTAGATGTCATTAAGGACGAATTTGAGCGCTTGGGATTGTTGGACATCAATTCGGTTCAGGCGTTATTACTGTTTAACATTTCCGACAACGAAGTCACAGCAGGCGAATTGAAATCGCGTGGTTATTACCAAGGTTCGAACGTATCCTATAATCTTAAAAAACTGGTTGAATCCGGATACATGCATCACAAAAGATGCGAAATTGACCGTCGTGCAGTACGTGTAAAACTAACGCCCAAGGGTCAAGAAGTCCGAACAATCGTTGGAGAGCTGTTCGAGCGCCACGCCGAAGGCATGTTGCAACGTGAAGTCTTGGCCGAAGATACATTGAATGAAATCAATGGCGCGTTGCACCGCGTCGAACGATATTGGACAGATCAAATTCGTTATATTTACTAAGGTTGTGCCCTGCGACGTTTTTGGGCTTAATTTTTCTGCTCAAGTAGTTTATTTGTGATTCAAGCACTAGTTACGGATAACAGTATGAACTACGACAACCTCATCGACAAAGCACTGGGCGCACTTCACGACGAAGGGCGTTACCGTGTGTTTCAAGACATTAGCCGCATCAACGGGCGTTTTCCAAAAGCGGATTGGGTCGATGCCGAAGGGCAAAAGAAGGAAATTACCGTGTGGTGCGGTAATGACTATCTTGGTATGGGGCAAAACGAATTTGTAATTGAAGCGATGAAGGACGGTATAGCGCAAACTGGCGTTGGGTCCGGTGGGACACGCAATATTTCCGGCAACACGGTTTTTCACAAAAAACTTGAACTGGAATTAGCTGACTTGCATCAAAAAGAGGCGGCATTGCTGTTCACATCAGCCTATAACGCCAACGAAGCAACCTTGTCCGCATTGCCAAAATTGTTTCCCAACTTGGTCATTCTTTCGGATCAATTGAATCACGCATCCATGATCGAAGGCATTCGTCACGGGAATTGCGAAAAGTATATTTTCCGTCACAATGATGTCGCCCATTTGCGCGAGCTATTGCAACAAATTGATCCTAGCCGCCCAAAGGTTATTGCTTTCGAATCTATCTACTCGATGGATGGTGACTTCGCCCCGATCGAAGAGGTTTGTGATTTGGCCGATGAGTTTGGTGCATTGACGTACATCGATGAAGTCCACGCCGTTGGGATGTACGGCCCACGTGGTGGCGGAATTTGCGAGATGCGCGGCCTGCTTGATCGCATTGATATCTTCAACGGTACGTTGGCCAAAGCATACGGTGTTATCGGCGGTTATATTGCATCAAGTGCGCGTTTCGTTGATGCAATACGTTCTTATGCCCCCGGCTTTATTTTTACTTCATCATTACCACCATCTTTGGCTGCTGCGGCAACTACGTCAGTTAACCATTTGAAAAATAACAATGAAATAAGATTACGTCATCAAGAAATTGCTAAGCAATTGAAGTTGCGTTTTCGCGGCCTTGGATTGCCGCTTGATGATCACGGCAGCCACATCGTCCCCATTCATGTGGGTGATCCAGTCAAGTGCAAAATGCTGTCGGATCGTTTGCTGAACGATTTTGGTATCTATGTTCAACCTATTAATTTCCCAACTGTTCCGCGTGGAACAGAACGCCTGCGCTTTACACCGTCGCCTGTGCATACACAGGAAATGGTGGATGAATTGGTGCACGCGATGGACGAGCTGTGGTCTCATTGCGAACTGGCTCGGCTAAAAACCACCGCTTAACCTTGGGTTGTAATATTGGGATGAATGACTGGCATTTCCGTGCTAAGTGATTATGTATAAAGAGAGATTGAATACTACGAATCGATTTCCAAGAGGCGAAATGTCGGGGTAAGGTCGTGATGGACCAAGTTTCTGAAATTGAAAACCCCAAGGGTTTTGACGAATATACGGTGACGCTGGGCGATAAAATGCGCGGCGAACGCGCCACTATGGGTAAATCCCTAGAAGATATTTACAATGAAATCCGCTTACGTGTTGAAATCCTCGAAGGTATCGAAAACGCCGATCTGTCTGCATTTCCATCTCCAAGTTTTGTTGCTGGCTACGTGCGGTCCTATGCGTCGCATTTGGGTCTTGATGGACAGGAGTGTTTTCAACAGTTTTGCCGTGAATCTGGATTCGTGGGAATGCAGTCTGAAATTGACGGCACCAAAAGCAAAAAACGAGTTAAGACAGTCAAAACTAAAAACTCTCAATTATTGAACGACCCCATTTTGAACCCTCGTGTCCCTAATATGCCTGCCAAAGCGGGCCTGTTTGGCGGGGTATCGCCGTCCGGAATTTTATCTTTAGTGATTTTGATCGCATTGATATTGGGACTTGGATATGGCGGCATGACCGTTTTAAACGAAGTACAGCGTGTTCAATTTGCCCCAGTCAATGAAACGCCATCAGTTATTCAATCTGTGTCAATACTCGATGATCAGACGCAGGCCGGCGAAAATGTGCAAACTCAGATTGTTACGGCATTTAACGATGCCGATTTACAAGAGTTTTATCGCCCAACGGAATTAACGGTACCGCGTTTAACGCCGCGCGAGGGCCCGATTTCAGGTATTGATCCCGCCAGCTTTGGCGTTTTTGCAAAACCACAGCCAATGCAACAAATTGTTATAAGCACGCCAATTCAGCCCCAAGTTACCGAAGTTGGCCCACCAACAGTTGACGTCGTTGCGTTGAAGCCTGCCTGGGTGCGTGTTTTTACGCCCAATGGTGATATTTTGTTTGAGAAGATTTTGGACAGTGGTCAACGGTACCGTTTACCCCAAAATGCGACTAACGCCATGATGCGCGCGGGGAATTCCGGCTCTGTCTATGTGATGGTTGGTGACACGATGTATGGCCCAGTAGGGAAAGCAACGGGTGTTGCGCGCAAGGTTGTTTTAGATGCGACAGTGGTTGCACAAACCTATGCAGTGGTTGAAGATGGTTTGGATCAACCTTTGGACGCACCAATAAACGTAAATCTTACGGCACAAGCTATTCAATAATCGTCTTGTGTTGATGCCATAAACGAAGCGTGTATAACGTCATTATACTGTCGCACGGAACCTCAAATGAACCTGAATTCAATCCGCCCTTGGCGCAATATCGAACGCCGTAAAAGCCGTCAAATTCATGTCGGCTCTGTTGCAGTTGGCGGGGATGCACCTATTTCTGTGCAAACAATGACCAATACTTTGACCCATGATGTTGCGGCGACGATTAAGCAGATTACGGATTGTGCAGATGCGGGTGCGGACATTGTGCGGGTCAGTTGCCCCGATCAGGCATCGACCAAGGCGTTGCACGAAATTGTTAAAGAAAGCCCCGTTCCATTGGTGGCTGATATTCACTTTCACTATAAACGTGCGATCGAGGCGGCACAGGCAGGTGCCGCGTGTTTACGTATAAATCCCGGAAATATTGGATCATCAGAGCGGGTAAGCGAGGTAATAAAGGCTGCGCGTGATTATGGTTGCTCTATTCGTATTGGGGTTAATGGCGGTTCATTGGAAAAGCATCTGTTGGACAAATACGGCGAACCATGCCCCGCCGCAATGATTGAAAGTGGTCTGGATCATATTCGTATTCTTCAGGATAATGATTTCCATGAATACAAAATATCCGTAAAAGCATCGGATGTATTCATGTCCGCCGCTGCATACCAAGGATTGGCCGATGCCACGGATGCACCAATCCACATCGGAATTACCGAAGCAGGTGGGTTGACCAGCGGTACCATTAAGTCAGCGGTTGGATTAGGAAATTTGTTGTGGATGGGGATTGGCGATACCATGCGCGTATCCTTGTCGGCCGATCCGGTTCAAGAGGTCAAAGTTGGTTTTGAAATTCTAAAATCATTGGGGTTACGTCATCGCGGTGTGAATATCATTTCATGCCCGTCCTGTGCGCGCCAAGGATTTGATGTGATCGAAACAGTTGCCAAATTGGAAGAGCGTTTAGAACATATCAAAACGCCGATGTCATTGTCGATAATCGGATGTGTTGTGAATGGCCCAGGTGAAGCATTGATGACCGATGTTGGTTTTACGGGCGGTGGTGCCGGTTCGGGTATGGTTTACGTTGCTGGAAAGCAGGATCATAAAATAAACAATGACCAAATGGTGGATCATATTGTGGAGTTGGTCGAAGAACGTGCGGTAGCGCTGAACGCTGTCAGTGAAGACAGTAAGTGAGAATGATGACAGCGATCTTGATTTTGCTAGGGCTTGTTGCAGTGGGCACAACAGCTGTGCGCGTTTGGCCTGTTGATTCACGTACCTATGTCATTGATGCCTTTGACGTGCGCCAGCCTAAATCGCCAAACTTTTATATCTCGACGGATGAAGAAGGCCAGTTTTCGCTACCAGCAATGGATGTTGCCCTTCAAATACAGGCGATGGTGAAGGAAATGCCGCGTACCAATATGCTGTTCATTTCGGATGATAAACTGAGCCAAACTTACGTCAGTCGGACATTGCTGATGGGCTATCCCGATTATATTTCTGTGAGCATCCGCGCGGTTTCGCCCAACAGTACAACAATCAAAATTTTCTCACGCTCAAGATTTGGAAAATCTGACCTTGGTGTCAATCAACGGCGTGTTCATCAATGGTTGCGGGCTTTGCGGGAAAAGCTCGGAGCTTAGGCAGGAGCCAGAGGTCTCGCGCCACATTGGATTGTTCAAAGACATCTCGCAACGCGCCATAAAACTCCGACCATCGACCGACAGGCATATAACTTGCCCAAGTTCCAACCTTTGGCCCGTTTTGTCAGTACAATAACAGTCAGGTTTTTTGATTTCAGCATCTTGGCTGAACGCAGGTGTGGTGCTCAGGAATGCACCCAGAATGATCAAGATTCCTCTATGCATAAAATGATGATAACATAAATTTTTCTAAATTGCACGTCTGCCCTTGACCCCACGTTATAGGCGGGGGAAGACATAAACATGGTACCAGAAGATAAACTTGAACAAATTCGTGCGCGATTTGCTTTTCTCGAAGCAAAAATGGCTGATGGGTCAGCCATGGATGATATTGCGACTCTTTCCAAAGAGTATTCCGACCTGAAGCCTGTGGTAGAACAAATCGATACCTATAACACATTAGTTGCGGATATTACCGAAGCGCAGGACATGCTGTCTGATCCAGAATTAAAGGCCTTGGCAGAGGATGAGTTGCCCGCACTGAAAGCAGCATTGCCAAAAGCCGAACATGATTTGCAACTGTCTTTGTTACCCAAAGATGAAGCTGATGCAAAGCCAGCAATCATTGAAATTCGCGCTGGAACTGGCGGTGACGAAGCTGCGTTATTTGCCGGTGACCTGTTGCGGATGTATATTCGATTCTGCGAAAACAATGGTTGGAAATTCGAAATCGTCGAGGGTCGTGAAACAGAACTTGGTGGTTACAAAGAAGTTATCGCCAACGTTAAAGGCGACGGCGTTTTTGCACGTCTAAAATACGAAAGCGGCGTACACCGTGTTCAACGGGTGCCGGCAACCGAAAGTGGAGGGCGGGTACATACATCCGCCGCAACCGTTGCCATCATGCCAGAAGCAGAAGATATAGATTTGGTCATTCCAGCCACCGATATTCGCCTTGATACATATCGCTCATCGGGTGCAGGCGGACAGCACGTTAATACCACTGACTCGGCGGTGCGGATTACACATTTGCCCACAGGCTTGATCGTTACCAGCTCTGAAAAATCGCAACACCGCAATCGTGAAATCGCGATGAATGTTCTGCGGGCTCGCTTGTATGATTTGCAACGCCAAAAGGCCGACGATGAACGCGCCGCCACACGCAAAGATCAGGTTGGTAGCGGTGACCGTTCGGAGCGCATTCGAACTTATAATTATCCGCAGGGCAGGGTCAGCGACCATCGCATAAACCTCACACTCTATAAATTGGATGGTGTTATGCAGGGTGACTTGGATGAATTTATTGATGCGCTTACAGCGGATGATCAGGCAACGAAGTTGGCTGAGCTTAATCCTTAATGCTGACGGTTCGTAACCTTTTGGATGCCGGGACGACCCAATTGGCGTCGGTTGCCAAGCGTGATGCTAAACACGAAGCTCTGTTATTATTGGCCTATGCTACGGGTCGTCAATCCGCGTCACTTCGGTTAAATCCTGATGATATTATCACGGATACACACGGCAAAATTTTCACGCAGGCTGTTCAAAAGCGTACAAATTTCCAACCTATTGCGCAAATCGTTGGGCAGCGTGCGTTCTGGAAAAATGATTTCATCGTGACCCCCGATGTTTTGGATCCCCGACCCGACACCGAAACTCTGATTGAACAAGCGGTTCTGCTTGGTGGCATAAATACGATACTCGACCTTGGAACTGGTTCGGGATGTATCTTGTTAAGTCTGCTTGGTGAATTTCCCTCTGCAACGGGTGTCGGGGTGGATGCATCGCAGCCTGCCTTGGACGTAGGCCAACGTAACGCTGCTGCATTGGGATATGATCGTCGTGCTTCATTCATGTGTGGAAATTGGAGCAGTGGTATTACTCAAACCTTTGATCTGCTTGTTTCGAACCCTCCCTATATTTCAGCCGATGCGATGAAAGGGTTGTCACGGGATGTTCTGGATTGGGAGCCGCGTATGGCTCTGACGCCAGAAGGGGATGGTTTGGGTGCATATCATACTATTATTTCTGATGCGCCACGTGTTCTGAATGATGGCGGGTGTATTTTGTTGGAAATTGGCTATGATCAGGGTGCCGCTGTCTGTGAATTACTGGCGTTGGCAGGCTTTAGCGACGTGAAAATTATCAAAGATATCAACGGCAAAGACCGTATTGCATCTGCAAAACTAGTATAAATTTGTTGTAAGTTACATATCAATTAAATCTGAAATTAGTCACCGTTTTTCCTTGTTTTCATAAGGCATTAAGTTATAAATGCGTCAGACGATATAGATGGCCGCGGCCTCTCGTCTGTCCAAACAGATATTTTCGGACAAACGCGCAAGATGCGCAATCAACCCAACGACAAGGCATTCCGAGCAAATGAGAACTTCGAATAAATCGCGTTCACGCAATAAGAACAACAACAATAATCGTCGTCAAAACCCAAGCAATGTCATTAACCGCGTGTTTGACAGTTCGGGGCCAGAAGGACGGGTTCGTGGAACTCCCCAACAAATTATTGATAAATATCAGTCTCTTGCAAGCGATGCGATGCTGTCTGGCGATCGCATTGCACACGAAAATTTCTTACAACACTCTGAGCATTATTCGCGGTTATTGGTTTTGGCGCAACGCGAGATGGACGCGAAAAAAGAGCAGCAGCAACAACAGCAACAATCCCAAAAACAATCCCAACCCCAGCCGCAAAATACACCACCTTCTGCGGATTCAAGCGAACAACCAACAATTGATGCACGCCCCGATCAAGATGTTTTTCCCGGACAAACGAACGAAAGCGCCTTGGTAGAAACACCTGAGGCAGCGACCGAAAGTTCAGCGCCTAAAAAGAACCGCCGCCGCCCAAGTAAGCCACGTGAAGAACAACCGGCCGTACAACAGCCAACAAAGCAAGATAACGAAACTTAAGTAACAGCGCGCGCCAAGGCGCAGAATTTCTCAAGATCAATTTCTTCGGCGCGTTGGGTTGGTTTTATACCAGCAGAAATTAAGATATCTTCGATATTTGGTGACAGTGTTTTCAAACAAGCGCGCAACATTTTGCGGCGTTGATTGAATGCCATCGCGACAACACGTTCTAACGTTTTAGCATCCGCTTCAAAACGTGGTTTTTTCAGCCGCTCGAAATGCACAACTGCAGAGGTAACCTTGGGCGGAGGTGTAAACGCTTGGGGCGAAATTTCCATTGCTAACCGCACATCGCAACGCCACTGCGCCATTAATGCCAAACGACCATATGCTTTGGACCCTGGTTTCGCGACGATACGTTGCGCCACTTCTTTTTGAAACATCAATGTCAGGCTATCCCAATAGGGCGGCCAAGTTTGGGGTGTCAGCCAACGGATCAACAATTCAGTGCCAACATTGTAGGGCAGGTTGGCAACAACTTTTACTGGGCTTTGCAGATGTGCATTTACGTCCACGTCAAGCGCATCACCAAAGATGACATCCAATCGACCAGCATAATGAGCTTTGATCTGTTCCAAGGCAGGGGTTAAGCGTTGGTCACGTTCCACAGCCAGTACACGCCGCGCACCTTCGTACAGTAAGCCACGGGTTAATCCGCCGGGACCGGGTCCAATTTCCAATACGTCGCATTGTGTAAGATCACCTGCTTGGCGGGCAATCTTACTGGTCAAATTCAAATCCAACAGGAAATTTTGACCAAGTGATTTTTTGGCGCTTAAACCATGTTCTGCAATAACATCCCGCAATGGCGGCAAGCCATCTATCGTTTTATGATCCATGTGTATCTCTTGCCTTGGCCATACTTGCGGCGGTATTCAATGCGGCAATCAGGCTTTCTGGATTTGCATCCCGCGTACCCGCCAAGTCAAATGCGGTACCATGATCGGGTGATGTGCGAATGAACGGCAGACCCAAGGTCGCGTTAACGCCGCCAAAAAAATCTATTGTTTTTATAGGTATCAACGCTTGGTCATGATACATGCAAACCGCAACATCGTATTTTTCGCGGGCCTGTGGGTGAAACATTGTGTCAGCAGACATCGGATCGGAAATGACCATTCCTTTGGTACGTAACTCGGTGATTACTGGCGACATCAATTCAATCTCTTCGCGTCCAAATGCACCTTGTTCGCCCGCATGGGGATTTAAGCCCGCAATGGCGATGCGCGGCGTTGCGATACCAAAATCACGGATCATTGCAGCATGTGTTGTTATAATTGTCTCGCGCAATAACGTCGGACTCAGAACCCGTGCAACGTCATGCAATGCGATATGGATGGTTACCGGAACAACACGCAACTGGTCGCACAACAGCATCATCACGGAACTTTCCTGACCCGCTAAATGCGCCAAGAACTCTGTATGTCCGGGAAACGCAAATTGCGCACCTACTTGTAAAACGCGCTTGTGAATTGGATTGGTGCATAATGCGCCGGCCGAACCATTTTGTACCAATTGCACGCCACGTTCGATTACGTCGATAATATCTTGGGCGTTGTTAGGTTGCATGCCTTGTAAGGTTGGAGCGTGTTTAAACGGATGATCTAATACAGCCAGTACACCAGCCTTAGTTTCAAGGGATTGAGTTGGATGCGTGATGACTTCAAATGGCTGACCTGCGCAACGTTGTCCCAAATGGAGTTGATCCGCGATCAGAAAAAACGGCAGTGTGCCGTTCAGTTTTTTCGCCGCCTCAAAGGATAAATCAATGCCGACACCGTTTGGATCCCCACAGGTCAGTGCTATTGGTTTGATCATTTATATTCGATAAAGGCGTCGCCTTTAAGTTCCTGTAGATAACCTGCCCCTAAATTTGCAATTTTTTGGCTAAACAGGCTTTCTCGGATACCTTCACGTTCACCTTCGGCCAACTCGGACGAGCGGCTACACAACATAATCACGCCAGTTTGGCCGCTTTGCATGGCGATGTTTGCCGTTTCTTTGGGATCCAATGATGCCAACGCCAGGGCGATATTATTTGGAATTTCCTGGACAGTACCAGCGCCTTCGGCGAATGCGGTTGTGCCGATTTCTTGACCAGCGGCACGCATATCCAAACAGGTGTCAACGCTATTGCGCAAAACTCGCGCCTTCGCAGCCGTTGTCTTGGAATCTAAACCCGTCGGTAGTGCGACCGTTGCATAGCTAATTGTTTCTGATGTGGTTGACGCATTCTTACTTTGGCGGGTGTCTCGTAATTGGAACAACGCAACATTTCCATTCAGGGAAATGGGGCCGGTAACCTGACCACGTTGCAAGATCATCAATTGCGCCACAATGTTTGCCGGTAAAGAGCGCGAGGGCACCCAATCCAATCGCCCGCCACTGGGCGCAGACGGAGCACCGGAATACTGACGTGCCGCGGACGAAAATGCAGAACTAGATTTGATCGTGCGAGACAGTTTGGTTGCAGTTTTTTGTGCGTCTTGACCGCTTTTCCCACCATCAGAAAGAATGATTTCAGAAAGCAAGAAATCCAATTGGCCGGGGCCATTTTGAAACGACAGCGCTGAATCAATATCGTCATCAGTGATATTAGTTTGCCGTGCAAACCGTGCGCGGACAACATTTCGCCACGCAAGGCCCGATTCCACAAAAGCACGGAATGTTTCAGGCGCTACGCCCTGCGAAGACAGTATTTCCATCAACTGATCAGTAGAAAGTTTACCCCGCGCTGAAAACTCATCCATCCCTGCCGCGAGATCGCTTTCCGACGGCATTACATTCAGCTTTGATGCGGCTTGAAGGTAAATGCGTTCGTCAATCAGCGCATTGCGTGCACTGGCGTCTAAATCCCCTTGGGTGCCAAACACTTGCAACATCAAAACACGTTGCATGATTTCATAATTCGTGATCACACGATCATTCACCGAAATAGCTGTTGCGTAGGGGTTCGCACGTTGGGCCAAGAGCGTCGTTGGCGACAAAACTACTACAATAGTTACAAAAAATTTAATATATTTCATTTTTTTCATTTCTTAGAATCCGCAACGGCGGTTTAGGTCTTTTTGTTTTTTGTTAGAGCCTAGGCCAGACAAGGATATTTTTAGCCCAACTTCTCGGTCTACATTACCATCCTCGTCATATTCAAGCGAGAGTGAAAATTCCATTTTTGCACATTCGTTTTCATAATCAATGCCAAATTCACCTTCAATTGGCGACTGTGTGCTTAAGTTTTGACGCCAATCAGCAGAAAAACTCCAATTATCATCAATTTGATAACTTGCCTTAAGGCTCGCTTCGTGTTGCCGCTCATTATTGTTTAAAACGCTGTCCTCTTTGATCCAAACATACCCCAAGTTCATTCCCAGCTTTTTATATTTAAATGCCAGTTTTGTTTCATTCTTCGACGTATTCAGTGACCCATCAATCAATAACCGAGATGACAGGCTGAATTTATTCGGGAATTTTAGGGTGAATGCTCCTACGTAATCTGAATTCAACTGATCCAGCCCAGTTGAAATAGAAGTATCAAATTGGCCAAGGTTTTTGGCGCGATATACACGTCCGGCAGTGGCCGAGAACTCCCACCCATTCGGGTTGTGTAAAAGATACTGAACGCCCACGTTTGCACGCAATCCGGCTTCTGTTTTATCAAAACCTGGGAAACGGTTTATTGAAAATAGGTTGGTTTCTTCAAACTCCGCAGTAGTACTGTCCGAGGTGTTCGAGTCGGTGTTAAGGGTTCCAAAAACTTCGTCCGGAGCCCAAATTAATTGCACAATGGGTTCGATGACATGAGTTATATTCCCCGTAGTTCGTTCTAGAGGGTAGCGGAGTTCGGCAGAGGCAACTGGTGCAACATTGCCGAAATTACCACCATCGGTAAGGTAAGCATTGGCGTTGATCTGGGCGCCCGCACCGAAAACTAATCCCGAATCCATCAACCAAAATCGTTGCCAGTCGAAACGGGTTCCGATGCGAGAGTATCGTCCAGAGCCGGAATCCAGAAGGGTGACTGATTGCGCGGCAATGCCAAGTTTGCCACCCAACACCGAATTGTCAAAATTGCGACGGTAATAAAATTCTGGCAAAACAACGGGGACGTTGGGGTCGACCTCTAATGTTCCTGCGGCGTCGCCGTCAAAATTTTTGTATCGAAAACTTTGCGTGAATGATGCGCCTAGCTGAAAGTAACTGTTTTTCTGAGTTTTGCTGACTTGGACAAAACTTTTCAAACGGTCATCATTGGAATAATTGTAATTTTCTTTGAAACTTTTCTCGCCCGCCGCAAGGTCAACATTGTTGGCGAAATCCAGCCCGAATTCCAATTGGTAGTCATTTTTCAAATTGAACAATCCTTGGCCTTCAATAAATGCACTTATGCCGCCATTGTCTAACTGATCTGCCAATGCAAATGCACCGTTCAGACGATAGGCACCGTTGCGGGTTCGCCGTCGATATTCGCCCTCGACAATTGCGCTTCCTTTGAACGACAGGAACGGTGTAATCGTTACGTCGCTGTAATCGTTAAGAGCGATAAAGTAGGGAATTTTAGCGGTTACGCCCAATGTGTTTGATGTAGAGAACTGTGGAACTAAAAAACCTGTAGCACGGGCAACACCGGGTTCAGGTATAGATAGCTTAGGAACGTAGAAGATCGGAAAGCCAAGGAAATCTAAAATCGCAGATTCAAAATATAACTTTTTCAGCTTTTTATCGTGAATAATACGCTTGGCGCGAATTTGCCAAAATGGTGTCTGGTTATGATTGCAGACGTAGCAGGTTGACGCAACAACAGTTTGAAACACGCTGGTGTTCTCGTCGATGCGATCCAGTTGTTGCGCCGCGATCTGTAGTTGTTGGTCGATTATGGCGCGCGCACCCAGAATCAAACCTTTTTGCAACTTGGCATCCATCACTGTGTCGCGTCCAGATAATGTCGTATTATCACCGTTTTTAAGGGTATACGAGCCAATGATTTCAATTTGATCCGTTGTCTGAGTGTACCGAATTGTTTGCGCTGCTAAAATGCTATCTTCAAAATAAACCTTCACATGTCCCTGGGCGATCAAAATGCCTGTGGATTGCGTGTATTGTATACTATCCGCCACCAAAGAAACGGGCGCGTTTTGTGCGTTTGCAAGGGTCGAGAACAGCGCAAAACTCAGCGCAGAAATCAATGTTAGAATAAGGTGTCGAATATAAGTCATGTCACCCATCCTCATAATGCAAAAACAGAGCAATCACCACCAATCCGGCCGATAAAATAGGTGCCCAAACCGATAATAAAATTGGTATTTCTCCCGAACGTCCCAACGTTGTTGAAAAGTTTTGCAGAAAATGAACCCCAAATCCAAATAATACAGATGAAACAACAGAAATACCCAAATTACCCATACGT
This sequence comes from uncultured Rhodobacterales bacterium, assembly GCA_963976255.1. GTDB lineage: Bacteria > Pseudomonadota > Alphaproteobacteria > Rhodobacterales > Rhodobacteraceae > Amylibacter. The sequence continues at coordinate 25,131 of CAXBJO010000026.1, forward strand.
GCATTCTGCAAAGTGAAGACAGAACCGATAAGAACCATCACCGCGAACAGAAATGGGCGTGCATATTGACCCCATTGTTGGGATCGATACTTTGTCGTCGAAAAGCCAGAGTTTTGCACCCGTTCAATTTGCGCTGACATTTCCAATGGTGAAATCGTTTCAGGTGCCGGATAACCTGCAAGCAATTGCAAAGGTGTGATCGACGTCGGAATGCGTAAAATTTTGAATGTCGCTGATCCAGTCAATGGATCATCCGACAGTTTAGAGTCGCTCCATGTTTCGCCCTGAGTTAAGACCCATTCTTGAGCATATAAAAATGCGGTTTTTGCGAACGTACGTGACTGAATTTGACCATTTCCATCGTATGAATATACTGACAAATCACGCAGCATCCGCCCGTTATCTGAGGCAGATTTTGCATTAATGATTTGGTGGCCCGTTGGCGTCGCTTGCCGCATCCAATAACCGCTCTCGTTCACGGAAACTGTGGACAATTGGTTCCCACGTAAATCCGCCAACCGATCATCATATGCATTCACCATACGTCCTGCCAATGGATCAAATAGGAAAATTGAAACGACGCCCAATACGAACGCACACGCCATAACAGGTAACAGACTACGCAGTGCCGATTGGCCAGATGCGCGTGAAATGACAAATTCGCTGGTACGCGCCAACCCAACACTGAATCCCAAACCTGCCAACATGACGATCAATGGCATCGCCAACGAAAGATATGTAATCGTATGGTAAAAGCTAAGTATTAGGGCCTCTTGAACGGCATTGTCGATTCCCCCTAATCGATTTAAATTGGCCAAGAAATCGATTAAGATAATCATCAACCCTATGGCCAATAGAATCCGTACAAAGTTCAGGAAAAATCGCCAAGCAAAATAACGCGCCAAGGTCATGCCAAAACACTCCGCTTGAAGGGATTAAAATCCCGCAAATTGCGCCGTGCCACCCAAAGCAAAAAAACAATCAGCGCGATGGATAAAATTGGCGACAAATACTGTGCGGGCCATATTGCAGGACTATCAATGACCCATGACCGCGTCGCACCACGAAATGAATCTAAGCCTGCCATCATTAAAACACCCGCAATAATCCTCAATGTAAATCCTGAACGTCGATAACCACCAACCAACAGAACTGCCATTCCTAACACTGGGAAAAACAGCGCCAACAACGTTTTGGCATTGCGATCATGATATAATGAAATACCACGACCCATTGCGGTGTCTTGCTTTGACAGGTTGTCCAATTCCCGCTTTAATCGGGGTGTTGAAAATTCAGCAAACCCATCCACTCTTGGCTTAATATCGTTACTCATTTGGTCCAGATCAAAGGCCAAGCTGTCAAATTGAACCAAGGAAAACGTGCGCGTCCGCAGGTTTTGCCGCTGGATTGATCCCGATTTTAAAACCAAGGTGGTGCCTGTGTCATCTTTAACAACTTGGCCCTGGTTTGCGATGTATGTCACGGTCATATCGGGATCAACGTGTTCTTCGATCAATACGTCCTTTAATTGTCCGTTCTTCCCTTTAAAGCCGAAAAAGAAGGTAAAACCATCTTGCGATGTTATGAATTCGCCGGGTTGTATGATTTGCGTTATGAACTCGCGTTGAATCTGTGCTTGGCGCTCTAACATTTTGGACTGCGCCATTGGCGCCAAAAAATGTACAACCACCCCCAAAGCGAAAGCGCAAAAAACGCCAAAAATCAAAAACGGTTTTGCCAATGCAATAAATGAGCGACCTGCGCTCATCATTACCACCAATTCGGCCTCGCCGTATAATCGGTTGGTCAGAAAAACTGCCGCTGCAAAGCCCGAAATGGGAATCGCCGCGGTCAAAACCTTGGGTAGCAGCAAAAGGCTTAATTCAACAAAAATGGATGCTGGCTGCCCGTTTTCTGTAACCACTTGGACAATTCTTAAGGCCTGATTCAGCCATAATATACCAGATATAATAAGGCAGAAAAATGCAAACGGCCCTATAAGTTGGCTAAATATATATCGATCGAGTTTGGTCACAGCGCCCTGATTGAATTGGGAAATTTAATCTCAACATGGCTAACCTATTTTCACAAAAAACAACAGTGTTATGTAGCCATGCCAGCGGATTATCGTTAGGCTTTCACTTAGTAACATCTCGAGAGGAATTATAATGACTGCTGTTATTCACCCAAACTTCTTTGAACACACGTTGGATACCATTCCAAAGGCCACAGGTTTGGTTGTAATATGTGTAGACGCAGCAGGGAGCTTTGGTCCATCCGCTAAACGTGTGAATCGTTTGATGAAGGGGACTTTGAAAAAATTTGCGGACACTGAAATTTTCGAAAAAATGAATGAGGGTGATATCCAACGATTCCCTGCGCCACTTGGTTTGGCTGCAGACGCGGTATTGCTGTTAAAAATGAAAAAACGCCCAGCAATCGAAGTGGCGCGTAAATGTGGCGCAAGCATTGCGAAAGAGGCGGGAACAGCAACAATCAACCTGTTTGTCACCGCAAATGCGCGCGCCGCACAGTTGGCGTTTGGTATAACTTTGCGCCGCTATCGTTTCGATGCGCATAAAACAGATGACGCGACCGCATACGGCCAGATCAATGTATATGTAGCCAGCGTTGATAAAAACAAAGATGAATATGAAACCCTCGGTGCAATATCTGAAGGCGTTTTCTTCACGCGCGATTTGGTTAACGAACCCGCCAATATCCTAACAACCACTGAATTTGCTGATCGATTGATCGATTTGAAAAAACAGGGTCTCAAAGTGTCTGTATTGGAAGAGGCGGATATGGAGAAATTGGGAATGCATTCCCTGTTGGGAGTTGGCATGGGTTCAACCAGCCCGTCCAAAATTGTAATTATGGAATGGAAGGGTGGCGGCAAAGAAAAACCACTGGCGCTTGTCGGTAAGGGTGTTGTGTTCGATACGGGTGGGATTTCCATCAAACCTGCCGGTGGCATGGAAGATATGACAATGGATATGGGCGGCGCTGGTGTTGTTGCTGGTGTGATGAAAACACTGGCAATGCGCAAGGCCAAGGCAAATGTCGTCGGCTTGGTTGGTTTGGTGGAAAATATGCCGGATGCATTGGCGCAACGTCCCGGTGATGTTGTAAAATCCATGAAGGGCGATACCATCGAGGTGATCAACACCGATGCCGAAGGTCGGTTGGTTCTGGCGGATGTGCTGTGGTATGCGCAAAAAACATACAAACCCACGGGCGTTATCGATTTGGCCACGCTTACGGGTGCGATTATCATTGGTTTGGGCCACGATAATGCGGGTGCGTTTTCGAACAATGATAAACTGGTCAATGATTTCCTAAAGGCCGCAAGTACCGAACAAGAGGGCGCATGGCGCATGCCATTGGGTGCGGCGTACGACAAGTTGATTGATAGCCGGATCGCGGACATCAAAAACGTTGGTGGACGTGCCGCGGGTTCTATTACCGCCGCACAATTCCTGCAGCGTTTTGTCGAACCTGACATGCCATGGATCCATCTGGATATTGCGGGTGTTGCGTTGCTGAAATCCGATTCTGACTTTGCCCCCAAAGGTGCGACGGGTTGGGGAGTTCGTGCGTTAAATCGTTTAATCGCAGATACATACGAGGCATAGTTGGGCGACGTATATTTTTATCATCTAACACGGTCGCCTATGGCAGCGACCGTGGTTGATTTGCTGATTAAATGTCTGGCGAACAATTGGAACGTGGTTATCCGTGGTCAAAACTTTCCAGTTATGCAAGCGCTTGATACTCATTTGTGGAAGGGACACACGGACAGCTTTCTGCCCCATGGCCTGTCCAATGGCAAGACGGATAATGATCAACCTGTCTTGCTGACGGTTGATGAACCAGATTACGCAATACGCCAAGTTTTGATGGTTGTGGATGATGCAAAATTTCTCCCCGCTGACGCAGCGAAATTGGAACGGACATGCATTTTGTTCGATGGGAATAATCCCTCATCTGTCGACATCGCTCGTGCCAAATGGAAAGAGGTTTCAGACGCGGGGGTATCTGCACAGTACTGGTCACAGGAAAGCGGATCATGGGAGAAGAAAGCAACTGCAAACTAATGTACGCTGCAAGAAAACCGTAACCGCAACCAATTTGTGCATTAAAATGAGCAAAGAGGTTGGTTTCTAGGGGCTTCGTGCTCTACAGACCTGCGCGGGCAGTTTCTAAATCTTCCTCGGCTTTCATCCACAGGCTTTCGGCCTTTTGAACGGCATCCAATGCTTCGGCCCGTTTTTTACTCAAACTCTCAAAACGGTTGGGGTCAGAATCCGTGTAGATATCTGGATCAGCAAGTGCCGCTTCGATTTTATCTTTGATTTCCAATATTTTGGTCAATCGCTCTTCGCATTTGGTGACTTCGACAGTATATGGCGCCAATAACTTGCGTTTTTCACCATGAGACAGGCGTTTTTTCTTCACCTTCTTTGGCTTTTCAGAACGATCTGCAACACCACGTTCAGCCAACAGAATTTTCTTATATGCGTCTAAATCTTCGGTGAAAACATTCACTTCACCGTCTTTCACCAACCACAATGTGTCCGCGATGGCATTCACCAAATGCGGGTCGTGACTTACTAAAATCACCGCGCCCTCATAGGCCGCCAATGCAAAAACTAATGCTTCGCGGCTTTCAATATCAAGGTGATTTGTTGGTTCATCTAAGATCAACAAATGCGGTGCCTCGACCGTCGCTAATAACAACGATAACCGCGCCTTTTGCCCGCCTGACAGGCGACTAACTTGTGTTAATGCCTGTTCGGGTCCAATCCCCCCGCGTGCCAACCGCGACCGTAATTTCGCGGGTGTCTCGCCTGGAAATTCTCGCGTAATATGTTGCAATGGCGTTTCATCCAGGTGCAACTCGTCCACTTGGTGTTGTGCAAAATAACCAATTTTCAATTTGGACGAACGCACCAAATTGCCGGCCATGGGGGTCAAACGATCCGCCAACAGTTTTGACAACGTCGATTTACCCTGACCATTGGCACCCAATAGGGCGATACGATCCGTCTGATCAATGCGCAGGTTCAAGTCACGCAAAATCGGTGTACCGTCATAGCCAACAGAGGTTTCTTCCAGTCTTAAAATTGGCGGCGATAATTCCTCTGGCGTCGGAAAATCAAACGCGGCAACTGCATTTTCCATACCCGCTGCAATTGGTTCCATTTTTTCAAGCATCTTAATCCGCGATTGTGCTTGTTTGGCCTTGGATGCTTTGGCGCGGAACCGATCCACAAAACTCTGCAAATGCTCGCGCGTTGCTTCTTGTTTGCGCGCCATTGACGCTTGTTCGGCCAACTTGGCGCGGCGCACGCTGTCAAACGTGTCGTAATTTCCTTGATAAAGCGTCAGTTGCTTGTCCGTCAGATGCAGAATCGCATTCACCGACGTATTCAACAATTGACGGTCGTGCGAAATAATCAGCACGGAATGCGGATACTTGCGCAAATAGGTTTCCAACCAAATAGTACCCTCAAGATCCAAATAGTTGGTTGGTTCGTCCAACATCAAAATGTCAGGCTGTGCAAACAAAACGCCCGCCAATGCCACACGCATTCGCCAACCACCGGAAAATTCGTGACATGGTCGCGCCTGTGCGGCAGATGAAAATCCGAGACCTGACAGGATGGACGCGGCGCGAGCTTCTGCCGAATACGCATCAATATCTGACAAGCGTCCATGAATATCCGCGATGCGGTTTGGATCGGTGGCGGTTTCCGCCTCAGTCAACAATTCCGCACGTTCCGTGTCCGCCGCTAAAACGGTTTCCAACAGACTGTCGTCTGATGCGGGGGCTTCTTGGGCTATGCCGCCAATGCGCATCTTTTTAGGGATTTCAATCGCGCCATCGTCCAACCCCAACTCGCCTGTAATCAGCTTAAACAACGTTGTTTTACCCGTGCCATTTCGCCCCACAATGCCCACCTTGTGGCCAGAAGGAATAGTAGCAGAGGCATTGGCCAACAGTTGGCGCCCCGCAATGGAGTAGCTGATATCATCGATTTTTAACATGGCTGTGGAATGGCCTATGGGATGGAAGGTGTCAACGCCCGAATGAAAGGGTGCTTTTCAAATGAATGCCCATGTGATAGTCGGGCGCGAAATTAACACTCATCCATCCAAAGGACTTCCTCAATGGCGCTAGAACGTACATTTTCAATCGTAAAACCAGACGCAACAAAACGTAACCTTGTTGGTCAAATCGTAGCTAAGTTTGAACAGGGCGGTCTTCGCGTTGTTGCTCAAAAACGCATTCAGTTGACATTGGCACAAGCTCAAGAATTTTATGGCGTCCACGCGGAACGCCCATTCTTCGGCGAATTGTGTGAATTCATGATCTCGGAACCAATCGTTGTTCAAGTTCTTGAAGGTGAAAACGCAATTGCACGTAACCGCGAAATCATGGGTGCCACAAACCCAGCAGACGCAGATGCAGGCACAATCCGCAAGGAATTCGCGCTGTCTATCGGCGAAAACTCTGTTCACGGATCAGACGCACCGGAAACAGCGGCAGAAGAAATCGCATTCTTCTTCTCTGGTTTAGAATTGGTTGGCTAAACGCACCACACATTTAAAGAAGGGGGGGGCATTTTTGCCCCCTTTTTATTGGCAAAATACTTACCCTAAATAGGGTGCTATGTATGCCTGAATACGTTCGAATGCATGTGTGATAACAATCAAAGACAAGAACAGCACAGTGCAAAGTGTGGCATGCGCCAGCCGGCGAACATAACAATGTATCCGAAATTTATCGTACTTAAACGATGGAAATTGCGCGTTTGCCGCCATTTTGCGGACACGCCCGAAACTTGGTTTCGAGCGATAGCGCGGAATGAAATCCACGACTGCCATATCTGCCTCCAATGAAAGTTTCTATCGAACTTTCTTGCCGCTATAGATAACAGTTTTTGGGTTTAGCTTAAGCTCAATTTAGCAAGGCCACGTATTTTGGCGCTGCGTGAGTCTTTCATGCAACGCTAGTCAGCCTTGATTACACCCAGTTTTTCCAACTCCATTTCCATAGCTGTTTTGGATATAGGCGTGTCTTTTAGGCGCGCTTTGATGCCTTCAAACCGCACTTTCAGTGTATCTTTCTCGGTTCCTTTACAGTCATTCCAAGGGCGCCCCTGTAACCCCATGGCCAATGCATAAAATGCAATAAAATGTGGGCGACTTCCTGACTTCAACAACATGAAATAAGCTTCGTCTGCCCCCAGGGTTCGAATTTCATCGGCGGTATAAATTCCAGCTTTCGCATAAACTGCATCCGTAGCAGGCCCTAAGTTTCTGATAGAAGAGGGTTTATTGTTCATATCGTTTAACGAAGTCAGCCAGAACCGCTGGGTACAACTTGTGTTCTTCGACCAATACACGCGCCGCCAAATCGTCAGCGGAGTCATTTGGCACAATGGGTACAGATGTTTGCCCCAACACCGGCCCACCATCCAACGCGCCCGTCACAATATGCACAGAACAGCCACCATGGCTGTCGCCCGCATCGATCGCGCGTTGGTGAGTATGCAATCCCTTATACTTGGGCAGCAATGATGGATGAATGTTTAAAACCCTACCGCCCCACTTGTCAGTAAAATCTGACGTCAAAATACGCATAAATCCCGCCAAACAGACAATATCGACGTTAAATTTGATCAGAACCTTGTGTAAATCTGTTTCAAACGCCACCCGATCACCATTGTAATCACGATGATCGATGGCGTGCGGGTGAACTTGTAAATCACGCGCTTTTTGCAACCCATCTGCTGTGGGGATATTCGAAATCACCACCACTGGCGTTGCATCAATCATGTCAGAGCGCATTGCATTCACCAGCGTCACCATATTTGAGCCACCGCCCGAAATTAAAATGGCAACGCGCGGCGTCATTACAGGGAACCGATGTAACTAACGCCAGAACCCGCCATGACATGACCCATAACGACAGGGGCAATACCCTCGGACGCCAATGCCGCGGTAACTGCATCCACGTCATCGGCGGCGCAAATTGCGATCATCCCAATGCCACAGTTGAATGTTTTTAAAGCTTCGGTTGAGTTTAAGCCCGCTTGTGTGATCAACCAATCAAAGATTGGCAAACGAATCCATGCATCCAAATCAATCTGCGCGCCCAAACCATCAGGCAGAGCACGGGGTAAGTTTTCTGTCAAGCCACCGCCCGTAATATGCGCCAAGGCTTTCAATTTACCCGTATCCAATGCCGCGACTGCGGGACGGATATAAATTTTCGTAGGCTCCAACAAATGCGTGGCCAAAACGCCGGCGCCAAACGGACAGGCATCATTCCATGCCAAACCCGACTTTTCAACGATTTTACGCACCAAAGAATAACCATTCGAATGCACACCACTTGAGGGCAAACCGATCAAAACGTCGCCGTCAGCCACGTCGCGGGGCAGGGTGGAACCACGTTCCATCGCCCCCACGGAAAAGCCAGCTAAATCGAAATCATCGCCCTCGTACATGCCTGGCATTTCGGCGGTTTCACCACCAACAAGTGCCGTATTGGCCTGACGGCACCCCTCTGCAATACCATTAATCACACGTGTCGCACTGTCGATGTCCAACTTACCCGTGGCAAAGTAATCCAGGAAAAATAATGGGATAGCACCCTGACAAATCAAATCGTTCACACACATGGCTACCAAATCAATGCCCACCGTGTCCAAATGACCCGTATCAATCGCGATGCGTAACTTGGTACCAACGCCGTCCGTGGCCGAAACCAAAACCGGATCCTTAAAACCCGCAGCTTTTAAATCGAACATCGCACCAAAACCACCCAAACCGTCCATCACGCCGGGGCGCTTGGTGGATTTTGCCGCTGGTTTGATCCGTTCAACCAGTTCATTTCCCGCATCGATATCGACGCCAGCATCTGCGTAGGTTAAGCCGTTGTTCTTGGTCATGATCTGCCCCTATGAATCTATGCTTTCCCTTTAACGGATCATTACACAGATTAAAATGGCGATGTCGCTTGACCACTCGATTTTGGTTCAGTATCTGAACATCAGGCGGGCCTGTAGCTCAGTTGGTTAGAGCAGAGCGCTCATAACGCTTTGGTCGCAGGTTCGAGTCCTGCCGGGCCTACCAATAATCCAATTACCGTGGAATCAATATCTCCGCCCTCAATCCGCCCAATTTGATGCTGTGAGACAACAGGATTTTACCGCCATGGCTGCGTGCAATATCTGCTACAATCGCAAGTCCCAGACCTGTCCCAGTGCCCTTGTTCTGATTGCGCGCCGCATCAAGACGCTCGAATGGTTTAAGCGCGTCTTCACGATCCGACTTGGGAATACCTGGCCCATCATCCTCGACAATAAACGAGATGTGCATATCGGTTATTTTCAGGGTCAATACAGTGTTTTCACCATAACGCGCCGCATTGGACAACAGGTTGTTGATGGCGCGGGTAAGGGCGCGTTTGCGGCATTTGAACTCGATTCTACCCACATTGATGCCAGCAAATTCCAATGCCACGGGGTGATCGGCCCGCAACTGATCGCGGATCAATGACTTGGCGAATACGGTTGGGTCAATCGCGGTAAATGCTTCGCCGCTGTCACCACGTGTGAATGCCAAAAATTCGTCCAGCATGCTCTGCATTTCATTCACATCATCTTGCAGCTCGTCCAACTGCTCGTTTGGCTCCATCAGGCTGATCGACAACTTCATCCGGGTCAGTGGGGTGCGCAAATCATGACTCACCCCCGATAACATAGCTGTGCGTTGTTCTAAGTGACGTTCAATTCGATGCTTCATTGATATAAACGCATGTCCAGCTTGGCGAACCTCTGACGCGCCACTGGGTGAAAAGGCTGTATTTTCACCCTTACCGAACGCTTCTGCTGACTTAGCTAACAATCGAATTGGTTTTACTTGGTTGCGCAAAAACAGGACTGCAACTCCGATGAAAAGGAATGATGCCAATGCGCCGGCAACTAACAACTGGTGAGGGTTTGCTGCGGATGCCCTGCGACGCGAGAAGCTGACTTGGTACGAATTATTCTTGTGGTTCAAGAAGAGATTCACACGATTGTTTTCGCTGTTTAAATCAATTGCAGAAATATTTGCGATTCGTGCGCGCAACGTTGGGATCAAGTATCGCCCTGAAATATCAACAAAGTCGTAACTGTCCGTCGATGGTATTGGAGATTGCGCCGCCAAAATATCAATTTCAAACGGTGACGCTTTTGAAATGAGCGAGCTGAGAGTGTCTTGCGATGGATCCATCCCAAAATCTGACAGAACAAAGTTGATTTCGCGGGCAACATCAGTGGTTTTCGCGATGGTGACATCACCATACAAGCGATCAATAAAAATGTAGCCAACCAAGGTTTGGATCAAAAGGATTGGGATCGCCAGAATCAAAATTGATCGACCGAGTAAGCTTTTGGGTAATCGTTTTTTGAACCAGCCACCAAATATCATTCGGATAGGCTACGCATTGCATCCCACAAACGCAAGAAAAGGTAAGGCAAGAAGGGTCATTGAGAAAAAAATAACCCGTTTAATCAAAAAGCCTATGGACGGGCAAAAAACCCTTGGCTATAGAGACGCCATATTTGGTGTTCCGACGTAGCTCAGCGGTAGAGCAGTTGACTGTTAATCAATTGGTCGTAGGTTCGATCCCTACCGTCGGAGCCAAATATTC
>CAXBJO010000027.1:0-33886 GCA_963976255.1 uncultured Rhodobacterales bacterium
CCACCACGATCGCCGCCCTTAAAGCCGCCACGATCACCACCACGGTCGCCACCTTTGAAACCACCACGATCACCGCCGCCACGATTAGGAGCCGTATCTTGTGCCTCCCATTTACGCAAAATGCTCATATCAAACGTATCACGGTGAACAGCACCCTCGTTGACCCAAACACAGCTCACTTTGGTGCTTTGAATGCTCTCAACACAAAACCGTGGAGAACCAGAAACCAATACGACGATGTCACCTTCAGAAAGAGCAGCCATGATATATTCCTTTGTAAGAGTTGTGGGCGCGATACGCGCAATTGATGTGAAAGGAAAGGGTTACTTTTCAATTATACTTAAAAATTCGAACATCTCGCGATTAAGAAATCCATAAATGATGCCCAAAGACAGCAAAGTACACAACGGAACCGTAATCAACGTCGTTATCCACGCCCGGCGTTTGATGTTGAAATTGATCGGTGATGACGCATGCGTTCCCGCAACGACTTCACCAACGTCACCCTGGGTTTGGATGTTGATTTGCAGTGTCAAAAACAAAACCAGAAACCAGATAATCGAAAATAAAACCAATACAGCAGTGATCGTCATTTTCCATTCCTTCAAGATTGAATTCGATTTTAATCCGAATTTTTAAAAAAACGCCATACTTTGTTAGGACGGCGTTAGGGATGTTTGGGTTCTATAGTGGTAGAGGAGAATTAGCCATGGAAGAATTTGCCACATCACCGCACATAAACAGCGTGCGCGCCGCCGAACGACCCCTGTTAGGATTAACAATTTTGATGGTCGAGGATAGTCGGTATTTCGCCGACGCCGTTCGCTTGATGGCAATCCGTAGTGGCGCACGTCTACGCCGTGCAGATTGTCTGGAATCAGCGCGAAAACATTTTCGCATCTATCGCCCTGATGCCGTTTTGATTGACCTTGGACTGCCCGATGGCGTTGGGCAGGATCTAATCAAGGAAATGCAAAATGCGCCCAATGCGCCGCCGATTATCGCCATGAGCGGAGGATCTGAAGCTGAATGCCACCAGGCGGCGGTGGATGCAGGAGCTGCGTTATTCCTTCAAAAACCGTTTTTTGATTTGGCAAGTTTTCAACAGACGATTCTGTCAGTTATGCCTGAAACTACTGGTGTCAGCGGTTTCACACCGCGCGTGGCAGGGGATCAGGTTTTGCCAGACAGCGAATCGTTGCTAGAGGATTATGATTACGTGTTGCAAATTATCAAAGATGCGATGGACGATTGCGATCAAGAGCGGATGCAATATGGTGCCCAATTCCTTAGCTCTGTTGCACGTGTTTCTGGTGACGATGACCTGTTTGCCGAAGCGATCACATTATCAACGCGATTAAATGCGGGGAATGATTGGGCGCCTGCGTGCAATCGACTGCTGGTGTTACTGAATGAGCGTATGGCCGCTTGAAGCTGCCGCAGTTTCGGTGATAATGTTTCCCAAATTTGTTGGGAAAAACGATGCTGAATGCTTGGGTTATATTGCGTAAGTCAATTTTGATGGTGACGCGGAATGCCGATCAGGCGTTTCGTCTTTCGGGTGCCATTTTCGTTTTGGCGGTGTTCCTAAGTGCAGCACTGAATGTTGCAATGACGGGCAGTTTGATCGTGGAACCACCTCTGTTTCCAACCTTTGACGCAAATACTGCACCCGCCGAAATGGTTATGACAGAACAAGATATGCGGGCCAGTATGGCTCTTGTGGGTGGGAATCTGATATTTTTTATTGCGATGTCATGGATTTCTGTGTCTTGGCACCGGTTTGTATTGCTGGAAGAGGTGACAAGTCATCCATTTCCCAGCTGGACTGCGGGTCGGGTTTTGCGGTATTTTGGTATTGCCATTTTGGCGACCGTTGGCTTGGCCTTTGCTGTTGTCATACCGTTTGTGATGGCAATTGGGTTTGTATCCGCATTGGGTCTGTCTGTTTTGGTGCCATTAGTCAGCATCGCAATGCTGATTTGTTTTTACTATTTGTTTTTTCGTATCGGGCTTATTTTACCAGCGACTGCCTTGGATCAACGGATGCCCGTGGCGCAATCTTTCCAAGATACCAAACCACTGTCAGACGAGATTTGGGGCATTGCAATGATGGTTGTTTTTGCGTCGCTCATCGCGGCGGTGCTGATTGGAATGATCGCACCTAATAATATTCTTGGTGTGCTAATCACGGCGCTGGTTCAATGGTTTATGGTGATGGTTTCAGCCAGTTTGCTGACGACGCTGTACGGTCATTGTATTGAGCGTCGTCAGTTATAATCAGCCTCGTATGATACATTCCTAGGCGCCATCGTCGCTTACAGCTTTCGCTTTCGCGGGTTTTTTCTTGGCGGCTGTCTTCTTGGACGCTGGTTTCTTTGCTGCCGCCTTTTTCTTTGGCGCTGCTTTCTTCTTGGTGGTTTTCTTGCCCGCTTTTTCCGCGATCAAGGCCACCGCCATTTCCATCGTCACATCCGCAGGTTCCACGTCTTTGGGCAATGTCGCATTGACTTTGGCCCATTTCACATAGGGGCCATAACGTCCGTCCATGACATTAACATCGCCGCCATCTGTGGGGTGTTCGCCCAATTCTTTCAGGGGTGTCGCGGCCGCGCCGCGCCCTGTTTTATTGGCCTTTTCGGTGATAAGTTCGATGGCGCGGTTCATGCCGACGATAAATACCTCTTCGGGATCCTTCATGTTGGCATAGATTTTCTGACGGGACTTTTTACCCTCTTCAGGTAATTTTTCCCACATAACGTAAGGGCCAAAACGACCAATGGCGGCGACGATTTCGCCGCCTTCTGGGTGGTCGCCAATGTGGCGTGGCAGTGACAATAATTGCAATGCACGTTCCAAATCCACCAACGACAGATCGCCACCTTTGGGGATGGATGCGCGTGGCGGTTTTGGAACCGCTTCGCTGGCTTGGCCGCGTTGAACGTAGGGGCCAAAACGCCCTGTGCGCAACGTGATTAACTCGCCGTCGCCATCAACGCCTAGTTCTTTGCCATCTGGACCTGCGATATCGCCGCCTTCAAGTTCACCAGCCATCGGGCGGGTGTAGCGACATTCGGGATAATTCGAACACCCGATGAATGCACCACCAGAACGCGCGGTACGCATGGATAAACGCCCCGTGCCACAGGTTTTACAGATGCGTGGATCGGATCCGTCGTCGTTCGCAGGGAACAGGTGTGGTTCCAAAACTTCGTTTATTTTTTCCAACACTTCGGTGATGCGCAGATCGGCTGTTTCGGCCACAGCAGCAGAAAAATCGCGCCAAAAACGCCCCAAAACTGCTTTGTAATCCTCATTCCCTGCGGATACTTCGTCCAGCTCTTCTTCTAGGCTGGCAGTATAGTTGTATCCCACATATTGGCGGAAATAATTTTCTAAAAATGCAGTGACCAAGCGGCCTTTATCCTCTGCAATCAGGCGGTTACCTTCCTTGCGCACGTACTCGCGGGTTTGGATTGTGGTTACGATGGATGCATATGTGGACGGGCGTCCAATGCCCAATTCTTCCATCCGTTTGACCAATGTTGCTTCTGTGAAACGCGGCGGGGGTTGGGTGAAATGTTGATTTGGTGTGACGGATGTTTTTTCGGTTGTGTCACCAGCGGCCAATTGTGGCAAACGCTTGTCGTCATCGTCGATCACATCATCATCGCGACCTTCTTCGTATACTTTTAGAAAACCCTCAAATAATACAACTTGGCCTGTGGCGCGTAGGCCGATTTGACCGTCAGGCGACGCGATGTCGACAGTGGTGCGTTCCATGCGCGCACTGGACATTTGGCTGGCCAATGTGCGCTTCCAGATCAAGTCGTATAATTTGCGTTGATCAGCCTCAAGTTTACCCAAATCATCCGCAGAAATTGTCATGTCTGTTGGGCGAATACATTCGTGCGCCTCTTGAGCATTTTTGGCTTTGTTTTTGTAAATGCGCGCCTCTTTGGGCACGAAATCTTTGCCATATCGTGCGGTGATTGCATCGCGGGCGGCGACAACGGCCTCGGGTGCCATATCGATGCCATCTGTCCGCATGTATGTAATGTGCCCCGCTTCGTACAGGCGTTGCGCGGTGCTCATGGTTTGGCGTGCGCCAAAACCAAATTTGCGGCTGGCCTCTTGTTGTAGGGTCGATGTCATAAATGGCGCGGATGGATTGCGCGTAGCTGGTTTTGCTTCGACGCTTTCAACGGATAGCGCGCGTGATGTGATGGCGTGAACAGCCAAATCGGCCGCCGCTGCGTTATCAATATCGAATTTATCTAATTTTTTACCACCCAACACGCGCAGGCTTGTTTCAAATTCCTGACCACGTGGGGTTTTCAGGATTGTTTTAACTGACCAATATTCGCGCGGTTTAAATGCTTCGATTTCCATTTCGCGCTCGACAATTAAGCGTAAGCAAACTGATTGGACGCGTCCTGCGGATTTAGCACCCGGTAATTTACGCCACAAAACGGGGGACAAATTAAAGCCCACTAAATAATCCAATGCGCGGCGTGCCAAATATGCTTCGACCAATTCCATGTCTACAGCGCGGGGATTTTTCATCGCTTCGGTGACGGCGGTTTTGGTGATGGCGTTAAACACAACGCGGCTGACGGGGGTGTCTTTTTTGATGACTTTACGTTTGCGCAATGCTTCTTCAAGGTGCCATGAAATGGCTTCGCCTTCGCGGTCAGGGTCGGTCGCGAGGATCAGGTTGTTGTCTTCTTTCAATGCGTCCGCAATTGCTTTTAGGTGCTTTTTGGAATCTGTAGCAACTTCCCATTTCATTTCGAAATCGTTGTCTGTGTCGACTGATCCATCTTTGGGCGGCAGGTCACGAACGTGGCCGTATGATGCCAACACAGTATAGTCGGAACCCAAGTATTTGTTGATAGTTTTGGCCTTTGCGGGGCTCTCTACGACGACGACTGGCATGAAATTCCTTTGACTAACAACAGCAGGGGCTATGGGCGCGGAACATGTGTCGTTCTTTGGGTGAATGTCAACAGGTGCATTTCAAGTGGGGTGATTTTTTAACTGGCGAGCGATAAATACCCACCAGCACCACGATGTACTTTGCCTGACATTTCAAGCGTCGTAATATGGCGCACCACCTCTGTTGGGGGCAGGCCAGTGTCGCGGATAACCGCGTCCTCGGCGATGGCGTTCACAGATAATGCCGCCAAGATTTTTTGCGCGATGTCGGACTCGTTCATCTGAACCGCCGCGGGTGCTGACGTTTCAATCTGGGTAGGGTGCGCATCCAATGTGGGTTGCGCCAGTGCCTCGTGGATGTCAGCTGCAGAACGTACCAATGTTGCACCGTCGCGGATTAACATATTACAACCCGATGCGCGGGGATCCATCGGACTCCCTGGAATTGCCATTACATCACGCCCCAAATCCGCCGCTGCACGCGCGGTGATTAAACTGCCTGATCGCGCCGCGCCCTCAATGACGACCACCGCCAACGACAGCCCTGCAATGATGCGGTTGCGTTGCGGGAAATGTCGCGCCTGTGGGATCAGGCCGATAGGTTGTTCAGACAGGCACAGCCCTTGTTCGCCAATGGTGTTTTGCAATTTGGTGTTTTCTTTGGGGTAGGGGGTCAGGATGCCCCCTGCTTGAACCGCGATGGTGCCTGTTGTCAGTGATCCATCGTGCACGGCGGTGTCAATGCCACGCGCCAATCCCGATACAACCGTGTACCCCAGTTCACCCAATTCCTGTGCGATGCGCTTCGCCAGTCTGATGCCCAAGCTGGATGCATTCCTTGCCCCAACCAAGGAAACGCATGTTTTCGTCCCAAGCGTCGCATTGCCCTTGGCCCACAAAAATGCAGGCGCGTCGCCGGCCTCTGCCAATAATGTCGGATAATTGGCGTCGCCCAGGAACATCGGCGTTAACCCAAGGGATAGCCCCTGTTCCAATTCACGTTCGGCAGATTTTGCGTCATAAGGTGTGTAATTTTTCGCCCCTGCCGATTGGGCAATGTCAGGCAATGCATACAATGCGGCCTGACAGGTTCCATATTCGTTGATTAGGCGGCGAAACGTTGCGGGTCCCACACGCCGTGATCGCGACAGTTGCAACCACGCGGTTTGCTCATGTTGTGATTGGGGCAGGGTCGTCTGGGATGATGTTTGGTTCGGTGTCATCCACGCATTGTGGCGTCATTTGGTTAACGGGGTCTGAATCGTCGGTGGAATTGTGATTCTTTTCTGTGTCGTCGGAATCCAACATATCTTTGATCCTATTTTCCACCGCCTTTTCAGGTTTGGGTTTGAATGCTGATTGCGGTGAGGATGCCAAGCCAGTGGACAAGTTTCGCTTGAACGGGTTCATGGCATGGGAAACGCCCTGTGCATTTGGGGCGCTTAACACCTTGTCTTTGACCAAAGTGTTGAAAACGTCTCGTGCTTGTTCATCACTCAATGATAATTGACGTTTGAACATTTGCGGGCTGGCTTTGTCGTGGATGCGCGCGACGAATGTGGCCCACAGCTGTGCCTGGTTATTCTTCACGATGGGTGTGGCCATTACTTTGGATGCAAGGCCTGCCGGTAATGCAGGTGCCGCGGCCAATGCGGCCAATCTTTGGGTGAATTGGCGACGGTTCATGCGTTATTGTCCTGATCTATCTCTTCATCTTCAATTTCATCGGTTTCGGACACCATATCCAATTGCTGTTCAGTGGGTTGCTTTTCGTCCATAAACTTTTTCACCCGTTCGCGCCACTTTGATGGTTCATCTGGGCGGTTTGCCTGCGATTTCGCAATATTGGACATGATGCGCGTGGGTGTGATGACGCCGTCACTAATCAATTTACTTAAACAGTTTCGCGCCGCTGACATGTCCAAACCAGTCATGTTAGACAGGGTTTTCGCGCTACATGTGCCGTGCATTGTTGACATATAGATCGCCCAAAATCGTGCGCCATTTGGGACGGCGGTTGCGATGGCTGGTGCGCCCGCCAATGCGCGCACTGGCAACATTGGGACAGCGGCCAACGCTGTGGCGTTTTTTATAAATGTACGTCTTTTCATGTATGTTATATGGGGCACATTCGCTGTATTGCGAGTCATTCGCAATAACTTTGGCATTTTTTCCTAAAATAAACGCGCAAAACCATGCATAATCAACCGCAGTCGGCGCTGAACCAAGTGAAATCATAATGGGCGGCGAACGTGCATTGTACCCATCACACCTGTGATCCACCCACAGTCAGCCCACCGATCATTAACGTTGGTTGCCCAACGCCCACAGGCACCCATTGTCCCGCCTTGCCGCAATTGCCCATTCCGGGATCCAATGCCATGTCGTTTCCAATGGCGCGGATGTGTTTTAGGGCGGTTGCGCCATCGCCAATCAAGGTGGCTCCTTTTACGGGCGCGCCGACAACACCATTTTTAACGCGGTATGCTTCGGTGCAGGAAAACACAAATTTGCCGTTTGTAATATCCACCTGACCACCGCCAAATCCCACGGCATAAATGCCGTCCTTTAGATCAGCCACAATATCGGCGGGATTGCTGTCACCGCCCAGCATATATGTGTTTGTCATCCGAGGCATTGGCGCGTGTGCATAGCTCTCGCGGCGGCCATTACCCGTGGGTTCAACCCCCATCAGGCGGGCATTTTGACGATCTTGCATATATCCAACCAAAATACCGTCTTCGATCAATGTGTTTTTGCGCGATTGCGTCCCTTCGTCGTCAAGGCTGATCGATCCACGACGATCGGGGATTGTGCCGTCGTCCAACACAGTCACACCTTTGGATGCGATACGTTGCCCCATCAAGCCGGCGAATGCAGATGTCTTCTTGCGATTAAAATCGCCTTCTAGTCCGTGACCAATCGCCTCGTGCAATAAAATGCCGGGCCAACCCGGCCCCAAAACCACGTCAAACTGCCCTGCGGGTGCGGGTTCGGCATCTAAATTGACCAAGGCCACGCGCAAGGCCTCAATGACTTTGGGTTTCCAGCTGTCTGGTGTGATCAATTGGGTCAAACCGTGACGTCCACCACCGCCGACACCACCACTTTCGCGTCGTCCATTGTGCTCGACAGTCACCGAAACATTCAAACGCGCCATGGGGCGCACATCGCGCACGCGGGTACCTTCGGGGCGCAGTATTTCAACTTCTTGCAGGCTGGCGGCAATGGTTGCCGAAACCTGTACCACACGTTTGTCCAAACTACGGGCAAAGGTATCGATTTCCTTGAGTGTATCCAGTTTGACTGAAAACTCTGCATCCGAGATGGGATCAATGTCTGTGTACAGGCGTTGATTGGTCGGTTGTGGGGCATCCGCCAATACTCCACCGCCCGCGCCCACGGCCAATCGCGCGGTTTGCGCGGCGCGGATTAATGCGGATTGGGTCATTTGTGTGGAATGGGCGTAACCCGCAGTCTCGCCACGAACTGCACGTAAACCAAATCCTTCGGATGCGTTATAGCTGGCATTTTTGACCCGCCCATCATCAAAAATCAGGGCTTCGGAACGCCGTCTTTCCAAAAACATTTCGCCATCATCCGCGCCGGCCACCGTATCTTGCAACGTTTTCAGTGCATCGCCCTCGTCGAAATTTGTTTCGAACGGGCGAAAGGGGGTGGTGTGACTGCTCATGGCGTGGTTCCTTGTGATTTGGTGTCCGAATTGCCATAAGTTGCGCAATGCCGCAAATGGAATGCTTGTTCTTTTGCCCGTATTATGGTTTTAGCTGTATAAAGAGACAACGGGGATTCTGCGAAATGTGCGAATCCTAATAAAACGGGATAAAACGTATGCGCATAGCAAATCATTTGAAAACCAGTGTAATCGCCCTTTTGGGTTCAATTGCGGCGTCTATGGCCGTGGCACAGGAAAGTCTGGGCGAGTTGGAAACAATTGGTAAACCTGTTGACCGCCTGATGGGTTTTCAAACCCCAGTGACCGAAGTTGCACGCGACTTGCAGGCATATGATAACTTGTTGTTGTGGGTCATCACACTCATCACTTTGTTTGTCACAGGTTTGCTGATTTACGTTGCGCTCCGTTTTAGCGCCAAACGCAATCCTGTTCCGGCGACGTTCACACACCACACAGGTATTGAAATTGCATGGACATTTATCCCTGTTTTGATTTTGCTGGCTTTGATCCCAACCAGCCTAAGCTTGTTATACAAACAACAGGAAATTCCAACTGCTGACGTTACAATCAAGGTGACGGGCAATCAGTGGTATTGGTCGTACGAATATGTGGACAGCGAATTTGGATTTGACAGCTTTATGTTAGAAAAAAGTGATTTGGCCGAATATGGCTATGCTGCGGATGAATACCTGTTGGCGACAGACACAGCGGTTGTTTTGCCTGTAAACAAAACGATTGTTGTCCAAGTTACTGCATCTGATGTGATTCACTCGTGGGCGATACCCGCCTTTGGAGTAAAGCAAGATGGCGTTCCGGGTCGTTTGGCCGAATTGTGGTTCAAAGCGGAAAAAGAGGGCGTTTATTTCGGTCAGTGTTCTGAATTGTGCGGCAAAGATCACTCGTTCATGCCGATCACTGTCAAAGTTGTGAGTCAAGAAAAGTATGACGCTTGGTTGGCTGGCGCGATCGACGAATATGCAGGTATTCCGCAAGCCGTGAAAGTGGCCGACGCGCGCTTGCTAAATGGTCAAAACGCCGTAAATTAATCCAACTTAGGTGGGCCTTTGGTCCGCCACCCACTTGGAAGTAACTATGACACATGTAACCGTGCACACTACACCGACCCAATCGGATTTTGGCGACTATGTTGCGTTGCTTAAACCGCGGGTTATGTCGCTGGTGGTGTTCACCGCCGCCGTAGGGTTGATCGTTGCCCCAGGTGGCATGAATCCCGTTTTGGCATTTGCATCCATTTTGTTTATCGCGCTGGGCGCAGGCGCGTCGGGGGCATTAAACATGTGGTGGGATGCGGACATTGATCGCATCATGAAACGCACACAAGGACGCCCTGTGCCATCGGGTCGGGTTTCCGCAGGCGGTGCAATGATGGTCGGACTTTGGATGTCTGCACTGTCGGTTGGCATGTTGGGCTTGACGTCCAACTGGTTGGCGGCTGGATTGCTGGCCTTTACGATTTTCTTTTATGCTGTGGTTTATTCCATGTGGCTGAAACGCTCGACGCCGCAAAACATCGTTATTGGCGGTGCTGCGGGTGCATTTCCGCCGATGGTAGGATGGGCGGCTGCAACGGGTTCGGTATCAATCGAGGCGATTGGCATGTTCATGTTGATCTTCATGTGGACACCCCCGCATTTTTGGGCTTTGGCGTTGTTTATGAATGACGATTATTCAAATGCGGGCGTGCCGATGCTGACCGTGACACACGGCAAACGCCGCACACGAAACCACATTTTTGCCTATACCATTCTGTTGTCACCATTCAGCATTGGATTGGCGTTCACATCCATTGGTGGACCTTTGTATTTTGCATTATCCGTCGTTTTATCGATCATGTTCTTGATGGGGGCATGGAAGTTGTTCAATCGTGACGAGGCGGACGCGATAGCAGATAAATATGCCGCCGAGCGTAAGGTTTTTCGCTTTTCGCTTTACTATCTTTTCCTTTCATTTGCGGCTCTATTGATTGAGGTTGCCTTGCGCGCCCTTGAATTAAACTGGTCTGCATGGCCACAGGTATTTTAAATGACTGACGCAGAAATCCACGAACGCCGTAAAAAGAACAACCTGATGTTAGGGGGCGTTTTGCTGGCCTTCGTGGTATTGGTATTTTCGATCACGATCGCCAAAATGGTGGACACCAGTAATTCATTAGCTGAAAACTCAAATTTGGAATCGAAATGAGTGTAAGCAAAAAAAACAAGGTGGCGTTTCGTCTGGTAGCCTTAGCGGCTTTCATGCTGACGATGTCATTCGCGGCGGTTCCATTTTACAACTGGTTCTGTAAAGTCACTGGTTTTGCAGGCTTTACACAACGGGTGGTTTCCGAAAGTGATGTTGTTTTGGATCGTGAAATAACAATACGATTTGATGCTTCACTGGATTCGAATATGCCGTGGGAATTTAAACCAGTACAGCGTAAAACCACGTTGCGCATCGGTGAAACAGGGTTGGCATTTTACGAAGCCTATAACCCAACCGACCAAGTTATTGCTGGTTCAGCCAGCTTTAACGTGTTCCCATTTTCCGCGGGTGCGTATTTCAACAAAATTCAATGTTTCTGTTTTGAATTGCAGGTTTTGCAACCAGGTGAACGGGTGCAAATGCCGGTTACCTTTTATGTTGATCCTGAAATCGTTAATGATCGCGAAGCAAAATTTGTAAACAGCATAACCTTGTCATACACTTTTTATCAAACAGATGTGCCTGAACAGCAAGCAAGCCTTGCAACGGACGCAATAACCAAAGTAAACAAGCCTTAAGGTAGGGGACGACTCGAATATGGCACATGCAAGAAATCACGATTATCACATTCTAACGCCCAGCATTTGGCCATTCTTTGGTGCACTTTCTGCGTTAATTATGTTCATTGGCGCTGTTTTTGCGGCGCACGACTTGGGACGCGGCGCTGATCCGGTGACACTGGGCGGAATTCCATTGTCACCTTGGTTGTTCATCTTGGGCTTGGGAATGGTTCTGTACACTATGTTCGCATGGTGGTCTGAATGTATCAAAGACGCGCAGGCAGGGGATCATACACCCGTTGTTATCATTGGCCTACGCTACGGCGTTATCATGTTTATCATGTCCGAGGTTATGTTCTTCGTAGCATGGTTTTGGTCGTTCTTTAAAAACGCATTGTACCCAATGGGTCCATTATCACCTGCAGTGGATGGCATTTGGCCACCTGCTGGCATTGAAACGTTTGATGCGTGGCATTTGCCGCTGATTAATACGCTGATCCTTTTGTGTTCTGGTTGTTTAGCCACATGGGCGCATCATTCACTGGTGCATGAAAACGATCGCAAGGGTTTGGTTTGGGGGCTGGTTGGCGCGATCCTGTTGGGTCTTTTGTTCACATTCTTCCAATATTATGAGTATAGCGAAGCGGCATTTAGTTTCCGTGGGAACATTTACGGCGCAAACTTCTTTATGGCCACGGGCTTTCACGGTTTTCACGTTTTGGTTGGGACCATTTTCTTGACCGTCTGTCTAATCCGCGCTCTTAAGGGGCACTTTACACCAGAACACCACGTTGGCTTCGAAGCGGCCGCATGGTACTGGCACTTTGTTGATGTGGTTTGGTTGTTCTTGTTTGCCGCAGTGTATATCTGGGGTGGTTGATACCTCTTCAAACTAAGAATAGTTTTAGAGCGTGGGGGGAAACCCCCGCGCTTTTCCCTTTCATAAGAGGCTTAGAATGACCAAACGTATGATTGCACCGCTTATCTTTGGCATTGCTGGCATTGCTCTCCTACTTTGGCTGGGGTTTTGGCAGCTTGATCGCATGCAGTGGAAACAAGGTATTATTAACAGTCTTCAGGATCGCCGCTTGGATGCGCCAATCCCTTTGCAGGGAAAATACGAAACAGCGCGCCCCGAAACAGACAATTTTATTCGCGTCCAATTCGAAGGCACCGTCACCACAACCGAAGCGCATGTTTACGCCCCCCAAAAGACGGGCATGGGATACCGCGTCGTGTCTGCATTCAATTGGCAGGGGAAATCGCTGTTTGTTGATCTTGGCCTGATCCCCGAAGCTGAGAAAAACACAAACCGTTACACAGGACCGATGCAAGTTACGGGTTATATTTCGTACCCCGATGACTACGACGCCAGTTTCACACCCGAACCAGACATCGCCAAGAATATCTGGTTTTCCCGCCTTGTCGCGCCAATGGCACAAGAATTCGACGTCACGCCATTTCTGGTCGTCGCAGAGCAAGCACAGGTTCAACAGAATGGCACATGGGTTGATTACACTGCTGTCACACCCGCGCCCATATCACCCAACATCGAGAATCCGCACAGAGAATACGCGATCACATGGTTTTCATTGGTATTTGTCTGGTTTGGGATGACAGGCTATCTGCTTTGGCGTATCAGACGCAAAACACATTAGGTTTGATCTTATGAAATATGTCTCTACCCGTGGCCAAGCGCCTGAATTGACCTTTGAACAAGCGATGCTAACAGGGCTTGCCCGCGATGGCGGCCTGTATGTGCCAGAAACCTTTCCGACACTGACCACAGACGAAATCGCCGCGTTTGCAGGCCAACCGTACGAAGATGTGGCATTCGCCGTGATGAAACCCTTTGTGGGCGATACATTCGGTGACGATGAATTTAAGGCGATCATTAAACGGGCATACACGGGGTTTGCCCATGATGCGATATGCCCTGTGAAACAGCTGTCTGAAAACCATTTCCTGCTGGAATTATTCCATGGCCCCACCTTGGCCTTCAAAGACGTTGCAATGCAATTGATCGGGCAAATGTTCGAGGCCGCATTGAAGCGTCGCGGCGACCGCGTTACAATTGTTGGCGCAAC
Organism: uncultured Rhodobacterales bacterium; assembly: GCA_963976255.1. Taxonomy (GTDB): domain Bacteria; phylum Pseudomonadota; class Alphaproteobacteria; order Rhodobacterales; family Rhodobacteraceae; genus Amylibacter. The sequence continues at coordinate 13,485 of CAXBJO010000027.1, forward strand.
ATCAGGCGATACAGGATCCGCCGCGATGGAGGCATTCAAAGGGTTGGATTCCGTTGATGTTTTCATCATGTACCCCCATGGCCGTGTATCCGAGGTTCAGCGCCGTCAAATGACAACACCAACAGAATCAAATGTGCATGCCTTGGCCGTGGACGGTGATTTCGACACCTGTCAGGCGTTGCTTAAGGATATGTTCAACGATTTCGAATTTCGCGACACTGTGAAATTAGCGGGCGTTAATTCCATTAACTGGGCGCGTGTTTTGGCACAGGTGGTCTATTACTTTACATCTGCCGTTGCCATCGGCGCACCTGCACGCACCATTTCGTTCACGGTGCCCACAGGCAACTTTGGTGATATTTTTGCGGGCTACGTGGCCAAACGCATGGGGTTGCCGATTGATCGGTTGATTATCGCGACCAACCAGAACGACATTCTGCATCGCACATTGCAATCGGGTGATCACACCAAAACGGGCGTAACACCGTCAATCAGCCCATCCATGGATATCCAAGTCAGCTCTAACTTCGAGCGTTTGGTTTTCGATCTGTATGACCGTGAAGGCGCCGCAGTGATGCAATTGTTTGATGCCCTAAAAACCGACGGAACCTTTACCCTGTCTCAAGGTGCCACAGATCGTTTGCGCGCCGAATTCGACAGCGGACGGTGTTCCGAGGCTGAAACATCCACCACGATAAAATCCACACTGGCTACCACCGGCGAAGTTCTGTGCCCTCACAGCGCCATTGGTGTAAAAGTGGCAAACGAACACATGGGCGTTGCCCCGATGATCACATTGGCCACCGCACACCCCGCCAAATTCCCTGCCGCCGTCAACGACGCCTGTGGCATTTACCCTGAATTACCACCCCATATGGCCGACCTGTTTGACCGCGATGAACGTGTCACACGTGTTGCGGGCGATCTGTCCGCCATTCAGGATGTTATCCGCAAAGGTATTGCATGACTGACCGCGTAAAAATTACCACCCTCGACAACGGCTTTCGCATTGTCACCGAAATCATGCCGGGTCTGAAATCCGCATCTTTGGGTGTGTGGGTCAGCGCAGGTTGCCGCCACGAAACCATTGATCAAAACGGCATTGCGCATTTCTTGGAACACATGGCCTTTAAGGGCACCAAAAAACGCAACGCCTTGGAAATTGCCGAAGCGATTGAAAATGTGGGTGGTTATATAAACGCCTACACCAGCCGCGAAACCACCGCCTATTATGTGCGGGTTCTGGAAAATGATGTGCCTTTGGCAATGGATGTGATTTCTGACATCGTTCTGAACTCAATCTTTGATCCCAAAGAATTGGAAATCGAACGCGGTGTAATTTTGCAAGAAATCGGCCAAGCATTGGATACGCCCGATGATATCATCTTTGACTGGTTGCAGGAAACTGCATACCCCGATCAATCCATGGGGCGCGCAATCCTGGGGCCGGCGGAACGTGTTCGCGCATTTAGTCGCGAAGATTTGCAACGTTTTGTGGGGCAACATTACGGGCCTGAACAAATGGTTTTGGCCGCTGCTGGTGCCGTTGATCACGACGCATTGGTAGAAGCTGCGCAAGCGGCGTTTGGCGATCTCAAACCAACCCCGAAATTCATCACAACACCCGCCAAATACGTTGGCGGCGAAACCCGCGTGATCAAAGATTTAGAACAGGCGCATTTTGCCCTGACATTCGAATCCGCCAGCTATTTAGACGATGAAATTTATACGGCTCAAATCTATGCATCCGCATTGGGTGGGGGCATGTCGTCGCGCCTGTTCCAAGAGGTGCGTGAAAAACGTGGCCTGTGTTATTCAATCTATGCATCCGCAGGCGCATTCGCGGACAGCGGCATGATGACTATTTATGCCGGTACCAGTGGCGATGACATCGCAGGATTGGCCGATATCACCGTGGACGAATTAATTCGTGCCACTGACGACATGAGCGAAGACGAAGTCGTGCGTGCGCGTGCACAAATGAAGGCGGGCATGTTGATGGGGCTAGAGGGCGCATCATCGCGTTGCGAACGTTTGGCGCGTATGGTGTCAATTTTTAACCGTGTGCCGTCCTTGGACGAGGTGATCGCAAAAATCGACAACGTCGATGCCACACGTGTCAAAGAGTTTGCTACCAACATATGTACCACAGCACCTGCATTGGCCTTGTACGGACCCGTGAGTGATGCTCCTGATGTTTCGCAAATGGCACAGCGTTTGGTGGCGTAATGTTTGGAAAACGCCAGCCCTTACTGTCTATCCCAACCGAACGTTGCACCTTGCGCCTGCCTGAAATTGGCGATCATGTGCAATGGGTTGATCAACGCCAACGCTCGGCACCGTTTTTGAAAGAGTGGGAACCTGTTTGGTCGCCGGAACATTTTTCCAAACGCGCATTTCAAAATCGCGTTCATTGGGCGGAAAAAACGTTTAAAGATAACAACGGTTTGCCCCTGTTTGTGATCCGCAATGCTGATCAACAATTATTGGGCGCGATCACCTTAGACAATATTCGTCTTGGTCCGGCGCAATCGGGAACACTTGGGTATTGGATGGGTGTGGATTTTGCGCGGATGGGTTATATGTCCGAAGCAATCAAGGCGGTTGTCGCCTACAGCTTTGCGCGCCTTGATCTTAGCCGGATCGAAGCGGCAACATTGCCAGAAAACAAACCGTCGCGCGGGTTGTTAGAAAAATCAGGTTTCAAATACGAAGGCGTGGCGCAAAGCTATTTACAAATTGCTGGGCGATGGCGCACGCATGTTTTATACGCAAATTTGCGAAACGACCGCCGTGGTAAAACTGAAGCGGGAATTGAATAGGTTGCATAAATCTAGCATTGTTGTTGATTTTTTACCAAAAAGTTAATATGCCAAACACAGTAGAGCGCATCTTGGGTGGTGTGCGTTACTGCACTGGCCGTCTGGCTAGGGTGCTTCGTAAAAAGGTGTTGCACTTGGGGGAAGTCCCTGATTTCCCCCATACGACACAAACTCTCTAAGTATAGATTGTATTGCCAAACCGCCTCTTTGCGTTACAAAAGCTAGATGGAAACAATCCTTAAAAAATACCTACCCACTTTTGACGGTGACATCGTATCCATGGCTGATGCGCGATATTTGCAAGAGCCGCGTGGTCGATATTTTGCCTCTGCCATGCCTGTGTTTCGTCCGCGCTCAACCGCGCAGGTTTCGCAGATTGTTCAGTTTTGCAACCAGCATAAAATCGGCATTGTCCCATACGGTGGCGGTACAGGGTTGGTTGGTGGGCAAGTGCGTGTAACGGATGACGAAACAATTATCCTGTCGTTAGAGCGCATGAATGCGATCCAAAACGCAAATGCCGACGAAAATGCAATCACAGTACAGGCGGGTGCAATCTTGCAAAATATACAACAGGCGGCGGATCAATTGGATCGGTTGTTTCCCTTGTCATTGGCGTCGCAAGGCAGCTGTCAAATTGGGGGCAACCTGTCGACCAATGCGGGTGGTGTGCAAGTATTGCGATACGGTAATACACGCGATTTGTGTTTGGGGATCGAGGCAGTTTTACCCGATGGCACGATTTATAATGGCCTTCATAGCCTTCGCAAAGACAACACAGGCTATGATATTCGTCATCTGCTTATTGGTGCCGAAGGAACCTTGGGAATTATCACGGCAGCTTGTCTAAAATTATTTCCCAAGCCGACACAAAAAGCGACGGCAATGCTGGTGGTTCCTGACCCCAATGCCGCAATCACGCTGTTATCAACGCTCAACACTGTACTGGGGGGCGCAATAACCGCCTTCGAATTGATCCACGCCCAAGGATTACAGTTTCTTGCCGAAAAACTCCCGCATGTGCGGCAACCTTTCCAAGAAATTCCAATGTGGTCTGTTCTGGTCGAGGTGTCGGGCGGTGACGGTGCCGATTTAACGCAGGCATTGACGGACGCATTGGCGACGAAGTTTGACGACGGGTTGGTTCTGGACGCTGTTTTGGCACAGTCCGTGGCACAGGCACAGGCGATATGGGACGTGCGTGAAAACATACCAGAAGCGAACCGAATGGTGGGCGCAATATCCAGTCAGGATATTTCCATCCCAATTTCGCGCATTCCGGATTTTATTGCCAAAACACCTGCATTATTGGCACATCTGGGCGCGCTCCAGATCAATTGTTTTGGGCATTTGGGTGACGGAAACCTACACTATAATGTTTACCCGCCTACAGGCAAAAATCGTGATGATTTCGTGTCACAACGGGATGAAATCGCAACAATCATTCACGATCAAACGCATGCCTTTGGTGGGTCAATTTCCGCCGAACACGGGATTGGACGGATGAAGCGAGATGATTTATTGCGTTATGGGGATGCTGGAAAAATAGCGGCAATGCGTGCGGTAAAGGCCGCATTGGATCCAAACAATATCATGAACCCCGATGCGGTGATCGCGCAAAATTAAACGCCCTGCCAGGGTGGGGCAGGGCGTTTGCAAGCAGTCAATGTCCAATTACGGATACCCTGTGATAGCGCACGAATCTTACTTAATTATTAAGGTTGATGACGAATTAACTATAGTCCGTCAAACGCACATAACACATGTGTGGGCACGCCCATTTTTTCGATCTTTTCGCGACCACCAAGGGCGGGAAGATCAATAATAAATGCGGCCATGGTCACCTGACCACCCAGCTTCTCGATCAATTTGATACCTGCCTCGGCGGTCCCACCCGTGGCGATCAAATCGTCGAACAACAAAACCCGTTGTCCCGCTTGGATGGCGTCATCATGCACTTCGACCCGCGCAGTACCGTATTCCAACTCATAATCTTGTCCGATCGTCGTGCCTGGCAATTTTCCCGCTTTGCGGATCATAGTGAAACCCAACCCCAATTTATACGCCAATGCCGCACCCAACATAAATCCGCGCGCTTCAAGCCCTGCAATTTGGTCGAACTGATGATCCGACAATGCATCCGCCATTTGATCCACCGCTTGGCGCAGACCTTGGGCGTCGTTGAATAACGTGGTGACATCCCGAAATAAAATGCCTTCGTGGGGGAAATCTGGAATGGTGCGAATGTATTCGCGCAGGTTCGTGGTCATTGTATTGCCTTTGGGTTCAGGATGATTTGTGTAATGTCATTGATGGTTTGCACTGTGCGGCCAATGATATTGGTACCTTTGTTTGCCGCCGTTTTGGGGTCTAATATTTGCTCCATTACACTGCGGTTTTTCAAAATATTCAAAACGGTTGGTGATGTGATCGCGACCGAGTGGTTTAAAAATCCATCGCCATCATCGAATGCAGAAACATCGATTATATCCACACCACTGCCCTTTAGGGCGGTTAAATTATCCGTCAGCCCCAATCGGCTGTTGCTGCCGGTCAATAAATTGGAAATACGCAGCGCATAATCTTTTTTTGAGACGAAAATCAACATCGGATCTGGGCGCGGCTTGATGCGCTTCAGGTTCTGAACGAAGACATCCACATCAATGTCTGGTGAAATCATGGCGACTCCGCGTAGCTTTTTGTGCAGCACGCCATTATTGGAAATCGACATTTGGCGCAGGGTTTCAATGGTCAATGCCGCGCCAATCGAATGTGCAACAATGAACATTCCAGGGGCATCTGTTTTGGCCACATCAGTCAGTAATTGTTCCAAACCGTCACGCGCAAACAGGACACTGTCGCGATCGTAAACATACCCGCGTGCATCGCCCGCCGATGGCCATGAATAATGAAACTTTGGCCCTAAAATTTCCACATCGCGCGCAACCTGTGCAAACCGATACAACCCTTCTGCAAAGGTGTTGTTATACCCATGCACAAACACCACGGCATCCTCGCCGTTCACCGCAAATTTGTTTGCAGCGGTGATAAAATCTGCGCGGTTTTTATAATTCGAAACGCCCACCGTTACCATATCCGTCGCCAGATCAGCGGTGCCGCGTGGCCACCCAATTTTACCCTTTTGGTGGGTTGGCGGCACGGAAATATCATATCTGGCCATGCTGATATTTGCACTGCGCTTTGGACCAAAATCAAATGGATTTGCGACCGGTGCGCGGGACGTGGTCATAAAAATCGGGGCAAGGAAAGCATTGGTTTGTGCTTGATCCACAATCGTCACGGCACCACGGGGCGCACATGACATCAGGGTCACAGACATCAATAAACCAACCGCCAAACGCGCATAAAACGCCATGTTATAAAACGCGCCCTGCAACCGCGTCCAATGTTGCTACTACTTTGGGGTCACGCGCATCCGGTTGTGTCAAAATGGCAAACTCTAGCGCCTTATCACATCCGTGCGGGCAATCTGTGCGATCTGCACACAACAGTGCAGGCAGGCGTGCAACCATGCCCTTGGCTTTGTCGGCATTGCCCATCAGGGTCGCAATAATCTTGGTCACGTCAACCTCGCCGTGATCCGGGTGCCAGCTGTCAAAATCGGTAATCATCGCCACGGACGCATAACACAACTCTGCTTCGCGGGCCAATTTGGCCTCTGGCATATTTGTCATACCGATGACATCACAGCCCCAAACCTCGCGGTACATCTTGCTTTCTGCAAGGGTGGAAAATTGCGGACCCTCCATTGCTAAATACGTCCCACCCATGTGTACCGTGATACCCTGCGCCGTCGCTGCCTTAAAACATGCTTCTCTTAACCGTGGGCAGGTTGGGTGCGCCACCGAAACATGCGCCACACATCCCGCCCCGAAAAATGATTTTTCACGCGCAAATGTACGATCAATGAACTGATCCACAATCACAAAATCACCCGGCGCCAACTGTTCCCGAAACGAACCACATGCAGATACAGAAATCACATCCGTCACGCCCGCGCGTTTCAAAATGTCGATATTGGCGCGGTAGTTAATGGTGGATGGGGATTGGATATGACCACGGCCGTGGCGCGGCAAAAACACCATTTTTACGCCGTTCAAATGTCCAATTAAAACGTCGTCAGATGGCGCTCCAAATGGGCTGTCTATGGTGATCCATTGTGGGTTTTCTAATCCATCAATGTCATAAACGCCACTACCGCCAATGATGCCAATTACTGTGTCCATGTAACCCTCGTTAAGTTTATGCTGACTGACTAGCCCAAATTTCTTGGTCTTTCGTCTCGACGGCGTGCGGTCGCACCTGCCGCAAACGTTTCAATGCGGTATCTGGTGCCTCGCCCTGTTCGACCAACAGGCGCATTGCCAACATGCCCGAACGCCCTTGTCCGCCTTTGCAATGAATTAACACACGTCCGCCCTGTGCCATTTTCGCCAACAGATGGGCGATGACGTCGCTAAAATCGCTGTCTGGCACATCGAAATCCTTAACGGCGGCCTGCATCCATTGCGGCGCAGTTTTGGCAATTTGTGCTGCGAATTGATCGTTTGGAAATTCGTCCACAGTGGTCATTGTGACCACAATATCGGGCTGCCACGCGCGAATTTGATCAAACGATCCGACATCAGGCGGTTCGGGACAGATTGCAATGTGACCAGACTTGAATCCTTGAAGTGTGTAAATGTCGAATGGTGCGCTCATTTTGGTCTCTCCAATTCATACACGTCGCGGATGGTTGCGTAATCTTTATACCCTAACCGCGCCACGGGTTGGTATTTTGTTACATCCAGTTTGCCCTCTACAATGAACTCATCTTTGATATGCACCGCCGTGACCATGCCAATGACCCATTTACTGGTGCCAGGCAGGTCAATGATGTCATGCAATTTACATTCCATTGTCACGGGCGATTGTGCCACATAAGGACAAGAAATCGTTTGCGCTTGTGCCTTTTGTAAGCCCGCCATTTCAAATTCATCAGTGCGGTGGGGAAAATGCTTGGACGATTGGTTCATCTGATTCTTCAGAGCATCCGAAACGATATTCACGCAAAACACGCCCGTTGCTTCAATATTGCTCAGGCTGTCCTTGGGTTCATCAATGCCCATCTTAACTGGCCCCGATCCAAACCCAATAATTGGCGGTAAGTCCTGCATGCCGTTAAAAAACGAATAGGGTGCCAAATTCGCATTCCCTTGGGTATCTTGGCTGGAAATCCATGCAATGGGGCGTGGAGATACGATGGCCTTGAATGGATTGTATCGCAAGCCATGCGCGTTGGAATCTGTTGTGTAAAACATTTAATTTCTTCAACCATGATATTTGCTCAAATCTTAACGGCATGCTATCGCCATTGCCAGAGGCAGAAGCGTAAAACAGACATTCATGTACAATATTACACAAGAAACAGCGGCGGATTGGTGGGAAGTTGAGGGCCTATTCGATTTGTCCTTCGCACCAGGGCGCGAAGCGCTAAGTTCGTATCGGTTGCGCGACGGTGTTTCACCTGTTGCAGACCTGTGTTTGGTTGCACGTGATGGCGATGGTGTTTTGGGTGGTGCCGTGCGTTTTTGGCCAATTGAAATCGGGCATAATTGCGATCCAGCATTGTTGCTAGGCCCGATCGCCGTTCACCCGACGCGCCAAGGCGAAGGGTTAGGTGGTTCGCTGATCCATACATCTTTGCTAAAAGCTAAGGCTTTGGGCTGGGAGCGTGTGATTTTGATCGGGGACGAGCCGTATTATTCACGTTTTGGATTTCGCAAAGCACCGTTTTTGCAATACCCGCCACCAACCAATCCTGATCGATTATTGTATCTAGAGGTTGTAAGTGGTGGATTTTCCAACACAACAGGGATAATTAAACCTGTACAATCTGTGGTAAAATCACCGAAAAGTCGAAAAAATTTGAAGAATAGTTAAATACTAGCCGTTTTATTATTGAACAACTCTAGGTTTTGCTGTGCAATAGAACAAAAGGTCGAGGATTAAAATGTCACTACGATTAATCGCCATGGTTTTGGGATATGTAGCAATAAGTGTTTCTGTCTTTAAATTTTGGCCTCAAACGGACCAAGATGTTGTGCTTGCGACCCTACAGGCCGCACCCGAAGTCGTGGCATCTGCGACACAACCGGTGCAACCCGTACAAACAACAGCCAACGTCCAAACGACACAAACAACAACGACCGAGGTTGCGACAACCACAACCGAGGTTTCTCAAACCCCCGAGGTGCAGGAAACCACTTCCACCGAGGAAGAAGATGCGATGGAACGCGCGAAAAACTTGGAATTGGTTGACGTTGGCGGTTCAGCAGCTGAAGAAACGCAACAACGACTGATTTCTGGCGCGGATCGTATGGCATTGCTCGAAGTTTGGACGGAAATCGAAGGGTGCCGTATTTCCCACTGCGAGACGATGGATTTGTCGGCGGTGGGTCTATCATTCATACCCGAAGAGATCAAAGATTTGCGCCGTTTAAGCGAACTGTCTGTGGGGAAACGCACAATCGATATTTCTGCCCTGACAGGCATGCGCAATATTCGCACCTTGAACCTCAGCAATTCCAAAGTGAAAGATTTGGGTCCAATTAGCGATCTAAATGGTATGAAGTTTTTGACACTATCAAATTCTGACGTGTCAAATTTGGATGCTTTGTCAAAACTTGGCGCGCTTGAACGGATCGACGTGTCGGGCACCAAAGTCAGCAGTTTGGATCCATTGCGCGAATTGGGTAACTTGCTTTACATAAACGCTAGCAATTCACAACTTTACACGATTGAATCCATTCAAGAACTGTTCGATTTAGAAGAGCTGTTATTAAATGATACCAAAGTTATCGATCTGTCATTCATATCGCGCTTGCACCGCCTAAAACGGCTCGAAGTTGCGCGTACAGGAATGCGTATTCTGCCTGATCTGACGACCAACGAAAAACTTGAAGTATTGGATATTTCAGAAACGAATATTTCGGATTTAACCCCGTTGCGCCCGATGAAAAATCTGAAGGTTTTGAACTTGGCAGGAACGCCGGTGACTGATCTGCGCAAGATTGCGGGATTAACGAACCTGACTGAATTGGATTTGCGCGGTACCAAATTGAAATCTCTGGACGCCTTGGCCAACATGGCCAATCTCAGGGTGGTTTTCCTGAACGCAGTCCCTGCAAACTCTAATCAAGCAATAATGGATTTGCGTGAACGCGGTGTAATAATCGAAAGATAGCAATCTAATGACCCGTTCAGGTCATAAGATTTTTAGTCTTCAACCATTGGGTTAAATCGGCACGTACGGATTGTGCACCGGATTTACGTGATTCATTGATCACGTCACGCGCTTCGTTCAAATCAGCGCGTAATAATATATCTTTCACAGGCCCAATGGACGTTGGGCGCATCGAGAATTCGCGCAATCCCATCGCCGCAAAACACAATGCCTCGATCGGTTTGCCCGCATCCTCGCCACAAAAACTGACGGGGGTGTCAAACGCATCGCACCGCGCAGCAATTTGTTCGATAAACGTCAGGAAACTGACATTTAACGTATCATAGCGTTTGCGCACACGTTCATTTTCACGATCCGCCGCATAGAAAAATTGTTTCAAATCATTGCCGCCGATTGAAATAAAATCACACATTTCAAAAAATTGATCTGGCGCAAATGCCAAACTTGGTGTTTCCAGCATCGCGCCAATTTCAACGTCCTTTGGCACTACATGCCCCAGCTTGTGCTCGCCATCCAATACTTTGAAAAACAGGGCGTGAGCATCACGAAATTCATTGAACTGTGCAATGAACGGAAACATCACACGCAGTGGCCGTCCAGCGGCGCCGCGGATCAGTGCCTGCAACTGCATTTTCATGACACCCGGCTTATCCAATCCCAAACGGATTGCACGCCACCCCATTGCGGGGTTGGGTTCATCCATCGGATTCATATAGGATGCGACCTTGTCCGACCCAATATCCAAGGTGCGAAACGTAACTGGTTTGCCGTGCGCACTGTCCATCACATGACCATAGGTTTTGGCCAACTCGTCACGTTTTGGAACTGCGCTGCGCATCAGAAATTGTAATTCCGTGCGAAACAGCCCAACACCCTCTGCACCTGAACTTTCCAAACTGGGTAAATCCACCAACAAACCTGCATTCATCTGCATTTTGATCCGCGTTCCATCGACCGTCTTAGTCGGGATCTCGCGTATTGCGGCGTATTTCTCTTGGGCTTGTGTCAACATCGCCATCGTACCTTGGAAGATGGTTTTCACCTCAACCGTAGGCCGTAAATGTACGATCCCCTGTTCGCCGTCTATTAAAATCTCGTCACCGTTCAGGGCGTCGCGTGTGACTGAATCAACGTGGATCAACATTGGAATGGCCCAAGCACGCGCAATAATGGCGGCGTGTGATCCAACTGACCCTTGCTCTAACACCACCCCCTTTAATCGTTTGCCATATTCCAATAATTCCGCAGGACCGATATTTTTGGCGACCAAAATGGCGTTGTCTGGAATGCTGTCCTTGGTACCGCTCCCTTGGCCGGTCAGAACCCGCAATAGGCGATTACTAAGATCGTCAAAATCATGCAGTCGCTCGCGTAAATATGGATCAGGAACCCGCTCCATCCGCGCCCGTGTGCTGGACTGTTCCTTCTCAACCGCGACTTCGGCAGTCAGGCCGCTGTCGATGCTTGATTCCAAACGGGTTGACCAACCCTTTGAATTCGCCAGCATCTGATAGGCTTCTAAAACTTCGGTCTGATCCTTGCCCGCGCCACGTTTTGTGGCATTCAACAGGTCATCCACATTCAAACGCAACTGATCCATGGCTTCGTGCAGGCGTTTCTTCTCTTCTTCTGGATCGTCAGCTACCAAATTTGAAACCACAATTTTAGGGTCGTGCAATAACACTACACCCTGTGCAAATCCTTCTTGCGCCACGCCACCCGTAATCTGGTGCGCACGTTTATGCGGTGCTGACATTGCCTCGCCATCACCGGTGAAAACGCCCAGCTCTTTCATTTCAGCCAACAGCATGGCCACAACTTCCAGCGCGTAAATCTCGTCTTCGGAATAATTGCGGGTCTCTTTGTTTTGAACGACTAAAACACCCAAAACCTCGCCCATGCGTTGTACGGGCACCCCAAGGAAGGATTTATATAATTCCTCGCCTGTTTCGGGCATGTACCGAAACCCTTTGGTTTGCGGGGCATCGGCGGCGTTCACTGGTTGCGCGGTCTTTGCAACCTTGCCAACCAAACCTTCGCCAATCCGCATGCGGGTTTTATGGACGGCGTCTTTGTTTAACCCTTGTGTCGCACACAATTCTAATGTTTGGCGGTCACGGCGCAGATAGATAGAGCAAACTTCGCTGATCATGGACGACGCCACAAGCTCGACAATATGATCCAAGCGCGCTTGGCCATCGCCGTCGTCGACCATGGTTTCGCGTAATCGCTTCAAAAGGGTGCGGGAATAATCCCCTGCGTATGTTGGCATCTATGATCTGCTATGCAGTTTCCAGTTCATAGGCATCATGCAACGCGCGGACGGCTAATTCCATGTATTTACGATCAACAAGAACAGAAACTTTGATTTCAGAGGTGGTGATGACACGAATGTTTACGCCTTCGTCCGCCAAAACTTTAAACATCTTCGCCGCAACGCCTGCGTTACTGCGCATACCGTTGCCAACGATGGAAATCTTGGCGACCAATGTGTCCGCAATTAATTCTTTGTAGTTGATCAAGCTGGCACTTTGCGCGGCTTGCAACGCTTTTTCTGCACGGTTCACTTGGTCAACAGGGCAGGAAAAGGTCATATCGGTATGACCCTCTTCGGAAATATTTTGCACGATCATATCCACATTGACACCCGCATCGGCCAAGGGGCCAAAAATTGCGGCGGCGACGCCGGGGCGATCTTCAACTGCGATCAATGTCAGCTTCGCTTCATCGCGCGAGTAGGCAACGCCTTTAACAGCTTTTCTATTTTCCATAATATCTTTCTCCTGACAGACGATTGTACCCACACCTTCGGAAATGTCATCCTCGAAACTGGATAATACTCGCAACGGTATCTTATAGCTACGTGCCAATTCAACGGATCGTGTTTGCAATACTTTTGCACCTAATGATGCCAATTCTAACATTTCTTCGTACGAGATTTTGTTCAATTTTCGCGCGCCTGGAACAATACGTGGGTCGGTGGTGTAAATTCCATCCACATCCGTATAAATATCGCATCTGACGGCGTGTAATGCGGCGGCGAATGCAACGGCTGTGGTGTCTGAACCACCCCGACCCAATGTGGCGATACGACCATCGGACATTACGCCCTGAAACCCTGCAATCACCGCCACTTTGTGACCGGATGCAAATGAAGCATCTAAATTTTCTGATGGAATGGCGTCAATGCGCGCACTTTCATGGTGGCCTGTTGCCTGAACTGGTACTTGCCATCCTTGCCATGATCGCGCGGGAACGCCCATTTGTTGCAGGTGCAAAGCCATCAAGCCACTGGTGACGTTTTCACCAGATGAAACAACTGCATCATGTTCAGCTTGGTCATAATCTTCCCTGCTGTCCTTGACCCAACCGACTAATTCATTGGTTTTGCCAGACATTGCGGAAACGATCACCACAACCTCATGCCCGTTGGCCACTTCTTGTGCGACTTTGCCCGCAGCATTTGCGATCCTATCCAGATCAGCCACCGACGTACCGCCAAATTTCATTACTAAACGTGACATAACAGCTGTCCCATACCCTCTTGATGTTGGCACTGAATTATCCAACTAGACCTTAAAGGGCAAGGCGATATGACGCAATTTTTGTGGGGAGGCTAAGGCACAGGCCATTTCAGTACTACGCCGCTCGCAACATAAATTAATTTTTGCGCTGTGAGAATGGCTTCGCGCGGCCAAAAAACGGCACTGTTATATCGCGTAACTTAATGTGTGCGTCGCTTGCCCCAAGGCAGGGGAACAACAGGCACTCCGTCTTCGATCAATGCCTTAGCATCAGCGATTTTCGCCTCGCCGTAAATGGAACGGGCAGGGGCATCGCCGTCATGCATCGCTCGTGCTTCGTTGGCGAAATCCGTCCCAACGTCTTCTGATTCCGCCTCTACCTTTTTGCGTACCTCTGCCATTGCTTGTTCGGCTGGTGACGCAGGCGCGCTTAATGGACCAACGGTTTTGGCGTGCGATTGAGATACCTGAGGCGACATGATGGCGCGTGTCACATGGACTGACCCACAAACAGAGCAAGACAACATTTGTGCTTTTTCCAGCTTTTCAAACGCCGAGGCGCCGTCAAACCAGCTGTCAAATGTGTGATCTTTATCACATTTTAGATTGTATCGTATCATACCAGAAATGTAATGACGAACTGCTAATATTCAACACAGCATCGTGCGCGCCGCCTAACGACGGCGATCACGGCGTGCTGACATCGGCTGGAACGCAACTGCATTATGTGCTTCGCAATATGGCTTGCCTGTTTCGGTGCCTAAGCCGCAGAACCAAAAATCTTCGGTTGCGGGATCACCAACTGGCCATTTGCATGTACGCTCTGTCAGTTCCATCAACTTTAATTTTTTGGCTTTTTTCTCGATCTTGGCTACTTTTGCCAACGCTTCCGCAGAAATCTCGTTTGCGGATGGTTGTGGCGGCAACGGTTGGCCGGCCTTGATGATTGGTTTGCGCGGCGGAATGTTTGTCGCCTTTGGCGTTTGAACCTTACTGTCTGTGGTGGACACCACAGGGACGCTGGTCGGCGCATTCTTTATCTTGGCAGGTTCGGGTTTGGTTGTCGCTTTTGGTGCAGTCGCACGATTGGACAGTCCCAAACGGTGGACTTTGCCGATCACAGCATTGCGTGTCACGCCGCCCAATTCCTTAGCAATCTGGCTGGCTGACTTGCCTTCGCCCCACATCTTTTTCAGAACGTCTACGCGATCATCTGTCCATGCCATATTAAATCTCCAAAACCTGTCTGATCGGGGTAAACCGCATGTTTGCCTGCCAATCGGGGAATATCAGTCGAAACAATATACCGACAAGGGTTAACAAGAACAATCCCTATGTCACGTTTTCAGGTTTTTGTCGCGCGATTCAAATTTTCACGCCACGCCAACAATATCGCACCGGCCAAAATTAACCCCGCACCAATGATACTGAACCGATCTGGTACCTGTGCGAAGATAACAAAATCATACAAAGCGACAAAAACCAAGGTCATGTATGAAAAGGGCGCGACATAACTGGCATCGGCCATGGCCATCGCGGTGATATAACAGGTTTGCGCACAGACCATCAACAATCCCAACGCAACCAATGCGTACCACTGTTGTGTTGATGGCATTTGCCAAACAAAACTGGCGGCAATCACCGCAATACTTATTCCGATCGTGTTATTCAGCAACAAAATCTGAAATCCGCCTTCGTTGCGGGTGATGATTTTCATAACAACCAATTCCGACCCCATCAACATTGCCGCAAACAACGCTAACAATCCAGCCAGCTGAATGGATCCAGACGAGGGGCGCAATAAAACCATCGCACCGATCAGAGCCGAAACAGCGGCCAACCACCGATACCGCCCGACTTTTTCACCCAAAAATGGAATGGCCAAAATCATGGCGAAAACAGGGTTTAGAAAACTAATCGCGGTGGCGTCTGACAATGGGATCAACGCGGCCGCCGCGAACATCAACGTCACACCACCCCATCCCAAAACAGAACGTGCCACGTGCAATTTCAAATTTGGCGCCTTAATGGCGGGGCGGCGGATGGCAAAAACGGTGATCAATGCAAGCCATGCAAATGTGAAACGACCCGCACTGATCATAAGGGGATGTAAACTCGTGCCCAACCGATCCGTGCCCAATGATTTGGCCAAAATCATTGTTCCCGCCACAAATGACGTGGCCAAAACAATCAACAAGGCCGCTTTCGTGTTGTCGGACAATAATTTAAATGACTGGAGCATTTTTCATCCTTGGCGTGCTTGGGCACAATTGACTTAAATTGTGTGATATAGCAAACAAGTTTTTTGCACTGTTAAAGGATATATCCCGTGACCCCATCTGTAATGCCAACATACGCCCGCGCCCCCTTGTCATTCGAGCGTGGCGAAGGCAGCTGGTTGATTGATGATCAGGGGCGAAGATTCTTGGATATGGGTGCTGGGATTGCGGTGAATGTTTTGGGTCATGCCAATCCGGACTTGGTAAATGTGTTGCACGCGCAGGCGGAAAACTTGTGGCATACATCGAACCTGTACAATATTCCGAACCAAAAAATACTGGCGGACAAATTGGTGGATGCAACATTTGCTGATACGGTTTTCTTTACCAATTCTGGCACCGAAAGCATGGAATGCGCGGTCAAAATGGCGCGTAAATTTCATTACGAAAATGGCGCACCGGAACGTGTCAATATAATTGCCTTCAACGATTCATTCCATGGCCGCACTTTAGGTATGATTTCCGCTGCTGGTGCGGAAAAATTGACCAAGGGTTTTGGTCCATTATTGCCGGGTTTCACTCAGGTTCCATTTGGCGATAACGACGCAGTTCGCGCCGCCATTGATAACACCACTGCCGCAATCCTGCTGGAACCGATACAGGGCGAAGGCGGCATTGTTCCCCTGCCAGATCACCAAATGAAAGAGCTGCGTCAGATTTGTGATGACAATGGCATTTTGTTGATCTTGGATGAAATCCAATGTGGTGTTGGTCGCACAGGTAAATTATTCGCTCACGAATGGGCTGGCATCACCCCCGACATTATGGCCATCGCCAAGGGGATCGGTGGCGGCTTCCCACTGGGTGCATGTTTGGCAACTGAGCGCGCGGCCTCTGGGATGGTTGCTGGCTCGCACGGTACGACGTATGGTGGCAATCCCTTGGCCACCGCAGTGGGCGCGGCGGTGATGGACATCGTGAACACCGATGATTTCCTACAACGTGTCAATGTGTTGGCAGGTGGCTTTCGCCAAGCCTTAGAAGGATTGGTTGCTAACCACCCCAAAATTTTTAAATCCGTGCGCGGAGCGGGATTGATGTTGGGCGTTGAATGCGTGGTGCCCAATGTGGAGGTGGTCAAAACAGGATATGATTTTGAAATCTTGACTGTCCCGGGCGGCGCAAACGTCATTCGCCTGTTGCCCGCACTAAACATATCCGCCAGCGAACTAACCGAATCAATTCAGCGTTTAGGACATGTGGCGACACAGATGGAGTCAGAGCTATGAGACATTTTTTAGACATCAACAAAACCGATTTGAACGACTTGAACAGTATCATGGATCAAGCCACCCAAACCAAAGCCGCCCGCATGGGTCGCCCCAAAGGCACGCGCGACGACGCCCAACCTTTGGCGGGTAAAATGGTTGCGTTAATCTTTGAAAAACCATCCACACGTACGCGGGTTTCCTTTGACATGGGAGTACGCCAAATGGGCGGCGAAACCATGGTTCTATCTGGCAACGAGATGCAAATCGGCCACGGCGAGAGCATTGCAGACACCGCGCGCGTTCTGTCGCGTTACGTTGATATGATCATGATCCGCACTTTTGCCGAGGCAACCCTGTTGGAAATGGCTGAATATGCCGATGTGCCCGTCATTAATGGTTTAACGGATCGCTCACATCCCTGTCAAATCATGGCCGACATCATGACCTATCAGGAAAAACATGGATCGATTAAGGGCAAGAAAGTTGTTTGGCTGGGTGACGGCAACAACGTCTGTGCCTCATTCTTGCACGCGGCAGGTCAATTCGGTTTTGATCTAACATTCGCAGGTCCCGAAGCATTAGAGCCAGAGGCAGCCGCAATCGGCTATGCCCGTTCCAAAGGCAGCCAAGTCATCATTGAACGTGACGCCGCCAAGGCCGTCGCAGGTGCCGATTTGATCGTCACTGACACATGGCTGTCGATGCACGACGACCAAGCGGCGCGCGCACGCCGCCACAACCTGTTGCGCCCATACCAAGTAAACACACAGCTAATGAAATTGGCAAACGAGGACGCAACATTCATGCACTGCCTCCCTGCGCACCGCGAAGAAGAGGTGACATCCGATGTGATGGACGGCCCGCAATCCGTTGTGTTTGACGAGGCTGAAAACCGTCTGCACGCACAAAAAGCGATCATGCAATGGTGCCTGAATGACTGACTATGTTTTGCTGGTGATTGATGCACAAATGGCGTTTGCTGAACGCGATGCACGTGGTGACAAACGATCCTGTCCACAGGCCGAACAAAACATTGCACGACTGCTAAAACTGTTTCGCGAACACGGCGGACCTGTGATCCACATCCACCACCATTCCTTGCAGGCGGGATCGGCGTTCCGCACAGATCAAACGGGCGTCGCGGTTCAACTCTTCGCTGCGCCTTTTGTGGGCGAAGCTGTGATTGTGAAAAACGCAAACTCTGGATTCATCGGTACCGACCTAGAGGATCAATTGAACGCGCTGGGTCGCCCACGTTTGGTGATCTGCGGTGCCACCGCCAATCACTGCGTCGAAACTACAACTCGCATGGCGGGTAACCTTGGCTTTGATACAATTTATGTGTCGGACGCTGTGTGGGCGTATGACCACACAGGCATCGACGGCACACTTATCCCAGCGGCACAAATTCACGCGGTCAGCATGGCGAATTTGAATGGCGAATTCGCCACGGTTCTGGATTGCGACACAGTTTGCGCACAAATCCCCTAGGATCGGGTTTAACGCCCACGCCGCCCGACAATCGGTATCGTCGTGGTCCGGGTTTCAAAGGTGGCTTTGTGGGGTGGATGGAAATCAACACGTTGCCAAAACACTGTTCCCCCAAGGCGCAGCCAAAGTGGAGCAGTCAGCGCAACACCCATAATAAACCCACCAATATGCGCCCAATAGGCAATACCACCACCCGTCGCAGACGATGCCAATTCGCCAAAAATCTGCAATCCCATCCAAATACCCAACACGATAAATGCGGGCATTGTGAAAACCTTGAAAAATACGAACAGGATCAATGCCACATCGACCTTAGCCTTGGGATACAGCAATAAATACGCCCCCATCACACCCGCAATCGCCCCCGACGCACCCACCATTGGCACCCAGGATGTGGGGTCAGACAATACATGAAACACACCTGCACCAAGGCCTGAAACGATATAAAATATTGCAAACGTCAAATGCCCCATCGCATCCTCGATATTGTCACCAAATATCCACAAAAACAGCATGTTGCCCGCAATATGCAAAAATCCACCGTGTAAAAACATCGACGTTATTGCCGTGTAATATTTCCGCCCTTCGGTGATTTCTGCAGGCACCATGGCCCATGCATTGAAAACTCGCGACAGTGCTACACCATCGACCAAATACGGGCTGTACGACGCAAACACGACGATATTAATCGCCATAATTGCCCATGTTACATATGGCGTACGTCGGGACGGGTTATGATCGCGAAATGGAAACAACGGTTAATACCCTTGAATGTTAAATGTGCCACTGGCCTGACCTTGGGCAAACAAATACCCCAAAATCGCCGCCACCGTCAGCCCCGCCAAAACAGCAAAGAAGATTTTCCAAACAGAATACGGTCGCGCACCCTGAACTGTGCCTGTACGGCCATTGACCACAAAACGGTATGTCTTGCCGCGATATTTATACGCCGCTAACCACACAGGCAGCAAAACATGCTTGAACGTCAGCGTACCAATTTCAGTATTCACCGACGAAATTTGTTGACGATCACCGCCAATATCAAACTTCACATCCCGCGTGATCATACGGTTCACATAGGCGGTTGCTTCTGTATATCCATCTTCCAATGAAATCGTATAACCCTCGGCGCGAAAGCCCGCTAAATACTCTGGCTGATATGGTTCCATTGCTGACAGGTCCCACGGTGCCAACCCATCGGCATACTCTTTGGGCAGGCTTTTGGATGCCATCACCAAAACATCATCAAAAAACCGCGCGACACGCCCGCGCACGGCTTTCCAACGGATTTTGGGCACCTGTCGCGTGCGGCGCTGTCGGCGTCCATTCACATTGGCATAGTAGGTTTGTGATACGTAATAAATCGTTCCGCGCTGCCCTGAATAGGATGATTTTGTATCCGCATCATAGGTCCAATAGGGCACGTAAATTCCCTGCATTTTGCGACCCTTGCGGGCGTATTCCTTTAATCCGTTGGGGGCAAACCACAATTGCCCCAACCAATCACCCATACGATCCCGTGCCTGCTTTTCCGTCAGACCAAACGGCAATAAACCACGGGGCTTAATTTGTCGCTCGACACCCGTTTGGGTAACAATGGGGGTTGCACAAAATGGACATTCTGCGGCATGGGCATTTGGGTCAAATTCCACATGCGCACCGCAATTGGTACACGTGAATGTTTGAATTTCGGCCATTTCGAAATCCGATAAACCATCCTTTACCGCCGCGCGAAAATCCAATTCGCGAATGGCTTGGCCACGCCATCCGCCCGTGCTGACAATCGGTTGGGAATTGCCACAATAATCGCACTGCATCAAATCCGTCCC
>CAXBJO010000028.1:0-31109 GCA_963976255.1 uncultured Rhodobacterales bacterium
GGTGCAGTCTTAAAAACCAAACTGTGCGCCGTTTGTTGTTGTGACGACCATTCCGATGAAAATCGCAATCTGTGCCATCCAGTAGAAAAGCCATACAAACAACGGGGTGAAGCGCCGCATTGGGTGGTCGGGGCGCATCAAAAACAGCTCACTCGACAGGATCATGTCGGACAGGACAAACAGCCCCGCCCCCAAAGCGGCGACGGTGACACCCTGCCCTGTCATCGACATCGCGGACAGACCCATGGCCATGATAATGGCGATGTAAACCATCACGGGGATCGCCAGATCGCCCGCCACAGGCCACAATATCCGCGCCATAACCACACCAAGGGTTATCAAAATCAGGGCAAACACGATCCATGGCCATTGCCATAATAATGTCAAATCACCAACGCTTGCGAATAACACAACGAAAAATAGATGCCCCAGTGCAAAGGAAATCAGCCCGTACAAAAACGCCCGTTCACCATCGCGCGACAAGAAGAAATCGCCAATTGCGCAAAACCCAAACCCCGCGACCAATAGTGTGGATGCGCCCATAAAATATCCAACGCCCGCAAGTGCGGCGATGGATACAGTTTTCACAATTGATTTCGCGTTAGATGCAGGTCTGCGACAAAACCAAATTTGGTACAGGAATCCACAAACCGTAGCGATAGCCAGGCCTGTGAAAACAATGATCATGGGTTAAATCTCGTCCTTGAAGTGTTTGATCACCATGCGAATGGGGTTTGGTGCCGCTTGTCCCAGCCCACAGATGGATGCGTCGACCATGGCCACGGACAGCTCTTCGAGCAATCCTTGATCCCATTTGTCTGCGCTCATCAATTTCACCGCTTTTTCACAGCCGACACGACAGGGCGTGCATTGGCCACAGCTTTCGTCCTCGAAGAAACGCAGCATGTTTAAGGCCGCCGCTTTGGCGCTGTCTTGGTCAGACAAAACAACAACCGCCGCCGATCCGATGAAGGTGCCATATTCCTGCAACGTGTCAAAATCCAATGGGATGTCGTCCATGGATGCGGGCAATAATCCCGACGATGGGCCACCTGGTTGATAGGCTTTGAAGCTGTGACCATCCAACATGCCGCCACAATGATCGTTGATTAATTCGCGGATAGTGGTGCCGGCAGGTGCCAGTTTTACACCCGGAAAACGCACGCGCCCCGATACGGAATAACTGCGCATGCCTTTGCGGCCATGAACGCCGTGTGCGCCGAATACATCCGGGCCACCACGGGCGATTTTTGCGATCCAGTACAATGTTTCAACGTTATGCACCAATGTGGGACGGTTAAATATACCAACGGATGCCACAAACGGTGGACGGTGACGCGGCAGGCCTTTTTTGCCCTCAATACTTTCGATCATCGCGCTTTCTTCGCCGCAAATATAGGCACCTGCACCACGGCGCAGGTCGATGTAACCAGCGTCAACAATGCCAGCGGTTTCCAGTTTAGCGATTTCACGGCGCAGGATTTCCAAGATGGCGGGGTATTCATCGCGCATG
The DNA here is from genome assembly GCA_963976255.1 of uncultured Rhodobacterales bacterium. Lineage (GTDB taxonomy): Bacteria > Pseudomonadota > Alphaproteobacteria > Rhodobacterales > Rhodobacteraceae > Amylibacter. The sequence continues at coordinate 1,514 of CAXBJO010000028.1, forward strand.
TAGATATAGCATTTTTCAGCCTCGACCGCCCATGCAGCGATTAACATGCCTTCAAGGAACACATGTGGTTCGCGTTCAAGGAAGTAACGATCTTTGAACGTACCTGGTTCGCCTTCGTCGCCGTTAACGGCCAGATAACGCACACCTTGGTTCATGCGCACGAATGACCATTTTTTACCTGATGGGAAACCCGCACCACCCATGCCGCGCAGACCACTTTCAAGGACTTCGTCCTGCACCTGATCAGGGGTTTTTGAACCACCACGCAAGGCGGCAAGTTCGCGGTAACCGCCATCATCACAATAGGCTTCGAATTGTTCGTAATCTGGCAGGTGTGCGTGGGTGTCGTTTGCGGCAATTGCCGCTTTGACCTTGGCCGCGTCGGCGTGGTCGATGTGATTGTGACCGATTTCCAAAACAGGTGCGGTGTCGCAACGCCCCATGCAGGGTGCGCGTAATATGCGGACTTTGCCGCCGCCGCTGTATTTCGTGCCGAGTTCGCGCAACAAATCCTGTGCGCCCGCCAATTCGCATGACAGGCTGTCACAGACACGGATTGTCAGGCTGGGTGGGACATCTTCGCCTTCTTTGACGATGTCGAAATGAGCGTAGAAGCTGGCGACTTCGTAAACTTCGGTTTGCGACAGGCGCAATTCTTCGGCCAATGCGGCAAGGTGTTGGGCGGACAGGTGGTTGTATTTATCCTGAACCAAATGCAGGTATTCAATCAGTAAATCAGCGCGGCGCGGGCGATCGCCCAACAGGTCGCGGATTTCGATCAACGCCTCTTCTGTAACTTGGCGGCCTTTGGGGGTTTTGCGCCCTTTGCCCTTGCCTGATTTCCACACGCCGTCCGTTTTTTGATCACCAGCCATAATGCCCGCCCTTAATACTTTGGCTTACCCTAACCGTGATGCGAACGGATGCGAGTGGAAAAAGCGACTTGTAAGTCACAAAATTCGTAATCGGCGCGGATTTGCGTGGGCCAAGTTTCCGATCTGCACCATCTTTCCAATGCAATGCGGGCTTGTTAGGGTGTGATTATGAAAATTAAATATACCCTACATATAGCGATTGCGGCGCTTGTCGTCACAGGTGCTGTCGCCGCCCAAGAAATTGTCACCCCAGAACAATTCGACGAAATCAGCACCAATAAAACCCTGTATTTCAACAGCGGTGAACGGTTTCACGGTGCAGAACAATATTTTCCCAACCGCAAGGTGACGTGGAAATTCGCGAATGGGGAATGCGATCAAGGGTTTTGGTTCCCCCAAGGTGATGCGATTTGTTTTTCATACACCCAAAATCCAGAACCACAGTGTTGGAATTTCATCCAAGACGGTGATCGGTTTTTGGCGCGATTGTTGGGCGGCGATCCAGCCAATGATCTGGAATTGACCTTTGTGGATACTAAGGAGTTGTTATGCGAGGCGCCTTATTTAGGGGCATCGTTCGCGCGTTAAGGCTTAATCTTTCCATCCTGAAACTCGATCTCCAACGCAGCCGCACCCTTCGCGGCGTCAGCGGTCATGACCACCTGCCCTGCCTGATCGCGCACAACGGCATAGCCGCGTTTCAATGTTGCCTCATAACCCAATGTTTGACGGATACGTTCCAGCCCATCCAACTGCCCACGCAATCGATCCATGGATGTTTTGGCGTTGGTGTTTAGGTTTTTAAACAGGCGATCCAGCACATCTTTCTTCTGCGTTACTTGGGTCGATAATGCCTGTGGGCGCAATCCTGCGCTGGCTTGCATCAGTCGTGTGCGTTTGGTCACCGTCGCCGCCGTCAATGCACGAGGCAATCTGTCGCCCAGCATGTCCAAGCGTTGCCCCTGCATCGCCACCATTTCAGCGGGGTTCGGTAAGGCACGCCCAAGATCACGTAGGCGTTGGCGTTTGCTCTCGATGCCCGAGGACAGAGAGCGCACGCGGCGTTCCTCCATCGATGACAGCCAGCCCATCAGGTCGGCGCGCACGGGTACGGCGTGTTCAGCGGCGGCGGTGGGCGTTGGTGCGCGTAGGTCGGATGCGTAATCGATTAATGTGGTGTCGGTTTCGTGACCGACGGCGGAAATCAGGGGAATGTCGCTGGCGGCGGCCGCGCGAACGACTGATTCTTCGTTAAAGCCCCATAAATCCTCGATCGAGCCGCCACCGCGTGCGACGATGATCAGGTCGGGGCGGGGCATCGCACCGCCGGGTGTCATTTGATTAAACCCTTCAATCGCCGCGGTCACGTCGGGGGCGCATTTTTCGCCTTGGACGGCGACAGGCCAGATGATGACCTTGCGTGGGAAACGATCCCGTAGACGGTGCAGGATGTCGCGGATGACCGCGCCCGATGGGGATGTGACCACGCCGATCACTTCGGGCAGGTACGGGATGTCGCGTTTTCGGCTGGCGTCGAATAACCCTTCTGCGGCCAATGCTTTTTTGCGTTTTTCCAGTTGTGCCATCAAGGCACCAACACCCGCCACGGCCATTTCGGATACGATCATTTGGTACCGTGATTGCCCTGCGAAGGTGGTGATTTTACCGGTGGCGACAACTTCCAACCCCTCTTCGGGTTGGGTGGCCAATTTGGCTGCTTGGCCTTTCCATGTGACCGATGCGATCACCGATTTGTCGTCTTTGAGGTCGAAATACAGATGTCCTGATGGCGGACGTGCAACGCGCCCCACCTCGCCGCGAATGCGGACATGCGAAAACTCGCCTTCGATCATGCGTTTTAATGCACCTGACAGTTCAGATACGGAATATTCCGGTGCGTTTTCGCCCTGTTTGGGGTTATCAATCAGATCGGACATTGGCGCATACTCTCTTGGCTTTTGCTGTGCGCGATACTAGAAGCAACACCATCAAAGGCCAAGGGAATTGCAATCGGATGAACATACTTATTTTAGGATCAGGCGGGCGTGAACATGCATTGGCATGGGCGGTCGACCAAAACCCCAAATGTGATACGCTGTATTGCGCACCCGGAAATGCAGGCATTGCGGATGTGGCGACCTGTGTTGATTTGAACATCGACAGTGGCGCGGATGTGGTGGCATTTTGCACCGCGCATGACATCGCGTTTGTGATTGTCGGACCAGAGGGGCCGTTGGCGGCAGGTGTTTCGGATGATTTACGCGCTGCGGGTATTCTGACCTTTGGGCCATCTGCGGCGGCGGCGCAATTAGAAGCATCCAAGGCGTTTACCAAGGAAGTTTGCGATGCATCGGGTGCGCCCACAGCCGCATATGCGCGGTTCACGGAATTGGAGCCAGCGATTGAGTATGTCACGACGCAAGGTGCGCCGATTGTGGTTAAGGCGGATGGTTTGGCCGGCGGCAAAGGCGTGATTGTTGCATTGACAGTGGACGAGGCCATTGACGGCCTGCGTGACATCTTTGGCGGCGTGTTCGGTACGGCAGGTGCCGAGGTGGTGATTGAGGAATTTATGGAGGGCGAAGAGGCCAGTTTTTTCATCCTGTCGGATGGCAAAAACATCCTGCCAATTGGCACCGCCCAAGATCACAAGCGTGCCTATGACGGCGATAAGGGTCCAAACACCGGTGGCATGGGGGCCTATTCGCCAGCACCCGTGATGACGGATGCGGTGACGGCCAAGGCATTGGCGGAAATTGTGCAACCTTGTGTCGACGAAATGGCGCGTCGCGGAACCCCGTATCAAGGCGTGTTATACGCAGGGTTTATGATCAAAGATGGGCAACCCCGTCTGGTCGAATACAACGTGCGTTTTGGCGATCCAGAGTGTCAGGTTTTGATGATGCGTTTGGGTGCGCAAGCACTGGATGCGATGTTGGCCACTGCGATGGGTGAGTTGGATACGGTGCAATTGAATTGGGCGAATGATCATGCCTTGACGATTGTTTATGCGGCCAAGGGTTACCCCGCAAGTTATGAAAAAGGCACAAATATCAAAGGTTTGGGTGGCTTAAGTAATGCAAACCGAGTGCAGGTATTTCATGCAGGTACCGCGATGGATGGTGATCAAGTGTTGGCCATCGGGGGGCGGGTTTTGAACATCACCGCGCGCGGTGCCACATTACAAGAGGCACGCGATCGTGCCTATGCGACCATTGAAAAAATTGAGTGGGCTAATGGGTTTTATCGCACGGATATTGGCTGGCGGGCGTTGTAACATAGAGCCTGCGGCGCAGATATTTAGACAAAGTAAAAACTAGCAGGTTAAGGCGCGTTTGAAGCTGCTTTTATTGCGGTATGGGCCGATGTCTGTTTTTGTAAGCGCGCCGTTTTCAAACCGCGTCGATATGATACGTTTCCACCCGCCGTCAGCGGTAATTATTTCAGGGGTGCCAGCGCATGTGCGTACCCCACCAGAGATGAAATTGTCACCAATGCGATGATTACTGAGACCGTCGATGTTTGCCGTTTCGGTCAGTTTGGCATTTTTATATGTCCAAACTCGTAGTATTTTTGCCAAGTGGGGGCGATCAACATAGGCGATGTCGACGTCGCCATCGTTGTTAAAATCAGCAAATCCAATGGGAGCAAGCCAGCGATTTGCGCTGCCAATATAGGGTGTGGCGGCGATGCGTTTTGGTTGCGCGGTGGTGCTGTAAATTGCCAATCTTGCGCCTTTGGATTTTTGGCTTTCGACGACGATCACTTCGGGTTGTCCATCGCCCGTTATATCAAACAAACGTGGGGCAATATCTTCGAAGATGTGATCAGGACTTGCGGTGATGATGGCGTCGGGAATTGCGCTCAGGGCGTTCTGATTTTGCGATTTATAAAGGGCGATCGCAGACCATTCGTCAGTATCGCCCAATACCCCGTGTCCGTATACAAATGCGCTGTCACCAACGACGTAACAGGCGCGTTTTATCGCACCTGTATCCGTAACAGCGCAGGCCGATGACGTTTGCCCAAATGCGACCTGTGCCAAAAGCAGAGGGGCGATGAGCAATGCGCCAAACAGAGATTGTTTGCGGGTCAAATCTGTTTTTCTGGGATTTGGACAACCAAGCCATCCAGCTCGTCCGTGACCTTAACCTGACAAGTCAGGCGCGACAGGGCGCTGGGTTCCCATGCGAAATCCAACATGTCTTCTTCCATTGCATCCTTGGGAGTCAATTTTTCTGCCCATGCCGCATCGACGTAAACATGGCAGGTTGAACAGGCGCATGCGCCGCCGCAATCGGCCTCGATGCCGGGGATGTTGTTGTCGCGGGCACCTTCCATCACGGTCAGGCCTGATGCGACCTCGATTTCGTGTTTTTTACCGTTGTGTTCTATGTATGTAATTTTGGCCATTTGCCTGTCTCCGAATTTGCTCTTGTTTTGTGTAGTCACTGAAATTCACGGCGACCAGCCCTTTTTAATGAAATTTCCGTTATCGCTTGCATGTTGTTGCGCGTGTTCTTATTTTGTTCCCATGTCGATCCGTGCGCAATATGATGTTCAATGGCCCCGCCCCCCTGCGGCGCTGCCCCATAATCGTTTGGACGAGCCGCCCCAAGGTGCCTTGGTTACCGTTGCGGGGTTGGTTTTGGTGCGTCAGCGCCCCGGTACGGCCAAGGGTGTTATTTTTTTGACATTGGAAGATGAAACCGGCGTGTCCAACATTATTGTATGGCGTAAAACATACGAAAAATTTCGCCGTGCGGTTGTTGCGGGGCGGTTGTTGCGGGTCACGGGGCATTTGCAACGGGATGGTCAGGTGGTGCATATTATCGCCCAACAGATCGAGGATATTTCCGCGATGTTGGATCGTTTATTGGAACCTGAATCCTAAAATTAACCATAAATTTTAAGGCGTTACGATTAACCAAACCTTAAACTTTGGTTTGCATTTGAAAAGCATTTTAGACAATTTGGGCTCAAACAATCTAGGGGTAGATTTATGAGCGTCACGATCAAAGCCACATCAAATGGGTATTATTTAGTAACCGCCACGGGGCAATCCTTTGCGCCATCTGTATTTTTGAAAGACACCTTAAATCAACAAGGTCGCGTAAACCTGTCGCTGAGTGATCGTATATGGCGTGCGCCATTGGCGGGCGACGCGGGGATGATGTTGGATTTGCACACATCCCAGACATTCACGGCGGCGCAATTTGGAACACAGCAATTTGTAACCTTTTCATCCGCCATGTTGTACCGCTGGGACAATGGCGAACGGGTGGCGATTGCCGAGATTGATTTTGGCACCGGCTTGCGCGTCATCGCGACGGCAGATCCTGTGGACGGGGCGCCGGGGTGGCATGTGGATGTTGCCGATGCGATTGCCAATTTGATCCGCACCGATGGTTTGATTTTTGATGGTGGTGCGGGCGATGATATTTACAACCCCGTAAGTGGACCGTTGGTGTTTACACAGCCCAGCAATATTTCATTGGGTGGCGGCGACGATTGGGCGGCTGGCGGGATTGGTGACGACAACATTCGCGGCGGCAAGGGGGATGACATTATTTCGGACGACAGTGGGGCAAACAGCCTGCGTGGTGGCAGAGGTGACGATGTCATAACGGTTGGCGATAATTCCACGGGGTCAATTTTGCGTGGCGGGAATGGTAATGACCGTCTGACATCGGGCAAAGGCTCGGATACATTGAATGGTGGGCGCGGTGATGATGTCATCATTGGCGGCGCGGGCGATGATCGATTGCGCGGTGGAACGGGCGATGATTATCTGAATGGTGGTTGGGGCAATGACAAACTGTCAGGTGGCGCAGGTGCGGATGTGTTTGAATTCAATCACCACGCTGATGGCAATAATATCATTACCGATTTTGAGGTTGGTGTGGATCAAATTTACCTGCCTGCTTACGGTTGGGATTTTGATCAGTTGACGTTGACGCAAGTTGGGCAAAAAACTCTGATCACAATGGATGACACCGATTTTTCAATCACCCTGCGCGGCATTGATATGGCCGATTTGGGTGCGAATGATTTCATTTTTGGATAAAAAAAGGCCCCACAATTTGCGGGGCCTTTCACAAATTAGTTTGAATTAGTTCAACGAGAGCCCCACAAAACGGGATGCACCGCCGCGTGTGACCAATAACAGGACAGATTTGCGCCCCGCCTCTTTGGCCGCTTTGAACGCATTGGTAATGTCTGCGGGAGTTTTGACCACTTCTTGGCCAACCTCTACGATCACGTCACCGGCACGCACACCTTTGTCAAAGGCGTCCATGGTTTCATCCACGGCCACAACGGCAACACCATCGACATCATCTGCCAGACCCAATTGTTCGCGAATTTCAGGTGTGACAACCGTCAACGTAATTCCCAACTCTTCGGCTTCTTTCACCTGTGCAGGGGCGGCAACAGCGGGAATGACTTCGGCTTTCTCGGCTGATTCACGACGACCTAATGTGACCTTCAATGTTTGGGTTTTTCCGTCACGGAAAACAATCACGCGCACGGCTTTGCCGACCTCTGCATTGCCAACTGCGGCAACCAAGCCACGTGTATCTTCGACATCGGCACCATCAAATGACAAGATGACATCACCGGCCAAAATACCCGCATCGGCACCTGGACCTGCGGGAACGCCGCTGACCATGGCGCCTGCCACGTTGTCCAGACCCAGTGCTGCGGCCATGTCTTCGTCGATGTCTTGGATTTGAACACCTAACCAGCCACGACGGGTTTCACCGAACTCTTGTAATTGTTTGATGACACGGCTGACCACCGCAGATGACATTGAGAAACCAAGGCCGATTGATCCACCATTGGGGGAAATAATCGCCGTGTTCACACCGATCACTTCGCCGTTCATGTTGAACAATGGCCCACCAGAGTTACCGCGATTGATCGCCGCATCAGTTTGGATAAAGTCATCGTATGGCCCCGAGCGCAACGAGCGGTTACGTGCGGAAATGATGCCCGCTGAAACAGAGAAGCCCTGCCCCAATGGATTACCGATTGCCATAACCCAGTCGCCAACGCGCGAAATGTCGCTGTCGCCAAAACCAACAAATGGCAATGGTTCATCTGTTTCGACCTTCAACAGTGCAAGATCGGTTTTTAAATCGCGACCCAACACTTTGGCTTCCAGCTCTTTGCCGTCAAAAAATTCGATCACGATTTCATCGGCTTTGTCGATGACGTGGTTGTTGGTCACGATGTAACCATCGGCCGAGATCACGAAACCGGATCCCAATGCGCTGCTTTTGCGTGGGCGTCCTTGGCCACCTTGACCTTGGTCCATAAAGTCGCGGAACAATTCACCAAAGGGGCTGCCTTCGGGCACTTGGGGCATATTGCCACCTGCGACGCCAGTCACGGTTGTTGATGTCGTGATATTCACCACCGATGGCGACAGCTTTTCTGCCAGATCGGCAAAACTCTCGGGGGCGCCACGGGCATGCCCCGCGGCCGCTTGGGCCACCAAAAACGCCAGTGCCATAAATGCACCGACGACCATGGCCTGTGCACGGCTGTTTGAAATAGATTTGGAAACTGCGATAGCTTTCACTTTGATCCTCCTTAGGAAGGTTATTGCTGGGCGATTGCGCCCTGTCTGTAACTAAGCTGTGCTTTTTAGCGCACATTGCAAGTCAGATTTACGTTATAGGCGTCAAATCAACGTGAACAATTGACATAATATTTTCACGCAAAAGTTAGCAAAAATTCGCTTAGAGCAATTGAACTGCCCAAATGATGACCGCGCCGATGGCGACAAACAGCAGCCCCAACAGGCGGCGATTTTCAAGGCTCATGGCCGCCAAAACACGTACCAACTCTTCGAAACGCGAAGGGGCCAGTACAAGTACCAGCCCCTCGATTACGGCCACAAGGCCGAGTGCAATTATAAACGTGCTCACTCGATTGAATCTGATTTCAGATAATCGAAAAACTCGCTGTCAGGTGAAATCACCATGGTGGCGTTATCCCCTGTCAGTGCTTTTTCATAGGCACCAAGTGAACGATAGAAAGCAAAGAATTCAGGATCGCGCCCAAATGCCTCGGCGAAAATCGCGTTACGTTTTGCTTCTGCTTCACCACGAATGATGTCCGCATTTTTCTGTGCTTCTGATGTTGTTTCCACCACCAAACGATCCGCACCCGCACGCACACGTTGCGCCGCTTCGTTACCACGGGCAATTTCGTCCGCTGCTTCGCGTTCACGTTCTGCACGCATCCGCTCGAACGTTTTCTTAAGGTTTTGTTGTGGCAGATCAGCACGTTTAATGCGCACATCAATAATTTCCACGCCCAAATCCTTGGCTTTGATACGTGACGCATCGCGGATCGAATTCATCAGACCAATACGATCGGATGACAACAACGAACCTGAACGCACATCACCCAAAACTTGGCGCAACTCAGAATTCAGGATGGTTTCCAGACGGCCACTGGCCGAACGGATGCCGCCGCCGCTGACTGCTTTGCGAAACTGAACCGCGTCGATGATACGCCAGCGCGCAAATGCATCCACTTCGAACCGACGGTTGTCACGCATGGTGACTTCCAATGGTTGCGTGTCTAATGGCAAAATACGGTCGTCGTATTTTACGATTTCATGTAAGAAAGGGATTTTGAAGTACAGACCAGGGTCTTCGACAATTTCCTTCACCTCACCAAACCACAATTTAAGCGCGGTTTGACGTTCGTCTACGATATATGCCGATGACAGACCCAAAAAGCCTAGAACAGCAACGATTGGCAATAATAGAGCACGGTTCATTAATTTGACCCTCCTGGTTTCGCTAACTCACTTAGCGGCAAATACGGCACGACACCTTGTCCGCCACTACCTTCGTCAATGAGGACCTTGTTCACGCCTGAATAGACCTTTTCGATGGTTTCCAAATACAAACGCTTGCGCGTCACCTCTGGAGCTTTGGCATATTCTTCGTAAACCGCGATAAAGCGCGATGCTTCACCTTCGGCTTGGTTCACGGTTTGCGAACGATACCCTTCGGCACGTTGGATCAATTCTGCCGCTTGGCCGCGCGCCGCTGCCACTTTGGTATTGGAATAAGCGTCCGCTTGTTTTTCCAATGTGTCACGGGTTTGTTCCGCCGCTTGAACTTCGCGGAATGAATCCGCCACTTCTTGGGGTGGATCTGCCTTGTCAAAGTTGACGCGAACGATGTTTACGCCCGCGTCATAGCTGTTTAACGTCTCTTGGGTCAACAACTGCAACTCGGCCGCAATCGCGCCCTTACCAGTGGTCAAAATCGGTGTCAGGTCTGTACGTGCGACGATTTCGCGCATCACAGATTCAGACACAGCACGGATTGTCGCCTGTGGTTCTGCCAAATTGAACAAGAACTCTTCGGGGTTGTTGATGTTCCATACAACTTGGAAATCAATGTCGACGATGTTTTCATCACCCGTCAACATCAAACCCTGATCCGCGCGGCCGCCACGACCGACGCCGATATTTTCGGTGTTCTCGCGTGTTACTGGCAGGATCTCTTTGGTGACAACTGGCCAAGGGGCGAAATTCAAACCCTCGCTGCCTGTTTTATAATATTTGCCAAATAATAATTCGACAGACTGCTCGGATGTATCAACGCGATAAAAGCTGCTGAATGTCCACAAACCCAACACAGCAAGGGCGATCAGGCCGATGCCGCCAAATCCGATACCAGCACCACCGCCACCACCGCCTTGTTTGGAACCATTGTTTGAGCCGCCTTTGCCGCCCATCAGAATGCGCAATTGTTCCTGACCTTTGCGCACCAATTCGTCCAAATCGGGACCTTGGCCGCCGCCGCCACTGGGTGGTCGACCACCGCCACCGCCACGATTTCCATCGTCGCCATTATTACCAGAACCACGGTTTCCACCGCCTTGACCCCACGGGCCACCTGATCCATTTTCAGCCATGTGTTCAAATTCCTCCTAAGAATTTGTGTGTATTCAATATTACCTGACAGGAATTGTCAAAATTGCAAGCCCACTTAGCGTGTCGGTGTGCTCATCGTTACTAATTCTTCTGATGCAGTGGGATGCACCGCCATTGTGCGATCAAAATCTTCCTTGGTTGCACCCATCTTTACGGCGACGCCTGCCAATTGGATCATTTCGCCGGCCGCGTGACCCACGATATGAACGCCCAGAACCTTGCGCGTTGCCTTTGACACGATCATTTTCATCAACATGCGCTCATCTCGTCCCGCCAGAATCACCTTCATCGGGCGGAATGCGGCCACGTAGACTTCGATGTCTTCAATATCCTGCGCCGCCTCCTCTGACAAGCCTACAGTGCCGATTTCCGGCTGTGTGAACACCGCCGTGGGGATCAATTCGTGATCGGGGCTGGTGGGGTTGTTTTTATAGACCGTTTCCACAAACGCCGCCGCTTCGACAATCGCCACGGGCGTCAATTGCACACGGTTCGTAACATCACCAATGGCATAAATATTATCGACATTGGTTTTAGAGTAGGCGTCAACGTTGATTTCACCCCCACGACCGGTTTCAATTCCCACCGCTTCCAAGCCCAATGATTGCGTGTTGGGCACGCGCCCTGTGGCATATAGTATCTGATCGACAATCAGCGTGTGACCATGGGTATCCGTCACAACCAAACCTGCGTCGGTTTTGACGATATGTTTCACATCCGTCCCGACATGCAGGTTCACGCCTTTGGCGCACATTTCCTCTGCGACGAAGCCCTGTACCTCTTCGTCAAAGCCACGCAGGATTTGCGCACCGCGATAGAACTGCGTCGTTTCAGTGCCCATCCCATTCAGGATACAGGCAAACTCACAGGCGATATAGCCCCCACCGACAACCAACGCGCGTTTTGGTTGCTCTGGCAGCTCGAAAATCTCGTTGGATGAAATCACATGTTCCGCGCCATCCACGTTCGGTACAAACGGGCGTCCACCGGTGGCGATCAGGATGTGTTTGGCGGTGAAAACCTGTCCGTCAGACAATTCCACAGTGTTCGCATCCTTTAACACCGCACGCGCCCGAAAATGGGTAACGCCGTTGTTGTTTAGGATCGATTGGTAAATCCCCTCTAGGCGATCAATCTCTTTGTTTTTGGCCGCCATGAACGTCGGCCAGTCAAAGGTGGTTTCACCCACAGTCCAACCGTATCCCGCCGCATCCTCGAACATTTCAGCAAATTCGGATGCGTAAACCATCAATTTTTTGGGAACACAGCCGCGGATCACACAAGTGCCGCCGTAGCGATATTCTTCGGCCAGCCCAACCTTTTGGCCATTTTGCGCGGCCAGTCGCCCAGCGCGCACGCCGCCAGAACCAGCACCAATTACAAAGAGGTCAAAATCATAAGTCATAGCATACCTTTCAGGCTTTTAACCGCATCAGCCCAATCAATAGCTGTATCGATCCAATTACCGCTGTTATCCGATTTATTCAAAACGCTGGCGGTGCCATTGGCATCCCCCATTACAATCGCATCGGCCATATCCAGAAACAGTCCCGTTTCCACAACACCCGCGATATTCAGCAATGCATCAGACATCTGACGTGGGTTGCCAATGCGACCCAATTGCAAATCCAAAATGTAATGCCCCTCGTCCGTGATAATCGGGGTATCGCCGCCACGGCGCGTCACCACACGATTATCGACGTTTTGAAAGGATAGCACCTCTTCGACCAAACGCTGTGTCGTCGCCCAGCTAAATTTCACCACCTCGACAGGCAACGCGAACGCGCCCAGATGTTGCACTTGTTTCGATGCATCGGTGATAATCACCAATTTATCCGCCGCCGTTTCAACAATTTTTTCCTGCAATAACGCCGCACCGCCACCCTTGATCAGGTTAAACGCAGGGTCAAACTCATCCGCACCATCAATCGCCAAATCCAATTGTCCCAGATCATCCAGCGGATGGATTTTAATGCCCAAACTTTCGGCCAATGCGGTTGTTGCGGATGATGTGGCGCAGGCGTCAATTTTCAATCCGTTTTCGCGTACTTCATGCGCCAATAATTTCACCAACCACGCCGCCGTTGATCCCGTACCCAGCCCCAATTTCATGTCTGGTTTCACAAAATCCAAGGCACGTCGCGCGGACGTCACCTTGCCAATTTCTGCGGGGGATAAATCAAGTGTCATAGCTGATTCCTTGTGGCGAGTGGTCTGCAAACAGATTCTGACTAACCTATAGGTCGTTTAGGAAACCTCTGCACCCTGAAAGGGGCAAATATGTCTAAAATAGCCGAAAGATGCCGCCTTCTTGAACGCATGTGTGTGTAAATCGGTTAAAGTCGCCCAAATTACAGGATTCTGCCGCATGTTTCTCTCGATCTTTGACATATTTAAGGTGGGCGTTGGCCCGTCATCATCCCACACCATGGGCCCGATGGTGGCCGCCAACCGTTTTTTGGATCAACTGTTGGAACATGGGATCAAGGCCGAGAGTATTGGCGCGTCCCTGCATGGGTCATTGGCCTTTACCGGCAAGGGGCACCATACCGATTTCGCCACCATCATGGGGTTGGCGGGTTTCAAGCCCGATACGTTTGACGCCAACGCGGCCAAAGCCGCATTAGAAGAGATTACAGCCACGGGTAAAATCCACCCCGAAGGTCACCCCGAATACCTGTTCAATCCTGCCACGGCCGTGCGTTTCGATTTTGAACGCACATTAGAAGGGCACGCAAACGGCATGATCCTGTTTGCATATGATGCCATCGGAACCGTGTTATTTCAGGAGACATATTATTCCATCGGGGGTGGTTTCGTGCAAACCGCGTCCGAGCTGGCATCCGAATTGCCGCCCGTGGATCAGGGCAACCCATCGCCCTTCCCGTTTGCAAACGCTAATTCGATGATGGAAATGTCCGCAATCAGCGGCAAATCCATTGCCGAAATGAAATGGGAAAACGAGCTGGCGAATATGTCAGCCGGTGAAATTTCCACAGGGATTACTAAAATCTGGGAGGTGATGAACAACTGTATCGAACAGGGTTTGAAAACCGATGGCATTTTGCCCGGTGGTCTGTTTGTGAAACGTCGCGCCAAAGGCATTCATGAATCCCTGCGCCGCGAGCAAGGCCGCAATTTTGCAGCGCCCCATATCATCAACGACTGGATGTCGTGTTATGCCATGGCCGTAAACGAACAAAACGCCGCCGGCGCGCAGGTTGTAACCGCCCCCACCAATGGCGCCGCAGGGGTGATCCCCGCGACATTGCGTTACTATTTGGATCATGTGCCAGCCGCATCGATGAAAAAAATCCCTGAATTCCTGCTGACCGCTGCCGCGATTGGTGGCCTGATCAAAAGCAACGCATCCATTTCAGGTGCCGAGGTTGGGTGTCAGGGCGAGGTTGGTTCCGCCGCCGCAATGGCCGCCGCGGGATTATGTGCCGTTTTAGGTGGCACCACCGCGCAAATCGAAAATGCCGCCGAAATCGCATTGGAACACCATCTGGGCATGACCTGCGACCCGATCAAGGGATTGGTTCAGGCACCCTGTATTGAACGCAATGGTTTGGGTGCGATCAAGGCCGTGTCGGCGGCGTCGTTATCCCTGCGCGGGGACGGTACACATTTGGTGTCGCTGGATGCCTGTATTGAAACCATGCGCCAAACCGGTTTGGACATGAACGAGAAATACAAGGAAACATCCTTGGGCGGTTTGGCGGTTAACCTGCCCAGCTGTTAGGTATTCGAAAACGGCCACTGATCCAAAATGGTTTGCAATTCACCACGTGGAAAGATGACCAAGGCGACGCCGCTGTCGATCCACACCTGCACATGGGTGGTGGCGGTGGTGTTCGATGTGGACACCATCCCAATGGGTGACAATGCCACATCGTCCAGATTATAGGCCAGACCCGTGGAACGCGCCGTCGTTGGCACCAATGGATAAATCGAAAACCGTGTCCCGATCGGTAAATTTAGCGCCAGATGTGGCGGGCAAACCGCACAGACATCAACTTCGTCAATCAGGAACGCCGGCTTGTCCACCTTGGTGATGGACGAAAACGAGGCCAAAGAATGGTCCATCCGCCCGCCCAGAAAACCAAAACACAAAATGTACCGCGCATCGATCAATGCCAGGGATTTATCAAAATCCGTCGTATCTTGTCCCGGAATGAAAGCCATGTGAACGCTGTCCACATCAGCCTTTCCAACCGTGTCCATGTCACCAATAACACCTTGGACTGTCAAACCCGCCGATTGCGCCGCCAACAACCCAGCATCGGCGCAAAAGATAGGTAAGTCATTTTGGCGGATTGCGTTCAGTGCCGACTCGGTTAGATCACCACCCCCGACAAGGTTTGCGCCACCACCTGTGGAAAAGGATTTGATTTGTGTCTTTTTCATGTCATTGCCGTTCTCGCATAGGCTGTTTTCACCCCAAAGGTTTACAAATGGCAACAGAAACCCCATCCTTTTAGTATCAAAGTTGTATAAAACGCGAGAGATATACAACCTAAAGGAAACTAAATGGAGTGGGTCAAATGGATGCCACAAACAAAAATGCACTGACGGTCACCTACGGAAGCTTCTCGATCATTCTGGAGGGGCAAGAGAATCCGTTTGATTTGTTGCGCCAAGTTACCGATTATTATCGGAAAATCGCAATAGAAAATCCAAATTTTGGGGCAATTCCATCTGCGTCACGGGTTGTAGAACCCGTGCAAAAACCGTCCCCAACGCCCAAGGAAAAATTTCAGCAAGCTATTGTAAACAAAAAATTAAAGCCGATTGAGCCACAAGAGAATACAACACCAGAACCGGCCAATCTGTGGGACGACAGTACACAATCGCACCTTCAGCCACCGCTGATCCTAAGCACACCAGTTTCGCCAAGCGAGAATACGGACACCGCACAAATCGCCGCCGCAAATCAAGCCTTGCCGCGTCCAGAAGCCATCGCACAACCAGAGCGTGAATCTTCAAATGACGACTCATCAGTCATAAAATCACGCTTTCCGTTCCGCCGCTTCCCTGCTCGCGCACCAAACAGCAGATAAATTTGGTCAGTGACTAAAAATTAATGTTTTTAAATATTATTTTAAGAGTCCTAAATATTGCCTTAGTTCAACCCTAAGTTCGTCACATACCACGGCGATACTCGTGATAATTGCACATTCTGCGATGTGCCAAGCTGCTAAAGGGTGAACATAATGACACATGAAAATAATGACGACCAACGTATACTTTCCGTCTCTTACGGAAGTTTTTCGATCAAACTCCAGGGGTTTGATGATCCATTCGCAATCATGAAACGTGTGACCGAGTATTTTCGCGTTATTTCTGCACGGGATGCAACGTTTGGCTTTAAACCGCTAATCGAAGATGCATCTATACTGGATAAAATTGACGCCGCCGCGTTTGGCGATGATGTCATGTTTGAAAGTAGCGGGTCGATGTTAACCTTAACACCCAACGACGCATTATTCACGCCGCAAGAACAAGCACCAGAGTTGCTGATCCCTGAAGCGCAACCGATGGATAATTTGATGACCTTTGGCGAAACCGAAGAATTTGGCGCAGCAGAAGAAGTATCGTTTGAACTTACCACGTCAGCCCCAGAAGAAATCGTTCTGCCAACACTAGAGGTGGCAAAGGCCGCATTCGAGGTTGAGCATGCAGAAACAGCAGCAGCAGTCGACACTCCCGCAGAAATCACACAAGTCGAAGCGCAAGCGCACGTTCACATCGAGACAACAGCAGACACGATTGTTGAACATACTGCAGCCACCTTGGAAGCCGCAATTGCGGAAGCTATGCGCAAAAGCATGATGGCGACCAC
Organism: uncultured Rhodobacterales bacterium; assembly: GCA_963976255.1. GTDB lineage: Bacteria > Pseudomonadota > Alphaproteobacteria > Rhodobacterales > Rhodobacteraceae > Amylibacter. The sequence continues at coordinate 18,201 of CAXBJO010000028.1, forward strand.
CGCTGTTGTCGAACCAGAAGTTGAAGTGGAAACAGCTGAAGTAGAAGAAACAGTTGAAATGGCACCAGAGCCAGAAACAACTCCGTTGGTAGCAGAGAAGCCCCATCGCCCATTACGGATCATCCGCAATGATTACGCTTATAATGCCGATGAAGCGGAAATAGATGCACCCAAACAAGTAACTCCCAAGGCGGCAAATTTGTCCGTTAACCCATTTCGCAAATTCCCAGTTCAAAATGACGCTTTAAGTATTGAAGCCAGCTTTGACGACGAGTTTGTTGTGGATGAAAAAATCGAAATGCCCGAAGAAAAACCAACAACCAGCTATCGCAAACTGCGCGTATAGTCGAAGGTAAGACAAATCTTGCACGGGCGTCTGACGCCCAAATAAAAACGCAGGCGTTTATCGCCTGCGTTTTTTTTATTCTGGTGTGTCGTCCGCGTCTGGATCAGCCCGTCCAACGCCCAAAAATACCTTCTTAAAGGGTAGAATCCAAATCACCCCCAAGGCCACATAAATCAACAATTCCAACAGGATGTTTGGACGGGGCAACATGTTTGCCAACGTCACACTTGTTATGATGTAGATCGGCAATCCGACCAACAAAATAACCAACGACCAACGACGCCGCGCTTTGTATGACAACGCCATCAGTCGGCAAACGGGTCTGTGACCAGAATCGTGTCTTCACGTTCTGGGCTGGTGGACACCAATGCCACGGGGCAATCAATCAGCTCTTCGACACGACGGACATATTTAATTGCCGCCGCTGGCAGGTCATTCCATGATTGCGCGCCTTCGGTACTTTCTGACCATCCTGGCATTTCCTCGTAAATAGGAACACAGCGCGCCTGCTCTTCGGCGGCAGTGGGCAGATATTCCAACCGTTTGCCATCCATATCATAGGCGACACAGATTTTCAGGGTTTCAAATCCATCCAAAACATCCAACTTGGTCAAACAAATGCCCGTGATGCCCGATGTTGCGCAGGTTTGGCGCAACAATGCCGCGTCAAACCACCCGCAACGACGCTTGCGCCCCGTTGTGGTGCCAAATTCATGACCGCGTTCGCCCAAACGTTGCCCGTCATCATCGTGTAATTCGGACGGGAAAGGCCCCTCGCCCACACGGGTTGTATATGCTTTGACAATGCCCAGCACGTAATCGATGGCGGTTGGGCCAAGGCCAACACCTGTGGCCGCTTGACCAGCAATCACATTCGACGAGGTCACAAATGGGTAGGTTCCGAAATCAATATCCAGCAACGCGCCCTGTGCGCCCTCGAACAAAATCCGTTTGCCTGCTTTGCGTTTTTCGTTCAGCACTTTCCAAACTGGTGCGGCGAATGGCAGGATTTTTGGCGCAACGGCAGTCAATTTAGCCAATAATGCATCGCGATCAATTTCGTCGTAACCCAAACCTTTGCGCAATGGGTTATGGTGTTGCAGGGCGCGATCAATGCGTGCCTCAAGCGTGGCCAAATCGGCCAAATCCGCGACGCGAACCGAACGGCGTCCAACCTTGTCTTCGTATGCGGGGCCAATGCCACGCCCCGTTGTGCCGATTTTTGTGCCCTTGCTGGCCGCCTCTTCGCGCAGGCGATCCAATTCGCCGTGCAATGGCAGGATCAACGGTGTGTTTTCCGCGATCATCAGGTTTTCAGGTGAAATTTCAACGCCTTGAGCGCGAATTGTTTCAATCTCGTTCAGCAGATGCCACGGATCCAGAACAACACCGTTCCCAATCACCGATAATTTGCCGCCACGCACGACACCAGACGGCAACGCATGCAATTTATAGACCTTACCATCAATGACCAAGGTGTGACCGGCATTATGGCCGCCTTGGAAACGCGCGATGACATCGGCGCGTTCTGACAGCCAATCAACGATCTTACCTTTACCTTCGTCGCCCCATTGGGCGCCAACGACAACGACATTAGCCATAAGGTTCTCTTTCTGCTGTTTAGAATCCCATGCCCTCTATACCGAGCCTTGCGCATACGTGAAACACCCAATTTGCCACAGTTGTACACACACAGGGTATCATCATGGATATAACGGTAAAATAACCCATCGACAGCCCCGCACCTTTGCCCTAAAAAGCGGCCAGTTAATTCATGCCAAAGGTTGCTTAGATGCAAAATGTCGTACTTGTAATCCACCTGATCCTGTCGGTCTCTATGATCGCGATTGTCCTTCTTCAACGTTCAGAAGGCGGTGGTTTGGGTATTGGCGGTGGCGGCAACGGTGGTGGCGGACGCCCCAAAGCATCCCCATTATCCAAAGTGACATGGTTCATTGCGATTGGGTTTTTGGCCACATCAATTTCGTTGACGATCATTGCGGCACGCGAATCTGGTCAGGGATCGGTTATTGATGGTTTTTCTGCACCAGATGTAGCAGCACCAGAATTACCAGCGGCATTGGACGGCAATCTGTTGCCACCATCGGCCACGGATGAACCTGCACTGCCGCCATCAGCCGAGTAGACCAAAATAATTTATGTTTAGAACGCTTGAAACCCAATGTGATTTCAAGCGTTTTTTTGTGGGTGGGGCACATCCGCAGAATGATTCCACAACGCCCTGAAAAACGCATATATTGTTCGTAACGTAACATTACCCACAAAATACGCGCCTTTGGCCTTGCCAGAATCGGACGAAGCTCGTATATCTCAACTCCCGTGAGTACAGGGTTTTTTAGCCCTTAAAACCAATAATAAACGACACATATCACGGGGGTCGCCACCACATGGCACGTTACATTTTCATTACAGGCGGCGTTGTTTCATCACTGGGCAAAGGGTTGGCATCCGCCGCACTTGGCGCGTTATTACAGGCCCGTGGTTATTCCGTACGTTTGCGCAAATTGGATCCATATTTAAACGTTGATCCAGGCACAATGTCCCCGTTCGAACATGGCGAAGTGTTTGTCACTGATGATGGCGCGGAAACTGATTTGGATTTGGGTCACTATGAGCGTTTCACCGGAGTGGCCGCCCGTCAAACCGACAGCATTTCATCGGGGCGCGTTTATACCACCGTGTTGGAAAAGGAACGCCGTGGCGATTATTTGGGCAAAACCATCCAAGTGATCCCGCATGTGACCAACGAGATCAAAGATTTCATCGAAATTGGCGACGACGAGGTCGATTTCATGCTGTGTGAAATCGGCGGCACCGTGGGCGACATCGAAGGATTACCATTTTTCGAATCCATCCGTCAGTTTTCACAGGATAAACCACGCGGCCAATGTATATTCATGCACCTGACTTTGTTGCCTTATTTGGCCGCATCCGGTGAGTTGAAAACCAAACCGACACAACACTCGGTCAAGGAATTACGCTCGATTGGCATCGCACCTGATATTCTGGTTTGTCGGTCTGAAAAAGAAATTCCCGAAAAAGAAAAGGCCAAGCTGGCGTTGTTTTGTAACGTCCGCCCTGATGCCGTTATTCCGGCCTATGATCTGGACACAATTTACGACGCACCTCTGGCATATCACCACGCAGGCATGGATCGCGCGGTATTAGAAGCGTTTGGCATGACTGACGAGGCACCCGAACCGGATTTGACCATCTGGGAAGATGTGTCTGATCGGATGCACAACCCCGATGGCGAAGTCAAAGTCGCGGTCGTTGGCAAATATACCCAACTAGAAGACGCCTATAAATCCATATCCGAAGCATTAACACACGGCGGCATGTTCAACCGCGTTAAAGTGAAATTGGAATGGATCGACGCCGAAGTTTTTGACAAAACCGAGGATGTCGCACCAGCCTTGTCCGGCTTTAACGCCATTTTGGTTCCGGGTGGATTTGGTGAGCGCGGTACCGAGGGCAAAATCAAAGCGGCGCAATATGCCCGCGAAAACAACATCCCCTACCTAGGTATCTGTTTGGGCATGCAGATGGCTGTGATCGAAGCTGCACGTAATTTGGCGAAAATCAAGAATGCAGGATCAGAAGAGTTTGATCACGAATCTGGTGAAAAACGGTTTGAACCTGTGGTGTATCATTTGAAAGAATGGGTCGAAGGCAATCGCACCGTTGAACGCGCCGTGAACGACGACAAGGGCGGCACGATGCGATTGGGTGCGTATAATGCAACATTGACCAAAGGGTCAAAAGTAGCCGAAGTATATGGCACCACGGCCATTTCCGAACGTCACCGTCACCGCTACGAGGTCGACATAAAATACCGCAAACCATTGGAAGAATGCGGTCTGGCATTTTCGGGCATGTCCCCCGATGGTAAATTGCCCGAAATTGTCGAGGTCACGGATCACCCGTGGTATATTGGCGTGCAATATCACCCCGAATTAAAATCAAAACCCTTTGAACCACACCCCTTGTTTCGCGACTTTGTTGCGGCGGCAGTAAAACAATCACGTCTGGTTTAATCTGTCGGTGCCCCCCACAACGCCGTGCATCCTTTGTGCATGGGCTGTGCATCACCGATCTAACCTTTTTGTGATCCTTAAAACCTTGCGCTTGTGCGGCGCAGCCCATAGGAATATTCATGCTTACAGACATCCTTAACGCCTTCAAATTGCCAAAACCATCTGCGTTGCGCACGGACGATGCGCAACTGGCCATGGCCGCCCTGTTGGTGCGGATTGCGCGTTCTGATCAGGACTACGATCAAGTCGAAAAAGACATGATTATTCAACTGCTTCAGACACGGTTCAAATTGGAAGAAACCAGCGCAACGTCACTGCGTGCACAGGCCGAAGCATTAGAAGCCAAAGCCCCCGACACCGTGCGGTTCACAAAGCTGATCAAGGAAACTGTACCCTACGAGGATCGCCAATCCGTTGTTGCCGACCTGTGGGCGATTGTTTTGTCCGATGACGCCCGCGACGCAGAAGAAAACGCGATGATGCGGATGACCGCCAATCTGTTGGGTGTGAATGATCGTGACAGCGCCTTGGCGCGTCAAACGATTGAAAACGCAAAGTAAATATGATTTTACCTGACGGGCGTTTTGCGATAAGTTTCACGGCATAGGCACAGGGTTCACTGTGCTCATATTTCAAAATTGATGACTTTCAGATGGATTTACCTCGCCAATCGCGCGCGTATGAATGGCCCACATTGGGTCTTTATGCGCTCATATATTTGGGCTTTGCCGCTCTCACAATCTTTGGGGCATCGATACCGATTATTATTGTTATTCCACTGTTGTCGATGACCATCGCATTGCATTCATCCCTGCAACACGAAACCATGCACATGTTAGAACCGCGCTGGCCGATATTTGGTTACCTGATTGGGTATCCTGCCTTGGGTCTGGCCATTCCTTATGATCGGTTTCGCGATCTGCATTTGGCGCATCATGTTAACGAAATTTTGACGGATCCGTACGATGATCCAGAGAGCAATTATTTAGCTGACGAGGTTTGGGTGACGCTGTCGCCCCTTGTGCAGCTGGTTCTACGGTTCAACAACACCCTGTTTGGTCGCATCATTATTGGTCCCTTGGTTGGGCAAATCGCCTATGTCAACGCCGAGATAAAGGCCATTCGTGATGGCGATAAGGCTGTATTGTGGGGGTGGATCAAATTCGTTCCTGCGGTGATGATCGTGTTAATTTGGCTTTGGTCATTTGGTACGCTTGCCATTTGGGTTTACGCCCTGTCGTGTTATTTTGGGCTCAGCATTCTGAAAATTCGCACCTATATCGAGCACCGCGCCCATGAATTTGCCCCAGGGCGATCCGTGATTGTCGAGGATCGGGGACTGTTGGCATTGCTGTTCCTGAACAACAATTTCCACGCCGTTCACCACGCCCATCCCAGTATTGCGTGGTACAATCTGCCCGCTGCGTTTCGCGCCCAACGTGATAAATATTTGGTGCAAAACAAAGATTACTATTTTCCCAATTACCGCACTGTCTTTGCACAATTTTTCCGTCGCGAAAAAGATGCGGTTGCACATCCCTTTTGGAATCTGCAAAACCGGACTAAACCCCACGCGGGTACAGACAAGCAGGATGATTCAAAACGATGAAAATTGGCATTTTACAAACTGGCATTGCCGCGGACGATTTGATCGGAAAATACGGTGATTATCCCACCAGTTTTGAAATTTTACTGCATGGGCGCGGTTTCGAATTTGAGGTCTTTCAGGTTTTAAACAATGAATTCCCCGCCGCCCCTGATGCCTGCGAAGGATGGTTGGTGACGGGGTCAAAACACGGTGCCTATGAACCCCATGCATGGATACCCCCGTTGGAGCAATTGATCCGCGATATTTATGCGGCGGGTGTGCCGATGGTTGGCGTTTGCTTTGGCCATCAGGTTATTGCACAGGCCCTTGGGGGAACGGTTCAAAAATTTGATGGTGGTTGGGGTATTGGGCGCTTTACCTATGCTGATAAAAACGGTGAAAATGGAATTACATTGAATGCATATCATCAGGATCAAGTGGTCACTGCACCCACGTGTGTCACAGATGTGAAGGGCAACGATTTTTGCGAAAACGCCATTTTGACCTATGGCGATAAAATATTCACCATGCAGCCTCATCCAGAGTTTACGACACAATATATCCGCGACCTGATACAGGCGCGTGCCATTGGAGTGATTGATGATGATGTGCTGTCAGCGGCGCAGGCCACATTGATGGAAAACGTCGATGCGCAAAAGGCCGCTGATCAATTCGAAGCCTTCCTGAAACGGACTTAACTCTTTGCTTTGCATCTGATAAATAATCCGAAACTAGATTTCGGATTATCAGAAAGAGCACCATGACTTTGGATTTACACACAGCGGAAGCCATCCCAGAACAAGTACGCGCAGAAATTGATGCGATGTTAGCCAGCGGTGATCTGTTTCGATACCACGCACCGCAGGACGCCCCTGTTACCCTGTTGGAACAGGAATTCGCCGATATGATGGGTGTCCGATTTGCACTGGCTGTCAGCTCTTGCTCCGCGGCTTTGTTTCTGTCCCTAAAGGCGTTGAATTTGCCCAAAGGTGCAAAGGTTTTAATCCCTGCATTTACATTCGCGGCAGTGCCATCGGCGGTGGTACATGCAGACTGTGTCCCTGTGTTGGTTGAGGTCGGTGAAAATTACCGCATTGATATGACCGATTTCGCAGCCAAGTTGACGGATGATATTGATGCAGTTTTGGTGTCGCACATGCGCGGGCAAACGTCCGATATGGATCAGATCACTCGGCTGTGCACACAGGCAAATATTCCACTGATCGAAGATGCGGCGCATTCATTGGGGACGACGTGGAATGGCGCAAAAATCGGCACGATTGGCGCTGTTGGCTGTTTCAGTTTTCAATCTTACAAGCTGTTAAATGGTGGCGAAGGTGGGATTTTAATCACCAACGACGAAGATATTATCGCGCGTGCGGTCATCATGTCGGGTGCCTACGAAAACAATTGGCAAAAGCATGATTGCAAGAGCAATAATTTCGGCAAATATCAAAACAAACTGCCGCTGTATAACACCCGACTGTCCAACCTGACGGCCGCCATTGTACGATCACAACTGCCACAGGTCGCGCGGCGCGCATCGGACGGGTTGCGCAATCACGATCTGTTGGCGGGTATGTTAAATGCGCATAAAAACATCACTGTTCCCGCACCATTATCGGGGGAAAAGCGTGCCCCTGACAGCATCCAATTTAACCTAAAAAACATCGACGATGAACAGGCGCGTGCGTTTGTTTCGGAATGTAAAAACCGTGACTTGGGTGTTGGCATTTTTGGGTTGCATATCGAAAATGCACGGGCTTTTTGGAATTGGCAGTTTTTAGATCATATCCCTGAACTGCCCCAAACCAAGGCGATGTTGATGCGTGCCTGTGATCTACGCCTGCCCGCACGGTTGACTGTGGATCAAGTCACACAGATTGGTCAGACCATTTTGGCGGCCATGGACGCCGTTGTTACGGATTAACCCAGCAGGCGGAAACTTTGCTCCAGCCATGGCATCTGTTGGATCAGCGGTGTCATCACCTGTTGATGGATGATCGGACGCAGGACACCTGCGACCTCTTCTGGCATTTTGACCATCGCATCCTTGCGTGCATTCAGGGAAATACTACGCGACATCGGCTCGAACGGTAACGGCATCAATTCAATATCCGTTGTGAACCGATGGGCGCGTTGAAACCCCAATGGTGTTGTGATCGTCCAACCCGATTTATCCGCCACCATCGACAAGATGGCGTGATAATTGTTAAACTCGAACTGATTAGGCAGGCGAATGCGTTGACGTGTCAGATGGGTTTCAATCGTCTGCCCCATAACCGCACGCGACGAGTGGCGAATAAACGCCATGTCCAGCAATTGCGCCAACACGTTCCCGCCCTGATCAATCATGCCTTTGGGCGCGGCCACGACGAAGGGTTCTGTCAAAATGGGATGCACTTCCATCCAATCAGGTGCGCGTTCCAAATCCGCAGAAACCACAATATCCAAGGTGCGTGCATGCAATTCATCCGCCAAAGCATAGCTTTGGCCGCTTTGCAGCAGAAACTGGCAATTCTTCATCCGTTTGGCCAATAGTTTCATCAAACTAGGCGTAACATCCGCGTCAAAATCATCGATCACGCCCAAACGTAATCGCACCATATGGCTGTGATCAAACTGCGCCAACTCGGATTTTGCCTGCATCACCTCGTTTAGGATTGCACGGGCGCGGTACAGGAATAATTGACCTGTGGGTTTTAATTTCATCGGGCGGGTGGATCGATCCAACAATTCACTGCCCAAGGCAGCTTCCAGATTGGTTAATTGTTGTGACACAGTGGAATTGGATGAATTCAGTCGCTTGGCGGCGGCAGAAATTGATCCCTCTTCGACCGAAGCGACAAAAATCTCGATTGCCCAAAGGGAAAATTTATGTGCTGTATCAACCATGCCCGCCTCCTGTTGCATATTGATGCGGGAAATTAGCCCTAGAGACAAGAAAAAGATGGTGTCTGCCGCCAAAATGTTTGACAGTTTCAGCACGAAAAACAGGTGCGCTATGGATCATTCAGTTATTGTTATTGGTGCAGGAATCACCGGTGTTTGTTGTGCCGAGGAATTGCGCCGCGCGGGCGCAAGCGTCACACTGATCGACCGCGTCCCTGCGGGTGATCCGGCGCAAACCTCGTTTGGCAATGCGGGTATTTTGGCACGCGAAGGCGTAATGCCGATTGCCAATCCATCGATGTTGAAAATGATCCCGCAAATCCTATTTTCCCCGCGCAGCCCTGTGTATTTGAAATGGTCATATCTGGCAAAGTTCGCACCCTGGGCAACGGGCTTTGTGATGAGCGGCACCCGACCCAAGGCGCGCGCAATTATCACCGCGATGAATGAATTGTTGTATGATACGGTGGAAAAACACACCCAATTGGCCAAGGGCACGGGGGCACAACGGTTTATCACCAAGGGCGACATGACGTTCCTGTATAATCGCAAACGCCAATTCACATCGGATCGTTTCGCCAATCAAACCCGCGCCGATTTGGGCATATCATGGACTGAAATGTCGCGCGGTGATTTGATCGACAGCGACCCCCATATTTCGGAACGTTATCAATTTGGTGTTGCGTATCATCACCATGGCTGGATCACCAACCCATCGGGTTATGTCGCCGCAATGGCCGCGCATTTTCAACAAAATGGTGGCAAAATTCATGCCGGCGACGTGACCAAAATTGGAAATGGATCACTGACCCTGAAAGACGGGAAAACCATGACCGCCAAAACAATCGTTTTGGCAACGGGTGCCTGGTCCAAGGATTTGGCCTCTGCATTGGGTCACCGTATACCATTACAGGCCGAACGCGGGTATCATTTGAGCCTTACGAACGCATCCCACATGCCACCCAACACATATCTGATCACCGACAAGCGGTTTGGCGTGACGCCGATGGATGGTTTTTTGCGCGTGGCAGGGCAATCCGAATATGCGCCGCTGAATATGCCACCAAACCCCAAAGCAATTGATAACCTGCGCCGCTTTTTGTACCGCTTGTATCCGAATTTGGAACACGGAGGCGAAACCACATGGCAGGGCACCCGCCCCACCCTGCCCGACAGCCTGCCAATGATTGGCCGCAGTCCGAACGATCCGTCCGTTGTATTCGCCTTTGGTGGGCAACATCTGGGTCTGACGATGGGGCCAAAACTGGGGCAAATGGTGCGCGATGTAGTGCTGGATCGCGCCAGCAATATCGCTATGGATGCCTATGCGCCCACACGGTTTGATTGACCCAATCGCCACAGGTATAAATTGCGTGTTCAACAGGGGTTTCAACGTGGTTCATCCCCTTCTATAAGCACCTTATCAACACCAAAGGAATTGTGTGATGCGTACAGCAACGATCAGCCGTGACACGGCAGAAACCAAGATTTCCGTAACGATCAATCTGGACGGAACAGGTAAATATGACAATGAAACGGGCGTGGGGTTTTTCGACCACATGCTGGATCAATTGTCGCGCCATTCCCTGATCGACATGACCATCCGCGCCAGTGGTGATTTACACATTGATGATCACCACACGGTCGAGGATGTCGGCATTGCCTTGGGCAAAGCATTGGCCGAGGCAATTGGCGATAAACGGGGCATTCGTCGTTATGGATCAAGCCTGTTGGCGATGGATGACGCATTGGTGCGCACAGCACTGGATTTATCCGGTCGTCCCTATTTGGTGTGGCATGTTGCGATTCCCACGGCGAAGATCGGCACGTTTGATACGGAATTGGTACGCGAATTTTTCACCGCATTCGCGACCCAAGGCGGCATCACATTGAATGTGAACGCATTGGATGGTTTTAACAGCCACCACATTGTCGAGGCGGCGTTTAAATCCGTGGCACAGGCATTGCGCATTGCCGTGGAAACCGACCCACGCAAAGCAAATGACATTCCATCCACCAAGGGCACATTAAGCGAATGACAACAGTTATTGTTGATTACAATTCGGGTAATCTGCGTTCCGCCGAGAAGAGTTTTCAGCGGATGGCGGATGAATTGAATGCCGGTCAGGTGGTTGTGTCCGCCGATCCCGGCGTGGTGCGCCGCGCGGATCGTGTGGTGTTGCCAGGTGTTGGTGCATTTGCCGATTGCCGGCGCGAACTGGGCGCCATTGACGGTTTGTTCGGCGCGATCGAGGAACAGGTGCAATCAGGCAAGCCCTTTATGGGGATTTGTGTGGGCATGCAGATGATGGCGACACGCGGTTTGGAACATGGCAATCACGCTGGCTTTGATTGGATCAGGGGCGACGTCACCTTGTTGACGCCCAGCGATGCGGCACTGAAAATCCCGCATATGGGTTGGAATGAATTGTCGCTGAACGCGGATCACCCAGTTTTTGATGGAATTTCATCAGGCGATCATGTGTATTTTGTGCATTCTTACCACTTGGTGCCACAAAACCCTGATGATCTGTTGGCGACGGTAGATTACGGTGGTGATATTACGGCGGCGGTGGCACGTGACAATATTATTGGCACACAGTTCCACCCAGAAAAAAGCCAATCAACCGGCCTGCGATTGATTGGCAATTTCTTGACTTGGAAACCCTAAGGGCGGTTTACATCCGTTCCCATGTACCCGCACTGAGGCAAATTGGGCCAATACAGCCTTTGACCGTCAGCAAATTGCCTGTCATTTGCAATTTACCTTTGTATTCCTTCTTCTTGGCGGGGCTGTAAACACGACCTGTATAATTGCCGTTACCCTTGTTGACCATGTCCCACAACAATTTCGTGCCCGAGCTGGAGGTTGTTACCTTCTTGCCATCGGCATCCATGGATTGCACATTTGTGCCACAGATTTTTGCACCACAAGGTGCGATGTCGATGACGGCGGAAAATCCGTTTTCATCAGGTGCTGTCAGCCATTTGCCTAACAATTCTTCTGCGGATGCAGGACTTGCCATTGTGGCAAGTGCGGCGATAATTGCGAATGTCTTCATTGAACTTCTCCCAGTTTCCTGAAAACCATGCATATACAGGCGGTCGGTGGTCAAGGATTACCTTTGGTCACTTCACCTTTTGCAATTCATCGCTGATCGGGGTAAGTGGCATCAAACTCTTGTCATACGGATGAAAATTATGATTCTTTACCCCGCCATCGATCTGAAAGACGGAAATTGTGTGCGCCTGTACAAAGGTGAAATGGATCAAGCGACGGTATTTAATGATAACCCAGCCGCCCAAGCCGCCGCATTTGCAGATGCGGGTTGTGAATGGTTGCATTTGGTGGATTTAAATGGCGCATTCGCGGGCGAACCCGTCAACGCCGCCCCCGTCGAAGAGATATTAAAAACCGTCAATGTTCCCGCCCAATTGGGCGGTGGTATCCGTGATTTGGTCACGATCGAAAACTGGCTGTCCAAAGGATTGTCACGGGTTATTTTGGGCACCGTTGCCGTTGAAAACCCCGATTTGGTTCGCGAAGCGGCGGCAAAATTTCCCGGCCATGTCGCGGTGGGTATTGACGCCCGCAACGGCATGGTCGCGACCCGTGGATGGGCCGAAGAAACCAACGTCGAGGTCACGCAATTGGCGCGCCAATTCGAAGATGCAGGCGTCGCGGCGATCATTTACACCGACATCAACCGTGATGGCGCGATGCAAGGGCCAAATGTCACGGCCACCGCTGCCTTGGCCAATGCAGTGAATATTCCTGTGATTGCATCGGGGGGCGTGTCATCGATGGATGATTTACGGGCATTGAAAAACTGCGGCGCGCCCCTGAACGGTGCGATTTCTGGACGCGCATTATATGACGGGATGATTGATGTGGCGGCGGCAACCGCCCTGTTAAAAGCCTAACGCTTTTTGGGTTTTTTACCTGTCAGCAACTCTTTTGCAAAACTGGCAGAACAATACAAAAGTGGTACCGTCAAAAATGCAAATTTTGCGCGGGTAAAGAT
>CAXBJO010000029.1:0-29674 GCA_963976255.1 uncultured Rhodobacterales bacterium
CGCCGCTGGTGACACCAGACAGTTGCGTGGTGAGTGTGTCCATGGATGCACGCAAACCCGCGATTTGTGTTTCGACGCCTGAAAGACGCGATTCAATATCGCCGCTGTCGGACGCGGCCACTTGGTCAGACAAGTCTGTGATTCGTGTATCAATTTGTGCGCTTAGGTTTTGCAGATCTGCGCCGAAGTCAGGAACCTTGGTGTTTTCCAATGCTGCGATGCGCGTGCTGAACTGTGCGTCCATGGCGGCAATCTGATCCCGCGCAGTCGCTTGGCCAGGTGCCAAAAAGTCAGCAACAGGTGCCATGCCCGCCGGCAACATAGGCGCCAGTTTTGGCCCGCCAATTAAGGCCGCACCCCCGCCAATAATTAACAGAACGGCACCAATTAGGAGCTTTGTGGATATTTTTGATTTTGCGGCAGGTACTGATGTTTGTTTGTCCACCACACCATCAAGTGCCTCCAGATCGCCTTGGTCGGCATCAAAATCGTCGACAATATCAATTTCTTCGGGCGTCAGGCGACCTTCGGATGGTTTCAAATCCGTTTCGACTTGATCCAGCTCTTGTGTAGGCTTCACAACAGGCTTCTTTGCCATTTCAAAATTCCCAATTCATTCTTTTATTTATATAGTAAGCGTTCGCACCAAGAAAAAGGGTTGATTACGTATTCAATTGATTCCTACGCAAGTTTCAGCGCCTCTGCTATACTGCCGACCATTTCGCCGCTGGTTGGACTGTTAGCAACATCTATGCTTCGAAACTGCGCAGAGTCCAGCCGATTTGCGACTTTCTTACTGATACAAATTACAGTCGCATTGGTTCTTTTGCCGTCCAAGGCATCCCGTAATCGCATCGCCGCATTTTGCGAATAAATCGGTATCACGCCACCTGTAGCCATAATTGCCAAAGTTTCAGGCCTTAACGTAACAGGCTCCTGTTCATACAACACAAAGGATTGACCGCCGTAAATATCCAGATCCCGTGAAACCTGACGCCCACGTAAATATGTAAAATCATTGGGCAAACCACTTGCAATCATGTATTCGGCAGTATCGAATACTTGCTGAACATCAAAACCCGCCTGCGTCGCGGAGGCGGAAACAGTGGCACCCACACATATCGCCACGCCACGCTGATCTGTTGTGTTGGTTGCGATTTCAACTGCGTTTTGGGACGTGAAAACAAAGGGTCGCGCCATGTCATTTGGCAACGCCACATTCACAGGTTTGATTTCAATCAGTGGGTTGTACACAACCCGCACCGCCCAGCCCAATTTTGCACAGACTGCACTGTGGGTTGCCTCTGATTGTGCTTTGGTGCGGACCATAATCAATGGGTGCGAATTCTGTGTCATTGCTTGCGCTGAGTTCCAGTGTTAATTGAACAAGAAAACCACGTAGGCGTACGAATTACAATGCCCCAAACCCTGACCATCCTTGGCATCGAAAGCAGCTGCGACGATACAGCCGCCGCCGTTGTGCGCGGTTCAGGTTCCCACGGGGATGTGTTGTCGTCAATCGTTGTAGGTCAAGAGGAATTGCATGCCGCATACGGTGGCGTCGTTCCCGAAATCGCCGCCCGCGCCCATGCCGAACAATTGGATGTGGCCGTGGAACAAGCGCTGCATGATGCACAGCTGACATTGAATGAAATCGACGCCATTGCCGTGACTGCGGGTCCGGGATTAATCGGCGGTGTTGTCAGCGGTGTCATGTGTGCCAAGGGATTGGCGGCGGGATCAGGCACGCCACTGATCGGCGTCAATCATTTAGCAGGTCACGCATTAACCCCTCGCATGACCAACGGATTATCTTACCCCTATTTGATGTTATTGGTCAGCGGTGGGCACTGTCAGTTTTTGGCAGTTCTGTCCGAAACTGAATTTCGCCGCATCGGTGGCACCATTGACGATGCCCCCGGCGAGGCGTTTGACAAAACAGCAAAGCTGTTGGGTTTGGGTTATCCAGGTGGACCATTGGTGGAACAAGCGGCACTAAGTGGTGATGATCAGAGGTTTAAGTTTCCACGACCCCTGATGGATCGCCCTGATTGTGATATGTCATTTTCTGGATTGAAAACTGCACTGCTGCGTGCGCGTGATGTGTTGGTTCAGGAACAAGGTGGCATTACCGCACAGGATCGCAATGATCTGTGCGCCAGCTTTCAATTGGCTGTAGCCGATACATTGGTCGAAAAAACCCGTCGCGCCATCATCGCATTTGGGCAATTGGCGGATGGTCATGCGTTGGCCGTTGCGGGTGGCGTTGCCGCGAACAAATTGATCGGGCAGAAATTGCAAGATGTGGCACACGAGCAAGGTTTTTCATTTATTGCACCCCCGTTGAAATATTGTACGGATAATGCCGCGATGATCGCATGGGCAGGGCTGGAACAATTTTCCAAGGGCGCACGGGACGACATGACATTGGCCGCACGCCCCCGTTGGCCGCTGGATCGATCGGCGCAACCGATGTTAGGGTCCGGTAAAAAGGGAGCCAAAGCATGAGCAAGATCGGCATTATCGGTGCAGGCGCATTTGGCACAGGTTTAGCAGGTGCGCTAGCGCATGGTGGTAATGATATTGTGCTGTGGGGGCGCGATGCAAAACAGATGTCAAAAATGGCATCAGCTCGCCAAAATATTCGATACTTACCAAAAATTCTACTGCCTGATGGTATTCATCCAACAGCAGATATCAGCGACTTAAACGGGGTCGACGCGATTTTGATGGTCACACCCGCACAACGTTTGCGCGATACCCTGACGGTCATCGACGTTGCCCAATTTAATTGCCCGACTGTTTTATGTGCCAAGGGCATAGAGACCGATACGGGTCTTTTGCAATCCGAAATTGCTGCCCAGTATTTGCCCGCGGAAAATTTGGCAACACTAAGCGGCCCCGGGTTTGCAGTCGAGTTGGCCAAAGGCATGCCGACAGCCCTAACCTTGGCCGCGGTGGACGCGCATCTTGGTGCCAAACTGCAACGTATGCTCAGCACACAATCCCTGCGATTATACCAAAGCCAAGACATACGCGGTGTCCAATTGGGCGGGGCATTAAAAAACGTTTTTGCAATTGCCTGCGGCATTGTTGTCGGCGCGAATCTGGGCGAGAGCGCACGCGCCGCATTAATCACACGCGGTTTTTCAGAATTGTCACGCTTGGCACAAGCCATGGGTGGACAGGCCGAAACATTGATTGGCCTGTCGGGATTTGGCGACTTAACCCTGTCATGTACATCAATCCAATCGCGAAATTTTGCTTTCGGCCACCAATTAGCACAATCTGGAAACCTGAAACCAGGGCAAACAGTTGAAGGTATCGCAACCGCATTGGCCACCGTTCAATTGGCAATAGATCACAGTGTGGACATGCCAATTGCCGGCCAAGTTGCGCAGTTATTAAGCGGCAAACTCACAGTCGATCAAGCGTTGCGCAATTTGATGGATCGCCCCCTGCGCCCCGAGTAATACTGGATTTTTCACTGCCTTCATGCAGAATGCTCCCAACATAGAGGGAGATAGCACATGGAAATTTTAAACGTTTTAGCCGCCGCAGTGGGTGCATTCGCATTCGGAGCGGCTTGGTATATGTCGCTGGCAAAGCAATGGATGGCCGCAACAGGCATTACCGATGCGCAACAACAGGGTGCAGGGTCAAAACCATATATTATCGCAATGGTTGGTTGTATTTTTACGGCAGGGATGATGCGCCATATTTTTGCCGCCGCGGCGATTACCGGCGTTGGGTCAGGTATCATGGCCGGTCTGGGCATCGGCCTGTTTATTGCGGCACCATGGATCATAAACAATTGTGCCTTCGAGGGACGCCCAGCATCATTGATGTGGATCAATGGCGGTTATGCCGTAGGCGGGAGTACTATCATTGGATTTATTTTAACATTATTTTAATCAACGGCAGGTGTTCCGCACCCGCTGACACAGCTACAAGCAAACATTCCAGCGGGGCATTTCAAGGTTTGAACCTGATTTTAATAAAGGGAACCTTTGTACCCATAACAAAGGTTCCCTATTAACCCACTGCACCCCTGCAGCTCTGTTTAGTGTCTAACCAAAAAGTGTGTTGTGGTGCAAATAAACAATCTAAACAAATTATCTAGTTCTTGTTTCAAAAGAAAAAGGCGCCCTTATGAGCGCCTTAACTTATTGAAAATATGTTGGTTTTATCCGTAAACGGATTCTTTACCAAAGTGCTTGGTCAGCATGTAATAAACCACGGCACGGTATTTGTTACGCTCTGATTTACCATAAATTTCCATGGCTTTTTCAATGCCCTCCATCAATGCAGTACTATCAGCCAAACCAAGTTTACCCATCAAGAAATTGTTCTTAACTGTTTCTAACTCGGCTGGTTGGCTGCCTGCAACTGTGGATGCGTCAGCGTTGTAAATCGCAGGGCCGCAACCGATTGTGACTTTCGTCAGCAAATCCATGTCCGGCGTCATGCCACACTTGTTTTTCAAATCATCAGCATATTGTGCGATTAAATCGTCTCTTTTACCCATTGGGGTGCTCCTTTGTGCTGGGGTTTTCCCCAATTTAAATTACAAAAGTGACGGCAGAGTTGGGCACCATCACCTCCCATACAAATAAGATAGGATATAAAGGTCTCAAAAAAAAGGGGCGTGTTCAGTTTAATTTGTTTGGGCGGTAGATTTCCAAATCTGCGCCTGAAAATGAAAACGCCCACGCAAGGCGGGCGTTTCAAATAGTTAGTAACGGTAATGTTCGGGTTTATATGGCCCGTCGGTTGTCACACCGATGTAATCCGCCTGCTCTTTTGACAATTCTGTCAGTTTTACACCAATCTTTGCCAAATGCAGACGCGCCACCTTCTCGTCCAAATGTTTGGGCAGGATATACACTTCGTTTTTATATTCATCGCCATTGGTCCACAATTCAATCTGTGCCAACACTTGGTTAGTGAATGATGCAGACATCACAAACGACGGGTGACCTGTGGCATTGCCAAGGTTCAACAAACGTCCTTGTGACAACAAAATCATGCGATTACCTGACGGCATTTCGTACATATCAACCTGATCTTTGATGTTGGTCATTTTCAAGTTGCGCAAGTTCGCCACCTGGATTTCATTGTCAAAGTGACCGATGTTGCCAACAATCGCCATGTCCTTCATTTCGCGCATATGTTCGATACGAATGATATCTTTGTTCCCAGTTGTGGTCACGAAAATATCCGCGTCAGCAACGCAATCTTCCAACGTTGTCACTTCGAAACCGTCCATCGCTGCCTGTAAAGCACAGATCGGATCGATTTCAGTCACCTTCACACGCGCACCTGCACCGCGCAGTGATGCCGCAGAACCCTTGCCAACATCGCCATAACCGCAAACAACGGCCGTTTTACCCGCCATCATCGTATCAGTTGCGCGGCGAATGCCGTCGACCAATGATTCCTTGCAACCATATTTGTTGTCAAACTTGGATTTGGTCACGCTATCGTTCACATTGATCGCAGGGAACGGCAATTGGCCTTTCTGCATCAATTCGTACAAACGGTGCACGCCTGTTGTTGTCTCTTCGGAAACACCTTGGATCGCATCGCGTGTTTTGGTGAACCAGCCCGGGCTGGCGGCCATGCGCAATTTGATTTGTGCAAAGATTGCTTCTTCTTCTTCGGATGTAGGTGTTTCAATCAGATTGGTTTCGCCTGCTTCCACACGTGCGCCCAATAGAACGTATAAGGTGGCGTCCCCGCCATCGTCCAAAATCAGGTTCGCGCCCTCTGGGAACATGAATGATTTATCCAAGTAATCCCAATGCTCAACCAACGACTGTCCTTTGATCGCAAACACAGGTACGCCAGATTTGGCAATCGCCGCCGCTGCGTGATCTTGGGTGGAATAAATGTTGCATGACGCCCAGCGCACATCAGCGCCCAGCGCCGTTAGCGTTTCAATCAATACAGCCGTTTGAATTGTCATATGCAATGACCCGACGATGCGTGACCCTTTTAGGGGTTTGCTGTCGCCAAATTCCTGGCGCAGGGACATCAATCCCGGCATTTCGGTTTCAGCGATGTCCAATTCCTTGCGACCAAATTCCGCAAGTGAAATGTCTTTTACAATATAGTCTGTTGCCATCTGACTTGGCTCCTGTAATTTACGGTTCTGACAGGCATCTAGCACAAGCTTCCTGTGATAAACAAGCCTTGCGGCAAGCAAAGGGAGTAGTGGATTGAGCGGTAAAAATACACGTGCATGGCAACGTATGCTGTCTGGTCGACGCTTGGATTTGCTGAACCCATCGCCGATGGATATCGAAATCGAAGACATCGCGCATGGGCTGTCGTTCGTCGCCCGGTGGAATGGCCAAACACAGGGCGAGTACCCCTATTCCGTTGCCGAACATTCAATTTTTGTAGAACAGTTGTTTTTCCGCCTGAACCCCAAAGTGGACGCCAAATGGCGTTTGGCCGCACTGCTACATGATGCACCTGAATATGTGATTGGGGATATGATCAGCCCTGTGAAATCCGCCGTCGGGCCGGGGTATTCGGAATTGGACGAGCGCTTAACCGCCGCCATAAATTTGAAATTTGGCCTGCCTGCAGGAATACCTGGCGTGATGAAAAAACAAATTAAACGTGCGGATTTATTGTCTGCATGGTTAGAGGCCGTGCAAATCGCTGGTTTCAGTGCTAGTGAAGCAAACAAGTTGTTTGGTGATCCCGTTTTGTCGGATTTGCCGCAGACAGTTTTACGCCCGCATGCCCCTATGCAAGTTAAGGGACAGTTTTTAGAAGTGTTTAATGATTTGATGGAGAAGATTTAATGGAACCCGCACAACTGTTTTACGTTGATGGATCGCCTTTTGCGCGCCTGTGTCGCACATTGATCATCGATTGGGAATTGCCGGTGGAGATGGTGAAATTGGATTGGCCACTGGATCAATCTTTTTTCGATGAAAACCCATTAGGTCAGGTTCCCGTGTTGAAAACCATTGGTGAAACCATTTTCCCGACATCTCAAATTGCGGAACAACTGTTGGCAATGACGGTCGATCCAATGGCGCCTGATTTTGATCCATTGGCAGATCGTCAAATGCTGCTGACAATTCTGGCAATGGGCGATGCAATGGTCGCGGGAAATCAAATCGTGCGCACAGGTTTGCGGCCCACCGCCGAAAACACCTATGGCATCGATATTGTGGAGCGCCACGGCATGCGTGTCGCGCGCACCTTGGATTGGTTGGAGCAGCGATGCAGTAAATGGGTAATGGGCGATACCGTCAGCGTTTGTGATTATGCGCTGGCTTGTTTGTTATTGTGGTCTGATAGCCGTTGCCCGATAGAATGGCGCACACGCCCCAAAATCACCCGCATCGTTGATCAGCTGGCCACGGCGGACAGTTTTGCCCAAACCGTGCCCAGCCCATGGAAAGCAGTTACTTAAGCCTGACGGTAAAACCGCTGATCTGCTTTTAACTGCTGCAAACGACGCTCGCGGCGGCTTTGCTCTAGGAACAATTGATGGCGCTCATCTTGTCCCAACGGGGTAATTGTGGAATTTGTGCGCGTTGCCGCATTAAATGCACCTGATAATATATTTAACATTTCTTCTCCTTTTGGTTTCTCTACCAACAGTAATATCCATGTTGACATACATTCCCAAGTCAGGAATAATTTGTATATGTTAGAAAAACTTATATATTGATATGGATTGGCGTCATATCCCATCCCTGCATGCACTGCGCGCATTCGAAGCAACATCGCGCTTGCACAGCTTTAGCAAGGCAGCAGCAGAGCTGAATGTCACACACGCCGCAATTGCTCAGCACGTGCGCGCACTCGAGGCAGAATTTGATGAACCCTTGGTGTTTCGACAGGGGCGCGGATTGGCGTTAACGGAACAAGGAAAACAATTTTCGCAGACATTGCGCACAGGGTTCTTAGAGATTGAAGCAGCCGTGCGCGATCTGCGACGTCATTCCCAAACGCTCCCCTTAAATATATCGGCCACGCCGGCGTTTGCTGGTCAATGGTTAATGCCACGCATTGGTGATTTTTGGCAAGAGCATCCAGATATTTTACTAAATATAAACCCAAGCATTCAGCTGGTCGATTTATCGCACGATGGTTACGACATGGCCATTCGATATGGCGCGGGGAAATGGCCCGGATTGATTTCCGAACAATTGCTACACGGTGATTTCTGTGTTGTTGCGCGTCCAGATGTGTTGAAAGGTCGCGATATTTCCTGCCTTGATGACGTCAAAGATATTCCATGGCTGTTAGAGGGATCAATGATGGAACGTACCGCCCTGTTACAGTCAGCAGGCGTTGATTTCGACACCGCAAACGTCAAGATTTTTACAACCAACGAATTGGTTCTCTCGGCCGTTAACTCAGGTTTGGGAATGTCCTTGCAAACAGGTGCATTGGTGCGGTCGCAGATTGCAGAAGGCACGTTAGTAAATGTTTGCGACCTAGCCCAAGATGGGCTCTGCTACTTTATCGTCACACCCAAAGGCAAGCATCACAAGGACTTGGCCGTTTTTAAAAAATGGTTGCTAAAAATGGCGTCCTAACGCGGGCTGCGTTTTGCCAAAATTCGCTGCAAGGTGCGTCGGTGCATGTTCAAACGCCGCGCTGTTTCTGACACGTTGCGATCACACAATTCATACACACGCTGAATATGTTCCCACCGTACGCGATCGGCAGACATTGGATTATCGGGTGGCGGCGGTAAATCACCGTCCGCGACCAACAATGCTTGGGTTACATCATTCGCATCTGCCGGCTTTGATAAATAATCCGTGGCACCAATTTTGACCGCCGCCACCGCCGTTGCAATTGCGCCGTAACCCGTCAATACGATGATCCGCGCGTCGGGACGTTTTTCGCGCAGAACCTCGACCACATCCAATCCATTGCCATCCTCAAGACGTAAATCAACGACAGCATATGCTGGCGGGGTGGCCGTGCAAAAGGCGCGGCCTGCAGCAACACTTTCTAATGCAGTTGGGGCAAAACCACGTTTTTCCATGGCCCGCGCCAGTCGACGACGAAACGGTTCGTCATCGTCCAAAATCATCAACGTATTATCCAGCCCGATTTCGTTTAGGTCTGCAGTTATCTTTGTCATTGGTGCCTCCAAGAGCCAGCCTATTGCGTTATTTTACAGAGGTCAAACACTTGCAAAACAGGTCATTTTTAATGCCATGGTTTCGGGCACTATATTGCGGTGGCCAAATTGTCAAAAGCAAGTTTTTAAGAGCGGGGAAAGTTGCCTTTTATGCCGATTTTACCACGCGAAACCCATCATTTTGGCAAGTTTTTCCCGTGTTTCAAAACAAAAGCCGCCCATTGCCACCAATGTGATTTTCACCGTTGGGAAACTATGGTTGATAAAAACTTGACCGTTTACCATCCCTTCTGGATTTTAGATCCACCATCATCTAACTTGTTTTGAAATCCTTGCCTGCGCAATGATGTAAGATGCGGGAACCTTATGCACGCTACACCGATAAATTTGTTTACGAACCAGGCCCGCAGCGAATGGGTGCGCTTGCGTACCTTAATCTTCCTGCGGTGGATGGCCGTGGTGGGGCAATTGATCGCCCTTTTCGCGGCGCACTATATCGTTAGATTGGATTTAGAGGCTGGCCTGTGTGTTCTGGTGGTTGGGGTTTCTGTATTGTTTAATGTCTGCGCCGGAATCGTTTTGCCAGTAAACAAGCGTTTATCACAACGCGCAACGATGTTTAGTTTGCTGTTTGATTTGATGCAACTTATTGTGCTCCTTTATTTGACAGGCGGTCTCAGCAATCCATTTTCACTGTTGCTGCTGGCACCTGTCACAATTTCCGCCACCGCATTGACCTTGAATGCGACTTTGTTTCTGGGCGGGTTTGCGGTTTTTATGACGACGCTACTGGCTTTCTTCAACATCCCGCTTACCTATGTTGGCGGCCAAGTTGTTGAACTACCAGAACTTTTCGTTTGGGGAAATTGGTTTGCCTTACTGATCGGATTCATTTTCCTGTCAGGATATGCGCGCCGGGTGACTGTAGAGACATTTTCGATGTCACAGGCATTGGCCGCAACACAAATGGCATTGGATCGTGAACATAAATTGACCGTTTTAGGTGGTGTTGTTGCCGCTGCGGCACACGAAATGGGTACACCCTTGGCGACGATTAAAATGGTCGCAACCGAGTTAGAAGAAGAATTACAAGACAATCCCGAACTGCGCGATGATGCACAATTGATACGCGAACAAGCGGTGCGTCTGACCAATATTCTGCGCGACATGGGACGTACCGGCAAAGAGGATTTGCACCTTAAGGTGGCGCCCGTTACCGAGGTCATCCGCGAAGCGGCCGAACCCCATCAAGATCGCGGAAAAGTCGTGACCTTTTTAGTCAACGGGCAAGCCGCTGAAAGTGCCCCGCGCTCTATCCCGAACATGCCACGACGGCCTGAAATTCTACATGGTTTGCGTAACCTCGTTCAGAACGCAGTTGATTACGCAAGCACGCAAGTTTGGATTGATGTGACGTGGACGGATCAGTCAATTCGCATTCTTGTAGCGGACGACGGCAAAGGTTATCCGCATGATTTTCTTGGCCGTATTGGTGATCCATTTCTGCGCCGCCAGAAAATGAAAAAAGACCCAGCGCGTCCTGAATACGAAGGCATGGGTTTGGGTCTGTTTATCGCAAAAACAATGCTAGAGCGTACGGGCGCACAGCTGGCCTTTATGAATGGTACATCCGTTGCTGCTTCATCGCCTGTTTTAGATTTCGCCACAGGTGCGATGGTGACCGTAACGTGGCAACGCGATAGAATCAGCGCCGCAACGCAATTTGAGTCAAAAAACCAGCGCGTTAAGCTCTAAAAATTTGAATAGTTAACGTATCGTTAACTATTGGAGATGAAAGTCGCATCATACTTGGGGTCAGTCATGTGCAAACAACAATAATACTTGAAATTGCGGCTCTCGCAGCCGTCGCGGCACTTGCACTTCTTCTGGGCCGTTACGCGCGACCAATTGCACAATGGTTCAGGGCTTACGACACGCCATTTGATGAGGCGAATTTGGATTCCATTCCCGCTGTCATGTGGATTGAAACGGATCAAGTTGTGACCTGGTCTAATACGGCGTTTCAGACTTTGCAAAAATCCCTTGGCAAGGACTTGAGGATTTCCAATTTCATTGTTTCGGAGTCGGTTGAAAACAAACAAAATTCACTGCGCGCCAGTATAAAACAGCCCAAGCAAAACCCGACACTTTACTTTGACATCTCTACGCGCGTTTCCCGAAAGGGGTCCTTTTATATTGCCATGTCTGCCAATGCGGCGGTCACGGCTGAAAATGATCGTGCCCGCTTTATTCAAACGCTGTCCGAAACCTTTGCCCATCTACCGATCGGAATGGCAGTCTTCGACAAAGAGCGGGACTTATCATTATTTAACCCAGCACTGGCGTCATTATTGGACGTAAGCGCCTTATGGTTAGCCAAAAAACCCAGTTTACGCGATTTTTTAGATCGCTTGCACGACAAGGGTGCATTGCCAGAACCGCGCAATTTCAAATCTTGGCGTGATCAAATTATCGAAATGGAACGAAGTGCCGAAACGGGTACATATTTCGATGACTGGCACATGCCCAACGACAAGGTTTTCCGTGTCACCGGCCGCCCTCACCCCAAAGGTGCGGTCGCATTCGTATTCGAGGATATTTCACGAACTGTTGCCGCCGAACGCGCGTACCGCATGGAAATCGAACGCCTGTATGCAGCGCTTGATGCCGTCGACGGTGGCATCATAATTTTTGACGCTGTTGGTGCACTTTCCTTTGCAAATAAATCTTTCGACTCCATTTGGAATACTGAATTCTCGAACAGCTTAAGTTGCCCAACAGCAATTGAGGTGGCTGAAGTGTGGAATGAGCGCTGTATACCATCGCCGGTACTTGGTGAAATTCGAGAGTTTGTGCAATCAATAGGAGACCGAGAGCGTTGGGCGGGACGATTGGGAACAAAAAGCGGCCTATCTTTAGAGGTACGCGCAATCCCAATGCCTGCCAATTTTTCCATGGTGGAATTCACGCCTATTTGTCCGACGTAATACAAATCTAAAACCATGACACCTTGCACAGTGACCATTCAATGCCTTAACTCTGATCAAAACGGAGCAAGTAGTGAAAAAAACAATTCGCCTTAGAACTTCTGATCATACATCGCAGTTGGCTCAGGCCTTTGCGCCCATAATGACCGCTGGGTCGGTGGTTTTATTGCACGGCGTGGTTGGCGCGGGGAAAACACATTTTGCGCGGCAATTGATTTTGACGCGGCTTGCTCAAATTGGCGCCACCGAGGATGTACCCAGTCCGACATTCACACTTGTGCAAACATATGACGTTGGCGTGTTGGAAATTTGGCATGCCGATCTGTACCGCCTGTCCGATGTGACCGAGGTTTACGAACTCGGGCTAGAGGCAGCATTTGACAACGCCATTTGTTTGGTTGAATGGCCTGACAGGCTGGGTGAACTTGTGCCCGAAAACGCCCTGTCCATCACATTTGAAACATTGGCGGATAATGAACGTCGCGCCACATTACAATGGACGTCAAAACCATGGACGCCTATTGTTGAGCGTGCATTACAGGCCTTTGAATATGACAACACGTGAGACATTGATCCAATCTTTTTTGCAAATAACGCCGTGGACACATGCGGATCGCTTCGCCATGGCGTCGGATGCATCGGGGCGCAGTTACGAGCGTCTGACCATGGGTGACAAGACCGCTATTCTGATGAACTCACCGTATGAGTCAGGCGAGGATGTGCGCCCCTTTGTGGCCGTCACCAACATGCTTGCTGGCTTTGGTCTGACACCACCCAAAATTCTGGCACAGGACATCAAAAATGGATTTTTGTTACTGTCCGATCTGGGCAACGATCTGTTCGCCCATGTTTGCAAGCGTACTCCAACATTGGAACGATCACTGTATGCCGCCGCGATTGATGTACTGGTTGCGTTACACAAAAACACGGCGCCTAAATCCCTGCCACCCTACGACGATGCAGTTTATTTGCGCGAGGCAAAGTTGCTGACGCAGTGGTACATGCATGTAGGCGACAACGCCGTGTTTGACACCATTTGCGCAAAAATATTTTCCAAAATTCCTTCCCAGAATCCCGTGCTGGTCATGCGTGATTACCACGCCGAGAACCTATTATGGCTCGCCGATGGCGTCGGTGTAAACCGTGTTGGATTGCTGGATTATCAGGACGCATTGGCGGGGCACTCCGCATATGATTTGGTGTCATTGCTAGAGGATGCACGTCGCGATACCACCCCCGCATTGCGCACTGAAATGTTGGAGCGATACATCACAAACAGCGGCGTTGATCGCGACCCGTTTTTGGCCACCTATGCCGTGTTGGGAGCCCAGCGAAATATGAAAATCATCGGCATTTTTGCCCGCCTTTCTCTGCGTGACGGCAAAGCGCGTTATATCGATCTGATCCCACGTGTCTGGGATCATTTAATGCATGACTTGGAGCATCCCGCATGCGGTGAGCTATCCTTGTGGATCGCTGAAAACGCCCCGCCACCAAGCCGCGCATATTTGGCCACATTGGTGACTTCATGACGATAAACGCTGCCCTAATTTTCGCCGCAGGTTTTGGCACTCGTATGGGGGCGTTGACCAAGGATACACCCAAACCGTTGGTTCAGGTGGCAGGTCGACCCCTAATCGATTATGCTTATGATCTGGTGACGGATTTGGAAACTGTGGTGGTAAACCTGCACTATTTCTCCTCGCAGTTGGAAACTCATCTGGCCGCACATAACAATGTCAAAACATTGCGTGAAACGCCGGATATTTTGGAAACAGGTGGGGGGCTAAAAAACGCATTGCCCTTGCTTGGGAATGACCCCGTTGTGACGTTGAACTCCGACGCGATATGGACAGGAACTAACCCTGTAACCGCCCTGCGCGAAACATGGGATCCTGCGAAAATGGATGCCCTGCTAACGTTGATCCCCATCCAAAATGCCCAAGAGCATCGCGGTTCTGGCGATTTTAATTTGTGCACGACTGGCCAAATTTCGCGGCGCGGCGCGGCGACCAATGCGTCATATGTTTATGGGGGTGCGCAGATCATCAAAACCGATCTGTTGGCGAAAATTACCGGAAAATCCTTCTCTCTCAATCTGCTTTGGGATCAAATGCTGGCCAAAAATCGCGCCTACGGGATTGTCCACAATGGCGGTTGGGTCGACGTTGGTCGACCACAAGGCATTGATGTCGCCGCCGCCGAATTGGCGCGCCATGTTTGAGCCATCCAAAACCCCCCGTATTTTCGCCCTGCCCATCGGCGCGGATTTTTCCGTTTCGTTTCTGGATGGGTTACGCGCCCGCCTGAATGACCAACCACACCATGCCATTGCGCGGGTGGACATTTTCGTTAACACACGCCGCACCGAACGCCGATTGCGCGAACTGTTCGTGCAATCTGGCGCGTCATTGCTACCACGATTCCATTTGATAACCGACATCGCCAATGACCCGCTGGGGCTGTGCGCAATGCCCCCACCAGCGCCAAAAGAGCGGCGCAAATTACAGCTGGGTCAATTAATCCGACAGTTGTTAAGGGCGGAACCAGATTTGGCGCCAATTTCCGCCACCTATGATTTGACCGACAGTTTGGCCGCCCTGATGGACGAGGTGCAAGGCGAAGGAATTGATATGGCCAGCATCTTGGATTTAGACGTGGGCGAACATTCCGCGCATTGGAACCGAGCCAAGAAATTTCTGTCAATTTTGGCACAACACTGGGATCAACATACCCTGCAAGACCCCCAAGATCGGATGCGCCATGTTGTGCAATCATATGCAGATCACTGGGCACGAAATCCACCACAAAATCCAATCCTGATTGCAGGCTCGACAGGGTCGCGCGGCGAAACAGCATTATTCATGCAGGCCGTCAGCACCCTGCCCAACGGCGCCGTTATCTTGCCCGGATTCGACATGGAATTACCCGAACAGGTTTGGGACAGCTTCACAGCCAAACGCGCTACGTTGGATCATCCACAAGCAGGTTTCGCCAAATTATTTGCGATGCTCCACATTACCCACAATGATGTGAAAACATGGCACTCTACCACGCCGCCATCCGTGGATCGCAACCGTTTACTGTCGCTCGCATTGCGGCCGACACCGATCACCGATCAGTGGCTGGCGCAAGGGCCTGCCCTGATGGGCACATTACACAATGCGACTCAAATGCTTGAATTACTAGAGGCGGACACCGCCAAAGAAGAGGCATTGGCAATTGCCACACGCCTGCGCCACGCGGCGCAAGTCGGCCAAGAGGCGGTGTTGATTTCACCCAACCGC
Source organism: uncultured Rhodobacterales bacterium (assembly GCA_963976255.1). GTDB lineage: Bacteria > Pseudomonadota > Alphaproteobacteria > Rhodobacterales > Rhodobacteraceae > Amylibacter. The sequence goes on from CAXBJO010000029.1 coordinate 15,405, forward strand.
GCATTGACCCGCCGCGTCAGCGCCACATTGGAACGCTGGGGAATCGAGGCGGATGATTCCGCAGGGACTCCATTGCAATTATCGCCACCTGGCATATTCCTGCGTGCGATTGCTCAATGCTTTGGTCGCACTGTTTTACCCCATGAATTTCTGGCTATCCTGAAACACACGTTGACCCATTCGGGTGCAGGTCGCAACGAACACAACCTACGCACAGGCCGCGCAGAGGCCAAGGTTTTGCGCGGCGGCCCACCGTTCGTGGAATTTGAACGCTTATTAAAATGGGCGGGTGAAACCCCTGATATAATCTCGTGGGTGACATGGTTGCAATCCAATTTTCGACCCTTGGAAACTGCACGCGAAATGGACTTGGCCGATTGGATCACATTACACAAACAGGTCGCACAATCCCTGTCGGATGGCCCAGCGAATGACGGTACAGGGCAGGTTTGGGAAAAAGAAGCGGGTGAAAAAGCGCAGAAAGCATTGAGTGATTTGGCAGAGTTCGCGCACTTTGGCGGCACAATGACGGCCGTCGAATATAACGCATTGTTGCGCTCTACTTTGTCCCAAGAATTACGCCCACAACGCCAAACGGCCAACCCGTTGATTTCGATCTGGGGCACATTAGAGGCACGGGTACAATCCAAGAATTTGGTGATACTGGGCGGATTAAACGACGGCACATGGCCGGCCAAAACCGATAACGACATGTGGTTAAACCGCGACATGCGCAAACAGCTGGGCTTGTTATTACCCGAACGTCGTATCGGACTGTCCGCGCATGATTTCCAACAGGCAATCGCCGCCCCGAACGTCGTCTTGTCACGTTCCGCCCGCGAGGGTGATGCACCGTCCACACCTTCACGTTGGGTCATTCGCTTAACCAACCTAATGGAAGGATTAGGCGAAGAGGGCACTGACGCTCTGAACGCGATGCGAAAGCGGGGCGCGGTTTGGGTTGATTTAGCGCGGCAATTGGATCGCCCAACTGCAACGATCGCCCCCGCCAAACGCCCATCCCCGATGCCACCCGCAGATAAGCGCCTGAAAAAACTGTCGGTCACGCAGATCAAAGATTTGGTGCGTGATCCCTATAAAATCTATGCCCGCGTTATATTGAACCTGCGCAAATTGGATCCATTGGGCAAACAGGCGGATGCGTTGGAGCGCGGCAATGCGATCCATGATATTCTTGAGGCATTCGTCGATCAAACCACACCCGAAATGCCAGAAAATGCGGTGAACACATTTTTGCAAATCGCCGATGACATCCTACAACAAAACGTTCCATGGCCTGCGGCCCAACGTTTTTGGCTTGCCCGTCTTGGGCACGTAGCCGCGTGGTTCGTAGCCCAAGAAGATACTCGCCGCGCGGCAGGCCCAAACATCGCGCTGGAACGCAAGGGTAGAATGCATTTCGCCGACCTGGGATTTGATTTGACGGTCAAGGCAGACCGCATTGATCAAGGTGCCAACGGACTACGGCTTTACGACTACAAAGCCAGCAAGCCGCCTGCGCAAACGGAGATCGATTTCTTTGACAAACAACTCCAACTCGAAGCTATGATCGCCAAATTTGCGGGCTTCGACGGGCTGAACCCGCAAACAGTTGAGCACCTAAAATATATCGGACTTGGCCCTGACCAAGCAGAGCGTGAAGTCCCAATCGATGACGAGACGGTCACCCAAATTTGGGAAGAGTTTCGGCAGTTGATTGGCACCTTTAATGATCCATCCAAAGGCTTTTCCGCGCGTGACAAAGTACAGTTCATCAGCCACGCATCCGATTACGATCATCTGTCGCGATTTGGCGAATGGCAGGACAGCGATGAACCCGACCCGCAGGTGGTTCCGTGATGGATTTCGATGACGCAACATTAGCGCAAATTCACGCGGCTGACCCCGCACAAAACACATGGGTTTCCGCCAATGCAGGATCAGGAAAAACCCGTGTTTTAACCGACCGTGTGGCACGCTTATTGCTACACGACACCGACCCGCAACGCATTCTGTGCCTGACATACACCAAGGCGGCGGCGGCGGAAATGCAGAACCGGTTATTCAAGCGCCTCGGCGAATGGGCAATGGCCAACGATGCGAAGCTGCGTGAAGATTTGGTGAAACTGGGTGAAGACCCCGCATACCTAACGGAACAAAAATTGGCGCAAGCGCGTACATTGTTCGCCGCCGCATTGGAAACACCAGGCGGGTTAAAAATTCAAACCATCCACGCATTCTGTGACGCCCTGTTGCGTCGTTTTCCATTGGAGGCGGGCGTCGCACCACAGTTTAATGTGCTGGAAGATCGCCAAGCAAAACAGCTTCGTGCCGAGATTGTCGAACAAATGGCCAGCGGAAAAGATATTGATGCGGTTGACACATTAGCCCAATATTTCACGCGCATGGATACGGATGATCTAACCGGCGAAATCGTCAAAAAGCGAATGGGGTTCATCACAGCGCCCACAACCAAAGCATTCGGCATCGACGAAACAATGACGCTTGAAACAATCAAGTTGGAAATTCTGTTTGGATTGGAAGGCTTGCTTAATGACCTTTTAAAACGCATGGAAAGCGGGTCAGATCCAGAAGCAAAATTGGCATTGTATGCACAGCTAGAGCTCAAGACTAATTCTACAACTCGCCACATGAATGCGTTGAAGGACTTGTTTTTGACGAAAGCGGGCAGTATCAAAAAACGCCAAATTCCAACACAAGCTGTCTTGGAAAAAGATGATGCCATGCGCCAAGACATTGCCATTCTGGCGGACCGCGTTGAGCACGGTCGCATGCAGTCTCTTGCAATCAACGCATTTGAACGCACCCAAGCTCTGCACATTTTCGCAACAGCATTCCTGCGAGCCTATGACGAACGCAAATCCTTCAACGCGCTTTTGGACTATGACGACTTGATCCATCGATCTGCACGATTACTGACGCAAAGCTCGATGGCGCAGTGGGTTTTGTATCGATTAGACGGCGGGCTGGATCACATCTTGGTCGATGAGGCACAGGATACTAGCCCCGCACAATGGGCCGTGATTGATTGTTTGGCACGCGAATTTACATATGGGGCATCCGCCAATGGTCGCCCGCGTAGCCTGTTTGTTGTGGGCGACGAAAAGCAATCAATTTATTCATTCCAGGGTGCCGATCCTGTTGTTTTCGGCGAAAAGAAATCAGAATTTGGCACTTTGCTGGGTCACATCGACCAGAATTTAGAGAACCGTGAATTGTTGCATTCTTTCCGCTCGGCACCGCCCATTTTGGATCTGGTGGACACAGTATTTTCAGGCGCTGCTGGCGGGGGTATGAAAAACCGCACACAGCACATCCCATTCCACGATGGTAAACCAGGACGTGTTGACCTGTGGCCGTTTATCGAAAAGGAACCCGCCCCCGACAAAGAGGTTTGGTATCATCCAGTTGATATGCCCGCGCCCAATGATCCCAAACGACAATTGGCCACGCGCATTGCACAGAATATTCATGCATTACTTGCAAGCCGCCAACAGATAGAAGTCGGGGGCAAACGTCGCGCCGTTACAGCGGGCGACATCCTGATTTTGGTTCAGGGTCGCAGTGCATTATTTCATGCAATCTTAAAAGAATTGAAATCCCTTGACCTACCCGTGGCGGGCGCGGATCGATTGAATGTCGGCGAAGAGTTGGCCGTACGCGATATCTTGTCACTACTTCAATTCGCGGTGATGGCCGATGATGACCTCTCCTTAGCTGAGGCAATGCGATCACCGTTATTGGGTTTTTCCGAAGGCGAATTATTCAGCGTCGCCTATGGTCGCAAAGGCACCTTGTGGCAATCATTACGCCACCGAACTGAATTTGCGCACGCCTTGGAAATCGTGCGCGACATGCGCGAACAGGTGGATTATCTACGGCCATATGAATTGATCGAACGATTACTGATTAGACACAAAGGCCGAGAAAATCTGTTGGCGCGGCTGGGGTTTGAAATCGAGGATGGGATTGATGAGTTATTGTCCCAAGCCATGCAATACGAGAGCTTGGAAACCCCAACGCTGACGGGGTTTTTGCATTGGTTTGGTTCGGGAAAAGTCGAGATTAAACGCGATATGGGTGACGTTGATCAGATCCGTATCATGACCGTTCACGGTGCCAAAGGATTGGAAGCGCCCATCGTTATTTTACCCGACACGGCATCCAAAAAACCACCCACGCCTGATCAAATTACCGTGGCGAATGACATGGCGATCTGGCGCGCAACGGGCGGTGAAGGTAGCGCACAACAAGTCAATTCGGAAATGGCGGCTAAGGCCAGCCAAGACGAAGAACGTATGCGGTTGTTATACGTGGCGCTGACACGCGCGGAAAGTTGGCTGATTGTTTGCGGAGCGGGCGACAATGCCAGTGAAACTGCGTGGTATAATTTGGTCGCAAATGCGATGTCAGAACGTGATGCGATTGACACAGATTTTGACGATTTTGGTGCAGGGCTTACACTGCAAAACGATGCATGGGCCACATTGGGGCAAGGCAAAATGTCCGATGAAACGGCAATCGGTGTAACGCAAGCGCCCGAATGGTTAACCAATCTCGCCCCGAAAACACCACGCCCATTACAACCCGTTGCGCCCTCAAAATTGGCGGGTGCTAAAGCATTGCCCAATGATGATGCGTTGCCCGAAAAGGACGCGAAACGTCGTGGGCGGCATTTGCATAAGCTGTTGGAGTATATGCCAAACCAAGAGGCGGGCACCTGGGAAGATTATGGAAAAAAATTGCTAAACTGTATCCCCGACGCACCAAATCAACAAGCTGCGTCGATCCTGATAAAAGAGGCAATAAACTTGTTGAAAAAACCTGATCTGCGTCACATCTTCTTTGATCCAAACAGCATCGCAGAGGTTGGCATCACGGCACCGCTTGAACCATTGGGGCGCGATATCTTGGGTTATATCGACCGTCTAATTGTCACTGGTTCCACAATACTGGCTGTTGATTTCAAGAGTAATACAGGCGTTCCGGGCACGATTGAACAAACCCCCAAAGGCATTTTGGCACAGCAAGGCGCGTATCTGTTGGCCTTGCAACAAATCTATCCCGACCATGTGATTGATATTGCTATCCTTTGGACGCGCACGGGGCAGATTATGTCAATTCCACACAACATTGCGATTGATGCGCTTAATGTACCACAACATCTTGACGATTTGGTCGATCATTCTTAGGTTCCCCTCAGAGATAAAAATACAGGAGAGTGCCAATGGCAACCGTAAAAGTCACCGACGAAACATTCGCAGCAGAAGTCACAAATTCAGATATTCCCGTCGTGGTTGATTTCTGGGCTGAATGGTGTGGCCCATGTAAACAGATCGGTCCATCATTGGAAGAACTGTCAGACGAGCTGACTGGTAAGGTCAAAATCGTTAAAGTTAATGTGGACGAAAACCCGAACTCGCCTGCGCAAATGGGTGTACGTGGCATTCCGTCGCTGTTCCTATTCAAAGATGGTCAAGTTGTTGCAAACAAAACCGGCGCGGCACCCAAAGCGGCGCTTGCTGACTGGATCAACCAGAGCATTTAACGCCTCGTACAAGGTTTTTAGAGGGGCGGCCTTTGGGTCGCCTTTTTGACTTGGTGCATGCACAGCCCATGCACCGCATGGTTAATTCTCAAAACATTAGGTGGTGGGTGTTAATTTCACGCCATGACACAAAAGCAAATCAACGTTACTAAATTTCGCCAGACCCAGCACGAGATTAAACAAGACCTGAAGGAGCTGAATCAGATTGGGCACATTCCGTCAGGGTGGTTAATTGAAGGTGATCCGATTGACCCCGCGTGACCATGTGTTTGGATGCGGGCATGGTACGGTGGATTCCCAAATTAGGACCACATTATCAGGCGCGGATGAATGCGGTTTTGCGGATGTATTATCACGGGATGCTCAGCGGCGAGATTGAGATTGCGGAGGCCGTTCACCAAGACCACAAAGCGGTGGACAAGGAAGAGCGTAAGTTTGAGATCTATCGCCAAGAGATGCGGGCGAAGATGCGAAGGATAGATTAATAGTATCTTGTGATCTTTGCTACCAGCAATGTTCCGTAGTTGCTCCAATGTCTGGTTGCGCTGCTATTTACCTAGAGTTGAAGCAATATGCGTTCTGCTTCATACTCATAGGTGAACCAGCGATGTGATATCGATATGGCATTATACCGAACCGAACTTCCGCAGACGGGAGATGACATATACTTGGCCTATACAGGGATGGAAACTGACCTGATGTTTACACAAGGTGTCGATTTACAGGGCTTTGCATCATTCCCACTACTAGAAACCGAAGAAGGTCGAAAGCATCTTAGGCGATATTTTAATGATTTAACTCAAGTCGCACGCGCGGCAGGTACAGGTGTCATTTTAGAAGCACCTACATGGTTTGCTAATCGAGATCGTGGAGCAGAGATAGGATATTCACCCAAAACTCTTACAAAGCTTAATGCCCTATCCGCAACGTTTATGGCCACAATGCGAGATGACAATGGCGATTTGCCAACAATTCTAAGTGCAAATATTGGGCCACGCTCCGATGCTAATGCACCCTCAGAACGGATGTCGCGAGACGAGTCGGTACAATATCATACTGAACAAATTGGTGCATTTGCCAATACCGAAATTGATTTGATCAGCGGATATATAATTGCCTATCCAGAGGAAGCGATTGGAATAGTCCTTGCTGCAAAACGGTTTGATATGCCTGTTATAATTGCCTTTACTGTAGAGACTGATGGATGCCTGCCAACTGGCATTTCGTTAAGCGTAGCCATTGAAATCGTTGACGAGGCGACGGACGACTATGCCTCTTATTTCATGATCAATTGTGCACATCCCGACCATTTTGTCCAAGCCTTGTCCGATAGGCCTTGGATGACACGGCTGAAGGGAGTTGTGGCAAATGCATCGCGGTGTAGTCATGCAGAATTAGATGAATGCAAAGTGCTTGATGACGGGAACCCGGAAGAGCTGGGTAAACAGCTAGCTGAAATTAACAAGAAGTACCCAAACATAAATATTTTGGGTGGATGCTGTGGTACAGATATGCGCCATATGACCTGTATTGCACAATCGGCTATGGGGCACTGAGCGCTTAATTATTTATATAACTTGCTGAACTTGGTATATATCTAGGCTGTTTGCTTTCCCCTTTAACCCACCAAACGCTCAATCGCATCCGTCCAACCAGCATACCGCGCCGCCCGTGTATCCGCATCAATCTGGGGCGTGAACTGTCGTTCCAATTCCCACGTTTTAGCAAATTCATCGGGTTCAGGATACGCACCGATGTATAAACCCGCCAGATAGGCCGCGCCTTTGGCTGTGGTTTCGGTGACGGCAGGGCGATCCACTGGGACGCCCAATTGATCGGATAGGTTCTGCATCGTCCAATCCGAATTCGCCATGCCACCATCGACGCGCAATACCGCATCACCGTGCCAATCGCCCGCCATCGCCGCCATCAAATCAGCGGTTTGAAAGGCCACGGATTCCAACGCAGCGCGGGCAATTTCCGCCGGGCCTGTGCCACGGGTTAAACCAAAAATTGCGCCGCGCACTTCAGCGTTCCAATACGGTGCGCCCAAGCCTGTGAATGCGGGAACAAAATAAACCGCTTGTTCGGGATCGGCCTTTGGCGCCAATTCGCCCGCCTGCGCCGCATTATCAATCATACCCAAACCATCACGCAACCATTGCACCACTGCTCCAGCGATAAAAATAGAACCTTCCAGTGCATAGGTCGGCTTGCCGTTTAATTGGTATGCGATGGTGGTTAATAATTTGTTTTTACTCAACACCATTTCATCGCCCGTGTTCAACAATGCAAAACATCCCGTGCCGTAGGTGGATTTCACCATGCCAGCCTTGAAGCACGCCTGTCCCACCGTTGCCGCCTGTTGATCGCCTGCCACGCCTGTGATCGGGATCGTCCCGCCCAGCAATGTGGTTGATCCAAAATCATCCGCGCTGTCTTTGATCACGGGCAGCATCGATGTGGGTATGTCGAACAATTTTAGCAGTTCGATATCCCAGCATCCGTCTGCAATATTATACATCATCGTCCGCGCAGCATTCGTGGCGTCGGTGGCATGAACACGACCTTCGGTTAAACGCCAGATCAGAAAAGTATCAATGGTGCCAAACATCAATGCACCCGCATCGGCCATGGCGCGTGCTCCCGCGACGTTTTCCAAAATCCATTTGACCTTGGTTGCTGAGAAATATGAATCCACTATCAACCCAGTTTTACGGCTGATCACATCTGCCCATTCATCGCGAATGCTGTCGCAATATTCGGATGTGCGGCGATCCTGCCATACGATGGCGTTGTAAATCGCGACACCTGTTGCCCGGTTCCACACCACGGTGGTTTCGCGTTGATTGGTGATACCAATTGCATCAGATTTTGCGCCTTTAACGGCGTCACGGCAAACGGTCAGGGTTTTTTCCCAAATTTCCTCGGGATCATGTTCAACCCATCCTGATTTCGGGAAATATTGGGTGAATTCCTGTTGCGCGGTTCTTACAGGCCGCAGATTGGCATCGAACAGGATTGCGCGGCAGGATGTTGTCCCTTGGTCAATTGCAAGAATTTTTGTCATTGCGTCGCTCCTGTGTTTCACCTTTTGTGTCGTCAAGGTTAGCGTTATACGTCGATTAAGCAAAGGAAAACCCCATGGCAGATTTCGACGTAATTATCATTGGTGGCGGTGTAAATGGTACGGGCATTGCGCGTGATGCGGCCGGCCGTGGGTTGAAAGTATTGTTATTGGAACAAAATGATTTGGCGTCTGGCACATCGTCAGGTTCGACCAAATTGTTCCATGGTGGGTTGCGGTATTTGGAATATTACGAGTTCAAATTGGTGCGCCAAGCATTGAAAGAACGCGAGGTGCTATTGGCAAACATGCCCCATATCAGTTGGCCGTTGCGGTTTATTTTGCCCCATCATCGTGGTTTGCGACCTGCGTGGTTTTTGCGCCTTGGACTTTATGTTTATGATTACATCGGTGGGCGCGAATTTTTACCTGCAACCAAGACGCTAAATCTGCTCACGCATCCAGCTGGTACGCCGCTGAAATCGTATTTTACCAAGGCGTTTGAATATTCGGATTGCTGGGTCAATGACGCACGATTGGTTGCACTGAACGCGCGTGATGCGGTGACCCGTGGCGCACAAGTTTTAACCCGCGCGAAATGCACGTGGATGGATTATGTTGATGGACAATGGGTGGTTGATTATCAAACCGCCGACGGCAGTGCGCGGGTGACATCGACAATTGCCGTTAATGCTGCAGGCCCTTGGTTGGAAGCCGTTCTGGAAAGTGCCGAAAAGCGGCAGGGGAAATTTGGCCTGCGATTGGTGCGTGGTAGCCATATCGTAGTACCCAAAATGTTCGAACACAATCAACCGTATATTTTCCAACAAACCGATGGGCGAATCATTTTTGCAATTCCATACGAAGGTGATTTCACCCTGATTGGTACCACAGATGCAGATCACATTGGCACAGCCGACAAAGTCGAATGCTCAGTAGAAGAGGCCGCCTATTTATGCGACGCCGCGTCGCAGTATTTCGAAAAACCTGTGCGTATGGATGACATCGTGTGGAAGTATTCCGCGGTACGCCCCCTGTTGGATGACGGCAGTAAAAACGCCGCCGCCGCGACGCGCGATTATATTGTGCGCTGGCACGGTGACGGATCGCGTGGGCCATTGTTGAATATTTACGGCGGGAAAATAACCACCTACCGCAAGCTGTCAGAAAAAGCGGTGAATATGGTGGTGGATCATTTCCCAAATGCCCGCGGAGCGTGGACGACGCATGCGCCACTACCAGGTGGTGATTTTGCCATAGATGGTGTAGCGGCAATCAAAAATAACCTACGCGGTGCCTATCCGTTTTTGGACGCTGATTGGGCGGATCGATTGGTGCGTGCCTATGGTACGGACGCGGCGATCATGTTGGGCGGTGCCGTCAAAGTCAGTGATTTAGGTTTGGGTTTTGGTGCGACGTTGACCGAACGCGAGGTCACATGGTTGATGCAAAACGAATTTGCGAAACGCGCCGAAGATGTTGTGTGGCGGCGTAGCAAATTGGGTTTGCGTATGGACACCGATCAAATCGAAGCGCTCGATAAATGGATGTTAACTGTCTAATCCAAGATCAAGGTTGGTCACCGTGTGCGTCAACGCACCAACCGATATGTAGTCGACACCCGTCGCAGCCACCGATGCGATGCGTTTCAGACGCATATTTCCCGATGCCTCAACCGTCATGGCGCCGTCCACCATGCTAACGGCGGCGGCCATATCGGGGTTCGACATATTGTCCAACAAAACCACATCAGCCCCGCCAACGCGCAACACTTCTTCGAGTTGTTTGAGTGTATCGACCTCGATCTCAATGGTGCGCATGTGGGATGCAAATTCGCGGGCACGTTTCAGCACCTGTTTCACAGATCCCGCCGCCGCGATGTGATTATCCTTGATCATGATCGCGTCGTTCAAACCGAACCGGTGGTTCGACCCACCGCCGTGGCGTACCGCTTCTTTCTCAACCAAACGCAGGCCAGGTGTGGTTTTGCGCGTACAGGTTATTTTGGCATGGGTGCCCTTGGTTTCGGCCACGAACGCGGCGGTCATTGTCGCAATGCCCGACAAACGCCCCGCGAAATTCAGCGCTACACGTTCGCCCATCAAAATCGATTTCGCATCGCCGTTGATTGTCATGCAAACATCTGATGGTGCGGCCACGCCACCGTCGCGGATCAAGGTTGTGACTTCTAGCGCTGGATCGACAATATGAAACGCAATTCTCGCAATTTGCATACCAGAAATAACACCCGCGTCACGCGCGTTCAGACGTGCCTGATACAGTGTGCCGTCGGGGATAACAGCGCGGCTGGTGACATCGCCAGAACCGCCCAAATCTTCGTCCAGGGCGCGCTTAATCATGTCATAAAGCAGGAAATCAGGGATTGCGGAATGGGTCATTATGGCTCCTAAACGTTGTCGCGCAGTTTTAATGCGTCGGCTAATGTCATTTCACTGCGCTTGCACAGGTCGTTGTTTTTTTCCGGAAAATCAGTGCGATAATGACCGCCACGCGATTCTTGGCGCAGGTATGCCGCCGCCGCAATCAGGGTTGCCGCCGCAAGCATGTTATCAAAATTGGTCGAGGCACCACCGTGATCCGTGTCCAGTTGCTTGATGAAGCGTAACGCCCTTGCCATTTCATCACCCGTTCGGATCACACCGACCCAATCAGACATCGCCTGACGCAATTGAAAAACCGCATCCTCGTCCACCAATTTAAAGCCAATTTGTGGGGATTTCAATTTGGTGTCGTAGGCGGCGAATTTACCGCTATCTAAGGCGCCCATAATACCGCCCGCCGCCGTGGCTGCGAAAACCAATGCCTCTAATAATCCATTGGACGCCAAGCGGTTTGCGCCGTGCAAACCCGTAGATGACGCTTCGCCTGAAACCCACAAACCGTCGATTGAGGATTTGCCATGAATATCCGTGGCCACACCGCCCATATGATAATGCGCCGCTGGCACCACAGGAATCGGTTGGGTCACTGGATCAATCCCACCCTTAAGACAAGCGTCCGATACAGCGGGGAATTCGTCAATGATATGTGCGCCCACTGCTGTGCGGGTATCCAGTGCGGGAACCATACCGTTGCGGTGTTCGTGAAAAATGGCGCGGGCAACAATATCGCGCGGCGCCAGTTCGGCATCTTTGTGAATTGCCTGCATAAACCGTTCGCCGTTTTTGTTTATCAAAATGGCACCATCACCACGTAATGCTTCGGTCGCCAGTGGTGCAGGGTCAAGACCCAAATCAATCGCCGTCGGGTGGAACTGTACGAATTCAGCGTCGGCGATTTTCGCACCTGCACGCGCCGCCATTCCCAGAGCCTGACCGCGCACGGATGGTGGGTTGGTCGTTTTAATAAACAAACTGCCCGCACCACCTGCGGCCATCAAATATGCTTTGGCCTGAATGACGAATGGCTTTTCACCATCCACAGACACAACGACGCCGCGCATTTGGTTTTTCTCGACGATTAAATCCAAGGCGCTGGCACCTTCCAGCACGGTGATCGAGGGCGTCTTTGCAACTGTTTCGACCAGCGTTTTCATAATGGCGGCACCTGCCTGATCACCCTTTACGCGTACGACCCGTGCAAAACTGTGCGCGGCCTCTTTGGACATCACAAAATCGCCGGTTTTGGTGCGATCAAATGGGGTGCCAACATCCGCCAATTCCAAAACATGTTCCTTGGCAGCGGCGGTTACGTATTTCGCAATCTCCGCATCCACAATTCCATCACCCGCTATCACCGTATCATATGCATGCGCTTCGGGTGTGTCGCGGTGATCCATTGCGGCGGCGACGCCACCCTGTGCCCATGCGCTGCTGGCACCAAAGCCCAATGGTTTGGGCGACAAAACCGTCACTGGGCGCGGCGCCAAGGTAAGTGCGGCGTAAAGCCCCGCCAAACCTGCCCCGATGATCAGAACATTGTGTTGCGAATTGTCGGCGTTCATTTTTTCAGATCGATCATGCGTTGCACGGCCAAACGCGCCTTGGCTGCCAATGCTTCTTCGACGAAGACTTCTTCGTTGCCAGTGTGCAATGACCACAGGATTTTTTCCAATGTGATGCGTTGCATGTGCGGGCACAAATTACAGGGTCCAAGGAAGTTTACTTCGGGGACTTCGTTGGCGATGTTCGCGCCCATCGAGCATTCGGTAATCAACAGAACTTTTTCTGGTTTGTTTTCGCGCACATAATTAATCATGCCAGATGTCGAGCCGCTGAAATCAGCCTCGTCCACCACGTCCGTGGGACATTCGGGGTGGGCAATGATCACAGCGTCAGGTTCATATTTGCGGTATTCGCGCAATTCGTCTGCCTTGAACTCGATGTGCACTTCGCATGCACCTTCCCAATAGACGATTTTTTTCTTGGTCAGTTTGGCAACGTTTTGCGCCAGATGACCATCGGGGGTCATGATGACCAAATCGCTGTCCATTGCGTTGATGATGTCGACGGCGTTGGATGATGTGCAACAGATGTCTGATGCAGCTTTCACTTCTGCGGTGGTGTTGACGTATGACACCACCGGTGCGCCGGGGTATTTTTCGCGCATTTTCGCGATGTCTGCTGCGGTTATACTCTCTGCCAAGGAACAGCCTGCACGGCTGTCTGGGATGATAACCGTTTTTTCAGGGCTTAAAATTTTTGAGGTTTCGGCCATGAAATGCACACCACCTTGGATGATCGTGCCTTGCTTAACGCGCGTCGCTTCGATTGCCAATTGCAGGCTATCGCCAACGATGTCTGCCACGCCGTGGTAAATATCGGGCGTCATATAATTGTGCGCCAAAATAACCGCGTCTTTTTCCTTTTTCAGTTTGTTAATCGCGCGAATATAGGGGGCGCGTTTCATCCATTCTGCTTCGGGAATAACACGATCCGCGCGTTCATATTGTACGGCGGTTTCCTTGAACATAGCGTCACTGGGTTCCAAGTCGAAGGCCGCTTCGAGTTGTGATTTCATTTCTGGTGAACCGGGTATGATCATGGCTTTTCCTTCGCGATAACATCGTTGGTGTATAAATAAGGTCGATTGGGGCAAATAGGAAGTGTTGATTGATTAAAGGTCAATCTCGATCACGCCGTCGGCATTTGCGGCACGTGATTGGCACAGGATGATGTTGTTTTCGCGTTGTTTGTTGGATAATACGAAATCGCGGTGCTCAACATCGCCTGAAATCAGCCCGCATTTGCACACGCCACAAATACCATCAGCGCATTTCATGTCCACGTGGACGCCGTTTTCCAACAAGATATCGGTGGTTGTACGATCCGCGGGAATGTGAAATTCGCGTCCCGATTTTGTTAACTTAAGTGTAAAAGCGTGGTTTTCATATTGGGGCGCCTCCGGGGCGGTGAAATATTCCAAATGACGGGCATCATCGGGAAATCCCGCATCTGTTGCCGCCGCAATCACGCCATCCATGAACCGATCAGGGCCACAGGTGTAGACATGGTGATCCGCGCGGTAATCGCCAAGAATAAAAGGCAGGTCAGCGCGAGTGTTTTCATCCGTGAAATGCAAATGGGTTTTGTCTGCCCATGGCACCGCCGCCAAGATTTCAAGAAAGCCTGCATTTTGGCGGCTGCTGACGCAATAATGCAGAGCAAAATCACC
>CAXBJO010000030.1:0-29047 GCA_963976255.1 uncultured Rhodobacterales bacterium
CAATTGTGCCGATGTTGCAGTGCGGTTTATTACGTTCAAACTTTGCTTTTGCCATATCGGCCTCCATTTAGTCCGCGAGCCTGTTGGCAGCGCTTGGTTACGCGAGTGCGCGTAAATGGATTTTGCAAAAAGATCAAGAGGAATGATACGTGTTGCGCATCAATTTATCGCATCAATGGCACAACGACAACAACCCGAAGGTTGTTAGCCATCCTTACAAATCCCTTGCAACGCAGCCCATTCCAATGATGTCAACACCGGTGTAAACGAACCATCACCCACCACATCCGCCGCCCTAGCGGCATCTGCGCGGCCTTGTAGATTGGGATGGCTGGCCAGTGGCGCCATCAAACTCCCGTCTGTGTCCGTTTCAGCCATCAAATATTCAAAGAAGTTCGCAAACCGTGCGGCCGGTAGTTCTGCACGGGCAAAAATTTCATGGCTGAAAACATCCGCATTGGTTTCTGCTTCTTGTGAATAATTGGCGGACATCAATGCCTCTGCCAAGGCAAGTGTGGCGAAGCCGCCGGCAAAATCGCCAAATACCAAACCCAATAACCCCGCCGACCCTGCGGAACGCATGGACAATCGCGTAGGGTCGCGATTTACGGTGTGACCAAATTCATGACCCAATACGCCTGCAATTTCTTCGGGGGATTTGGCCGCTTTGATCAAACCCTCGAACAAAACAATTTGTCCACCTGGTACAGCGAAAGCGTTAACCATTTCTTGGCGAAAAACACGGACATTCAGGGGGTAAGCAGTTTCGAAATTATCCTTCAAACGCTTGGCCATTTTTTCCAATGCAAGTTGCCCATTTTCGCCATTGCAGGTCAGTTTCTTTTCGCGATCACCCGAAATTACCCATTCAATTTGGCGCATCGCGTATTCCCCAAGCGCGATTTCACGCTCGATTGGGATATACCGCGCCAAGGTGTTGGACATGGCGGGTACAACGACAAAAATGATCAGACCCACCGATGCAAACGCCGCCGTGCCCCATACAGCCACTCGTTTTTTCATCGCGTTGGTGGTTTTGCGTTTGGTCAATTTATTTGGCCAAGACCACAAATACGTGGTGGCCGCGCGATCAGAGATAATCAACCGTGCTTGGGTCGCATCTTCGCGCTCCAAAATCATGCCTGAATCGCGTGCTTGGTCTTGTAGACAGCGCAAGTCAGACATTGGCCAACTAATCCAAATCCCCTCGATTTCAAAACTTACACCTTCGGCAGAAATCCTTACGGGGACAGGGGTGGCATTGGCCGTTTCACCGTCATAAAATGAACCTGATGTTTCGAAATGGTCCATTAAAATGCGGCTCCGACATCCAATGCATCGGCAAAACCCTCGGCCTCGACGAAATCATCACCTGCGCGTTGGCGTATTTCATTTAACGCACTGGCATTATGAATGACCACGCTGGATGCATAGTTGCGCAAAATTGGCTGTCGTATCGCAACCAAAACAACCGCACCAAAGAAAATCAGAAAAGCCACATAACCAGCGATAAACCCAATAATAGGGCCCGCATTGTCCAAATCAAACTCGTAGGTATCTATCGGAATAAAACTGCCGATAAATCCAAAGGCAACACCCACAATCAACGCCGCAATCAGCGCAAAAATAAACGCCAATAACCCACCAAAAACATAGGCCATAATCACATCCGACGTATCCACGTGGGAAGTGAACATCACCGTCCCATTCAGGGTTTTATGGTTCGCCATAATGCGCCAACTGGCGACGCCATAAATCGCCAATCCGACGTAAAACCACGAAACCCCCAGCTGAAATAAAATAGCCCCCGTGGCCGCAACACCCATGCCTTCCATGTCGCCATGATTAATCTGTTCAAAATCTGGCAGGCCTTTTGAAAAAAACACCACAACAGCCAGCGCCATAATACCCACTGCGATATAAATCTGTTTCATCGCTGGGCGTAACATCCGCCAATCACCGCCTTGGTGAAATTGCGCATCGCCAAAATAGCTGCGATCAGTACGGTATTTTTCCAAGTTGAATGTTTGACGCGGCAACAGAATACCCAACGTAAATACCGTCACCAGCAAATTTTTCAACGCCAGCAAAACGTAACCCCACGCGGCGGGTTCGGCACCAAACCGAATGCCACGCCAGCGTGTGCGCGACAGGATATAGCGTCGTGCGCGATATTGTGCGTAATAAATCAGGGGCAACGTGACCAATGCGACGCCGTAAAACATCAGGGTTTGCACAAACTCACCGGCGAATGTTTCCGCCTGTGTGAACAGGGAATAACCAAAGAACAGTAACAAAATTTGAATGATGCCCAAATAGACCACCAAAACCGCCACGGCGATCAAAAATCCCAGAAATTTTTCCAACCCTGTTCCATTGTACTCTAACGGTGTGCCATCAGGTGTCACCGCCGACCAAAAATATTTGCGCACACGTGTGCGCGCCCAAAAGCGGTAAAATCCCACGGTGATGAAGGTCAATAATCCGGTCCACAGCGCCAATCTAAGCAATGGTTTTTTGCGCCCAACGTATGAAACGGTTGCGGTGTCGGTTGTTGAAAATTCTGTGTCCACGTCAAATCCTTAAACAATTTTAACGTGAATATGCCCAAGAAAGCCCGTTAAGTAAATCGATTGTCACGTGGGAAGCCGCGCGGTGCCATGCGTCCCGCGCTGGCACGTTTACCAATCCATTCGGACAGCTCGGTTTCCACACGACGACGATCCGCAGGGTCCAACCATGACAGGCCATCAATCAGGTGGAACGTGGTGGCATCATTCAGGCCGCCATCCTTGTATTTTTGCAACCGCACACCCTTGCCGCGACCCATTTCGGGCAGTTCTGCCAGAGGGAAAATCAAAACTTTGCGGTTCTGGCCAACGGTGGCGATATGATCCCCTGTTACGGGCTTACAAATCAGTGCTTTGATATCACCTTTGACATTCAAAACCTGTTTGCCCGTGCGCGTCTGTGCGACCACGTCAGGTTCATCCACGATGAACCCATCGCCCGCGCTGGACGCAACCAACAGTTTTCGTTCTGGGTCATGAATGAACAGCCCAAGCATATCCGCATCATTGGGCAAATCAACCATCAGTCGGATTGGTTCGCCCATGCCGCGTCCACCCGGCAGGTCAGAACAGGCCATGGTATAAAACCGCCCGTTGCCGCCGAACATCAACAATTTGTCCGTTGTTTCTGCGTGGAAAATAAACCGCGCTTCGTCGCCGTCTTTGTATTTCAGCTCTTGGCTTAGGTCGATATGACCTTTCATTGCACGGACCCAACCCATTTTGGAACAAACTACCGTCACGGGTTCCTTTTCGATCATTGCCTCGATCGGGACTTCTTCGAAATCGGGGGCGTCGGCCAATTCGGTACGGCGTGCGCCGTGTGCGCTGTCTTTGCCAAAAATCTTGCGTGTGGCACGCAGTTGTTCGATGATCCGCTTCCATTGCATGTCTTCGGATGCCAGTAGGTCATCCAGATCAGCACGCTCGATTTGCAAGGCATCCAGCTCGTTGCGCAACTCCATCTCTTCGAGTTTACGCAAACTGCGCAAGCGCATGTTCAAGATGGCTTCGGCCTGTGCATCCGTCAGCTTGAATTCGGCCATCATCACTTGTTTTGGCTCGTCTTCGTTGCGAATGATTTCGATTACGCGATCAAGATTGAGGAAGGCGATGATATAACCTTCAAGCACCTCTAATCGGCGATCAATTTTATCCATGCGGTGCTGTGATCGGCGCAACAATACATCACGTTTATGGTCGATAAAGGCACGCAAAACTTCCTTCATCGAGCAAACTTTGGGCGTCCGCCCGTCGATTAAGGTGTTGAGATTTAGGTTAAATCTGACTTCTAGATCCGACATGCGGAACAATGTTTCCATCAACACGGTTGGATCAACAGTTTTAGCACGGGGTTCCAAAACAAGGCGAATATCCTCGGCACTTTCGTCGCGCACGTCCGTCAGGATTGGTAATTTTTTAGCTTGAATCAGTTCAGCAATTTTTTCGATCAATTTAGATTTTTGCACCTGATACGGAATTTCGGTGACCACAATTTGCCACAAACCGCGCGGCAATTCTTCGATCTCCCAACGCGCGCGAAGGCGCATGGGGCCGCGGCCGGTGCGGTAGGCTTCGATCAAGTTTTCGCGCGGTTCCACCAATATTCCACCTGTTGGAAAATCGGGGCCTGGGACGTAATCCATCAGGGTTTCATCGCGTGCATTGGGCGCCTTGATCAGGTGGATAGAGGCGTCGATTAACTCGCCGATATTATGCGGTGGAATGTTCGTGGCCATGCCCACGGCGATACCCGTTGATCCGTTGGCCAACAGGTTGGGAAAACTGGCGGGCAGCACTGCTGGCTCTTGTAATCGACCGTCGTAATTGTCCTGAAAATCAACCGCGTCCTCTTCCATGCCTTCTAGCATGGCTTCGGCAACGGCGGTCATGCGCGCTTCGGTGTAACGGGCGGCGGCGGGGTTATCGCCGTCGATGTTGCCAAAATTTCCCTGCCCGTCAACCATCGGATAACGCACGGAAAAGTCCTGTGCCAGACGCGCCATTGCGTCATAAATCGCGGCGTCACCGTGGGGGTGAAAATCCCCCATTGTGTCGCCTGAAATTTTTGCTGATTTCAAAAACTTGCCGTTCGAGGCCAGTTTCAATCGGTACATCGCATACAGGATGCGGCGGTGAACCGGCTTCAATCCATCACGTGCATCGGGCAAAGCACGGTGCATAATTGTGGACAGCGCATAGGTTAAATACCTGTCGCCAATCGCGCGGCGCAGGGGTTCAGAAATCGTCGCACCATCGGTGTGTTCTTCGTTCGGGTCATCAATTAAATCAGCCATAGGTGATATGTAACGAGTGTGGGATTTTTGGTCTAGTGGCATTCGCCAAATAAGGCGGAATCACCGCGAATTTACGGCGCACAACTGATGCTCATACCATGCACAGAAAAACGAAAAAGGCGCGAAGTTTCCCCCGCGCCTTCAAATTCAAAATTTTGGAACCTAATGACCCAAGATTTGTGACAAAAATAATTTTGTCCGCTCGTGCTTTGGATTATCAAAGAACTCTTGTGGTTCGTTTTGTTCCACGATCTGACCTTCGTCCATAAAGATCACGCGGTTGGCCACTTCGCGGGCGAAGCCCATTTCGTGGGTCACAACCAACATGGTCATACCGTCCTCGGCCAAAGAAACCATCGTATCCAAAACCTCTTTGATCATCTCTGGGTCAAGGGCGGATGTGGGTTCATCAAACAGCATGATGCGTGGTTTCATGCACAATGAACGGGCAATCGCCACACGCTGTTGTTGACCACCTGACAATTGACCAGGGTATTTGTCGGCCTGTTCAGGGATTTTCACCTTTTCAAGGAAATGCATCGCGGTTTCGCGGGCTTCTTTCTGTGGTGTTTTACGCACCCAGACAGGTGCCAACATACAGTTTTCCAAGATCGTTAGATGCGGGAACAGGTTAAAGTGTTGGAAACACATACCCACCTCTGAACGGATAGTGTCGATGTTTTTTAGATCAGATGACAACAACGTGCCGTCCACTGTGATCGACCCTTCTTGATGCTCTTCCAATGCGTTGATGCAACGGATTAGCGTTGATTTACCTGAACCTGATGGGCCCGCGATAACGATACGTTCGCCACGTTGGACGGTCAGATCGATGTCACGCAACACGTGGAACGTGCCGTACCATTTGTTCATTTTTGAAATCTGGATCGCGATTTCGTCGCTGACTTCGAGTTTACTAGCAATAGCCATTGGTATGCTCCTAATTAAGTGTGACCGGTCGCGAGCTTACGCTCTAGGTACATCGAGTACCGCGACATGGAAAAACAGAAGATGAAAAAGATAAGGGCGATGAAACCATAGAGTTCCCACAAGATACCGTTCCATGCCTGATCGGCGCGGATATTTGTGGACAACAACAGCGGGTCATACAGCCCCACAATGCCCACCAATGTGGTATCTTTGAACAACCCGATGAACGTCGACACGATGCCCGGAATAGAGATTTTCAAGGCTTGCGGCATGATGATTAAACGCTGTGCCTTCCAATAATCCAGACCCAAACTGTCGGCCGCTTCGTATTGGCCTTTGGGTAGGGCAGCAAGGCCGCCACGCACAACTTCGGCCATGTAAGCGGACGCGAAGATTGTCACCATGATCATAACCCGCAGGATCAAATCAAAGCTGGTGCCAGGTGGCATGAAGTAGTTCAACAAGGTTGATGCCACGAACAACAAGGTGATCAATGGAACGCCACGAATGAATTCGATGAAGCCGACACAAACACCTTTCAGGATTGGTAAATCAGATTGACGCCCCAGCGCCAAAACAATGCCGATTGGCAATGACAGGATGATCCCTGTCAGACCGATCAGAACCGCCAACATAAAGCCGCCAATGATGTCTGAATCGACCGATTCAATTCCTAATGGAATGATGGACTGTAACGTCGCAGCAAAAGGAGTTGCCAAGAACAACCACCAAAGTATTGGCGTCAGTATGGCGGCGATAACCCCAATCAATGTCGATATTGCCTTGGAAACCACACCGTAAGCGACAACAGCTAACACAAAGCCCAAGATGACGCTGATAGGCAACCAAATCGAACCACCCCAGATCAACCAGAACACCAAGAAAGGGAAGATGGCCGAGAACCATAACAACTTCTTGGGTGCGCCTTCGAACAAGACGGGAGCCAATGCAATGCCAAGACCAATAAAGGCCAAGACGGGACGATAAAACAGCTCGCTTGGATAGAAGCCAAAGAACAATTGTGTCCAACGTTCCCGAATGACGCCCCAACAAGCACCAGAGAAGTGGCCCTCGCGGCCAACTTCAGCCAGAATACCGCGGCAATCCGTCAGAGAGGTTGCACCCCATGTGGGCGAAATCGCCCATGGGAGTATGGTCGCAATCGCCAAATAAATGACGTAAAGCGCCAGAACCGTCAGGATCGCGTTCGCGATTGAGCTGAACAAGTTTGTGCGTAACCAGCCGATAATGCCGACCTCAGATAAGGGTGCCGCTTTTTGAGGTACCAGTTCCGTGCGGACGAAAGATAGATCAGTCATATTAACGCTCCACCAATTTAACAGAGTTATTGTACCAGTTCATGACACCCGAAATCGTCAGTGAGATTGCCAAATACACGGCCATACCCATCAACAAGGTTTCCATTTCACGACCAGTTTGGTTCAACGTAATACCCATCAGGGTTCCCGTCATATCCATATACCCCACCGCAATCGCCAGTGACGTATTTTTGGTTAGGTTCAAGTATTGCGAAATCAGTGGCGGAATAATGATGCGCAATGCCTGTGGCAGAACGACCAAATTCATTGTGCGCCCTTGGGATATGCCCAATGCGAACGCCGCCTCGGATTGACCTTTGTCCACGGCCTGAATACCCGCACGTACGTTTTCCGCGATGAATGCAGCGGTGTACAACGACAACGCCAACCACAAAGCAATTAACGAGTTGCGCATATAGGTGCCGCCCCGGAAATTAAAGCCCTTGAGTTCGGGATAGCCAAGATAAAAACCAAGTGCCAACAAGACCAAGATTGCGGGCACGAAGATAAGTGCCAGACGTTGCCACCATGTGATGGGGCGTATACCGGTATCGTTTTGGATTTTATCGGCGCGACGTTTGACGCGCATTGCGCCGTAAATACCTGCAAACAAAACAGCCAAAAATGCCATCAGATCAAGGCTGATGTCAAAACGCAGAGCACTTTCGCCAAATAACGAAATATCGCCCAAAGACCGCGAGAACAGCGGTTCAGGAATATAGACACCACGATTGGTAATCGCCACCGAGTCGTTCAACAACATCGATGCTTCGCCAGATCTAAAGGCACTGGGTGGATCCATCACCTCGATCATGATCGAGAAGACAACGATGATCCACAGCAACACGGGAATGTTTCGGAAGGTTTCGATATAAGCGGTCATCACACGTGCAACCAACCAGTTTTTTGACAGGCGTAAAACACCCACGAAAACCCCGATAAAAGTTGCAGTCACACAGCCCAGGAAGGCCAACAGCAATGTGTTCAACAGGCCAATAAAGCCTGCGCGAAGGTGGCTGTCTTGGGAATTATAATCCAACAAGCGTTGGTTAATGTCGTAACCCGCAGGCTCGCCCAAGAATTTGAATTGAATTTCTTTGCCCAAGTTGGCCAAGTTAACAACGGTGTTGTTAATCAACCAACCAAACGCAAGCAGGATAAAGATCAGCGCAATAATCTGGATCGTCATCGAACGATACCGTGTGTCATACAACAACTGACTTAATTGGAAACCCTGCCCCCCTGATGTAGGTGTATTTGACATATTCATGTCGCCCCTTTTGTCTGTGATATAATTGCGCTTTGTCCTAGACCCCAAGGCCAAAAGACAAAAATATCATAAGAATAAAATCATTAGATAGAAAAAGGGCGCGATTTTCACCGCGCCCTTCGATCCGATTAACGGAAAGGAGGAGTGTACAGCAAGCCGCCATCTGTCCACGAAGCGTTCAAGCCACGTGAGATGCCAATAGCCGTTTTCTCGCCGATGTTCTTCTCAAAGATTTCGCCATAGTTACCTGCAACAGAAATTGCGCGTGCTGCCCAATCTTTGTCCAAGCCCAACATCGCGCCCAAGTCACCTTCTGTACCTAACAGACGGTTAACTTCTGGGTTACTGCCAGCTTCCATAGAAGATTTAGCAACGTTTGCAGATGTTACACCCAGCTCTTCAGCTGTGATCAAAGCGTTCAATGTCCAACGAACAATGTCGCCCCATTGGTTGTCGCCGTGACGTACAAGCGGGCCCAAAGGCTCTTTTGAGATGATCTCTGGCAACACAGTGTGATCACCAGGTGATTCGAATGTTGCACGTGTTGCAGCCAAACCAGATGCGTCAGTTGTGTAAACGTCACATGCGCCTGACAAGTACTGAGCTTGTGCTTCTGCGTTTGTTTCGATTGGAACTGGCTCATAAGAGATGTTGTTCGCACGGAAGAAGTCAGCCAAGTTCAGCTCTGTTGTTGTACCAGTTTGGATACAAACAGTCGCGCCGTCCAAATCTTTGGCAGAAGTCACACCCAATGCATTTGGTACCATGAAGCCTTGGCCATCGTAGTAGTTAACGCCAGCGAATTCAAACTTCAGGTCAACATCGCGTGAGAACGTCCATGTTGTGTTACGTGCCAACAAATCAACTTCGCCTGAAGCCAATGCAGTGAAACGAGTTTTACCTGTTGTTGGTACGAATTTAACTTTTGAGCCATCGCCCAAAACAGCAGCAGCAACTGCGCGACATA
This sequence comes from uncultured Rhodobacterales bacterium, assembly GCA_963976255.1. Classification (GTDB taxonomy): domain Bacteria; phylum Pseudomonadota; class Alphaproteobacteria; order Rhodobacterales; family Rhodobacteraceae; genus Amylibacter. The sequence continues at coordinate 9,354 of CAXBJO010000030.1, forward strand.
CAGCCACGTCGAAACCATTCCAAACGCCATTAGCGTCTGCAGCCGCGAAACCAACCAAACCAGTTGATACGCCGCATTTAAGTTCGCCAGCAGCCTTAACATCGTCAAGTGTGCCAGCAGCAACAAAACCAGCCGCGAAAGTCGCAACAGTCATAGTGCTTAGAAAAGCAGATTTTTTCATTGTTAGTCCTCATCCTGTGGTTGCCCCTGTACCGGAGCGTTTTTCAAATTCTTACGAATCCGAGATTAAAAGCTTGGGTCGCACCCCAATGCCTGTCGCCGAGTGTGCGGCGAACAGGTCGTTTTCGTCAAGGAAAATTGTCGGGAAATGCTCTGATTTTCGCAAGGTCACTATTTTAGGTCACAAATTCTTACCTTAAACCGCCTTCATTTTCTGCATGGACCCGTCATTGGGCAAATATGGGCAAGAAATGTTAGGGTTTAAGATTGATCGCGTGTAACAATTGATAATTACGGTGCCCCTCAACAGCCTATCTACCCAAGAAGGTCAGTAAAAGTTACATAAATACAGTAGAGACACGCACCCTAAAACAACTCAGAGGCGTTCTGCCAAAAACCATGGGCGAATTCAAAATCACTACGCTTTTTCAACAAAGCATCTTGGGCTTCCGCATCGGCGCCCCACTGACTTTCTTGCCATGCTTCGTCGACGGTCGCTGCGATCCATGCCTGATTCAGTGTAATGTGATTCGAAATCAAGGCCATGCTGATGACCGCTGATCCTGAAATTGAAATCAAATCGTGCACACCTGCCAGCTGATAATGGTTCATCGATTTCAGCCTCTGTCGATACATATTCACCGCCAAATCGTCCTGTTTCGTGTGCATCACACCACAGGTCGCAATCAGTGTCGCACCCATCGCCGTGGCCGACCATTCCAACAATGGATCCCAAATTTGAGCCTGTTTATCAATCAACTCTTGGGGGGACAAAGAGCGGTAACACAGTAAATCACTGCCCGCATATTCGGTCAGCATTTCAACAATTGCATCCGCATTCACCGACACCTTGTCGATCACTGAATTGACCATCCGCGTGGCGGGCATTGTTGCGGGATCGACTTCGTTTTCTTGGGCCATCCATTCGGCGGCGATTTGTTCGGCGATTGTGCGATACTGAATATGCAACGCGGCCTTGGATGGTGTGCGCACCGCGTGACCATCCAAGGTAACGTTAAAACCACCGTCGACTTCAACGACGGCAGCACTCTTCCAAAAGCGTTTTTTCAGGCTTGGTGCCATCAATAATTCTCGAATGGATCAACTGGTGCGTATTTAACTTCCCAACCGAAGGTTTCCCATGTGCGTTCCATATGTTCGGGCAAATCGGCCGTAATATGGATTTCCTTTTTGGTGATCGGATGCGTGAACGTGATGGATCGCGCATGCAGATGCATTTTGCGGCTGATGTCGCCACCCAATTGCGCGCCCCAACCATCGCCATCATTGGTTTGCGTGTTGGTGCCGTATTTCCCGTCACCCACAATTGGATTGCCAATCTCTGCCATATGCGCGCGCAGTTGGTGCGTGCGACCGGTGATTGGAACCAACGCCACCCATGACGCGCGTTTACCCACATCTTCCAGCACGGTGTAATCCGTGGTCGCGTGTTTCGCATCGGGTGTATCGGCCACCTCTTTGGGATGCACGCAATGCATTTTCTCACCGCCGCCATTGGGGCCGTGACCGCCCGCCTTAACCAAACCATATTTAATCGTGCCAATTTTGGGATGTGGGCATCCTGCGACCGCGGCCCAATAAATTTTACGGGTCTCACGCGATTGAAATGCTTTGGTCAATCCCGCCGCCGCCAATCCGGTGCGCGCCAACAACAACACACCGGATGTATCTTTGTCCAAGCGGTGCACCAATTTTGGTTTTGCATCCAAATCGAATTTCAATGCGGCAGACAGGCCGTCGACGTGACGCATTTGCCCCGAACCACCCTGCACCGCCAGCCCAGCGGGTTTGTTAATCGCGATGATGTAATCATCCTTGTACAACACCGCACCACGGATCATTTCCGCGTCCGCTTTGGTAATTTTTGCCGTCGCGGTATCGCGTGGCAAATCGGATGTATCAGGTAACGGCGGCACGCGCACGGTTTGACCTGGGCTTAGGCGCGTTGATGCCTTAACCCGTCCGCCATCCACGCGGCATTCGCCCTTGCGGCACATTTTTTCAATGCGACCTTGGCCCAATTCAGGGAATATCCGACGCAAAAAACGATCCAGTCGTTGATCTGTGCCGTCTTCGTCCACTGTTATCATTTGCACACCACTCATGCATACACCGCTTTCATCACATAAACGCCCGCGAAAATCGCAAGCAAAGAGAACACAACAGAAGCCACTACATAGCCCCCCGCATTCAGGTATTTTTCAGCTTCAACCAATTTCAACACATCCAAGGAAAACGCGCTGAAAGTTGTGAAGCCCCCTAAAAATCCCGTCATCACAAACAAGGGCCATTGCCCCATTGTGCGGGTAGAAAACCAAACAAATGCCAACCCCATCAAGAACGACCCAACCACGTTGACCGCAAGTGTTCCAAACGGAAACACTACCGTCACGGCGATTACAAATCGCAATACGGCGCCAAGTGCGCCGCCAAGTGCTATGAAAAGATAGGTCATGCAGGCTCTGTCACGCCAACCGAGCAAAATGTCAAGGTTTTCCCAATATTCAGGCTGTTAATGCCAAGGTTTCCCAGTATTTAATGCCGTGCGCAATTGCGTCGTCATTGAAATCAAATTGTGGGTTATGCAAAGGCCTAGCATTTGCGCCTGTTGTGCCATTCCCCATCAGAACAAAGTTACCTGGGCGATGTTGTAGGAAGGCGGCAAAATCTTCGGAAAATCCGACGCGGCCATATTCGGCATTTATTTGACCAACTGAATCAGCGACCGCGATGGCGGCATCCGTGGCAGTGGGATCATTCACAAGTGGGCGAAAGGATGTGGAATATGTGACGGTCGCCTTGCCACCAAATGCCTGTGCGCATCCATCCACAATTTCACGCATCCGCGTTTGGATTTGTGTCGAAACGTCATCCGAAAACCCGCGACAATCCCCCATCAGATGCACATTGCTAGCCAAGATATTTCGCGTGCCGTCGGTGATAAATTCCGTGACTGACACCACCGCATGATCCTTGGCCGAAATGCTGCGTGATGCGATGGTTTGCAATTGCCCCACGATTTGAGATCCGATCACAATGGGATCAATCCCCATTTCGGGCATGGACGCATGGCCACCGATGCCGGCGATGTGGATGTCAAAATTATCCTCGAATGTGCAAAATGGCCCCGCCTGTGTTGCGAATTGTCCCAACGCCATATTCGGCATGTTGTGCAGGCCAAAAATTTGCGCCATTTCGAACCGATCAAACAGTCCATCATCAATCATCGCTTGTGCGCCGTGGCCGGTTTCTTCGTCTGCTTGGAAAATGAAATGTACCGTACGATCCAAATCTGTGTGTGTGGCCAATTGCAATGCCGCACCCAATAACATTGTACTGTGCCCATCATGTCCGCACCCATGGAACAACCCATCAGCTGTTGATTTGTATGGTCCATCGTTTGCCTCTTGGATCGGCAATGCATCCATATCGGCACGCAAACCAATCGGCGGTTTACCCGTGCCACCGTTCAAAGTCGCGACAAATCCAGAGCCACCAACATTGCGCGTGACCTGCAACCGGGCCTGTTCCAAAATCTGTGCCAAAGTATGCGCCGTGCGCGGTAAATGTAGTCCAATTTCAGGATGACGATGCAAATCGTGGCGTAGGGCGATCAAATCAATCACTTAGGTATTTCCTTGTTTCGTTTCGTGCGCAATTTGGCGAAAAAATCCAACCGTTTTTTCAATTCACGCTCTTCACCGCGTTCCACGGGTAAATAATAAACCCCGCGCGACATGGTATCTGGGAAATAGTTTTGCCCTGAAAACCCATCCTCGGCGTTGTGATCGTATTCGTATCCATCGCCGTAACCTTGATCCTTCATCATCGATGTCGGGGCGTTCAAGATGTGTTTGGGGGGCAATTCAGAACCGAATTTTTTCGCCGCTGATCGTGCATTCTTATACGCAGCATAGGCGGCGTTGGATTTGGGTGCCAATGCCAGATACAAAACAGCCTGCGCCAATGCGAGTTCACCCTCGGGCGAACCAAGCCGTTCGTATGTTTGCCATGATTGCAAGCACACATCTTGGGCGCGAACATCAGCCAGACCAATATCTTCGACTGCCATGCGGGTGATGCGACGTGCCAAAAAACGGGGATCTTCGCCTCCTTCCAACATGCGTGCAAACCAATAGAGCGCCGCATCGGGGTCCGATCCGCGTACGGATTTGTGCAGGGCGGAAATCAAATTGTAATGGGCATCGCCACTTTTGTCATATTGTGCGGCGCGTTTGGACAAGCGTTTGCCCAACTGTTCCACCGTTAATTTCGTATCACCCCAACCAAACGCCTGTTCGGCCAAGTTTAACAAACTGCGACCATCGCCATCGGCCATTTCCAACAATGCCTCGCGCGCGGTGCCATCCAATGGCAGGCGCTTTCCCATTTCCTTTTCTGCACGTTGGGCGATCAATTCCAAATCCGCCAATGATAAGCGTTCCAAAACCATGACTTGGGATCGTGACATCAACGCGGCATTTAATTCGAACGATGGGTTTTCCGTGGTCGCGCCAACCAAAATAATTGTGCCATCTTCCATGAACGGCAGGAACCCGTCTTGTTGGGATTTATTGAAACGGTGAATTTCATCCACAAACAACAGCGTTCCCGTGCCGTTTGTGCGCCGCAATCGCGCAGATTCGAAAATTTTCTTTAGATCGGCAACTCCAGAATAAATTGCGCTGATTTGCACGAAATGCAGATCAGTTTCATCGGCCAACAAACGCGCCAATGTGGTTTTGCCCACACCTGGTGGCCCCCAAAATATGATTGATCCAAGGTTACCAGCTGTCAACATCGCCGTCAGCGATCCGTCAGAGCCGACCAATTTTTGCTGACCAATCACATCCGCAATACTGTTGGGTCGACAACGATCCGCCAATGGACGTTTCGCGGTTGGGGGCGGATTATTCATTGCACTTTGATCAAAAAGGTCTGCCATGCGCCAATCCTACAGGGTTTTCAAAATGTTTCCCATCATGGCGCGTAAATTACAACAATTTATATTCCGAAGCACGTTGAATCGCCTCGGCGGTGGTGCGCGCCAACAGACGTTCGCGTGCGGATTTTAAACGTGCCTTCAGCGCACTTTCTGATATGCCAATCTGTGCCGCCACTTCCGAGTGTCGCCTACCCGTTGCCACCAATTGCAACGCCTCGATCTGTGCATATGTCATTTGTTCAGGCGGCGCCGTTTCGTTGTGCAGGCGTTCAATTATCCGCTGACATTCAATGATTTCTACATCCGTGAATTCGCGCTCTGCCTTGGCCAACCCAGCCAACGAGCGGGTGGCGATCGATCCATACGAAATAACAATGCCATAATTCATGCCATGCGCGCGCGCCTGAGCCATGACATTTTGTGGATCCGGAACATCCATCTCGCTCCATCGACAGGTACCAAGTTGGGCAAACCCCCAACTGATCATCGGATCAGAAAACATATATCCATTGTTGTTATATATTTCGATCCATTCACGCGGATAGGTGCGAAACGTCATTGCCGGCGCGGCAAATCGAATATTCAACCCAATGCCATAACCCGCAGAAGCTATCGTCTGAAGTTTGTGTAAGTATAGATCAATTCCGAGTTTTTTTGACATGGTGGTTCATAATAAGCTCTTGTTAAATCAATTAAAAATAGAATTAGTAAATTATGTTTCCATCTTAGCGATATTTTCCAAAAGACCAAGCGAAGATTGCCCCTACCACACGGCAAGGGGCAATCTTGGTTAATGTATTAGTGATATGAACCGGGAAGGTGCGTCACATTCACGCGGTTTTCTTTACCTTCAATCAGAACGGATGGTCCTGGATGTTCAATCTCCAGTCCAAACCGCGGCATCCACCGCGCCCACTTAGGTGACCCAAGGCCAATAATCGAACGCACGCCCAATGTGTTTCGAGTTTCCAACAATGCGTTCACAAGTTTGATTTGAACCTGAATGCGTGCACGGGTATTTAAATGCCGTGCTTTGAAAAAACGGGACAGCTCAAAGAAGTGTGGCATCACTGGTGCCTCTTCGTACAGTAGGTTTTGGGGAATACCCCCACCCAAAATACCGCGCTGTGCATCCCTAATCATATAGGAATACATACCGCATTTTGCGGTTGTTGGGGTCAATCTAAATCCACCCAATATTTGGCCACCATCGTGTATCGCCACCCAGCGGCTTTCTGGTGTGTCGTATTGATCAAACTCCATCCCATCAGTTTCAGGCAGATCCCAACGGCGCTCCACTATAAAGCTCTCTCGGCGAGCCTTTAAAAGGTTTGTAAACAAAACCCCATGATTGTGCATGTTGCTAAAAGATAGTGTAGTAGTTTGCATATCGCTTCTCCTTGGTTAGTAAAGGAGTCCCAGTAAGGCCCGATTTTCGCGCCCCGAAATCCGTGCTCCCTAAATCAGTTTATAGTCCTTTGCTCTTTGAACTGCTTCTGCAGTTGTACGCGCCAAAAGACGATTGCGCGCAGAGGATAGCCGTAATTTAAAAGCGCTCTCGGATATTCCTAATCTATGAGCAGCTTCTGCATGACGACATCCTTCCGAAACCAATTGAAGTGCATCTTTCTGTGCTTTGGTCAGACTTCTAGGTGGTTCCGTTTTTTCGTGTAAGAAAATTGTTATTTTCTCAATTTCCTCCAATTCATCATCGTTAAATTCCCGGTCATCGCGTGATACGCCAACAATTGTGCGCGACGCTAACGGACCCCATGAAATCGTAGCCCCATAAGTCAGACCAAATTCGGCGGCTTCCTTGATCACTCCGAATGGATCGGGGATGGGACATTCGCTCCAACGGCAGGACCCTTTTTTGGCGAACGCCCATGCAATCATGGGGTCACGCAAAATGTAGACCTGATTGGTGTAATGGTCCTGCCAGGTTTCTGGCCATGTATAGAGCGAGATGAGAGGAGAGGCAAAACGGATGTGTAATCCGATCCCAAACCCAAAAGGAGAAAGCAACCCCAGCTTGTGAAGTTCGTTGTCTAGGCCAATAATTTTTGACATAACTTTACTCTTCCTTGTTCGATTACTCTCGTCATAGTTGAACTATGATGGTTACTTATATGATAGTGTATTTCGGTGTAACAGCAATAAGAACAACGTGGCGGTAGGGCAATAGTGGCAAAAATATGTCCAAATCTGTGGCGCGATGACCACAATTTAATTATCCAATGAGAACAAAACGGGCCCCGAAGGGCCCGTAAAAGAATCATAATTTATAATTACTTACGCTTCAGCAGCGTCTTCAGCCTCTACGCGCGCTTTGTCGTCGGCGCCTTTGGCAGATGGATCGCGGTCTACGAATTCGATGATTGCCATTGGTGCCATGTCGCCATAACGGAAACCAGCCTTAAGAACGCGTACATAACCACCTTGGCGGTCTTTGTAGCGTGGGCCCAAGATATCAAATAATTTCGCAGTGAATTTTTCCTGCTTCAATTTTGAGGCCGCTTGACGACGGGCATGTAGATCGCCGCGTTTCGCCAATGTGATCATTTTGTCCATGATCGGCTTAAGCTCTTTGGCTTTTGGCAAAGTTGTTTTGATTTGTTCATGCTCGATCAGTGATCCAGCCATGTTTGCGAACAACGCTTTGCGGTGTTCGTGGGTACGGTTGAGGCGACGATAGCCTTTTGCGTGGCGCATAATTTATATCCTTATATCTTCGTTTTACTTTGTCTGGCGAGCCTGCGTTGGGTCTCACACTCCTTGGAGCATCATTGCTCAGAATTTCCCTGATATTTCAGGCATTTAAAGGATGTCCCCGTGGGGACACCCCAGTATTCTTAGAATTGATCTTCGAACTTCTTAGCGAGCTCTTCGATGTTTTCTGGTGGCCAATCAACGATGTCCATGCCCAAGTGCAGACCCATAACAGTCAACACTTCTTTGATCTCGTTCAGAGATTTGCGGCCAAAGTTTGGCGTACGCAGCATTTCTGCCTCTGTCTTTTGGATCAAATCGCCGATGTAAACGATATTGTCGTTTTTCAGGCAGTTTGCAGAGCGGACAGACAATTCCAATTCGTCCACTTTCTTCAGCAGAAGTGGGTTGAACTCCAAATCGTCTTCTTCGTCTTGACGTTGTGCGGCTTCTGGCTCGTTGAAGTTTACAAATGTTGCCAATTGATCCTGAAGGATGCGCGCAGCAAATGCCACCGCATCTTCGGGTGAAACAGAACCGTCTGTTTCAATCTTCATTGTCAACTTATCGTAATCCAAAACTTGGCCTTCACGTGTTGGTTGAACGTCATAAGAGACTTTCAAAACAGGTGAGTACAAAGCGTCGATTGGAATCAGGCCAATTGGTGCGTCTTCTGGACGGTTTTGATCGCCAGCCACGTAACCTTTGCCTGTGTTCACAGTCAATTCCATGAACAATGATGCGCCATCGTCAAGGTGACAGATGATGTGATCTTTGTTCAACACTTCGATGCCAGCAGTTTCTGCGATATCACCAGCTGTGACAACAGACGGGCCTTTTGCAGAAATTGACACACGTTTTGGGCCTTCGACTTCCATGGAAATCGCGACACCTTTAAGGTTCAAAACCATGTCGGTAACGTCTTCACGTACACCAGCAACGGATGAGAATTCGTGCAATACGTTGTCAATTTGCACGGACGTGATTGCAGCACCCTGCAATGACGACAACAATACGCGACGCAAAGCGTTGCCCAATGTTAGGCCAAAGCCGCGTTCCAAAGGTTCAGCAACAACAGTTGCCATACGCAATGGGTCCGCACCCGGTTTAATGTCTAGTTGGGTTGGCTTTATCAGCTCTTGCCAATTCTTATGGATCATGTGGGCCTCCATTCTTGTTCGCTGGGATGGATCCGACCTAGCGAACGCTCGAGGTTAAAATGACGTCAAAGGCAGGCCCGAAAGCCTGCCCAAAATAAATTATACGCGACGGCGCTTAGGCGGGCGACAACCGTTGTGCGCCATTGGCGTCACGTCACGGATAGATGTCACATTCAAGCCGATTGCAGCCAAAGCGCGCAATGCACTCTCACGACCAGAACCTGCACCTTGAACTTCAACTTCTAGTGTTTTCACACCATGCTCTTGTGCTTTTTTGCCCGCATCTTCTGCAGCCATTTGCGCCGCATAAGGTGTAGACTTACGAGAGCCTTTGAAACCCATCGTACCAGCAGAAGACCATGCAATTGCATTGCCCTGTGCGTCAGCGATCAGAATTTTTGTGTTATTGAAAGAAGAGTTAATATGCGCAACACCAGCGGTGATGTTTTTGCGTTCTTTTCTTTTCATACGTACTTCACGTGCCATGATCAGAACCCCCTATTTCTTCTTACCAGCAATGGCCTTTGCAGGACCTTTGCGAGTACGAGCGTTGGTGCTTGTGCGTTGGCCGCGAACGGGCAAACCACGACGATGACGTAGGCCGCGATAGCAACCCAAATCCATCAAGCGTTTAATGTTCATAGAAACTTCACGACGCAAGTCACCTTCGACTTCGAAGTTGGCGTCAATGAATTCGCGAACAGACAAGATTTCAGCATCTGACAATTCGTTAATACGGCGGGAAACATCGATTTTGGTACCTTCACAGATTTTCGCTGCAGAAGTAGGGCCGATGCCTGTGATATATGTTAGGGCGATTGGGACCCGTTTATGGGTCGGCAAGTTAACGCCAGCGATACGTGCCAAGTTGGTCATCCTTTGGTTGCGGTTCCGTCTCTCCAGAACCTGTTTTCACAACGAAGCCCAGCGATATATGGCTGGGCCCCCTAATATCTGATTCATGCTGACACTTTGGCGAATCGCCAGTTTTCAACAAAATCCTAAGATTTCGAACCAGAAGGCTGTGCATTAGGGGAAAATCAGTAAATGGTCAAGTGCTTTGGCCGTAAAACATGCCTTGTTCATGCACTATGTCACTGTGCGTGAATAGACCACCAAAGTCGCAATAACAAAGGTAATCACAACGGCCATGACCATAAAAACCACATTCATGAATTTGCCTTTCACCGCTTTGGGTTTTGGCGCTGTCTTGTGTGTTCTGCTGCGGCCATTGCCCATGCGTTCTGGATGTGCGGGTGCTCCCTTACTATTCAGTTTTTCGGATTTTAAATTCCGCTGAATTGTCACTTCGATGTGTCCGCGCGGATAATTTTGCGCTCTTGGCAGGTGATCAACCTTGTAGGTTTCGGTGTCTTGACCGTCTGTGAATACCGCCCCGTTGGCAGGAATGCCGTAGTGATCGCAATACGCAAAAAACTGTGTCGCGCCTTGGGTCACGGCCCAGGACGGAAATTTCGATGGCAGAAATGTCACGGGGATACCAATCATCTCTTCGGCACCCCACGCAAATGCGCCAATCTGCGCACCTGATCCCACAGGGCCACCACGAGCGGTCAGCACCGCTTGTTCAAAGATGCGGCTGTCAAATCGGCCGACATAAGAATTCGGATTTTTAGAAGGCAATGTCAGTGATTGCGCCAAGTCAGAGTACAACAATATCGGCCGCTCATACAGATACAGATGCTCGGCCACCATTTGCATGGCATATAACCGCAAGCGTCGCGATGACGTCTTCTCTTTCACGGCGGATTCAACATCTGTGGAAATCATGATATAAGACTGATGCGCCGAAATCCGTGCACTGAAATCATTCTTTATCGCTGTCGTTTTGGCGCCCTGAAGGGCAATTGCAAATTTTTCGGCGGCCATAGGCTCCATCCGAATGTTAACTTGCATGGTAAACTGTCGTCCAAAATCGATTGACAACAGACGACCTTCGAGATGGGTCAACACCTGCATCTTTAACGTTGCAAGACGCTTATCAACCAGAACAGCATCCATCACATTATTAAAGTTAAATGTTGGCGGTGTGCTGCCGTAAATACATGCCAAAGAATATGGTTTTGGCTCCATTGAATGCCTCGATTAATTATATAATATCATAGTCTTAAAATTAGGTATTCAAAAAATATTTTCAACCTGCCGCTTTAGACACATTGCGGCAGGGTGTTTTATGTTTATGCGTTGTCCATTGCTTTGGCAATTTCGGCGCCAACGCCATCAATCGTGCCCAAACCATCAACCTGTTGCAGCTGACCTTTGGCATAATAATAACCAATCAGTGGCGAGGTATCTTTGTAATAAGCCATCAGGCGTGTTTTCAACGATTCTTCGTTGTCATCGGCACGTTTTTTAAATGTGCCAGTTTCACCGCATTTATCACAGGTATTTTCGACGGCGGGTTTTTTAAACTCTTCGTGGTAACCTTCGCCGCAATTACCACAGGTAAAACGACCCGTGATGCGTTTAACCAATGCATCGTCATTCACAGACATCTGAATAACCGTATCCAATTTTTGGCCAACCTTGGCCAAAAGATCACTCAATGCATCCGCTTGTGCCAATGTGCGTGGAAAGCCGTCAAAAATGAAACCACCTTCGGCATCGGCCGTGGTTAATTGCTCCTCGATCAAACCGATAACGATTTCATCCGTGACCAATTCACCACGATCCATAACGCCTGCCACCATTTTACCCATTTTCGTGCCTGACGTGCGCGCCGCGCGCAACATGTCGCCGGTCGACAGTTGAACCATATTGCGGTTCGCGACCAATGTTGCGGCTTGCGTGCCCTTACCTGCACCCGGTGGGCCAATTAAAATGATGTTCATGCGCGTTCTCCCTTAGCGACGTGATTTACGCTTTCGCGCTTTGGCACGGTTTTTACCAGTGAGTTTTGATTTCTCAATCAAACCCTCGTACTGATGTGCTAACAGATGTGACTGCACTTGTTGAATGGTATCCATTGTCACAGATACAACAATAAGTAGGCTCGTCCCGCCGAAATAGAACGGAATTGCCAGTTGCGAGCGTAAAATCTCTGGTAGCAGGCTGACTGCAACCAAATATGCAGAACCTAAGGCCAAGATACGGACAACAACGTAATCCAAATAAGCCTCGGTATTTTTACCTGGGCGAATGCCTGGGACGAAACCATTTTGCTTCTTAAGGTTCTCGGCTACTTCGTCCGTTTTGAACGACACGTTCGCGGTGTAAAAGTAACTGAAAAACACGATCATGATCACGAAGAACACGAAATACAGCGGTTGACCGGGGCCAAACCACGCCAGCAATGTATTCATAAAGCCGGATGATTGTGTTTGTGAAAACGTCGCAACAGTCGTTGGCAACAACAGCAATGCGGATGCAAAGATTGGTGGAATAACGCCTGCTGGGTTCAATTTGATTGGCAGGTGGCTGCTCTCGCCGCCATAAACCTTCATGCCGACCTGACGTTTGGGATATTGAATGTGAATTTTACGCAAGGCGCGTTCCATGAACACAATGAACGCAATCACCACAACAACCATAATCATCACCCCCAAAATCACGGCGGGGGAAATTGTACCTTGGCGGCCTTGGACGAAGAATTGTGCCAAAGCGGCAGGCAATTCGGCGACGATGCCAACGAAAATGATCAATGAAATACCGTTACCAATGCCACGCGCCGTAATCTGTTCACCGATCCACATCAGGAACATTGTACCACCCACCAGCGTAATAATCGCAGGCAATTGGAAGGTCAGGAAGCCAGGATTGGTTACCAAATCACCCGCCTGCAGACCCGCAGACAGACCATACGCCTGAAAGAACGCCAACCCGACGGTGCCATAACGTGTGTATTGGTTGATTTTCTTACGCCCTTGCTCGCCCTCTTTTTTCAGCTGTTCCAATGCGGGAACCATAGCTGTCAAAAGCTGTATGATGATGGACGCGGAAATATAGGGCATGATCCCAAGGGCAAAAATCGCCATCCGTGAAATCGCACCACCAGTAAACATGGACAAAATGCCCGTGATACCTGTTTGTGTCTGGTCCACGAAATCCTTAAGCGCATTGGCGTCGATGCCCGGAACAGGTATGAATGTACCCATACGGTACACAATCAACATGCCCAATGCGAAGAGGATGCGGCTTTGCAGTTCCTTGGCTTTGCCAAAGGCACTCCAAGAAATATTTGCTGCCATTTGTTCAGCGGCTGATGCCATGGTCGAAACCCTTTCGAAGGAAAACGCCGCGAAATCCGTTCCCAGACCGCGGCGCTAAAAACTGTAGTATTTTGTAGGCCGAGTTAGCCCGACCTACAACCCTTATTCAGCAGCTTTGGCTGCTTTTGCCGCTTTTGTGACTGTAAGTGAGCCACCAGCCTTGGCAACAGCTTCGACTGCGGATGCAGATGCGCCTGTTACCGTGATGTCCACTTTGGACGTCAATTCGCCTTTGGCAAGGATACGAACGCCGTCTTTGATGCGACGCACCAGACCGCTTTCAACCAAAGATTGCTCTGTGATTGGCTTTTTGGCGTCGATTTTTTTGGCGTCGATGAATTTTTGGATCAGGCCAAGATTCACAACTGCATGTGTTTTGGCGTTGATGTTGTTGAAACCACGTTTTGGCAAACGCATGTACAATGGCATTTGACCGCCTTCGAACCCGTTAATTGAAACACCTGAGCGTGATTTTTGACCCTTGATACCACGGCCACCCATTTTACCAGTACCAGAACCTGGACCACGGCCAATGCGTTTACGGCGTTTTGTTGCACCTGGGTTGTCTGAAAGTTGATTCAGTTTCATATCGCTATCTCCTTTGGCCGGAACTACCCCCGATTAGCGATAAAGGGCAAACACGGCATATGTTGATTCTGTGATCTGATGATCACTGGGCGCGTATACGCTGGGATTGAATGGGTTTCAAGCCCTTTGGCACTATGACCCGCTTAGGAAATCCGCCGCCATCCGCATGTCACGCAAGGGGCGCACGATAGAGATGGATTTTTCGTACAATGGATGGGCTTTGTAGGCATCCAGATGATCTTGATCGATGAACTCTGCATAGACCACAAAATCGGGGCCCTGGGCGCTGATGCGGTCAGTTTTCAGGTTACGACCGACTTCGAATGTGGCGGCGTGTGGGATGCCTGACAGCAAGGATAAGCCGTCGAATATCGCGTCGGCGTCTGCTGGGTCTTTGGCGTTAAAGAAAACGATGTGACGTATCATGGGGTGGCTCGTAGTTTTGTTTTTTACGTCCTAAACCGTTTGCGCGGCAGGCTCAACTGGCGATATGGCGCAGGTCAACGCGCGGCGGGTTAAGGATTGAGGGAACGCCATATTTTCATGTCTGTACCACGTCGGTATTTTGTCGGTATTGCGTCTTGAAACGTACCGATTGGGGGAAGTTAACATTTCAAGCCGTGTATCGCTGGCTCGTGGGGTGGCGATGATTGGTTGTGTTGAGCAATTTATGTTTGCCGCGTTCTTTTACTTAGCATTGGTACACAACGCCGCCAAATCGCCATCCCGTCGGGACGGGCCAGCGATGCACGGCGGCCTGCGGCCTTGATTCCGTGCTTGTTTCCACAATAATCAATGTGACCAGGTTAGTCACATTTACTTGCTATAGAGCACGATAAAAGCAACAATAATTAATGCTCTTGCATTCGAAATAATCGAAAAGGACAGGTCTAACTATGAAAGCAAAGGTATCGATAGCGCGTGAGAAAATTTCCACTTTTTGGCACAAAAGTTTGAATCTTCATTGGGAATCAGAAACCTCGACTTTTGCAAATGAAGATAGGGAAAATGCTTGATGAATACGATATGGAAGCTGCGCTCATTTTAGAAACGTGCCTAAAAAAACTTAAGGTTCAAGTAATATAGAAACGCCCCGCTGTTTCCAGCGAGACGTTCTAATTCTTTTGCAAGAGATCCCCGATCAAGTCGGGGATGACAGAGCCTATCGATCTTTTGCGGGTTTAAAGGAACCAAAATTCAAACCAAGTGTGTTTGAGTTTTGGTACATATTTAATATGTACCCCGCAAAAATCCTTAACCCTTCTCTTCGATGATCTCCACCATGTGGGAAACCTTGCGCACCATGCCGCGTACAGACGGTGTGTCTTCTAGCTCGCGTGTTTTGTGCATTTTGTTCAAACCCAAACCGATCAACGTTGCACGTTGGTCTGCAGGGCGACGGATTGGTGAACCAACCTGTTTAATGACGATAGTTTTAGCCATGATTTATGCCTCTTCTTTCGGAAGGATGTCTGAAACCTTCTTACCGCGACGCTGTGCTACTGAACGTGGTGACGCTTCTTTGGTCAGACCGTCCATTGTGGCGCGGATCATGTTGTATGGGTTCGCTGAACCGATAGATTTTGACACAACGTCTTGAACGCCCAACATTTCGAAAACAGCACGCATTGGACCACCAGCGATGATACCAGTACCTTGTGGTGCTGTACGCATCACAACTTTGCCGGCACCGTGACGACCATTTACGTCGTGGTGTAATGTGCGGCCTTCGCGCAATGGAACGCGGATCATTTGGCGTTTTGCTTGCTCTGTGGCTTTGCGGATCGCTTCTGGAACTTCCTTAGCTTTACCTTTGCCGTAACCTACGCGGCCCTTTTGGTCGCCTACAACAACAAGTGCTGCAAACCCAAAACGCTTACCGCCTTTTACTGTTTTAGAAACGCGGTTGATCGCAACCAAGCGATCCTGAAATTCTGGTGTCTCGTCGCGATCGCGACCTCGACGGTTGTCATCTCTAGCCATTGTGGCCTCCTAGATTTGGGCAAAGCCCGTAAATATCAATCCCAGTGGGTCGTATGACCCCCGGATCATCGAGACGGGCCGTGGCCCGCCTACGGTATTTTTTATCGCGCAATTTGTCCAAAAACCGGTAACCACTTTTTGGATCGCGCTTAGCTTAGAACTGTAGACCGCCTTCGCGGGCTGCATTTGCCAAGGCTTTGATTTTGCCGTGGAATACGAAACCGCCGCGATCAAAGTAGCATGATTCCACGCCAGCTTTCTTCGCACGTTCCGCAATAGCAGTACCAACCTTGGTTGATGCTTCTACGTTGTTTTTGCCAACAACACCCAATGCTTTTTCCAAGGAAGAAGCAGAGGCGATTGTTACGCCGTTTACATCGTCGATCAATTGAACCGAGATGTTTTTAGACGAACGGTGAACGCTAAGACGCGCACGGCCATTTGCCATTTTCTTAATTTTGTTCCGGTTGCGCATACGGCGCTTGAGGAACAATGTTCTTCTAGTTTGTGCCATTGTTTAAGCTCCTTACTTAGACTTACCTTCTTTGCGGAAGATATATTCGTCTTTGTATTTGATGCCTTTACCTTTGTAAGGTTCAGGTTTGCGCCATTCGCGGATTTTCGCAGCAACTTCGCCAACTTGTTGGCAATCGATGCCTTCTACAAAAATTTGTGTTTGCTTGGGGGCTGTAACGGTGATGCCTTCCGGCACATCGAACAACACGTCATGTGAGTAACCAAGCGCCAATTTCAGGACATTGCCCTGTATTGTTGCACGGTAACCAACACCGTTGATTTCAAGTTCTTTTTTGAAACCTTCAGTTACACCCGTTACGCAATTTGCGATCTGTGTGCGTGACATGCCCCATTGTTGTTTCGCACGCTTTGATGAACCACGAGGTGTGATTGATATAGCGTTCTCTTCAACAGCAAGAGTGACATCATCAGTTGCCTTAAAGGTGAGAACACCTTTTGGGCCTGTGACTTCGACAGTTTGACCAGAGATAGTAGCTGTTACGCCACCGGGTAGGTCTACTGGTTTTTTACCAATACGTGACATATCCGCTCCCTAGAATACTGTGCACAAAACTTCGCCGCCAACGTTGGCTGCGCGCGCTTGTGCATCTGACATCACACCCTGAGGTGTTGATACGATTGAAATTCCCAGACCTTGACGAACTGTTGGAATGTCAGAAGAAGCCGAGTAAACACGACGACCTGGTTTTGACACACGTTTAAGTTCTTTGATAACTGGTTCACCGTCGAAATATTTCAAAGAAATTTCCAACTCTGGGTGACCAGCGTCTGAAGTTGCGGATTCAAAACCACGAATATAGCCCTCGTTCTGTAGAACATCGAGCACCCAACCGCGCAGTTTAGAAGCAGGTGTTTTCACTGTTGATTTGCCGCGCAAGTGTGCGTTGCGAATACGAGTGAGCATATCACCGATAGGATCGTTCATAATATATTCTCCTTACCAGCTAGATTTGACCATGCCAGGGATCTGGCCGTCAGACGCCAATTGGCGCAACGCGATACGAGACATTTTCAGTTTACGGTAATAACCCTTCGGACGACCAGTGACTTGGCAACGATTGTGCAAGCGCGTGGCTGATGAGTTGCGAGGAAGTGCAGCCAATGTTAGACGCGCTTTGAAACGCTCTTCCATTGGAAGCTCTTGGTTGTTAGCGATTTCTTTCAACGCTGCACGTTTTGACGCGTACTTAGCAACAAGCTTTTCGCGCTTGAGCTGACGTTGAACCATTGCGGATTTAGCCATTAATTCTCTCCTTGCGCTTAGCTTGTGAATGGCATGTTGAAATTCTTCAACAAGGCCAATGCTTCAGCATCTGTTTTTGCGTTTGTAGTGATAGCGATGTCCATGCCCCACATTTCATCGATTTTATCGTAATCGATTTCGGGGAATACGATATGCTCTTTCAAACCCATGCCATAGTTGCCACGGCCGTCGAAAGATTTTGCCGATATGCCGCGGAAATCGCGGATACGAGGCATTGCAACCGTGATCAAACGATCAAGGAAGTCGTACATTTGATCGCCACGCAAGGTGACTTTACAACCCAATGGCATCTCTTCTCGAACGCGGAAACCAGCGATGGATTTCTTTGCTTTCGTGATCACTGGCTGTTGGCCAGAGATAGATGCCATATCAGCAACAGCAGAACGGATCTTTTTAGAGTCGTTCACAGTTTCGCCAATACCCATGTTCAGGGTGATCTTAGTGATCTTTGGGATCATCATGTCGTTTTTATATGCGAATTCTTCTTTCATCGCAGGGCGAACAACGTCTTTATAGGAAGCCTTAAGGCGTGGAGTATAATCAGCCATCAATCAACGCTCCTGATTTTTTCGCAAAACGCACTTTCTTGTCGCCTTCCATTTTGAAACCAACGCGCGTTGCGCCGCCTTCTTTGGGATCGATTATTGCCAAGTTTGACAATTGGATCGGCATTTCAACTGAAACGCGGCCACCTTGGGTGGTTTGAGATTGTTTCGTGTGGCGAACGGCAACGTTCACACCCGTTACAACAGCTTTACCAGCAGATACCAGCACAGAGGTGATTTCACCCTCTTTGCCTTTGTCTTTGCCAGACAGCACGATGACCTTGTCACCTTTTTTCAACTTAGCAGCCATTACAGAACCTCCGGTGCCAAAGACACGATTTTCATGAAGTTCTTTGCACGCAATTCGCGAACAACTGGGCCAAAGATACGTGTACCGATTGGTTCGTTGTTGTTGTTCAGAATAACAGCAGCATTGCCGTCGAAACGGATTGCTGTGCCATCGTCACGGCGTACTTCTTTGGCTGTGCGAACAACCACCGCTTTGCGAACGTCGCCTTTTTTCACGCGACCGCGTGGAATGGCTTCTTTCACAGAAACGACAATAACGTCTCCAACAGAAGCGTACTTCCGTTTAGAACCGCCTAAAACCTTGATGCACTGAACACGGCGCGCGCCGCTGTTGTCAGCTACATCCAGATTAGTTTGCATCTGGATCATTGGGTTTCCTCCGACCTTTGGGGACCATGCATTTTCAGCCCCAGGGTTTCGTTAAACTGATCAGTCCTGAAGGACTGTCCAGCGTTTCGTCTTCGAGATCGGTGCACATTCTTCAATGCGTACTTTGTCACCGATTTTGAATTGGTTTTGCGCGTCATGCGCACGGTAAGACTTGTTCTTACGAATAGTCTTTTTCATCACTGGGTGCTGAAAGCTACGTTGCACAGATACTGTGATCGTTTGCTCGTTTTGGTCACCAGTTACAGTGCCTGCAAGAATACGTTTTGGCATGTGGTGGCTCCTATTCAGCAGCCGCTTGCGCGGCTTTTTCGTTTAAAATTGTCAACACACGGGCTGCTTCACGACGGGCCGCTTTCATGCGGACAGTTGATTCAGCTTGGCCAGTGGCCTTTTGAAAGCGCAGGTTGAATTGCTCTTTCTTCAATACAACAAGCTCTTTGCGAAGCTCGTCAGGCGTTTTATCGCGTAGTTCTGAGGCGTTCATGCCATTTCCTTTCAACATCACTGGTAGGCCCAACTTGGCGGTACTTGCGCACACGCATAGGTCACCCCGAATCCAGTGGAGTACATTAGAAAGGTTGCTTTAGAGGGGATTCCCGTTTGTGGCAAGGGGTAATGGGGGATTATATGGGTATTTGAGCAAAGCGTGGCTTGGGTGTCTAGGGATAGTGGATAACGACGCCGTAGGCACCATAAAACAGTTAGATTTCGGCAAAGTGCGTCGCTGGCCCGTAGGATTGCGATCAATGGGTGTGTTGGGCAGTTTATGCATGCCAAAAACTTTGATGTGTCAATTCATGCGTACCTTGCAAAATCGCTATCCCGTCGGGACGG
>CAXBJO010000031.1:0-28387 GCA_963976255.1 uncultured Rhodobacterales bacterium
AGCCGGCCGCGGGTGGTGCGGAACGCGCCGCCCATGGGGGCGGTCGGCGCGTGGCTGGGCGATGCCCAGCAGGGTGGAATAACGGATGTTGCGACTTATCACCCTCAATAATGATACCGACACTGCGCAATCTGCAATTCATCACCCTGCACCCGATAAACAATACGATGCTCGCGATTGATCCGCCGCGACCACCAGCCGGATAAATCACCCTTCAACGGTTCAGGCTTCCCTGTCCCCTCAAACGGTGTCCGCGCGATCTCTTTGATTAAACCATTCAACTTGCCCAACAGCTTGCGATCATGTTTTTGCCAGTACAGGTAATCGTCCCATGCCTGCGCCGCGAAAACATACTTCATTCGGCCAAGCTGTGTTCAACACCATGCCCATTATCAAACGCCTCAATCGCCGCATGCAATCGTTTGGCGTTCTTGGGGCTGGACAGCAAATATAACGTCTCTTCCATCGCCGCATAATCTTCTAATGATACCATAACCGTCGGTCGCCCTTTGGATCGTGTCACAATCAGGGGTTCATGGTTTTCGTTTACCCGATCCATCATGGTTGACAGATTGGCACGCAGTTCGGTTGAGGATGCTGTTTTCATATTCATCTGTGTACGTAATAACGTACGCAATGTCAATCCCTCACAACGCATCGCCGCCCGACGGAATATCCAAAATAAACCGCTCATTCAAAAACGGATGTACCGCCACGGCCTTCTTAATCCAAATCTTGGCCGCCCCCAAATTTCCACGCTGATGCGCAATCAAACCCATTCCCGCAATCGCCCCAAAATGCCGTGGCTCTAATTCCAACGTCCGCTTCAATGACGCCTCGGACGCATCATAATCCCCCGCCAAAAACTGCGCGAACGCCAACTGATTGTGACCCTCGGCGTAATCGGGGCAATACTCCACCAGTGCTTGTAAAACCGACTGTGCGTTTTCTAAATCCATTTGGCGAATACGCGACAAACCCTCATCCAACCATTCCTGCGCCTGTGCATCGGGTGCAGTCTGCCAATACCGCCAAATCTGGTTTACCGCGCGTTGCGACGCCGAATAATCCATTGTGCGGGATAATCGATCCAACATCGCCGCATTCTTCCCATCCACATCCACAACAATCGGACAGGCATTGGCGGGCAGGGCGAATAACGTGGCAATAACAATCAGGATTTTCATGCCTTCAGAATGCCGTGCCTACCCAGGCTGTGTCAAATCACGTTAATTTATGAAAATAATTTAAAAACAATAACTTAACTATGTGTCCCCATGGGGACACCCACGAAAAAGGCCCGCTCATTTCTGAACGGGCCTTAAAATTCCGAATTGAAATGCGTCTTAACGACGGATTTCCAAACGCTTGATCAAGTCTTGGTAACGTGCTTCATCTTTACCGCGCGTATAATCCAACAACTTACGACGCAAAGCCACCATTTTCAACAAACCACGACGCGAGTGGTTGTCTTTTTTGTTGGTTTTAAAATGTTCAGTAAGTGTCTTGATACGTGAAGTCAGGATAGCAACTTGAACTTCTGGTGAACCAGTGTCACCTTCTTTGGTCGCGAATTCTTTAATCAAACGTGCTTTTTCTTCTGCAGTAATCGACATCGGGGTCTCCTTTGTTAAGGTTGATGGCGCATGCCGGGATATCGTCCAGCAAGGCCCATGGAGTATCTGAATTCAGATTGCGCTCGTATAGTGATGATTCCCTCAGAAATAAAGGGAAATCTCACCCCACCCGACGACGGCGCAACGCAATCATATTAGACACAAACAACGTCACCAAAACCACACCCCCACCGATCAACGCCCACGATCCCGGGTTCTCGCCAATCACGACCCAAATCAAAATCGGCGCCAATATACTCTCGCCCAAAATCAACAACGCAACCTCGGCGCTGGTAATATAGCGCGGACTGATCGCCAACAGGCAAGTAGAGACAGCAATCAAAACATTGTGCATCAGCACCAACGGCACATCCCGCGGGCCCATCACAAACGGCGACGCCCAAGGCAGAAAGGCCAAGCTGACCGCAGCCAATGCAAATGGCATAACGGGGATCATCGATGACGCCTTGGATTTACGTGCAAACGTCAATGCCGTACCAAAACTGGCGGCAGTTCCCACCGCCAGAAAATCACCCCACAACGACGTCGCCTCGTTTTGTGAGGACCCATAGGCAATCACCGCAATCCCCGACAGGGCAAACCCAATCGTCCAAACCATCCGCCGCGATATGCGTTCACCCATCAACAGCCAGCTGGAGAATGCTGAAAAAACTGGCATGGTCGCAATGATGAAGACTGTATTCGATACGGCGGTCAAGCTGACCGACATGGCAAACATCGGCCCGCTGATACCAAAGAAAAATCCAAACAAAATCGCATTCCAACCGATATTGCGAAAGACGTTTAATATGTTGGCGCGATGATAAATAAAGAGACCAAATAGTATAAAAAATCCGGTAAAAAAGCTACGCCATACTATAATTGTATAAACATTCGCGCTGATTATACGAATGAACAGACTGTCGGGAACGACGAATAGTACGCCCAAAATGGTCAGCAAAATGCCTTTAGTTTGGTCATTCATTGAGTGTCCATTCAACAGGTTGCACACTATAACTTATATACAGTGGGTGCTTTGGATGTCCCGCCTTTGATAACCCAAGATGCATCAAAGGCAAAGGTTGTTGGCGCAGCAACGCCTCCATTTTTGGCCCACGTTCCCTGTGTTTGCCGTGCGTCCCCCACGCACAAACAATCGCATCCGCCCAATTGGCCGCGTCCATAATCGCCGCGTCATTATCCGGTCCATTGGGATCATCTTGGGCACGCATATCGCGCGGATCGGTGGCGCGGTAGGCAAAGATATTACAAACCCGAAACGCCCCATACCCCAACGCCCGCGCACGGCGCTCACAGCGTTCCACGGTGGGATCATTTTGCACTTCTGTCGCGGTCGATGGGTTCAACATAATAAACAAAACACGCCCCCCGGCACCGTCCCATGTGCGCGTCAGCGCATATCGATACCGCTCGCAATCAGAATAGATCGCTGTGGATGGCGCGTCATCCTTGATATGGGTGCGGGTGATCATTCGGGGGCGACAAAAACGCGGTTGGGATGAATTTCACCGGCCTTGTAAACACCAATCGCCAAGGGTTCGCCATGACACGAAACCCATGCCTCGTCGCCGTATTCCAGATCGGACGCCAACACCATCGCAGGGTTGCCGTTGCGCAATTTAACAACCTCTTCGGGGCGACATTTTAATTCTGGTAGGTCAGCCAAACCCAATTCTATCGGATGTAAATAATCCTCTAATGCGGGGTCCTTGGCCAATCGCTCTAGTGTTTCAAAATCAATCGCATCTTCGACATTTAAAGAACAGGACCAAATACGGCGTAGGATTTTAACATGGCCATAACATCCCAACGCCTCGCCTAAATCGCGGGCAATAGATCGCACGTATCCACCCTTGCCACAGATCAATTCCAATTCCAAATGATCCGCGTCAATGCGGTTCAAAAATGTAAGGCTCTCGACATATAAATCGCGCGCGATCAGATCCAATTCCTCGCCTTCACGGGCCAGTTTATACGCCCGCTGGCCATCTACCTTTACGGCCGAAAACTGTGGTGGAATTTGGCGGATATCACCCGTAAACTGCGCCAATGCGGCAATGATTTCATCGTCCGTAGGGCGTAGATCCGAACTGGCAATCACTTGGCCTTCAATGTCATCTGTATTTGTCGCCTGCCCCAAACGTACAATAAACGTGTAGGCTTTCATCCCATCAGTCACATAAGGCACGGTTTTCGTCGCCTCGCCCAGCGCGATTGCCAACAATCCTGTGGCTTCTGGATCAAGGGTTCCCGCATGGCCAGCCTTCTTAGCATTCAGCGCCCATTTGACCTTGTTCACCACCGCACTGGATGTGATTCCTGCGGGCTTGTCGACCAGCAACCAACCATCCACGCGCCGTTTATTTGATGTCTTGCCCATGATGACCCAACCCTAACTTAATTTCTGCCCAATGGCGATTTACATCGGCATATATGCGTTCGTCGTCGGGGTAAATCCCGCTAATATTTTCTTGAATGCGTTCGGTTTTTAAAAGGTCTGGATCAATCGGTTTAAGGGATACATTTTTGTGGCCACATCTTTGAATCTGCGTAGCAATATCGGGGCAATAATCATGCAACAGATGCGTCATTTGCCATGATAACCCATCCAAAGTCAGCATATGCACATTCAACTTTGAAATTTTATGCAAGCGATATTTTTGCGGCCGCCAATGCACGTTCATTTGGCCGATTTTCCCGCTGTCGACCGTCTGTTTGATCCACGCCAATGCACGCAGGCAATTCTCTTCGTGTTCGGCCACTGTATGGGCGTCTGGCGTGATAATGCCGCGCTGTATAAAACTTTTGGCCATCTGTGATGAGCCGCCATACATTTTGTCAAAATACAGCGATAAAAACCGATCAATTGGATGTCGGACAACAACAAAAGCAAGGGCGGCATCGTTGTCCCACATAACTTTCTGCGGTTCGGCGTCATGTGGACGGCCGTCAATTTGATTGATCAGGGCTCGCACAAACGTACAACCACATTTGGTTATTTGATAATAGTAAAATCCGGATCGATCACACTTTTGCAAATTATTCGCGGTGGGCGCATCTGGCATCCTCTTGATTGCGGCGGCCAATGGTTCTGATTGTGATGTAAGCATGACCCCTTATCCCTTTTTGCGGATGACGTGAACCTTGCACAACTATTCGTCGGACGAGACATCCCGTTTTACAACGTCTTGGCCCAATAACCGACGTGTTTCATCCAACTGATCAAAGGTGCGGTCCAATACAAACTTAAGGTCAGGCGAATATTTCAGCGACACTTGTTTATTAACAGTGCGTCTGATTTCGTATTTGTTGCGGTTCAGTGCTTCAATCACTAAATCCGCATTCTGCCCCCCCAACGGCAAAACATAAACCAAGGCCAGCCGCAAATCAGGCGTTGCACGCACCTCGCCAACGGTCACGGACACATGCGCCAGATCGGCGTCGTGTATGTCGCCACGCAACAACACATCCGAAATCGCTCGACGTAACATTTCGCCAACACGCAGTTGACGTTGGGATGGCCCGTTGGCCGCAGGGTTATCTCGTTTTGCCATGGGGCTCATTTAGGGGTTTTTGCCCTTGCCCGCAAGCGGGGCTTTGCATCTGTGCCAATGCGCGGTAAATGAGATTAACAGATAAGGAACCAAGTGATGACACAACTTCCAGCGATTGCGATTGTGGGTGCTTCTGGCCGTATGGGACAGATGCTGATCAGTGCTGTGCAAAACTCGGATAAGACCACATTGGCAGGGGTCACCGAACGCACTGGTCATGAATGGGTTGGGCGTGATTTGGGTGTGTGCATGGGCAGTGCTGAAAACGGCGTGATTGTATCCGATGATGCGCCGGCGGTGTTTGCGAGAGCGCAAGCGGTGATTGATTTCACATCTCCTGTGGCATCTGTCGCACATGCGAAAATGTGCGCCCAAGCGGGCGCGGTGCATGTGATTGGCACCACTGGCATGGATGACGCGCATTTGGCGGCACTGACAGAAGTCGCCAAACGTGGTGTGATTGTGCGGGCGGGAAATATGAGTTTGGGTGTGAACTTGTTGACATTACTGACTCAAAAAATTGCCGCCGCATTGGACGAAGATTACGACATTGAAATTGTCGAGGCACATCATCGTCACAAGGTAGATGCCCCATCGGGCACAGCATTGATGCTGGGCCAGGCCGCCGCCGCTGGTCGTGGTGTGGATTTGGGCGATGTATCTGATCGTGGGCGTGATGGTATAACAGGCGCACGCAAACGTGGTGATATTGGTTTCCACGCCATTCGCGGTGGCGATGTGGTGGGCGAACACGACGTGATTTTTGCCGCCGATGGTGAACGGATCGTGTTGCGCCATCTTGCAACAGATCGCCAAGTTTTCGCACGCGGTGCCCTGCGCGCCGCATTGTGGGGACAGGGTCAGCCAGCGGGTGAATATGATATGCTGGATGTTCTTGGATTATGAACGCGGTGCCAGAGTGACGGGCCTACGGCTTGGGCATGATGCGGACAGGGTGCGCCTCCGGCGCTGAGCTTGGTTGATGTCCGCGCCATGCGGGTGCGCCGCTCTTGTGAATTGCTTAGAATAAAGGCGGGCTTAACGAAAGGTTAAGGATTCTCGTAATCGATGCGTTTGACGCCGTCGGGGTTGGCGGTTTTAAAATCTGAGATGAATTTATCTATCACCACCATGATGGCGTCATACTCCGAACGGTCTGGTGAATCAGCAGAATAGCCACCGCCAAACCCCCATGTTCCAGCCTTGACTTTCACCGTATGATTGCGGGTCAGTAACACCGTTTGCGTCAAACTTGAAAAAACACTGAACCAACAGCCTGTGTCGGGGTTTGTGTTTGAAAAGAAGATGTTTAAATGCGGTTTTCCGGGAGTTAAATCGCGCTGTTCTTCGCTTAATACCGGAATACTAGCGTTGTTGAACTTTCTTGTTACCTCGGCCTGTACTTGTTCGCCAAAGGGGCCGTCATATCCGGCGGGTGCCTTCAGTTTATCAAGCGCGAAATAAACGCCTTGTAGCCCCACCAAGGTGTCCAATTTTTCCGACATCGGCCACATTTCGGGATCAAAGCCCAAAACCTTAGCCGCCGCAACATTTTGACATGTCATCGGCGTGTCAGGATTATTTTCACCATAACCACGTATACGCGCCAATTGTTTTAACGCCTCTGCCGTTTGCGCCAATGCATCCGGTGTGGAAATTTCGCCCAATCTGGTTTCATATCTTGGAACGGGTCGGCACACATTTTTAGTTCTGCACAGCTCTGGATCCACTGCACGGCTTTCTAATGTAAACCATAACCGGCTTGCGGGTTGCGGTGCTGTTTCTTGTGCGGATACAGCAGATGTAAAAGACATCCCAAGGATAAAAAGTAACGTTTTGTTCATGAAAAGGCTCCGGTTAATCAGCCCCTTCATTCCATGTGAGTATTGGGATTTCGTAAATTTAAACCTAAAACTAGCCTAAATTTTATCAAAAATCAGAGGTAATACCTTTGCGTTCCCAATCACCAAAGCGGGTGGGTTCCAACCCCTTGGGGCCGCCAAGCTCCAGCGGCTGCGTCTCGTCAAGTGCGGCCAATTTACGCGCCTCTGCCTCGGTTAATGCGCGTTTTGCTGCGTCTTTGAGGCGTTTTTCTTTGGTGTCGGTCATGTTGTTTGCTCTGTTGCTGGGCGCGTCTGTGGTATAACAGCCCTATAAACCAGCACAGAAAGAGACGCAAATGGCCAAACCTGGATTATATGCACGCGAAGCGGCGGTGCGCCTGTTGCACGGTGTTTTGTTGGAAAAACGTTTGTTGATTGATTTGGTACATGGCGAAGACAGCGAACTGATTGATTTGGAACCATCCGAACGTGCGCGCGCACAATCCTTGGCGATGACGACCCTACGCAATTTGGGGCCAATTGATACGGTGTTGAATAAATTTCTGACCAAACAGACGCCCTTTGCTCTGCTGAATATCCTGCGCGTTGCGGCAACTGAAATTTTGGTTGATGGCATTGCGGATCACGCGGCGGTGGATGCGGCTGTTACGATGGCCAAACGCAGGCAAAAAACATCGCACCTGAAAAATGTCGCCAACGCTGTTTTGCGCAAAGTCGCCACCGAGGGCCCTGCAATTTTCGCCGAACTTCCCCCACAGGAATTACCCAAGGCATTCCGTTCGCAAATGGCCAAAATCGCCACCAAGGACGAAATCATCGCAATCGAACGCGCCCATCAAATGGGCGCACCTGTGGATTTAACCACCAAGGATCCCGCAACGGCACCCGCATTGGCGAAAACGCTGGGCGGGGAATTGATGCCCAATAATTCCGTTCGGTTGGCGCGCGCTGGGCAAATTTCGGAATTGCCGGGTTTTGCCGAAGGTGATTGGTGGGTTCAGGATGCGGCCGCATCAATTCCGGCACGCACGATTGGCGACGTTACAGGTAAACGTGTTTTGGACCTATGCGCGGCGCCGGGTGGTAAAACCATGCAATTGGCCGCGATGGGCGCGAATGTCACCGCGTTGGACGTGTCGTCCAAACGGATGGAACGTGTCGTTCAAAATCTGGGTCGCACAAAGCTCGGCGCGAAATACGTGGTTGCTGATGCGCTGAAATGGAGCCCCGACGCGCCGTTTGATGCAATTTTGTTGGATGCGCCATGTTCGGCCACGGGCACCATGCGCCGCCACCCTGATTTACCCTTTGCCAAGGAAAACTTTGATCTGGGCGATCTGTTGAAATTACAGCGCAATCTGATCATGAAGGCCGCTGAATGGTTGACACCTGGTGGCACGCTGATTTTCTCGACCTGCTCGATTTTCAGTGCCGAGGGCGAAGGTCAGGTCGATTGGCTGAATAAACAAAACAGCCCTCTGATTGCACAACCCATCGACCCCGCGCCCCTTGGTTTGGATGCGAACATGGTGAATGCGAATGGGCAAATTCGTCTGCGTCCTGATTTTTGGAAAAATCGCGGCGGTATGGATGGGTTTTTCGTAGCCAAGTTCACCCGAGAAGGGTAACCTGCACCACATAAAGGTGGTGAACAGACATGGGACTTCTTGGGTATAAATTTGGGAATGCCGTTGCTGCAAAACGCAGCCGTTTTGCACGTCCCGCACAGGCATTCGTGTCGCAACCAGAGCCGCGCACTATCGGTATTCCCGCACGCGGTCAACAAATGATGAGCGGCTTTTTCCTGTTTGCAGGCCATGTCGTCGAGTCTCCTAATACCTCGATCTGGGATTTGGACATGCCCAGCATGGTGTTCGAGCAAGAATTACATGGTTTTAGTTGGCTTGACCATCTGGCGGCCGATGGATCGACACAGGCGCGGACATTGGCGAAACAATGGTTGTGGGAATGGATTGTCCGCTTTGGCAACGGTTCGGGTGCGGGCTGGACGCCGCAACTGACGGGACGCCGCGTTGTACGGGTTATAAACCATGCACTATTTCTGCTGAATTCAGAGGACAGCAAAAACCAACAGGCTTATTTTAAGGCGCTTGGCCAACAGTCGAATTTCTTGGCAAAGCGCTGGGCGAACGAATACGCAGGCCTGCCACGCTTCGAGGCGCTGACGGGGTTGATCTATTGCGGATTAGCGTTGGAGGGTAAGGATCGCTTCCTAAAACCCGCGATGAAAAATTTGGCACGGCAATCCTTGGCTTATGTGGACGACAACGGCGCCATCCCATCGCGCAATCCAGAAGAGTTGATGGATATTTTCACGACCCTTGCATGGGCAGCACATGCGATTGGCGAAGCTGGTGAAACACCACTGCGCGATCATTTGTTGGCGATGGAACGGATTGTTCCCAGCCTGCGCGCGCTGCGTTTGGGCGACGGTGGATTGGCGCATTTTCACGGCGGCGGTCGCGGAATGGAGGGACGGTTGGATCAATCCCTGTCGGATGCATCCATACGCCTGCCTGCCCGTGTGGGTGGCGCAATGGGATATTCGCGCGTGGCGCATGGTGGCTCTGTTTTAATAATGGATGGCGGCGACCAAGATGCGCACCAAGGCGATACATTCTGCGCCCTTGCATTTGAATTTTCGACCGCACGTCAGCCTTTGATCGTCAACACGGGACCGGGGCGATTGTTTGGCAGTGAATGGTGGGAGATCAGCAAGTCATTGGCCGCGCACAGTGGCGCGTGTGTCAATCAAACCTCGCCGATTATGGATACACGCAAAAAGGCGAAACCCATCACGCCAATCGTGTCACGCAGTGAAAACACCGATTTCGAAATGCTGGCCTGTTCGCATGATGGGTTTGTGCCCACATTTGGCCTGACACATTATCGCTCACTGGAAATGGCGCGGGATGGGATGATGTTGCGCGGCAAGGATGTGATGGCGGCCGAAACCGAGCCGGATCGCGCCACATTCGCCAAATGGATCAAGGCGAACCGTAAAAAGGGAATTCCGTTTGACGTCCACTTTCATATCGCACCCGATGTGCAGGTGGAATTGGGGATGCGCGACACGGCTGTAACCCTGACCACCCCCAAAGGCGAGATTTGGATATTACGCGCCCCAAATACCCTAATGACAGTTCAGAAAAGTGCCTATATGCAATATGGCCTGCTTAAACCACGTGCGACCAATCAGGTTGTGGTATCTGGCGGCGCAATCAATTATGAGGGCGTTATCGAATGGACCCTGACCCGATTAGAGGCTTAGGGAACCGCCCAAAACAGACGCCAAAGGAAAGTCTATGCACCTAGAACACGTAAAAATTCGCCGCGCTTTGTTATCCGTATCTGATAAAACAGGACTGGTCGAATTAGCCACCGCATTGGATTTAAAAGGTGTCGAACTTTTGTCCACTGGCGGTACTGCCAAGGCAATCCGCGATGCAGGCCTGCCCGTGCGCGATGTGTCCGAGATTACCAATTTTCCTGAAATGATGGATGGCCGTGTGAAAACCTTGCACCCGATGGTGCATGGTGGATTGCTGGCCTTGCGTGACAACGACGATCACGTGGCCGCAATGCGTGAACATGGCATCATGGAAATCGACCTGTTGGTCGTGAACCTGTACCCATTCGAAGAAACTGTCGCAGCGGGTGGCGATTACGAACAATGCATCGAAAACATCGACATCGGTGGCCCTGCCATGATCCGTGCAGCCGCGAAAAATCACGGTTTTGTTTCTGTGGTTGTTGATGTGGATGATTATCACCCATTGTTGCAACAAATGGATGCACATGACGGTGCAACTGATTTGAAATTCCGCCAAAAAATGGCACAAACCGCATATGCCCGCACGGGCGCTTATGACGCCGCAGTTTCCACATGGATGGCATCCGCAATTGGCGAAACCGCGCCGCGTCGCCGCGCCATCGCAGGTACGTTCGTTCAGGAAATGCGTTACGGCGAAAATCCACACCAAGCGGCCAGCTTTTATGCTAACGGCGACAATCGCCCTGGCGTCTCCACAGCCATGCAACATCAGGGCAAAGCATTGTCGTACAACAACATCAACGACACCGATGCCGCATTCGAATTGGTTGCCGAATTTGACCCCGCCAATGGCCCCGCCGTGGCGATCATCAAACACGCCAACCCTTGTGGCGTCGCAACCGGTGCCACATTCAGCGCCGCGTATGAACGCGCATTCCAATGCGACCAAACATCCGCATTTGGTGGTATCATCGCCTTGAATGGCACATTGGACGGTGAAACAGCCGAACAAATCTGTCAGATATTCACCGAAGTTGTGATCGCCCCAAATGCAACTGACGAGGCCAAAAAAATCTTCGCCGCGAAAAAGAACCTGCGCCTTTTGACAACGGGCGGATTGCCTGATGTTCGCGCCGTCGGCCAAACATGGCGACAGGTATCGGGGGGATATTTGATCCAAGATCGCGATAACGGCTTTATCGGCTTGGATGACCTGCAAATCGTTACCGAACGCAAACCAACAGACGCGGAAATGCAGGACATGTTGTTCGCATGGAAGGTCGCAAAACACGTCAAATCAAACGCCATTGTTTACGTTAAAGATGGTGCAACAGTCGGCGTTGGCGCGGGTCAAATGAGCCGCGTTGATTCTACCCGCATCGCCGCACGCAAGGCACAGGACATGGCGGATGCCATCGGTTTGCCCCAACCCCTGACCATCGGTTCGGTGGTGGCATCGGATGCGTTTTTCCCGTTCGCTGATGGTTTGTTGACTGCTGCCGAGGCAGGGGCCACGGCAGTTATTCAACCCGGAGGTTCGATGCGCGATGCAGAAGTGATTGACGCCGCCAACAACGCAGGTCTTGCCATGGTTTACACCGGCATGCGCCACTTTAAGCATTAACATGGTACGTGCACTTCTTTTTTCCGTTCTGTTTTTTGCTATCGATCAATTCAGTAAATGGTTCATTCTGGAATGGATCAACTTGAACGAAATCGGCATGTACGAGGTTTTTGAACCCTACCTCGTCTTGTCGATGGGATGGAACAGAGGCATCAATTTTGGCCTCTTGTCGGAATACCCTGATGCGATACGCTGGGTGTTAATCGGGGTGGCGGTTGCCATCAGCACAGGACTAATCATCTGGTCACGTAGCTTTG
Source organism: uncultured Rhodobacterales bacterium (assembly GCA_963976255.1). GTDB lineage: Bacteria > Pseudomonadota > Alphaproteobacteria > Rhodobacterales > Rhodobacteraceae > Amylibacter. The sequence goes on from CAXBJO010000031.1 coordinate 12,212, forward strand.
CATCGCGCTGGGCACCGTTCCTGATCGGCATGGTCGTTGGGGGTGCAATCGGAAATGCTTGGGATCGTATTCGGTACGGCGCGGTTGTAGATTTTTTGAATATGTCATGTTGCGGAATTCAAAATCCATATATTTTTAATATCGCGGATATTTTCGTTTTTGGCGGGTTGATCGGCTTGGCGTTGTTTTCAGAACGCTTTGCGAAACGGGCGTGACGCGCGGATTTTATTGCGCTAAACAAGTCACAGAATAAATAAGCGAGTGGTTATGACTGTATCTGTAAAAATTGCCTTGGTCTCCATTTTGGCTTTTGGACTGGCCGCCTGCGAGGGTAAGGCACCCCAAGGCCCTGACGAGTTTGGTGTTTTGCCAACCAAACCCTTGGTCATGCCCGACGATCTGTCGGTTTTACCTGAGCCAAACCCACAAGGGCGTAATTTGGCGGATCAACGCCCACTTGTGGACGGTGTGGTTGCATTGGGTGGTCGCGCGGAACGTCTGGATGCCACTGGGATTAATCAGGGCGAAGCAGCGTTGATTAATGCCGCGTCGCGTAATGGCGTCACAGCCAACATTCGCACAATTACCGCCACCGAAGACGCAGATTTCCGCAAGCGTAACAAAGGCAAGGTTTTGGAGCGTTGGGTCGGATCTGATATTTATGCCACCCGCTATCGTGCTCAACGCTTGGATGAGTACGCCGAACTGCTGCGGTTGCAAAAATTGGGTGTCAAAACACCCACAGCACACCCCAAGGGTGCGCGTTAAGCGCACATTCGCTCACGTTTTAGTAATCGGCCTTGCATCCCGCGTCTGGGTGGATACCTTCAGTTCAAACAACGAGAGAATTTCATGAAAAATTTGTTCGCGGCGCTGGCTCTGCTCCTTATTTCAAACGTCTCGGCCTTTGCTGTGGGCGAAGTGACCTCATTCACGCTGGATAACGGCATGGAGGTGGTGGTGATCCAAGATAACCGCGCCCCTGTCGTTACCCACATGGTGTGGTATCGCGTGGGATCAGCGGACGAAGTGCGGGGAAAATCAGGAATTGCGCATTATCTGGAACACCTGATGTTCAAGGGAACAGACAATCTGAAATCTGGCGAATTTACCGAAATCGTCGCCGCCAACGGTGGCACGGGAAATGCATTCACATCTTACGATTACACTGGTTATTTTCAGCGGGTATCGGCGGATCGTTTGGGTCTGATGATGAAACTCGAATCTGATCGGATGCAAAACCTGCAACTCACAGCCCAAGAGGTGTTGCCAGAGCGCGATGTGATCATCGAGGAACGCAATTCACGCACAGACACTAATCCAAGTGCCTTGTTTGGCGAGCTTCGGTCGTCACTGATGTTCCAAAACCACGGCTACGGCAGTCCTGTAATCGGCTGGAAGCAAGAAATCGGGCAACTGACTCGCGATGATGCCATTGATTTCTATCGCAAATATTACGCTCCCAACAATGCGGTTCTGGTCGTCGCAGGCGATGTTGACCCTGACGAAGTACGCGCTCTGGCACAAGAATATTACGGCCCACGCATCCCATCGGACGCCATCACCAAACGTGTTCGCCCCCAAGAACCACCAAAACGCGCCGCCGTGCGTACAGTATTCGAGGATGCCCGCGTGCGCCAACCATACGTTATCCGTGAATACTTGGCACCCAATCGCAAAACAGGCGACCAGACTGAAGCGGCCGCATTGACGATCTTCTCGCAGCTTTTGGGCGGCTCTGGCGTTACATCATTCTTGGGTCAGCGTTTACAATTGGAACAGAAAAAAGCGCTCAACGTGGCCTCTTGGTATTCTGGTACATCCTATGATCCAGACACATTTGGTTTATACATCGTGCCCGCACCCGGCATCACTTTGCAACAAGCCGAGGATGCATTGGACGCGGCCATTGCGTTGTTTCTGGAAACGGGTGTCGATCAGGCGCATTTGGATCGCATCAAAACCCAACTTAAAGCCTCTCAGATTTATGAGCTGGACGATCAAGAAGGCATCGCACGAGAATACGGCACCGCCTTAACCACAGGCCTGACCATCCAAGACGTCCAAGACTGGCCAAATATTTTGGCCGCCGTCACCGCCGAGGATGTTATGGCCGCCGCCCGCAAAGTTTTAAACCCCAAGGCATCCGTTACAGGTTGGCTTCGCGCACCACAGGAGGCGTCACAATGATCAAACTATTCGCATTATGCACGGCCATCTTTTTTGCCGCAATCCCCGCTCACGCGGAATTAAATATCGAATTAAACATCCAAGAAGTCACGTCCAAAGGCGGCATTACCGCATGGTTGGTCAACGAACCATCAATCCCCATGATCGCCATGAACATCGCTTTTCAAGGTGCATCTACATCTGATCCGGTGGATAAACTGGGTGCGACATATCTGATGGCTGGTTTGCTGGAAGAGGGCGCAGGCGACATGGACGCCACTGCATTTAAACAAGCCGCCGAAGGATTGGCCAGCAGTTTTGATTTCGACAGTTCGCGCGAAAGTATTACAATCACGGCGCAATTCCTGTCCGAAACCCGTGATGACAGCGTGGCATTGCTGAAAATGGCGATTACGAACCCTGCCTTTAACACATCGGCATTTGAACGCACCAAAGCACAGGTGCAATCAATCATCGCTAATAACGAAACCGACCCCCAAGATATTGCTGCGCGCGCGTTCAGTGAACTTGCGTTCAAGGGTCACGTTTATGCGCAACCTTATCGCGGCACTCCTGAAACGGTTGCTGGCTTAACACCTGATGATATCCGTGCCGCAAAGGCGCGCACCATGACCAAAGATCGTCTGTTTGTCGGGGTTGTGGGTGACATCACAGCGCCCGAGCTGTCAATCTTGTTGGACAATCTGTTTGGCGACCTTCCCGCAAATGGCGCGCCATTGCCTGATCCCATTACTTTTCAAGCGACGGGCGGTACGACCGTAGTCGATTTTGACACGCCTCAATCAGTGGCCATTTGGGGACAACAAGGTATTCCACAAAAAGACCCCGATTTTTTCGCGGTCTATGTGATGAACTATATTCTTGGCGGGGGCGGATTCTCGTCCCGCCTGACCCAAGAAGTGCGCGAAAAACGCGGGCTGACCTACAGTGTTTATTCCTATCTTGCTGGTATGGATAGCGCCGATTATTATGGCGGCTCTGTATCATCTGCGAACGAACGTGTGGGCGAGGCCATTGATATCATCAAACAAGAATGGGCGCGCATGGCCAATGGCGGTGTCACCGACGCCGAACTGGAAGCGGCAATAAAATATATGACCGGCTCTTACCCATTGCGTTTCGACGGCAACGGCCAAATCGCGTCCATCCTGACCTACAGCCAATTAAACGACTTTCCCATCGATTACCCCAAAAACCGCAATAGCTATATTTCAGCAGTAACAAAACAGGATATCGCCCGCGTCGCCAAACGTATTTTGCGTGCCGATGACCTGCGGTTTGTGGTGGTCGGGCGTCCCGTCGGTGTTACATCAACTGATTAAGCATCACCGCAATCAAGTTATGGCAGAATCGCACCGCTTCATGCTATCCCTAGTGGTATGAGCGCTGAAAACCCCAACATACCCCCCAACCGGCCTGTTATTCGCCAGCTGGACGATGCCGCCGCCAATCGTATTGCGGCGGGCGAAGTGGTGGAACGTCCCAGTTCTGCAATCAAGGAATTGGTTGAAAATGCAATCGACGCCCACGCCACACGGATCGATATTTCATATGCTGATGGTGGTAAAACCCTGATCCGTGTTTCCGATGATGGACACGGCATCCCACAGGATCAAATGATCCTTGCCCTATCGCGCCACGCCACCAGCAAAATCGACGGTTCTGATCTGCTCAACATCCACACGTTCGGCTTTCGCGGCGAGGCACTGCCATCCATGGGTGCCGTCGGTCGCCTGACCATCACCAGCCGAGTATCCGAGGCGGACATCGGCGCAACGATCGCCGTCAATGGCGGCGACATCGGTCCCCTAAAACCTGCCCCCGCTACCGTCGGCACCGTGGTTGAATTGCGCGATCTGTTTCACGCCACCCCCGCACGCCTAAAATTTCTGCGCACCGACCGCGCCGAAGCGGGTGCAATTTCGGATGTTGTCAAACGATTGGCCATGGCCGAGCCCCACATCGGTTTTACCCTGCGGGATGTATCGGGCGGTGGCGAGGGGCGGATCACCTTCCGCGCAGATCCCGAAACGGGTGATCTGTTCACCGCCATGCATGGTCGCCTGCGTAAAATCCTGGGCGCTGATTTCGCCGCCAACTGCATCCGTGTCGATGCAGAACGCGAAGGCATGACCCTGACAGGTTTCGCCAGCTTGCCGACATATTCACGCGGCGCGGCGGTGGGGCAATACATTTTCGTCAACGGTCGCCCCGTCAAAGACAAAGCATTGTTTGGCGCCCTGCGCGCCGCCTATTCCGACTTCCTCCACGGCGGCCGCTATCCCGTTGTCGCCTTGTTCGTTGAATGCGATCCCGAACGGGTCGATGTAAACGTCCACCCCGCCAAAGCCGAAGTTCGCTTTCGCGAACCAGGCATTGCACGTGGTTTGATGGTGTCTGGCCTGCGCCACGCATTGGCCGACGCCGGTCATCGCGCCTCTACCACGGTGGCTGATGCCACTTTGGGCGCATTTCGCGCCCCCGATCAAAATCAACCGCCACGCCAATACCAAATGGATCGCCCGACGCAAGGTGCTATTCGCACCGCATATGATGCGCAATCTGGCTTTGGCGAAGCAATGGCAGATTATTCTGGTCGCGTCGAAATGCCCATGGCTGAGCAGGATCAGCCAACCGAACACCCCCTTGGCGCGGCGCGTGCACAAGTGCATGAAAACTATATCATTGCCCAAACCACCGACGGTGTTGTCATCGTTGATCAACACGCCGCACACGAACGTTTGGTTTATGAAAAACTCAAAAACCAAATGGCACAAAACGGCGTCGCGGCTCAGGCGTTGTTGATCCCTGAAATCATCGAATTATCTGACCCAGATTGCGCAACCCTGATGGACGCAGCGCCCCAATTGGCGCGTTTCGGCCTGACCGTTGAACGTTTTGGCGGCGCGGCCATCGCAATCCGTGAAACCCCGGCCATATTAGGCGAGGTTAACGCCACCGCCATGATCCACGACATCTTGGATGAACTGAATGATCTGTCCGAAACCCAAAACGTCCAAGACAGGCTAGAGGCAATCCTCAGCCGCGTTGCCTGCCATGGTTCCATCCGATCAGGGCGCATCATGCGCGGCGAAGAAATGAACGCACTTCTGCGCGAAATGGAGGCGACACCACACTCAGGACAGTGTAACCATGGCCGTCCCACCTATGTGGAATTAAAATTATCTGACATCGAAAGGTTATTTGGACGCACATGATACAAATTGGCGACCTTATTTTAAATTTCAACGACCCGCGTGTCATCGCGGGTGCAATCGGCGTATTCCTGTTCTTGGTCATGTTGTTAATGATTTTCATGGCCTTACGCGCATCGGGGAAATCCGTGCGAGCGATTGAACCACTGGCCATGCAAATGGGTGTGATGGGTGAAAACGTCAAAACATTGAACGCATCGCAACACAGTCTTGCAGGTGGTTTGCGATCCGTGTCCGACGCACAGGTCGCAGGGCAGGCGCAAATGGTCGACACCCTTGAACGCCGTCTGGAAGAAGTGCAAAAAAATATGGGCGACAGTTTGCACGGTTCGGCCAAACGCACAGCCGAATCCTTGGGCGAACTTCAAATGCGTCTGAAAACTATCGACAAGGCGCAAACCAATATTGAAAAACTGTCTGGCGATGTTTTATCCTTACAGGACATCCTGTCCAATAAACAAACACGTGGCGCATTTGGTGAAATCCAACTGAATGAAATCGTCACCCGCGCATTGGCACCCGATGTCTATGATTTCCAACAAACCCTTTCCAACGGTAAACGCGCCGATTGCCTGATCCACCTGCCAAACCCACCGGGCCCCATTGTCATCGACAGCAAATTTCCCCTGGAAGCGTACGAAATGCTGCGCAATGCTACCAATGACGCCGAAGCGGCACTTGCGGGTCGTCAAATGAAATCATCCGTGCGTAAACACATCAAAGACATCTCCGAGAAGTATATAATCGAAGGCGAAACCGCCGACGGTGCCTTGATGTTTTTACCAAGCGAGGCGGTGTATGCCGAACTCCACGCCAATTTCCCAGATGTCGTACGTGAAGGCTTTGATGCTCGCGTTTGGATCGTATCCCCCACCACCTGCATGGCTACATTAAACACCATGCGTGCGGTGTTGAAAGATGCGCGCATGCGCGAACAAGCGGGCGCAATACGACGTGAACTTGGCGCTTTGTACAAAGACGTCGATCGTCTGGGCACCCGCGTTGGCAATCTGGACAAACACTTCCAAATGGCGGCCAAAGACGTCGAAGAAATCAAAATTTCTGCAACCAAAGCAGGCAATCGCGCCCGGCGTTTGGACAGCTTCGATTTCGACGAAATCGCCGAGGAAAAATCGGCGGACGTGCTGAAATTAACGCCCAAGGTTTAGGGCGCTCGAAAATAATCTAATTTTATCAACGCTGTGCATGACTTGTGCACCCCAAACGCACGTTTTTGGTGCTGATATATCAGTGCGATTTGCCTGATAACCTATGCTTGATTGCGCGGTGGCCATGTGTATGGTCGCCTTTAAATATCAAGGTCACACCATGCTCACAATCCAAAGCCACCCCCTACGCGAAAGCCTGTCGCACGAGCTGCATGCACGCCCATTTCCCAAGGTCGACGCACCGTGTCAGGTTGCCTATATGGCCTTAACCGCCGGCGATGCAGACGAAACGGATATTCAGGCATTAAGCCATATTTTAGGTGGTGCGGAATACGTGATTGGCTCGGGTCACTACTACGAAAACTTCGATGGCTTTGCCCTAAAATGGGAACGTCACAGCGAATTCGTGACCTATACAATCTTCGCCGACGGCGAAGAGGACACCCCGTTTTCAGATGGCGCTGCAACCCTGTTGCCCCAAGAATGGTTAGATACGCTGCGTTGCAAAATACTGACTGCTATCAAATTGCGCATGGTCGCCCCGACCAGTAAAAAACAAGCAGAACAAGATGTTTTGGGCAATTTTCACACAGCATTCCAATCCGAAAGCCTGGCGATTTCCTATGTGTTGGATGAAAACGCGGTGGTGGCCAGTGATTTCAAGATGGACACGGACGGGTTCGTGCGTGTTGGCGTTTTGCCCATCGGTCAGGTGGGTCGCAACCGTCTGGGTCGGATTGTTCAGCGCCTGTTGGAAATCGAAACCTACCGCGCCATGTCGATGCTGACCTTGCCTGTCGCCAAGAAAGTTTTCGGGCGTTTAACCGTGTTAGAGCGCGATCTGGCACGCGAAGTGCAATCCATTTCAGGTCGCGAAGGTACGCACCGTGAACGTCTGACTGCATTGATGTCTATCGCCGCAGAAATCGAATACCTGAACGCCGAAAACGCCTTTCGTTTCGGCGCAGGCGAGGCGTATGCCGCATTGGTAGATCAACGCATTTTCGTCCTGCGCGAAGAACGGTTTTTGGGGCGTCAAACTTTTTCAGAATTCATGATGCGCCGCTTCTCCCCCACAGTTCGCACCTGCCAAGCCGCCCAAAAACGCCTGCAATCCATATCCGACCGCGCCGCGCGTGCGGCGGATATGTTAGGAACGCGCGTGAATGTACGCGCCGCCGAACAAAACCGTGCCCTGTTAGAAAAAATGGATGCACGGGCGGAATTGCAACTGCGTCTGCAAGAAACGGTCGAGGGTCTGTCCGTGGTTGCAATCAGTTATTATGGCGTCAGCTTGTTGACCTATCTGATGGTGCCATTTGCGAAAACACAGGGCTGGGATAAAACCTATGTCAGTGCGGCAATGGTTATTCCAGTGGTGATCGCCGTGTTGCTCATGGTACGCCGCATCAAGAAACATGTGGGCAAACATTAGCGCCTATCGGAAACTTGTAGACACCCAAAAGCCGTAAAATCGGCATCCGGTGTCGGTTCCTTCCTTGGGAATGCGCCCCGTCTGTGGTTTATTCACGTAACGCAAATGAACAGGATTCCCGCAATGGCCGATAACATTACATTCAGTTTAGATGGCAAGTCCGTAACCGCAGAACCAGGTGAAACCATCTGGGAAGTGGCTAAACGCGAAGGAACAACCATTCCGCACCTGTGCCATTCTGGTGAAAAAGGCTATCGTTCTGACGGCAACTGTCGCGCCTGTATGGTTGAAATTGATGGCGAACGCACCTTGGCCGCATCCTGTATCCGCACACCCAGCCCCGACATGGTGGTCAAATCCGAAAGCCACCGCGCAAAATCAGCACGCAAGATGGTGATGGAATTACTGGTCGCTGATCAACCTGCCCAGGATGTAGCCCACGATAAATCATCGCACTTGTGGGATATGGCCGATATGCAGGGCATCACTGACAGCCGCTTTCCCGCCATCGAACCCGATCGCATCCCGTTGCTGGATAACAGTCACGTTGCGATGAGTGTGAATTTGGACGCCTGTATTCAATGTAACTTGTGTGTCCGCGCTTGTCGCGAAGTACAGGTAAACGATGTGATTGGTTTGGCTGGCCGTGGCCAAGATGCCAAAATTGTTTTCGATTTGGACGACCCAATGGGCGCGTCGTCCTGTGTTGCGTGCGGTGAATGTGTGCAGGCTTGTCCAACAGGTGCCTTGATGCCCGCAACTGTTGTTGATGCGGCGCAGGTCGGCGACAGCATGGATTTCGAAAAAGAAGTGAAGTCAGTTTGCCCATTTTGCGGCGTTGGCTGTCAAATCAGCCTGAAGATTAAGGATAACAAGGTGAAATGGGTTGACGGTATCGATGGCCCCGCCAACGAAAACCGCCTGTGCGTTAAGGGTCGTTTTGGGTTTGATTACATCGATCACAAACACCGTTTAACGAAGCCATTGATCCGTTTGGCAGATGCTCCCAAGGGTTTGAATGTTGATCCAGGTAATCCATTCACACATTTCCGCGAAGCATCATGGGAAGAGGCGATGGACGTCGCCGCAAACGGCCTAAAGGGTCGCGGTCGCGAAGTTGCCGGTTTCGGATCAGCCAAATGTTCAAACGAAGAAGCATATCTTTTTCAAAAATTTATCCGCCAAGGGTTTGGCCACAATAACGTCGATCACTGTACCCGTTTGTGTCACGCATCATCCGTTGCGGCATTGATGGAAAACGTTGGGTCGGCAGCTGTGACGGCCACATTCAACGAGATTGAAAACGCGGATGTGGCGATAGTGATTGGCGCAAACCCAACGGAAAACCATCCGGTTGCTGCGACCTATTTCAAACAGTTCGCCAAACGTGGCGGCAAATTGATCGTGATGGATCCACGCGGTCAGGCACTGAAGCGCCATTCTTCACACATGTTGCAATTCCGTCCCGGCGCGGATGTTTCCATGTTGAACGCAATCATGCATGTGATCGTCGAAGAGGGTTTGTATGACGATGCATACGTCGCCAAATACACCGAAAATTGGGAAGCTCAGAAAGAGCATTTGAAAGATTTTACTCCTGAAAAAATGGCCCCAATTTGTGGTATCGACGCAGATATGTTGCGCGATGTTGCGCGTACATTTGCGGGTGCCAAAGCGGGTATGATTTTCTGGGGCATGGGCGTGTCGCAACACATCCACGGTACAGACAATTCACGTTGCCTAATTTCATTGGCCTTTATGACGGGCAACGTCGGTAAATCAGGCGCTGGTTTGCACCCACTGCGCGGCCAAAACAATGTTCAGGGCGCATCCGATGCGGGCATGATCCCGATGTTCCTGCCTGACTATCAACCCGTTGGTGACGACGGTGTGCGTTCTGCCTTTACCGAAGTATGGAAGTCCGATGATTTCAGTTCCGAACGCGGTCTAACCGTTGTCGAAATCATTCACGCCATCCACGATGATCAGATCAAAGCGATGTATATCTTGGGTGAAAACCCCGCCATGTCCGACCCCGATGTTGAGCACGCGCGCGCGGCATTGGCCAAACTGGATCACTTGGTTGTTCAGGACATATTCTTGACAGAAACCGCCAACTATGCCGACGTGGTTTTGCCAGCATCTGCATTCGCGGAAAAAACCGGCACCGTGACCAATACAAACCGTCAGGTTCAAATGGGTCGCCCCGCCGTTTCACCCCCTGGTGAAGCCCGCGAAGATTGGGCAATCACCGTCGAATTGGCACAGCGTTGTGGATTGGATTGGAACTACACCCACCCATCCGAAGTGTTTGCCGAAATGAAAATTAATATGAAATCCATGGACAACATCACATGGGATCGTTTGGAAGCAGAAAACGTTGTGACATATCCCAGCCTTTCACCAACTGATCCAGGCCAAGCAATTGTGTTTGGCGACGGTTTTCCACGCGCCGACGGACGCGGTAAATTCACCCCAGCATCCATTATTGCACCCGATGATGTGCCAGACGAAGAATACCCGATGATCCTGACCACAGGGCGTCAATTGGAACACTGGCACACAGGATCAATGACCCGACGCGCCACTGTTTTAGATGGGCTAGAACCCGAGGCAAATTGTTCACTGCACCCACGTACCCTGCGCAATTTGGGCGTTGAACCAGGTGGCATGCTGACACTGACGACCAAACGCGGCACCATCAATGTGATGGCACGTGCGGATCGCGCCGTATCCGAGGATATGGTGTTTCTGCCATTCGCCTATGTCGAGGCGGCGGCGAATATTTTGACGAATGCGGCGTTGGATCCATATGGGAAAATTCCCGAATTCAAATTCTCGGCGGTGCGGGTTGAGAAAATGGTGTCTGTCGCGGCGGAATAATGGCGCGGCGGGCAGGCTAGAAAGCGCACCCGTCTTGAGCCTGTTGGAAAGCAAGGGCATGTAAATCCTACTGCCAGAGGCGGGTGAATTGTTTGCAATCAATGGGGAGCGGTCGCGCGGGGGGAGGCGGTTGCATTCATTGAGGCGCGAAATTGCAACATTATTTCGATGTGATGCAGCTGTTGGGCGCATCCGTGCACATTACATGCCAAATCATCGCCCCGAACCGAATACTTGCATCAGTAGTAATTTATTATAGCATCAGTCATGGCTGCTTCCGCTTGTGTACGGACGAGGCGGTTAAGCGTCCGTTGCTTCGTTCCGCGTCATGATGATCTCGCGCGTGATTTGCCAACGACCATCTTCTAGCACAAAATCGATGCTCAGCGAGATGAGCTGATAGCGACCGGTGGCATCGTTCTTTCTGCTGACAACGATGTGCCCATGCGTGTCGTCGGCCTCAACCAGATGGTATTTTACCCATGGATTGTCGTCCTTCAGCGCGCCCATGTTGTGCTTGATGAATTCCATGAACCCGTTCTTGTCGTTGCGCATCAGGGTGCCGTCGTTTAGCAGAATATAGGTTTGCATGTCGCGGTGATAGAGGTTGTCCAGCACCTCGAATGAATGCCCAGAGACTCCGTGGATCAGCCCGTCGAGTGTCTCTTTAACGGCAGCTGCGTTTGGGTGGGTTTCGGTCATTTCCATTGTAGTGTTCCTCTTGAAATTCGGTGATTTGGGAAGATTTGTTGTGACGGATTACTCGGTCGCGTAGTTGTTGAACATATCCAGCACGATCCGCCAAGGAGCATCCGCGTTTTCACGCTCAAGGACGTAGATGTACGACCCCTCAAGCTGGAAGCCGTGGCTTTCAACCGCAGCCCGCGTCACGCCTTTCATGACGGCTTGCGTGCCGTCGTCAGAGATGAACAGGTCTTCAATTGTGTGCGACAGATCGCCTTGGTTTTCGCTCATGAAGGTGATGGTTTGCAGTGGAACGCCATCACGACCCTGCGCAGGAGGTGTCGCAGGTGCGATCCAGAACGTATCTTCATCGTAAAGGGCGACCAGACCGTCGGCATCATGTGTCGCGGCCAGTTCGTTAAAACGTTCGTTAAATGCAATCAGGCTTGCACGGGCGGCACTTTGTGCGGCGGTTTCGGCAAGTGCAGGAAGCGCCAGTGAGGCAATGACGGCAACAGAGGAGAGTACAGATTTCATGCGCATAAGCTTGTTCTTTCAGGTGCGTTGATTGATTTTAGTTTGTTGCGGAAAACACGTACCCTAGGCAGCGCGCGCGCCCCGGATTGGATAATTGTTTTCAGGATTTCGAATAAAACCAAGACCACCCAGCAACGATTTCAGGTCGGGGCGCGCAAAAGGCGCGTTCGAGATGTCCGTAACTTGAACTTGGCCCTCGGCGTTCACGACGAAAATACCGGGTTCGGCAAATGGTCGGTCATTCTCTTCGGCAGAGCGCGGATCAGAGACATAAAGACCAAGTCCATGCATCTGATCGAGGCTCAGGTCATACCCAATCGGGAAACTCGGTTGAACCAGCCCGATTTGATCGCTGGCTTTATGTTCAGGGTCGGCAGAAACGGCCACGACATCAACACCTAGCGCATGAAACTCTGGCAACAGCGTTTCCAATTGTTTCAAATACGTCGTGCAAACGGGGCAATGCCTGCCGCGGTAAACGACAATCATTTGCCAATCATGTCTACTCTGGGGTGCACCAAGGGTCAGTTCACCCCCGCCCAGTTTGGATACTGTGAGCGCTGGAAACAGTGAACCAGCTGGTGTTTTTTGTGAAGACATACTTCTAATCCTTGCATTTTGTGATGATCGTTATAATATCTGTTGAAATGAAACGTCAAGGACTTTTGTAATGAACGTCACAAAAAAAGTTGGCCGCCCTAAAAGCTTTGATCGAGAGGACGCTCTGACAAAGGCAATCGGTGTGTTTTGGAAGCAAGGCTACGAAGGCGCTTCGATGAAACTGCTGACAGATGAGATGGGGATCAACAGTCCCAGCCTTTATGCAGAGTTTGGCGATAAACACGGTCTCTACCTGGAGGCAATCAACAGTTACGCGACCAACGACGCTTGCACACCTTTGGTTGTACTGGAAACCGTGCCAGAAATTCGTAAGGCCGTTCGAGCGTTCTTTGAGGCTGTGATTGACTACTCAACCCACCATTCCAGTGGAGCAAAGGGATGCTTTCTGGTCTCTTGTGTTGCGACAAGTGCAGGGCATGTTGACGGCACCGCCGAGATGCTGCGTGATGCGATCACATCAACAGACCTTCGCATCAAGGCACGCTTTGACCATGAAATCATGACAGGTCAGTTGCCACAAAATTTCCCAAGCGCCGACCGCGCCAAGCTGTTGTTCGATTTACGCCAAGGCATGGTGTTCAGGGCACGTGCAGGTTTTTCTGACAACGACCTCGCGGGTGAAGTAGATAATTACGTAAACTCAGTTCTGGGAAATCCCGAAAGCTAACCCTGGTGAACAGCGCAGCATTCGGCAAAAAGGGCTCTAACCAGACCTTGTGTATAATATTTGAGTTGCTTGAGATAAGTATCGGTAACGCTGGTTCTATTTTGTCAGGTATGATGGTTTCTCAAATCCGCTGCGTCTGATTGGGTCGAGGGCGTGCGGCAATATTGACCTGATCGGGAAATGCGGGGCTAGTTGGCGCGTTGGTAGCCTTTGCGTAGCTTATCCTTGCGGAGGCGATCCGCTGCGTGGGATGCGGACATAAGGTCGGGGAAGAGGTTGATGACCTGTCTTCCTTTGCCGCCACGTGTGCCCCATTCGCGTAGCACGGAAAACTCTTCGAAGAGGTTCGACAGGATTTCCAAACGGTAATATCGTGCACTGGGGCGTTTGGGATTAGTTTTGAACATCAAACATTGGGTCATATGACGATTCTAACGTAGTGCGAATCGTTGATCAAGAATCATTCGACATCTTGCCACCAAAACGAAAAAAGCCGCCCAAAGAGCGGCTTAAATCAGTAATTTGGTATATATCAACCTTGACGTGCTTTAAAGCGACGCTGCGTTTTGTTGATGACATATACACGGCCCTTACGGCGCACGACACGACAGTCGCGGTGGCGCGCTTTAAGCGAGCGAAGTGAGCTTTTGACCTTCATTGGCCTTCTCCTTGTTCGCACATCACAAAAGCGATGCGCCTGTTAATTTTTGCCCCTTTGGGCGGGTTTGGTGGGCGTAACTGGGATTGAACCAGTGACCCCTTCGATGTCAACGAAGTGCTCTCCCGCTGAGCTATACGCCCCCAAAAGATCAAGAAATGCCGTTAAACATCCCCTGCGAGTGGTTTCTATAGAAGGTAAATCGCTGGTGTTCAAGAGGGTTTTGATTTTTAACTTTTTATGTCTAAATAGGGCAAATGAACAGTGAATCCTTCATATTTCGCGCACCAGCATACCAAACAAGCTGTGTTGTCTTCAATGCCCCCCATTCAGGGCGGATGTATTCAGAATCGTTTTTGCAAAATTCACTATTAGATTCGCTCCAAATACGCATGTCCGAGGATGCGTTCGTGGACGATTTATTCGCCTGTGCACCCGCATATGGCGCATCTTTTTTGGCTGCGGTAGCACCGCGTGCCTTTGTGGATCTAAATCGACGCGCTGACGAACTGGATGGCGCACTGATTTCAGAAGTATCTAAGTCCATTACAAACCCGCGCGTGGCTTCGGGTCTGGGTGTGATTCCACGAGTTGTGGCAGAAGGGCGCGCAATTCAATCTGGTAAAATGTCGTTGCCTGATGCGCAGGAACGCTTGGATCAATTTTATCATCCCTATCACGCAAAGCTGCGGCATTTGATGGCGGACACAACGGCAAAATTTGGCCAAGCAATTTTAATCGATTGTCATTCTATGCCCCATGGCGCCACCACCAATATGGTGGTCAAAGGCGGTGGTCGACCCGACGTGGTTTTGGGTGATCGTTTTGGCGCATCCGCCAGCCGCGAAATCACCGATGCAATCGAGGAAGCGTTTGTGACGCACGGGTTTTCTGTGTCACGCAATGTACCTTTTGCAGGAGCCCATATCGTTCAGGAATATGGCCAACCATCAGTACGTCAACATGCGATA
The DNA here is from genome assembly GCA_963976255.1 of uncultured Rhodobacterales bacterium. GTDB lineage: Bacteria > Pseudomonadota > Alphaproteobacteria > Rhodobacterales > Rhodobacteraceae > Amylibacter. Next base: position 27,242 of record CAXBJO010000031.1, read on the forward strand.
CAGATCGAGCTGGATCGATCTTTGTACATGAACGAGAAAAGTGTTACCCGCAGCGCCGATTTTGATGCTGTTTGTCTTCGGTTGCGCGGAGTGATTGTGCAATTGGTTCAGCTGGGTGCACAAAAATTGCCCATGGCGGCGGAATAATCAGCGCAGGCTACGGCCCTTTAAAATGGCCTCTTTTCCGAAACGTTTTTTGATCGCGTCCGTGGCACGTTCTGCGGCAGCTTTTTTGGCTGTTTCAGCTTCTAGCAAATCATTGAACTGATCAGCGTTTTCGGCGCTGTCCAGATTACTGATACCGACACCGATTAAACGAAATGGCGCTTGGTCCATGACGTCGTTCAACATGCGCCGTGCTTGTTCGTAAATGCGTTCGGTGATTTGGGTCGGCTCGCGCAGGGTGATGCGGCGGGTCAGGGATTTGAAATTTGCGGTTTTGACTTTCAGAGTGACGACGTGGCCTGAATGTCCTTTGGATTTCGCATTATCGGACACCTGTTCAGACAGTCGCCACACATAACCGTCCAACTTTTCGATGTCGCTGATGTCGTCGTTGAATGTGGTTTCTTTGGAAATACTTTTGACGGGTGCGCGGGTGGTTACGTTGCGGTGATCTAATCCGCGGCACAGATGCCACAGGTGGTCGCCCATGCCTTGGTATTTGTCCGCTAAATCGGAACGGTCGCGGCGCTGTAAATCTTTGAACGTGCGGATGCCGTCTTTTTCCAATGTTGCTTGCATCACCTTGCCGACACCCCAGATTAACTTTACCGGCTTGGGGGCTAGGAATTCGATGATGCCTGCCTGTCCCACCACTGAAAAGCCGCGGGGTTTGTCTAGGTCGGAGGCGAGTTTGGCTAGGAACTTGTTATAGCTTAACCCGACTGAACCTGAAATTCCCAGCTCGTCCTCCATTCGTTTGACGAGGCGAGCCATGGATAGGGCGGGGGGTTCGCCGTGGAGTTTTTCGGTGCCTTTTAGATCGATGAAGGCCTCGTCCAATGACAGGGGTTCGATGGAGGGGGAGAGGGTGTTCATCATGGCGCGAATATCGTTCGAGACGGCGACGTATTTTTCCATGCTGCCGCGGATCACGACGGCGTCGGGGCAGAGTTTCAGGGCTTTGAACATGGGCATGGCGGA
>CAXBJO010000032.1:0-27106 GCA_963976255.1 uncultured Rhodobacterales bacterium
ACGCCGCCGACGCCCCCCGCGCCTATGCCTTTGAATGGGGCGACGATTTCGTGCGCTGGTACGTCGGTGACACATTAATCTATGAACGCACCACCTCCGACGGCCCGATCCCATCCGTCAACGGACGCCTGTTCGCCAACATCTGGGCCGCCGATCCGTCCATCAAATCGTGGTCAGGCGTCACCGCGCGCGGCACCAACGGAACCGCCCACATTTCCCGCATGGGTTTCACCCCTGAATCCGTACCACCAAACACCTAAATTTTTATAATACATTAAAATCAACACCTTAACCCCATGTCCCCATGGGGACACTATCAAAAACGCCCAAATTCACCGCACTACCACACCACATCACTCCCCCCGCCATTCACAAATCACATAAATATCGCGCTGGCACTCTTACGTGGATACCCCTAGAACATGCCATTCAATACGGCTAACCTCACACCCATGACCCCGCTCCCCCAACGCATCCGCACCCACCTATGCAAAATCGCTCCAAACGCCGCCCCCATCACCTATCAGGCATTGGCGATCGCCATGACCCTGTCACCACCAAACACAATCCGCCAAATCACCACCGCTTTGGAAACATTGATGGACGCGGACGCCGCCGCATCCCACCCCCTGATCGCATCCCTTGTGATCAGCAAATCAGGCAGCGGCCTACCCGCCGCAGGTTTTTTCGAGCATGCCAAAGGTTTGGGCCGTTTTTCGGGCGACCCAACCGGCCCCGAGGCACAGGTGTTTCACCAAACAGAATTTAACGTGGCCATAAGCTTCTGGGCCACACATCACGGGGCTTAATAAAACGCATTCCGCTTCAACCGCGTCCAAAACCGCACATTCAACAACACAGCCGCCACAGACAGGCCAAACACCAGCCCCATCCAAACGCCAACAGCCCCGTAATCCCAGACAAACCCCATGACATAACTGGCAGGCAATCCAATGACCCAATAGCTGATCCATGCGAAAACCATCGGCATTCGCGTATCCTGCGCCCCGCGCAACAACCCCAACGCAATAACTTGTATCGCATCCGCAATTTGAAACAGCGCCGCCATCATCAATAACGCAACACCAACCGCAATAATCTGATCACGTGCGGGGTCTGTGCTGTCAATAAACACACCAATCAGGGCCTCTGGCCACGCCAAGAATATCGCCACGATAATAAACCCAAATCCCAACGACATCGCTGTCACCATTACACCGCCACGCTTTAGCCTAACCATGTCCTGACGCCCTATCGCACGCCCAGCCCGTACCGTCGCGGCATTGGACAGCCCAAGATGCACAACAAAGGTCAAACTGGCCCATTGCAATGCAATCCCATGCGCCGCCAATTCATGCGTGCCAATCCAACCGACCAAAATTGCGGCCGCTGTAAACAAGCCCGTTTCGGCCAAATTCGTCAAACCAATCGGCCAGCCAAGGCGGAAAACCTGTACCAACGCACCCCGATCAACCGCCCAAATTCGTTGAAATAACACATGCTCTGGCATCACAGCTTTGGCGTAAATCACCAACACTGGCAGGCTCAGGGTTACAATCGCCACGGATGCAATCGCCGCACCGCGCACACCCAATTCGGGCGCACCCCAGTTCCCAAAGACCAACATGTAATTCAAAACCACGTTCAACAACGCGGTGGCAACCGTCAACCACAATACAAATTGCGTGCGTTCCAGCGCCGCCAAATAATTCTTAATCACCATGACAAACAGAGCAGGAAACAATCCAAAACCCGCAATGCGTAAATAATCTTGCGCCAATTGCGCGGTCACATCCGCCTGTCCCAAACCCACCAACAACGGTTTTGACCACCACATAAAGGGGATCAAAATCATGGCATATAACGCCGAAATCCACAGCCCCATACGGGTAATACGGCGCACCTTCACATCATCGCCAAGTTCGGACGCATTGGCCACCATTGGTAAAACCGCAAATGAAAACCCAGCACCCACAAGGAAAACAACGAAATAAAACGACCCCGCCAAAACCAGCGCGGCCAATTCCTCGACCCCGTACCACCCCATCATCACAGTATCGGTGGTCACAATCGCCATCTGCGCCACATGGCTGCCAATAATAGGCAGCCCAAGCGTCATAATCGCCTTGGCGTGGTTTGGGTATGTCATTGGGGTGGTCATCTATTGGGCTTACGATAATCCACACAGCCGCGCAATGGACGCAGAAAATATGGAACTAATTGTAGAGGGGAATTTATTACGGCCGCTAAAAATGGCCCTTTTTACATACGCTAATAAAGTCAGGTCGTGTCGTGCCACCCACCTTTTTCAAGTAATGGATCATCGTAGCTATATCACCAGCATATGTTTCATCACGACAGCCGTTCTTCTCTATCGCCTGTTCCAATAACGTGTACCCAAAACGGCGGTCTGGTGTATTAATAATTTTTGCGACTTCCTCTTTGCCGTATTTTTTATAAACTCCCACGACAAATTTTTGGAGGAAAACAATTGAATTTGGCAAAATTGTATTTTCCAGAATATAAAACCTGTTGCCACATTCAATACTCCAATAAATCTGTGCATTAGGTATTTCCAAACCATCATTTTTCATATCACGGATGAAGGTTTCGTAATCGTTATTCATGGCACCATAACAACCGTGTCCACGAATTTCATCGCTGTGGCGTTTCAAATGCGCAGGGTCTGTATGCTCACCATCCGCCAATGCAACACTGCCGATGGACATGGCGATCAGACAAATCAAATCAGAGATTTTAAGCTTAAGCTTGTTCACCCACATTACATTGGCTCCTACATAATTTTGAACTATCATTAAAAATCAATTAGTTAACCAAATGTCCACACGTGGACGCTTACGCCTTCACCTCTTCCAACTCGATCAAACAGCCATTAAAATCCTTGGGATGTAGGAAAATCACAGGGTTTCCATGTGCCCCAATTTTGGGTGAACCATCCCCCAAAACCCGCGCCCCATCCGCCTCTAATTTCGCACTGGCCGCGCCAATGTCATCGACCTCGTAACAAATATGATGAATACCACCCGATGGGTTTTTTTCCAAAAACCCAGCAATCGGACTGTTTTTCTCCAACGGATACAATAACTCTACTTTCGTATTGGGCAGTTCAATAAAAACCACCGTCACGCCGTGTTCAGGCAAATCCTGCGGCGCACCGACTGATGCCCCCAAAGGCCCCGCATATTGCGCTATTGCCGCCTCCAAATCAGGCACCGCAATCGCGATATGATTTAAGCGTCCGATCATTTTATGTTCCTTCGTACACCCTGCACCTGCCCCAAAACCGAACTGGCCGCATCAATTACATTTGACCCCGGTCCAAACACCTCGGCAACACCGGCGGCGCGCAAGAAATCATAATCTTTTTCGGGAATAACTCCGCCCGCCACTACAATAATCTGCGGCGCACCATTTATTTTCAACTCTTCAATAATTTCAGGAATCAACGTCTTGTGACCTGCCGCCAATGACGACACCCCGACCACATCAACCCCCAACTTAATCGCCTTGTCGGCAATTTCCGCAGGCGTTTCAAACATGTCAGACAAATCAACCACAAACCCCAGGTCGGCAAACGCCGTCGCAATCACTTTGGCACCGCGATCATGGCCATCTTGGCCTACCTTCGCCACCAAAACATGCGGTGCTTTTTTCATCTCGGCCACACGCCCCTTTAACGTTTTATACTCTGGATCATCGCCGTAAGCGTTTTCATAAACCCCACTGATCACCCGCGTCGTCGCCGCATGGCGGGTGAAGGCGCGTTCCATCGCATCCGAAATCTCGCCCAATGACGCACGGTGGCGCGCCGCTTCAATCGCGCATGCCAACAGGTTGCCCTGCCCACTGCTGGCCGCATTTTCCAATTCTTTCAGCGCCGCCGCACAAGTCGATGCATTGCGGGTGCGCTTCATTTTATCCAAACGTGCAACCTGCGCCTCGCGCACAGCCGTGTTATCAATCTCGCGCGTTTCCAATTCCGCTTCTTCCTCAAGGCGGAACTTATTCACCCCAACAATCACGTCCTCGCCCTTGTCCACACGTGCTTGGCGACGCGCCGCCGCTTCTTCGATCCGCATCTTGGGCAGGCCCGCTTCGACCGCTTTGGTCATGCCGCCCATGGCTTCGACCTCTTCGATTAATTCCCACGCTTTGTCGGCCAAGTCCTTGGTCAACGCTTCGACATAATACGACCCACCTAATGGATCGACCACATCCGTGATCCCGCTTTCATGTTGCAGGATTAATTGCGTGTTGCGCGCAATCCGCGCCGATTGTTCCGTCGGCAATGCAATCGCTTCGTCAAACGCATTGGTATGCAATGATTGCGTCCCACCCAGTGTCGCCGCCATGGCCTCGATCGTGGTGCGGATCACATTGTTGTGCGGGTCTTGTTCTGTCAGGCTCACACCCGACGTTTGACAATGCGTGCGCAACATTTTGGAGCGATCATCCTTGGCACCAAAATCCGTCATAATCTGCGCCCACATTTGACGTGCCGCCCGCAATTTCGCGGCCTCCATAAACAGGTTCATCCCGATGCAGAAAAAGAACGACAAACGCCCCGCAAACGCATCCACATCCAACCCCTTATCCATCGCCGCACGTACGTATTCCATGCCGTCGGCCAACGTATATGCCAATTCCTGTGCCAACGTCGAACCCGCTTCTTGCATGTGATAACCACTGATCGAGATCGAGTTGAATTTCGGCATTTCATTGGACGTATATTCAATAATATCCGACACAATCCGCATGGATGGCGCAGGTGGATAAATATAGGTATTGCGCACCATGAATTCTTTCAGGATGTCATTTTGAACGGTGCCAGACAGCACAGATTTATCAACACCCTGTTCCTGTCCCGCCACAATAAACATCGCCAAAACCGGAATAATCGCGCCGTTCATTGTCATTGAAACCGACATTTTATCCAACGGAATGCCATCGAACAGGATTTTCATATCCTCAACACTGTCAATCGCCACACCCGCCTTGCCAACGTCACCAACCACACGCGGATGATCGCTGTCGTACCCGCGATGCGTGGCTAAATCGAACGCCACCGACAGGCCCTTTTGACCCGCCGCCAAATTCTTGCGATAGAATGCATTGCTTTCCTCGGCGGTCGAAAACCCCGCATATTGGCGAATTGTCCACGGACGACCTGTGTACATTGTGGCTTTCACACCGCGCGTAAATGGCGCAACACCTGGTATTTCATTTGCGATGCCATCAGGCACACAATCGGCGTCATAAAACGGTTCAATATCAATGCCTTCTGGCGTCTTAGTCACGGATGGCGCGCGACCTTTGGCCTCATGCGTTGCCAATTCGGCCCATAATTTCTTACGATCTGTCGTCATAATCTTGGTTCCCATCCTTGCCATCTTTGGCAGATATTCAAAATATATTCGGCTTCTCGGTGCTTAAACAACCCGCACAGCGTGATTATTCAAACTCCATTATAATCGCATCCACCGCCAAACTGTCGCCCTCGGACACAGGTATTTTGGAAACCGTTGCGGCACGTTCTGCACGCAAGACGTTTTCCATCTTCATCGCCTCAACCATCGCCAATGCTTGCCCCTCTTCAACGGTGTCACCTTCCGCCACCAGGATTTGAACAATCAAACCTGGCATCGGGCACAACAACAATTTCGATGTATCCGCCGCCTCTTTCTCTGGCATTAATGCCGCCAATTCGGCGGTGCGTGGGTGCATTACCTTGATTACTTGATCCACACCGCGCGCGCGCAAACGGTATCCGCCAATGACGGGGTTCACCTTGACCGCGTGCGTGACCCCGTTCAACGTGATCAATGCCAATGTGCCACCCAATTCATAATCAATCAGCGCCTCAAAATCCGCGCCATCAATCGACAATTTATAACCAGTGTTGGTGTTGCAGATGGTCGCGGGCGTATTTTCACGGCCAATCCGCAGCACCAGATTATCATTTTCGGGTACAGGGTTACTGAATGTGCTGTCACGCAATGAAATACGCTCCATTTTCATCCGCGCCACAACCAACGCCGTCGCAGATAAAACATTCTGCAAATCCGCATCAGGCGTCACGCCTTGGAATCCATCAGGGTATTCCTCGTCGATAAACGCTGTGGTGATGTTGCCAGATTGAAACCTCTCATGACCCATCACAGCGGACAAAAATGGCAGGTTATGCCCAATGCCCTCTAACTCAAAACTATCCAACGCGGTTTCCATCGCGCTGATCGCAGACGCGCGATCAGGTGCCCATGTACATAGTTTCGCAATCATCGGATCATAAAACATGGTGATCTCGCCACCCTCAAAAACACCAGTATCATTGCGCACAACACTGGTTTTCGTCGCCACTTCAACAGGTGGACGATACCGCTTCAAACGACCAATTGACGGTAAGAAGTTGCGATATGGGTCTTCGGCATACAGACGACTTTCCATCGCCCAACCATTCAATTTCACGCCCGATTGCGCCATCGACAGTTTTTCACCCGACGCCACGCGGATCATTTGCTCAACCAGATCGACACCGGTAATTAATTCCGTCACAGGGTGTTCCACCTGCAATCGTGTATTCATCTCAAGGAAGTAAAAATTGCGATCCTTATCAACGATAAATTCGACCGTCCCCGCGCTGGTATACCCAACCGCCTGCGCCAAAGCACAGGATTGTTCGCCCATTGCCTTACGGGTCTTTTCGTCTAAAAACGGACTTGGTGCTTCTTCAACAACTTTCTGTTGACGACGTTGGATCGAACATTCCCGCTCACCCAAATAAATGCAATTACCGTGACTGTCGGCTAAAACCTGAATTTCAATGTGGCGGGGTTGAACCACGAATTTTTCGATGAAAATACGATCATCGCCGAAACTACTGGCGGCTTCGGATTTTGAACGTGCAAACCCTTCGCGGGCTTCGGCGTCGTCCCACGCAATCCGCATGCCTTTGCCACCGCCCCCTGCGGACGCCTTGATCATCACAGGGTATCCGATTTGATTTGAAATCGTCACCGCGTGTTCCGCATCGTCAATCAAACCCATGTGCCCCGGAACTGTCGAGACATTGGCCTCTTGGGCGATTTTCTTGGACGTGATTTTATCACCCATCGCCTCAATTGCAGGAACAGGTGGGCCAACAAACGTTATGCCCTCGGCGGCTAAACGTTCGCAAAATTCAGCACGTTCCGACAGAAAACCATACCCCGGATGCACCGCATCCGCGCCCGTTTCCTTGCACGCCGCAATAATCTTGTCGATAACCAGGTAACTCTCGGACGCGGGCGGCAAACCGATATACACTGCCTCGTCCGCCATTTTCACATGCAATGCATTTTTATCTGCATCAGAATAAACCGCCACGGTCGCAATGCCCATTTTCTTGGCTGTTTTAAACACACGGCACGCGATTTCACCACGGTTAGCTACTAGTATTTTCTTAATCATATCAATCACCTACAATGGGATGTTATCGTGTTTTTTGAACGGCTGATGAACTTTTTTGTTCTTAAGCAATTCAAAACTACGCGCGATGCGACGACGGGTTGAACGCGGGTTAATGACCTCGTCGACGAACCCGCGTTGTGCTGCCACAAACGGGTTGGCAAACCGCTCTTCGTAATCAGCAGTGTGCTGTGCGATTTTCTCATCATCACCCAAATCAGCGCGATGTAAAATCTCGGTGGCACCTTTGGCACCCATCACCGCGATCTGCGCGGATGGCCACGCATAATTCACATCAGCCCCCAAATGTTTGGGCGCCATAACACAATACGCACCACCGTACGCTTTGCGTGTAATCACCGTCACCAACGGCACCGTCGCTTGTGCATAGGCAAACAACAACTTGGCACCGTGTTTGATAATTCCCCCATATTCCTGCGCTGTTCCAGGCAAGAAACCGGGCACATCTTCCAATGTTAGTATCGGGATATTGAACGCATTACAGAACCGCACAAACCGCGCACCTTTGCGGCTGGCGTTGATATCCAAACAGCCCGCCAAAACCATCGGCTGATTTGCAACCACGCCAATCGTTTCGCCGTTGATACGAATGAACCCAACCAACAAATTGCCTGCAAATTCTTTCTGAATCTCAAAAAAATCGCCCTCGTCCGCCAGTTTTACAATCACTTCGTGCATGTCATAGGGTTGGTTTGGATTGTCTGGGATCAATGTGTCCAATGACGTATCCTCGCGATCCCAATGATCCAATGTCGGGTGATGCGGCGCGGAAACCCCCGCATGCAATGGCAAAAACGAGTAAAACCGACGTAAATCCAACAATGCCTCGACATCGTTTTCATATGCACCATCCGCCACGGATGATTTTTTGGTATGCGTTCCTGCTCCGCCCAGTTCCTCGGCGGTGACAATCTCGTTGGTCACAGTTTTCACCACATCGGGGCCTGTGACGAACATGTATGACGTGTCTTTGACCATGAATATGAAATCCGTCATGGCCGGTGAATACACCGCACCCCCGGCAGATGGGCCCATGATCATTGAAATCTGCGGGATCGCACCCGATGCAAGCGCGTTGCGGTAAAACACTTCGGAATAGCCCGCCAATGACGCCACACCCTCTTGGATACGTGCGCCACCGCTGTCGGAAATGCCAATCACGGGGACGCCGTTTTGCATTGCCAAATCCATCACTTTACATATTTTTTCAGCGTGGCTTTCGGACAATGATCCGCCAAACACGGTGAAATCTTGGGAATATAAATACACTGGTCGGCCGTTGATTGTCCCCCACCCCGTCACGACGCCGTCGCCCGGGATTTGCTTTTCTGCCATACCAAAATCCACACAGCGGTGGGTTTTATACATGTCGTATTCTTCAAAACTGCCTGGATCTAATAAAACTTCGATGCGTTCACGCGCCGTCAGCTTGCCACGTTTGTGTTGTGCGTCGATGCGGTCTTGACCGCCACCCAAACGCGCTTGATTACGTCGTGCTTCCAATTGTTCGGAAATTGTCGCCATGTGCATTGCCCCCTATTTGATATTCTTTCACTAACGCTACTCTTTGGCGTGCATTGACACAACAGTTCTAGGCGGTTATTCGTGCGATATTGCAAATTATAGCAAAATAAAAACTTGTGAATTGCGAAGTTGTAAATGGACAAGAGTTCTCGAAAGTTATTTGCCGGTGCGCAGATGCGCAATTTGCGCAATCAACATGCCTTAACGCAAAAGGATTGCGCGGATCGCTTGGGCATTTCGCCCAGCTACCTTAACCAAATCGAAAACAACCAACGGCCCTTAACGGCGGCTGTAATTCTGGCCTTGGTCGAAGAGTTCAAGGCCGATATTTCCAAATTCACCACCGATGACAGCAATCGAAAACTGTCAGATCTACGCGAAATTTTGGTCGATCCCGTATTCACAGGCGCCACCCCATCCCTCCAAGAATTGAAAATCGCCACCTCTAACACCCCTGAATTTGCCGACGCATTTTTGGCATTACATAACGCATATCAATCCAGCCAAGAGCAGTTGGCATCCCTTGACGATCTCTTGCAGGGCGACGAAAACCGCCTAAATGCGCAACCCTACGAAGAGGTGCGCGATTTTTTCCACTATGAAAACAACTATATCGACGACCTTGATCGCGCAGCCGAGGATTTCAGCACCGCATTAGATTTAACAGGCAGCGCACAGGAAAAATTGGTTGAACATCTGTCAGCGCAACACGGAATCGATGTGCATCGCTCCGATCAATTGCCCCACAACCTAATGCGCCGTGTTGAGGGCAAGGTGTTGTATTTAAATAAAAACTTGCCCGCTCCGACCGCGGACTTTCAGCTGTTGCAGCAAATTGCATTCTTGGAACAAGGTGACGTAATCGAAAACGTCCTCACAGGAGCCAACTTCAAATCCAGCGAATCCGTTGAAATCGCTCGGCTTGGCCTTGGAAATTATTTCGCGGGCGCGGCGCAAATGCCATACGGCGCATTCTTGGCCTCGGCACAGGAATTTCGTCATGATCTGGAATTAATGGCAAACCGTTTTGGCGCCAGCTTGGAACAAGTGGCACACCGCCTCTCAACCCTACAACGCTCTGGCGAAAAGGGCGTTCCCTTCTTTTTCTTGCGGGTGGATCGCGCGGGCACCATCACCAAACGCCACTCTGCTACCCAATTACAATTCGCACGTTTTGGCGGCGCTTGCCCGTTGTGGAACGTACATCAGGCGTTCGAACGCCCGGGCGAATTCGTACGCCAACTGGCAATCACGCCGGACAATGAAAAGTATTTTTGCGTTGCCCGCACAATCACCAAACGCACCCCTGGTTATCACGGCAGCATTCGGCGCTATGCGATTGGGTTAGGATGCAATATTAATCACGCAAAATCAGTTGTTTACGCAGATGAGTTAAACCTAGATAACAATGACGCTTATGACCCGATTGGCATCTCGTGCCGCATCTGCGAACGCACGGCCTGTATGCATCGATCGGTGCCGCCAATCGGTAAAACGCTGCGCATTGATCCCTCAAAACGCAACGTTGTACCATTCAGCTTTTAAACGCTTAGCCCATCACAGGGATCGAAAATTCGCCACCCTCGCGGATGCCAGATGGCCAACGCGACGTGATCGTTTTGGTACGGGTATAGAATTTGAACGCATCTGGCCCATGTTGGTTCAAATCACCAAACACAGATTTTTTCCACCCACCAAACGTGTGATACGCCAATGGCACAGGGATTGGGACGTTAATCCCCACCATGCCCACGTTGATACGGTTGGCAAAATCACGCGCCGTGTCACCATCGCGTGTATAAATCGCAACGCCATTACCATACTCGTGATCCATGGCATACCCAATCGCCTCTTCGTATGTTTTTGCCCGCACGGTGGACAATACGGGGCCGAAAATCTCTTTGGTGTAAATGTCCATATCATTGGTCACATGATCAAACAAATGCGGTCCAACGAAGAAGCCATCCTCGTAGCCCTGCAAATTGAAATCACGCCCATCCACAACCAGTTTAGCACCCTGATCAATACCAGATTGTACCAGTTTCAGAATATTTGCCTTGGCGGCGGCTGTTACAACAGGGCCGTAATCAACGTCCTTACCTGACGTATATGGCCCAACCTTCAGGCTCTCGATCCGTGGAATCAATTTTTCGATCAAACGATCCGCCGTTTCGTCGCCCACAGGTACTGCCACTGAAATTGCCATGCAACGTTCACCCGCCGCACCGTAACCTGCACCCAACAATGCATCCGCCGCCTGATCCAAATCCGCATCTGGCATGATGATCATATGGTTTTTAGCACCACCAAAACATTGCACCCGTTTACCATTGGCACAGCCCGTTGCGTAAATATATTCCGCAATCGGGGTCGAACCTACGAACCCAATGGATTGCACGGTTTCGGAATGTAACAGCGCATCAACCGCCTCTTTGTCACCATTTACAACCTGCAAAATACCGTCTGGTAAACCCGCCTCTTTCAGCAACTCAGCCAACATCAATGGCACCGATGGGTCACGCTCGGATGGTTTTAGAATGAACGCATTGCCACACACAATCGCGGGCGCAAACATCCACATTGGGATCATCGCGGGAAAATTAAACGGCGTAATACCCGCCGTCACACCCAAGGCTTGGCGCATGGAATACATGTCAATTCCCGGGCCCGCGCTGTCGGTGAAATCACCCTTCAACATCTGCGGCGCACCGATGCAATATTCCACAACTTCTAACCCACGCTGCACGTCCCCTGCGGCGTCTGGCAAGGTTTTACCATGTTCACGGCTCAATGCTTCGGCCAATTTATCCATATCGCGGTTCATCAGATCCACAAATTTCATCATCACACGCGCACGACGTTGTGGGTTCACGGCCGCCCACGCTGGCTGCGCCGCCGCCGCCTTGGCAATGATCGCGTCAACTTCCGCGGTCGATGCCAACGGGCATTGCGCCTGAACTTCGCCTGTGGCGGGATTAAACACGTCCGAAAAACGCCCCGACGTGCCCTGAATATGTTCACCGTTTACGTAATGAGTCAGATTTTGCATAAGAATCTCCAAATTCTATTTTCCTGCCACCCTTTTAATCTGCAAAAATACAAATTAAACAAGGAATATCACATCGACAACCTGCATTTATGCAAAGGCTGATAAATGGCGAATTGGGATGACTATCGGATATTTTTGGACGTTGCCCGCACAGGCAGCTTGTCTGCGGCCTCTTCCACCTTAAAAATTGACCCCGCCACGGTCGGTCGGCGCATAACACGGTTGGAACAATCCCTGGCCGTCAAATTGTTCAACAAACTACCGCGTGGGTATCAATTGACCCCTGCGGGCGATGAATTGCTGGATCACATAAAACGGATCGAAAGCACCGAGAAAATCGCACGCGGATCCTTGCAAAAGGCATCTGCAATTATCTCAGGTAATTTCCGTATCGGCGCGCCTGATGGATTATCCAATTTCGTCCTGCCCCGCGTGGTGGCGGACATTCAACGCCAACATCCCGCACTCGACATCCAAATCCTGTCCCTGCCCCGTGTGTTCAATCTGTCACGACGAGAGGTGGATTTGGCCATTATGGTCACCCCCCCCAAAACCGGTCGTTTTGTGACCAAGAAAATCGTCGACTACCACCTTCATCTGGCCGCGCACCGCGATTATCTTACCGATGCCACACCCATCGCATCAAAAAACGATCTTAAATCGCACACCACCATTGGTTACATTCCCGATCTAATTTTTGATCCATCACTGGATCACATGGCCGAGGTGACGCCAAATCGCGCGCCGAACCTCTCCTCTAACTCTGTCGCCGTGCAAATGCGCCTGTTGGACATGGGTGGCGGCATTGGTTTCGCGCATGATTTTGCTTTGGCCCATTTCGATAATATCAACATGGTTCTGCACGACCAGGTTTCACAGGAACGTGCGTTTTATTTGGTACGTGATCGCGATGACCGCGCATCAGAACAGGCAAACCTAATCGCCGCCATACTCAGTGATGGCATCAAAGCAGAGGTAAAGCGGTTGGAATTAATCGTTCAAAACAGAGGGTAAAATGCAGAAAATAACACTCGCCGAATACGAAAAACGGGTTGGTTCCGAAATAGGCTTGTCCGATTGGATCACGGTATCGCAACAAATGATCGAAGGTTTTTCCAACGTGACCGGGGACCGTCAGTTCATCCATAACAACCCTGAACGCGCCGCCAATGAAACGCCCTTTGGTGGCGCCATTGCACATGGGTTTCTGACCCTGTCCTTGATAACCCAAATGTACAAGGATACCACACCCGTGATCGCGGGCCACGAGGTGGTGATAAACTATGGCCTGAACCGCATTCGCTTCCTGTCCCCCGTGCCCAGTGGTGCGCGCATTCGCGGACGGATCACATTGGCCAAGGTGGAACCACGTGGCACAGACCAAATCTTGACGGAAAACAAAGTCGTTGTTGAAATCGAAGGCGCAGAAAAGCCAGCAATGTTGGGCACTTGGGTCACATTATTGATCAAAGACAGTATTTAACCTCAAATGAAAAAACCCGCGCTATTGCACGGGTTTTTCAGTACTCAATGGCGCGGTTGACGGGACTCGAACCCGCGGCCTCCGGCGTGACAGGCCGGCACTCTAACCAACTGAGCTACAACCGCCACTCATTGAGTAGCGGCTTATTAGGACGCGGGGCACGATGGGTCAAGCGTGTATTTGCACGAAATTGGAATTTAATTCAAAAAACTTCGCACTGTGAAATATTGCGTAGCTTTCGTTGTTAGTTAGAATTTCCTTGGCAATGAAACAAAACTCTGGCTAGGTCGGCGAAACATATCGCGACAGATCAAAATGACCCAAAAATCGGCATCCCTTACAATCCTTTTGGGCGCGCTCTGCATGAGCTTTGCCGCCCTATTCGTACGCCTAATCGAAAACGCTGACGGCTTTCAAATCCTGTTTTATCGTGGCTTTGCGCAATGCGCTGTCGTGTTGTTCATCGCCTGTTTGCGCCGCAACATCACCCCGATAACCTTTTTCAAAACCATCGATCGCGTGGACATATTTTTGGGCGTCGCGATGTGCAGTGCATTCTCTTTCTATGTTTTTGCTTTGTTAAACACCTCTGTCGCCTCTGCCTTGTTCATTCTGTCCATCGCCCCCGTCGTCGCAGCCATTTTGGCATGGATGGTCATAAACGAGCGCCCAACAGCGCGCACATGGATCGCCATCGCATTATCCCTGCTGGGTGTGGGCATCATGGTCGGTGGCGGCCTGTCTGATGGGCGTTTACTGGGCAATCTCTTTGCCATCATTTCCGCATGCAGCTTCGCATTAATGCTTGTCACAGCGCGCAAATCACGTAAATCCGATGTCCTTACAGGCAACTTCCTTGGTGCGGGTTTCGCCGTCATCCTGATGGGCATTCTCGCCCTGACAATTGGCAAAGGTCTGTCAATCAGCACCTCTGATTTGTGGCTATCTCTTGGCCTTGGTGCCTTCACCATCGGGCTTGGTATCGCCTTCGTTGCATGGGGCGCACCGTGGCTCCCCGCCGCAAACGTCGGTGTTTTGGTACTACTCGAAAGTGTTTTATCACCGGTTTGGGTCTGGATAATCTTGGGCATCGCCATGCAAGGTCAGGAAATTTTGGGCGGTACAATCGTGCTGGGCGCGGTAATCTTGTTGGCCACGGGCATGCGGCGCAAACGCGCTATGGCTTGAACTGTGAAAAACTGGCCTGATTGCGCCCCACGATGTATTCACCGGCGCGGATCGGATCGTGTTTTCGCGCTGCTTCATCAACACCCAAATCACAGGGATCAACAATCGTATCCGTATGGGGATCAAAAAACACAGGGATCGAATACCGCGCCCGCCCCGATCGATTAATCACGCGGTGAACCGTCGATTGAAACCGATCATTCGACCAACGTTGCAACAGATCACCAATATTGCACACAATGGTATTTTCAATTGGCGGTGCCTCGGCCCATTCGCCCGATTTCAGACGCACCTGCAATCCGCCATTATTATCCTGTAACAAAAACGTCAGCACCCCAAAATCGGTGTGCGGTGCCACACCAAACCGCTCCTCTGCCTCATCATTGGCACCCGATGTCGGATAATAAACCAACTGTCCACGCGCCAGTGGCGTCTGGTAACGGCTCTCGAAAAAATCGGCTGGCTGATCCAAACTGACGGCAATCGCCGCTAAAACACGCCGTGCAACGTCGCACAGTGCGTCATAGTACGGCTCCAACTCTGCCGCTAAACGCGGAAACGCATCGCTTGGCCATTGGTTCAACGCCACCAACGGTCGCGCGGCCAATAAATCAGGATCATCGGCGGCCACTTCAGTGCCCCAGAAAAAAACCTCTTTCAAATCATGGGTTTTTGACCCTTGCAGGCGCGACATACCTGTCGCCATCCACCCTCGCTGATCGGTATTCACCGCAACGGTTTCCTTAACCGCCACGGATTGCGCAAAAAAATCCTGACTGACCTGAAATGCCTGTGCCATCAACGTGGGATCAATTCCGTGGTTTTTGATATAAAAGAATCCCGTCCTCGTCGCTGCCGCGTAAATTTGATCGGCAACGGTTTGAATATCAGACCCATCAATCGCCGATGAAATATCAATGACCGGAATATCGGTCGGGGAAATGACCTTGGCAGACGCGAAATCATTTTCTGTCATGGAACGACTCCTTTGACAAAATCCTGGCACGCGCAGAATGGTGGTTCAAGTTTTTTCGATCTAAGGAAAATATGGTGGGTGATGAGAGGCTCGAACTCCCGACATCTTCGGTGTAAACGAAGCGCTCTACCAACTGAGCTAATCACCCTACAGGTCGCGGTGTACCCAAGGATTGTTCCCGCTTCAAGTATCTTTTTCAGTGATTGAGCATTTTTTTTCACATTGCCAAAAAAAAGGCCGCTCAGTATGCTGAACGGCCCTTGAATTATTGTGAATTTATTAATGTGCTGTCGCACTCGCTTGTGATCGCTCTGCACGTTTCGCCGCTGCCGCTTCTTCTGCGGCCTCGTCCCACTCAATCGCAACCGGCACTGACACCAGCGCGTGTTTTAACACATCGCGCACGTGGTTTACGGGAATGATTTCCAATCCCTCTTTCACGTTGTCAGGAATTTCAACCAAATCCTTTTCATTGTCGGCAGGGATCAAAACGACCTTGATGCCGCCACGCAATGCCGCCAGCAACTTTTCTTTCAATCCACCAATCGGCAAAACGTTGCCACGCAATGTCACTTCGCCCGTCATGGCGATGTCCTTGCGCACGGCAATCCCTGTCAGGACGGACACAATGGATGTCACCATGCCCACACCTGCGGATGGTCCATCCTTGGGTGTCGCCCCTTCTGGGACGTGGACGTGGATGTCGACATTGTCAAACAACGTCGGCTTCACACCGATTTCCGGCGAGATTGACCGCACGAAGGATGACGCCGCCGCAATGCTTTCTTTCATCACATCACCCAAGGTGCCAGTCGTTTTCATGCGACCTTTGCCTGGCAATTTCAACGCCTCAATATGCAACAATTCACCGCCCACAGATGTGTATGCCAAACCGGTGACAACACCCACTTGATCGGTATCCTCGGCCAAACCATATTTGAACTTTTTAACACCCAAGAAGTCGGCCAAGTTTTCCTTGGTCACGGCCACTGATTTGGTTGTGCCACGCACAATTGCGGTCAATGACTTGCGACATAATTTGCCCAATTCACGCTCCAAATTACGCACACCTGCCTCGCGCGTGTACCGGCGGATCAACTCTTTCAAACCATCATCCGCAAGGGAAAATTCATCCGCTTTCAGGCCATGGTTTTTGGTCTGCTTGCCCAACAAATGCTGTTTGGCAATTTCATATTTTTCGTCTTCGGTGTAACCCGATAATGGAATAATTTCCATCCGATCCAACAATGGTCCTGGCATATTATAACTGTTCGCCGTGGTCAAAAACATCACATTCGACAGGTCATATTCGACTTCCATGTAATGATCGGTAAACGTGCTGTTTTGTTCTGGATCCAAAACCTCCAGCATCGCTGATGCTGGATCGCCGCGGAAATCCTGACCCATTTTGTCTATTTCGTCCAACAAAATCAGTGGATTACTGGTTTTCGCTTTTTTCATCGCCTGAATAATTTTACCGGGCATAGACCCAATATAGGTGCGACGGTGACCACGAATTTCGCTCTCGTCGCGCACACCACCCAATGAAATGCGGATAAATTCGCGCCCTGTCGCCTTGGCCACAGATTTACCCAACGACGTTTTACCAACACCGGGGGGGCCAACCAGACATAAAATGGGGCCTTTCAACTTGGTGGACCGCTGTTGCACCGCTAAATATTCCACGATGCGTTCTTTGACCTTGTCCAGACCGTAATGATCCTTGTCCAGCACCGCCTGTGCCGCATTCAGATCCTTCTTCACGCGTGATTTTTTGTTCCACGGAATCGACGTCATCCAATCCAGATAATTACGCACAACCGTGGCTTCGGCAGACATCGGTGACATATTGCGTAGCTTTTTCAACTCGCCTTCTGCTTTTTCGCGTGCCTCTTTGGAAAACTTGGTGTTCTTGATTAAATCGTCCAATTCGGACGTCTCATCCTGACCACCTTCGCCATCACCCAACTCTTTTTGAATCGCTTTCATTTGCTCGTTCAGATAATATTCGCGCTGTGTGCGTTCCATTTGGTTTTTGACGCGCGATTTGATTTTACGCTCAACCTTCAGCACAGACATTTCGCCCTGCATCAGCCCGTAAATCGCCTCTAGGCGCTCGCCCAAATCCAATGTTTCCAGCAACTCTTGCTTTTGATCCACACGAACCGCCAAATGCCCCGCAACCGTATCGGCCAATGCATCGCCGTTATCGGATTCCAATGCCGCCGTTAACGCCTCTTCTGGAACGTTTTTATTCATTTTGCCGTAACGCTCGAATTCCTTGGACACGGAGCGCGTCAACGCTTCGATTGCGTCAGGATCGTTATGGGTCACGTTTAAAACTTCGGCCGTGGCTTCGAAATATTCGTCATTGTCCAAATACTCGGTGATTTGCACACGCTCTTGGCCTTCGACCAAAACTTTGACTGTTCCGTCGGGCAATTTCAACAATTGCATCACGGTCGCCAAAACGCCGTTTTGATAAATTGAATCGGTTGTTGGTTCGTCTTCAGACGGGTCGATTTGTGACGCCAGAATGATTTCTTTGCTGTCTTCCATCACGGCCTCTAGGGCACGTACAGATTTTTCACGGCCAACAAATAATGGCACAATCATATTTGGGAAGACGACAATGTCGCGCAATGGCAATACGGGGGAGGTTACACGCTTTGCTTTTGTCATTTTTTTTCCTTAATTTTAGCAAGAAACCAATCGTCCCGCATCCGCAGCAACGTAAAATTTCTCCTACAGGGTTTACGTCTCTATAATGTGGGTTTTGCTAACAAAGAGTCAAGGCAACCTTAAACAATCACACATCATTTTATCAAATCGGCTCAATATCACCAATCGCGCGGGTTGCGTGGAATTCTGCGGCGAACTTGTCTAGTTCTCCAACAGCAATCGCATCGCGCAAACCTTGCATAAGCTCTTGGTAATAATGCAAATTATGCCACGTCAGCAACATACTGCTGATAATCTCGCCCGCACGATGCACGTGGTGCATGTACGCACGGGAATAATTCGAGCAGCACGGACAGCTACAATTTTCATCCAGCGGTCGGGGATCATCACGATGACGTGCATTGCGCAAATTAATCGCACCCATGCGGGTCTGCGCCTGTCCTGTGCGCCCTGAACGGCTGGGTAATACGCAATCAAACATATCAATGCCACGTTGCACAGCACCCACAATATCATCAGGCTTGCCAACCCCCATCAGGTATCGCGGCTTATCGGATGGCAACTGTTCGGGCGCGTAATCCAGCACATCAAACATCATCTCTTGGCCTTCGCCCACGGCCAAACCGCCCACGGCGTATCCATCAAAACCAATTTCGGTCAGCTTCTGCGCACTTTCTTCGCGCATATCCTTAAATGTCGATCCCTGCTGAATCCCAAACAGCGCATAGCCCGGGCGATCGCCAAACGCATTGCGCGACCGATCCGCCCACCGCATGGACATCTCCATACTTTTGCGCGCCACAGCCTCGGTTGCGGGATACGGCGTACATTCATCAAAACACATCACAATGTCCGATCCCAACAGGCGCTGAATTTCCATCGAATACTCTGGAGTCAGATTGTGTTCCGATCCATCCACATGGCTCTTAAACTTCACGCCCTCTTCACTCAGTTTACGCAAATCCGTCAGGCTCATCACCTGATAACCCCCTGAATCCGTCAGAATCGGACGATCCCAATTCATAAACTTGTGCAATCCACCCAAATCATGCACCCGTTGGGCGCCAGGGCGCAGCATCAAATGATACGTATTGCCCAATAAAATATCCGCCCCCGTGGCACGGACATTCTCTGGTAACATGGCTTTTACGGTGGCGGCGGTGCCAACGGGCATGAACGCAGGCGTGCGAATATCACCCTTGGGCGTTTGCACCACACCGGTGCGTGCGCGACCATCGGTCGCGTGAATGTGAAAATTGAAGCGGTTTGTCATGACGGGATACTCTGGACGTTTCGTTTTCTCTTCCTTATATAAATACTCAGGAATTCCAAGCGAGAAGAACAATGAACGCTTCAAATGATGCACCAATGGAAGGCACACCACTGATTGTGCCCTCAACCACCGACCATCCCCTGTATGATGCAATCGCAGAGGCATGCCGTACTGTGCATGATCCCGAAATCCCCGTGAACATCTTTGATCTGGGTCTGATCTACACGATCGAGATTTCTGACGCGGGCGCAGTAGAGGTCAAAATGTCTCTGACCGCACCTGGTTGTCCAGTTGCCGGTGAAATGCCGGGTTGGGTGCAGGATGCAATTGAACCTGTCCCGGGCGTACAGTCCGTGAACGTTGAACTGATCTGGGAACCCCAATGGGGTATGGATATGATGTCTGACGAAGCACGGCTCGAGTTGGGGTTCATGTAATGTTTGGCATTCCGGGCAAACAGGCTGTTTCGATTACTGATCGCGCCGCGAAACAAATCCAAAAATTGATGACCAATGGCGACACCAAAGGCTTGCGCGTCGGTGTCAAAACGGGTGGCTGTGCGGGCATGGAATATACCATGGAATACGTTAATGAAATTGACCCCAACGACGAAGTGGTGACACATGACGGCGCAACCGTGATGATCGCACCAATGGCACAAATGTTCCTGTTTGGCACCGAAATCGATTACGAGGTGGCGCTGTTGGAATCTGGATTCAAATTCAACAACCCCAACGTCACCGAAGCATGTGGTTGCGGCGAGAGCATCAAATTCGAAGGTATGTAAGCCTTCGCTAAATACATCAAGAGGTTGATAATGCGCAGAAAAATCGCGGCAGGTAACTGGAAAATGAACGGCCTGCGGGCAGATTTATCCCAAGTTAACGACATAAACACCGCCGCCGCCGTCACCGATTGCGATGTCATCCTTTGCGTCCCTGCGACATTGATCTCTGCGCTCAGCGATGCCACCACAGATGTGTTGGTCGGTGCCCAAGATTGCCACCAAAACGCATCCGGTGCACACACAGGCGAAATATCCGCCGCTATGATACACGATGCAGGCGCGCAATATGTGATTTTGGGTCACTCTGAACGCCGCGCGGACAACGGTGAAACCGATAAATGTGTGCGCGAAAAAACCCGTACCGCATGGGCGGCAGGACTTAAAACAATCGTCTGTGTTGGCGAAACGCTGGATCAACGCAAATCGTCAAACACATTGGAAATTATTGGCGGCCAAATGGCCACCTCGATCCCTGATTTTGCCACGGGTGAAAACTTGGTCGTGGCCTATGAACCCGTGTGGGCGATTGGTACAGGTTTGACCCCAACAACCGATCAAATTGGCGAAGTACACGATTTCATTCGCATGCGTTTGGAACGCCGCTTTGGCGAGGGTGTGGGGCGCTCTGTGCGCATTCTATACGGCGGTTCAATGAACCCCAAAAACGTGGCCGAAATTTCTGCTGTCTCCAATGTGGACGGCGGATTAATCGGCGGCGCATCACTTACGGCCGCCAATTTTGTCCCAATTATCAACGCCCTAGGCTAACCAATATAATCACCACCATGGCGCCCCTGCTCGTCGTAATGCAAACGCAGGCGCTGCAATGCAATGCGCAAAACGATCTTGCCTGATCGCGCCGACCACCCCATCCGTTTTTCTGCCGCTTCCAATCCCTCTAAAAAACAACAACACCGCACGGCAATATCGCCCAATCCATTGCCAAGCGCGGCCAATGCTTCGTTCAACCGCGTATTTGCGGCGCTGGATCCAGCACCTCCTTGGGTGTCAAACGCGCCGCGATCACCACCATTGATAAATCGATCCCAATTTTGCGCCACCCGTGGCCCCATTTGCGCCAACTCAAAATCCTCGCGCAACCGCTCGCCTGCATCCAATAACTCTCTGCTCAAAAACGGCTTGCCATCCGAACCACGCTTGCGCCCCAACATCGTTAACGGACTCTCGCGCAGGTTCACCCGCAGTTTGCGTTTTTCCCCCGCAGAACCATCAGAAATGCTGCGCTCGCCCCATTCGCGGTGCTGATCGCCAAAAACATCGTCCTTACCTAAACCACGGCGCACCGCCGCACGCCCCACTTGGGTCACATGGTAAACGCTGACCGCGCCGTTTTTGGTCAACTTAATCCACTCGCGCACGGCCAGATTTTTGGCAATTTCACGGTTCACAACGCCCAAACGTGTGGGTTTCTCCCCGTTTTTACTGCTGAAAATAGCACCTTTGGGTAAATCTGACCCAATCGCCAAAAACGCTCCTGTCTCGCACAAACGGCGTAAAATCCGCATTTCCTCTTTGGTCGTTTTGGCTGCGTCTACTTTTTGTTTTGTGATCTGTGTCATGGTTGTATTGTCCTCTCCGACAAGGGAAAGGTTGCTTGGTTTTTTCAATGCAGCTTCAAAAAAATCGTCGACCAATGGATCATCGCGGCGATCCTCGACCTTGCGCACGCGGCGCATCACAGTCGATGCATTTAACCCCGTTTCACGCGCCAAAGATCGCAACGAGCGCCCCTCATGCACATGCGCCACATACAGGCCAATTGCATCCTGACGCCCAGAACGCAGGCAGACCACGTTCTCTTCTAAAGGTTTGGTAACTTCGACTCTCGCTTCGTTTGCCACTTGCATATCCACTTTCACAACCTGCAACCTTAGATTGAATGGTAAAAATTGAGTTAATTTCTTGACAGTTCTAAGTTTTGCTAAGTTGTCTAAATTTAACAATAATTCTGCGTTCGCTGAATCATGGATTCACGCAACGGTTGCTTGTGTGTGCCAATATACCTGCAAACAACATAAGAGGACGCCATGTCAATTCACACTCCAATCACCCAAAACACACGCCCGCGCATCTTGGTAAAGGCCGCACAGATTTCGGCACAGACTTATGTGCGCGAAAAAATGTTGGGAAATATTTTAAACGTATCAAAATTACCCTCTCATGCGGGGGCAATTACAATGTTACAAGAGCGCGAAACGTTCTTAAACGAATCCCGGATAACTGGCGAAGCCTCGTATAAAATTCACCACCACATCACGGTGCTATCCGCCTTGTTGGGCGAAATGCACCTGATGGGCACCACCTAAATATGCTATAATGATACGACGTGGGAATATTCAAAATCCAAGGATTGCTATTAAAGGTCGCGTTTAAGGTAAACAAGGATTGGTTCCAGATCGGGACCATTCGCGTTCTCTGGGTAACGCGGAATGTACGAAAATCCAAACTTTTCATACATCGATAACATCGGCGTATTCCCCTTGACGGTATCCGCATACACAGTGCGACACCCCATACGTCGCGCCTCGTCGACCCTATGTTCAAACAAAAGCCGCCCAAGCCCAAGTCCGCGTGCTTTTGGTCGGACATACATACGCTTAAACTCAACAGCGTCTGGGCGGATTTGCCTGATGCTACCACATCCCAGCAGTTCCCCACGATCCGATGTCGCCAATAACAAACGTCCATGTGGAGGAGCCATTTCATCCAAATGCGCCATTGTATGCGCAGTTAAATTGTCTGCTGTGTACTTTGGACCACCTGCATCCGCAACTAATCCTGCCATGTGACACCAATACTCTTTGATCATAACTTCGAATTCAGACGGATCAGGCAAGGCAGATACAAATTCAAATTTGGTTTCCATGATAATTCAGGCTCCAATCCACAAGTTGATGCCTTATCATAGGATTAGATAAATCGTTCCGCTAGTGGCTTAAATGGATGTTAATCTTGAAGTGATCGCACCCATTTCAGGGCGCGATCAAAACCACATCACCCAAACGCATCTGGCTCGCTGTCCTTGCGCATCTGCACATATTCCTGCAATGCCGCATCAATGGCGGGATCAATTGGGGGCTGAACGTAATCCCCCAACATCTTCTTAACCTTCTCATTGGCCAACGTGACGGTATCTTTCTCGCCGTCCTCAAGCCATGTTTCGAACGGTTTATAATCCAACACACCTGAGCGCCAAAAGCTGGTTTTGAAATTATTCTGCGTATGCTCACATCCCAAATAATGCCCACCCGGCCCGACTTCGCGAATGGCACCCATGGCTTGGGCATTTTCGGACATATCCACGCCCTCTGCAATCGAATGCAACGCACCCAACTGATCCGCGTCCATGACCAACTTCTCAAGGCTGGACACCAATCCACCCTCTAACCAACCCGCCGCATGTAGGCAAAAGTTCACCCCACCCAGCAACGCTGCATTCAACGTGTTCGCCGTTTCATACGCCGCCTGTGCATCTGGCAACTTGGAACCACACAACGATCCACCTGAGCGGAACGGCAAATTCAACCGCCGTGCCAATTGCCCAGCGCCGTACAGGATTTTAGATGCCTCAGGCGTCCCAAACGTCGGCGCGCCTGAATTCATATCGATCGACGCCACAAACGCGCCCATAATCACCGGCGCACCGGGACGACACAGCTGATTATACGCCACACCAGCCAAAGATTCCGCCAAAACCTGTGTCAACGTCCCCGCCACAGAAACAGGCGCCATCGCACCGCCCACAATAAACGGTGACACGATACAGGCCTGATTGTTCTGTGCATAAACTTCCATCGCACCCATCATGATGTCGTCAAACGTCATCGGTGAATTGATGTTAATCAGCGACGTCATCACCGTATTCTTCTGCACAAACTCTTCGCCGAACAGGATATTACACATGTTTACACTGTCTTGCGCATTGACTGGCGCCGTAACCGATCCCATGAACGGCTTATCCGTCAACGTCATATGCGCATACAACATATCCAAATGCCGCTTGTTCACAGCAACATCAGTGGGCTCGCATACCGTACCACCCGAATGGTGCAGGTATTTCGACATATACGTCAGTTTCACAATCTTATGAAAATCCGCCATGGTCGCATAACGACGTCCACCCTCAAGGTCACGTACAAATGGCGGGCCATATACAGGTGCCAGCACCATGTTTTTGCCACCGATTTCAACATTCTTCTCGGGGTTACGGGCATGCTGGGTAAATGTCGCAGGTGCCGTTTTGATCAACTTACGCGCCAAACCACGTGGAATGCGCACACGCTCACCTTCAACAATCGCCCCGGCATCGGCCCAGCGCTTTAACGCGGTCGGGTTATCCAGAAAATTAACACCAATCTCTTCCAACACCGTTTCTGCGTTATATTCGATGATTTCCAACGCTTCATCATTCAGAATCTCATAGTTCGGAATATTACGCTCAATATACTTGGCTGTTTCAATCACAACGGCCGTACGTTCGGCGCGGCGCGCGGCCCCACCACCACCACGGGCACGACGTGGTGCAGGGGTATTTTCAACAGGTTCAGACATAGCGGGTTTCCTTGATGTTTTCCCTACCCTAGGATAACAACCACACCCCCAACATTTCAAATTCGGCTATTAAGGGTCGCTCGCGACATTTGTGTCGTATTCAAACAGATTCAGCGCCCTTACTCTTCTTCCTGCACTGGCAGAAAACACAAAAACGAATCCAATTCATCGACCGATGGTTCGATAATCGGATTGCCCGATGCAACGCGCGTGTAATCCAACATGCCCGCAAATTGGAACGCGCCATCGATCACAGCACCATTCAGCGAATTTGCCCCGCCACACGTCCTTGGCAGGTTCGCAGGCAACGGTGGAATGGTCATTTCATAGACAACAGTCCCATCATCACCGCGCCCACAGACCCTTTGCCCCGAACAATCCAACTCATTAGACTTTATGGTAATCATAAAACGCGCGCCACGGCGTGCATTAATCCATTGCGTTTCCTTTAACGGCAATTCACCACTGGCGTCGGTACGATTACCATCAGACAATTCCAACCGATCATTCCTGTCGATATCAATATACCCAGACCCGCCACGAATACCCTTGGTGCGATTGAAAATATCGAATGGCATGTTCCACGTGGTGTATTCATATTCATTTAATCCTTCCAATTTGACTGATATCTGATTCAATTCACCCTGACGGTTGCCCCATTCACCTGTGGAAAACACGCGCATTTCATTCATGCGATGCAACTCCACGCGAATGGTGTTTTCATCCACCTCCAGCCGATGAACACTATTCAGTAATCCAGTATGATCTACACTCATTGCCCAAGCCTGCGCTCCAACAAAAACAAGGACTATAACAAACACCTTTTTCATCAAAAACTCCTCCCAGAATGTCAAATTTACGTTTCTTGCAATTATTACTAATTCTGCAAATATGCTGTGATACAAATCACTCCTCAAAGATATTTGATCAAACAAGGTTTCGTCATGCGCAGCACCAAAACCATCCACGTTGTATCATGCCACGCCGAAGGCGAAGTCGGCGATGTCATCGTCGGTGGTGTCGCCCCACCCCCCGGGGACACCCTGTGGGAACAACGCAATTGGATTGCCCGCGACGAAACATTACGCAACTTCGTCCTCAACGAACCGCGCGGCGGGGTCTTTCGTCACGTCAACCTGCTTGTCCCACCCAAACATCCCGATGCGCAAATGGGCTGGATCATCATGGAACCCGAAGATACACCACCGATGTCAGGCTCAAACTCCATCTGTGTTGCAACCGTCCTGTTGGACAGCGGCATCATCCCCATGGTCGAACCCGTCACCCACATGACACTCGAAGCACCGGGCGGCCTTGTACACATCCGTGCGGACTGTAAAAACGGCAAGGCCGAACGCATAACCGTGCAAAACTTGCCCTCTTTCGCAGGGCAGCGCGGCGTTTCGCTTGATATCCCAGACCTTGGCACTATCACCGTCGACACCGCCTTTGGCGGCGACAGCTTCGTTGTGGTCGACGCTGTTGCCCTAAATCTCGACTTAACCGCCCCCAACGCCGCAAAACTGGCCAAACTGGGCGTCGCCATCACCAACGCCGCAAACGCGCAAATCACATTCCATCACCCCACAAACCCCGGTTGGCGTCACATATCCTTTTGCCTGTTTGCGGGCGCATTGGAACGCGACGGCAATCATCTGACCACCACCGCCGCCGTCGCCATCCAACCCGGAAAAATAGACCGCTCTCCCACAGGAACCGCCCTCTCCGCACGCATGGCACTGCTTTACGCAGACAATCAGATGCAGATCGGCGACACACTCACCGCGCGTTCGATCATAAACTCAGAATTCGTTGGGCGCATTGCGGACACCACCACCGTGGGCGACACCCCCGCCATCACCCCAGAAATCACAGGCCGCGCTTGGATCACCGGAACCCACCAACACATGCTCGATCCAAATGATCCGTGGCCACAGGGTTATCGTTTGTCTGATACCTGGCCTGATTATAAAACAGAATAACCAGTCGCTGTGATGCGTCGCCAAGCTTCAATAGACCACATGTCAATGTCCGCTTAGAGCCCATTTTACCAATTCGAATTTTGTAAGATTCGACACTCACGGCCC
>CAXBJO010000033.1:0-24516 GCA_963976255.1 uncultured Rhodobacterales bacterium
TGCTGACAATCGGTTGGGAATTGCCACAATAATCGCACTGCATCAAATCCGTCCCCGGCGCATAGCGCAGGTCAGATCCGCATGTTTGACATGGGAAGCGGGTTTCGTGTTCTGCTTGCGTGCTGTTTTCCACTATACCGCCTTAAACATTAGCCTTTGGGAACTGGGGGTGGTGAAATTGTGAACAACGTCGCCAATTCGTCCAACTCGGCAGCGGTTTTCCAGCCATCCAAGCCGACCGTCCAAACCACGGTATCGCGTTTCATTTTACCCTCTTCAACTTGGCGCGCTAATTCCGCGCGTGAATAGGGGCCCGTCGCCTTGCCCTTGATCGCTACATGCCACACTTTTTCAACTGGTGCACTTGGAACAGGTGGTGGTGCGCTCGAAAGAGCTTGGTCGGATGTTTGGGGCCCGCGACGTCCCCACGGACCCATCATCATCTGCTCGGCCATGGCCATCCCCATGCCCGCCCCCATACCTGCTGCCAATCCGCCCCCATTTCCGGGTGTCGCCGCACCCGTTGTCAGGGCTTCTGCGGTGGAATAATGGGTGAAATTGCGCAAATCGCCAACTATGCCCATGGATGTACGTTTATCCAAGGCCGCTTCCACTGCGTCTGGCAGGGAAATGTTTTCGATGAACAAATTGGGCAAACTGATGCCGAATTCCGCCAATTCTGGCGCAATGCGTTGCGATAAATGCTTGCTTAATTCTGGCATGTTGGCCGCCATATCCAGCACTGGAATACCCGCGTTGGCAATCGCAGATGAAAAACGCGACACGATTACGTTGCGAATTTGATAACTGATTTCATCCGTCGTGACTTCGCCATCAGTCCCCACAATTTCTGTCATAAATTTTGCTGGATCAGACACCCTGACCTCATACGTGCCAAACGCGCGAATACGCACTGGGCCAAATTCAGGATCGCGGCAAATCACAGGATTTTTCGTGCCCCATTTCAAATCTTGGAAACGGGTTGTATTCACGTAATAGATTTCAGATTTAAACGGGCTTTCAAATCCGTGATCCCAATAATTCAGGGATGTCAGGATCGGCATATTGTTGGTTTCCAACATATACAGCCCTGGCGAAAACACATCGGCGATTTGACCTTCGTGGACGAATACGGCCGCTTGACCTTCGCGCACAGTTAATTTCGCACCGTATTTAATTTCGTGACCTTCACGTTCAAACCGCCAAACCAACGTATCATCAGTGTCATCCGTCCAATGGATAACGTCAATTAATTCGCCTTTGATGAAATCTAATATTCCCATGGGATAGCTCCTTAAATGTCTTTTGGATCAACGGTGTCATCGGCAGATGTCGGCGTGGCACGCGCGGCGGCCAATGTGTCTTTCAACTTGCCTTCCAGCTCTTGTAACTCGGTTTCAGCAACCTTACGACGCGCTTTGCCTTCGTCCGCGATGGCCAAACTTTCCTCGATGGTGTCGATCAGATATTGATTGGCCTTCTTGATGCTTTCCATATCGAACACGCCGCGTTCCATCTGTTCGCGCACCATTTTGTTTGCGTCTTTCAGGTTCTCCGCATTGCTTTCCAACAACTCATTGGTCAAATCGGTTGCCTCTTTTACGACTTTCGCCGCTTCCGATGAACGATGGATGGTTACTGCCTGTGCCAACTGGGTTTCCCACAACGGTACAGTGTTAACCAACGTTGAATTGATTTTCGTCACCAGTGATTTATCGTTTTCCTGTACCAACCGGATGGACGGCAAGGATTGCATTGTGACCTGACGGGTCAGCTTCAAATCATGCACACGGCGTTCCAAATCATCACGCGCAGAACGCATATCGCGCAATTCCTGCGCCATTATCACGCCTTTGTCCTTGGATGCACGCTCAACGGCGGCCTCTTTGGCGGGGATTGTTTTGGCATCCATCTCGGCAATCTTCTTCTCACCAGCGGCAATATACAATGCCAACTCGTCATAAAACGCTAATGTTTTACCATACAACTTGTCCAAGGATTTGATGTCTTTCAACAAGACATGTTCGTGGTCCAACAACTCGTCGGTAATGGTATCAATCTGACCCTGCACATCTTCATAACGCGCCATGAATTTGGCCACAGGTGCCGCGCGGCCGATCAATTTCTCCCACCAGCTTAATGCACGGTTCGGATTTAACTCGTCTACTGAAAACCCGCGAATAGATGTCACCATATTGCGCAGGCTTTCACCCGCAGGGCCCACATCCTTGTTACGCACACCTGCCAACATCTCTTGGCTGATGGCTTGTAATTCTGCCTGTGCGCCGGATCCGAACCCAATGATCGACTGCGTGTCTGTGATGTCAATTTCCTTGATCCGTGCATTAATGGCACGCTTCATGTCGGGCTTCAGGTCGTCGATCACAATCAATGCGCCTGTCGGCTCTGGCAAAACTGCCGCCGTTACCTCTTGGACTTCTTTCAATGCGGTTTCTGCTTTTTTGCGGATTTCTTCGGCCATGGGGGTCTCCTTGTTAAATTAAATGCGGGCTTTGACGCCCTCTTGTTTCAATCTGTCGCGCAGGACTTCGATTTCAACATCCAAATCTGTGCGGTTATCCAACAACATCACTTCGCTTTGCGCAGCAAACGTCGCCTCTAAATCTGTTAGCAATGCCGCGTAATCGATACGCGCCGCCGTATCGCGTTTCTTGGAATACAGATCGGCAAACTTGACCGTCGCATCACGCGCACCTTTTAAATACACGCCCATAAATTTACGCGCTCCACTTAAATCACGCGGGTCTTCCTCGACCACGCGAAACATCTTTCGCGCACTGGCGGCCAGGCTTTCAACGCGGCCTTCCAATTTGCGATCATTAAAACGCTTGGATGCCTCAATCGTGTCTTTCAACAGCAACTCTGCCTTATCGACGGCCTTGGCCACACGCTGTGCGTCAAATTCGGACAGGCCTTCCATACCCTTTTTCTTCATCGGGTCAGTACCAAAGCTGAACATATGCGCCAAACCAGCGACAACACCAAAGACAACGGATGTAAATAACGCCTGACCCCATCCGAAATATGCGGCTACGGCCACGCCGGCACCGGTCAGTACCGTTGCAAACAACTTGCGTGGGATTGCGGGTGCGCGTGCCACTTTACGGGCATTATAGGCATCTTCGGCAACCAACCCATCGCGCAATAACCACGCCGCCAAGATCAGCATCACAAACGCGCCCAACTCGGCAATCATCCCATTGGCATCGCCCACACGTAATTCACCAATCGCGGCAAACAACAGGGGCAGGGGCACCAAAAACAACAACTTGGCGCGGATGTTTGAATTATATGCTTTCTGTCCACGAAAACGATTTACCTGACCTTCAATCCCATCACGGGCATTATCTGGGGTTCCTTCGGGGCTGAATTTTCCGCCATATTGTTTGGCCATTACGACACACCCAACGCGCCATAAGACACATACCAGATGACAGCGACCAGAACGAAATAGGCCAACCAATTTAGGTTCGTTGAATTCATTTTTCCCCACAGGACAGAACAGCAGATGAGTTTAATATATAAAAGAAAACCCCCGTTACTAGACGGGGGTTTATAAAAAGATGCAAGAATTAAAGGTTTTGGGCGAAAAAACTGCGTTATTCTTGTTCTAACGCGCGTTCAGCGGCCAATTTTCGCTGATAACCAGATTGAACCAGCTCAACAATCACCAAAACAACGACCGAGAAGTAGAAAGTCGTTTTCGACATCGGCAACAGCGCATAGCCAAATAATTTGATCTGCAAGCTATCATCATCCATTGCATGTGCCGCTGCCGGACCTGCTTCGCCCAACAGAACCACCCCAACAATCAGCAGTATGAACAGGCCCAAAACTTCGTACATGCGGTTTTTCTTCAGAAATTCTGTCACACCATCGGCCAACAGAACCATCGCCAAACCGGACGATAAAATCGCAATCGCCAATATTGGGAACACATCGGTGATCGCTAATGCAGACAGAATGGAATCAAAGCTGAAAATCAGGTTCATCATCACAATCATCATCACCACACGCGCGGCGGATTTGCCCGATTTATGCTCTGGATCATTTTCTAGATGCTCAATCGACAACATGTGTGTGATTTCTTTGAACGCGGTATACATAATGAAAATGCCACCAATAACGAAGACCAATGTGGAAAAGTTCACACCGCCTTCGATCAGACCGGACATATTGAACACATAAAACGGCTCTTTCATTGCATCGATCAACTGAATCATCACAAACAGCAAGACGATCCGCAACACAACCGCGATGATAATTCCCCAAAACCGCACACGTTTCTGTACCGCTTCTGGCGCGCGTTGCGACTCGATTGAAATATACAGCAGGTTATCAAACCCCAACACCGCCTGAAGGAAGATTAAAACCGCAAGGTTTCCCAAGTTTTCGAAAGTTAATAATTCAGCCATGTCTGGATGCCCCATAAAATAAAAGTTTGGCTCGTTTTAATTTAGTTTTGAATTTTTTCAAGCGAATGTCGCCAATCTCTGATTTGGTTCTGCATTAACCAAGTTTTTGCCTTACGTGCAAAATTTGCTAAACTCTCACCAATCGCGAGCAACTAACTGAGTCGTTCGCGCCTTGGAATATGCATGGCGCAACCGCTTTGGTCGCTTCGATAATGGGTGTATTTTAAAGGAACAAATATTATGACAACTGGCAAAGTGAAATGGTTCAACTCAGACAAAGGTTTTGGATTCATCCAACCCCCCGAAGGTGAACCAGATATTTTCGTGCATGTTTCCGCATTGCAAGAAGCGGGCATTCAAGCGTTACAGGACGATCAACCGATTGAATATGAATTGGTGGACGGGCGCGACGGGCGCAAAATGGCGGGCAATCTGCGACTTCCCGAATAAACACGATGCGCATATTTATCGGCTGGGCTTAAATGCCCAGCTGATCTTTGATTGTTTTTGATTTCATCTCTTCGACATCACCAGGTTTTAAATCGTCCAACTTGAACGGGCCATATGACGTGCGGATCAAACGGTTTACGCGCAATCCGACATATTCCATCGCACGGCGAATTTCGCGGTTTTTACCCTCGCGCAGCCCAATAGTCAGCCATGCATTGGATCCCTGCTGGCGATCCAAACGCACTTCCATGCCCTTAAACCGTTCGCGATCAATCACGATCCCTTGACGCAATGGTGCCACCATTTCCTCGGTCGGGTTGCCATTCACACGCACACGGTAACGCCGCAACCATCCCGTTGCAGGCAATTCTAACTTGCGTTTTAAACCACCGTCATTGGTCAGTAAAATCAAGCCTTCGGAATTAATATCCAAACGACCAACCGACATCACGCGGGGCAGATGGTCAGGCATGTGATCGTAAATCGTATCACGGCCCTTTTCATCATTGTCCGATGTGACCAACCCGATGGGTTTGTAATAACGCCAGAACCGTACTTTGTCGGCCTCGCCAATGGTTTTTCCATTGACCAAAATGACATCCGCAGTGGTCACTTTGACCGCTGGCGTATCCAAGGTTTTACCATTCAGCTCGACTTGACCAATGGCAATCATGCGTTCAATTTCGCGACGCGATGCAACCCCTGCACGGGCAAGGTATTTCGCAATTCTTTGTGGTTCTTCTGACATACAGACCCTATGGCGCAATGAATGGACGCTTGCAAGACCCGCATTTTTTGCGCATTCAGAATTATGGCTGACTTTACGACATTTATGCCGCTGGCATTGGAACAGGCAAAACAGGCCGCCGCACGGGGCGAAATTCCTGTTGGGGCCGTTATTGAGCAAAACGGTAAAGTTGTCGCCACCGCCGGCAACCGTACACGCGAATTGAACGACCCCACCGCCCATGCCGAAATCCTCGCCATTCGCGCCGCCTGTGTGGGCCTGGGCGTCGAACGCCTGACTGGTGCCAACCTATACGTCACCTTGGAACCCTGCCCAATGTGCGCCGCCGCAATTTCGAACGCGCGCATCGCACGAGTGTATTACGGTGCCAGTGATCCAAAATCAGGCGGCATCGCGCAGGGCCCGCGCATATTTGATCACCCGCAATGCCATCATAAACCACAGGTGTATGACGGCATCGCAGAAACAGAATGCGCGGAATTATTAGTGGATTTTTTTAAGGGCAGGCGGGCGACTAGCACCGTTATTGCTGATTAAACGCCAATTTAAACCCAAGCAGGATAAGGAGACGGCCACCCAAGCGTTGTGCAATAGTGTTTTGTGGACGAGATTTCTTCAGAAATACGGTCGCTTTGTCGGCCAATAAAAACGATAGTTGATTTCGCTGTCGTCGATTCTAAATTTTTATGAATGCCGCGGTGATGTACATGAATGCCACGCCTGTGATCAAACCACTCAATACAGACGGCCTTAGGAATGTTTCCAGACCCATTTTATTGCTGCGCATGATATAGGCCGCAACCTGAATAACCACCTGCAAAATTGCACCTGCACCAATCGACAGCGCGACCGCGCCCCATTGTGGTGAAAACGCAAGGCTCCCCATCCACATGCCAACAACCGCGGGTCCACCCGCCAACAGGGCAAGCCCCCCAAAGGCCCACAAAGGTGGGCGTTTTTTCAAAATCGGCGCGGCAATCCCGATTCCTTCGGTAATATTATGCACGGTGAAACCCAGAACTAAAAAGGTACCAAGCCCCGCCGATCCTGCCGCAAATGCAGCCCCAATCGCCAATCCTTCACCTAAATTATGCAAACCAATTCCCAATGCAATGAAGGTCGACAACGACAATCCATTTGGCGCCCCCCCCCGTTGTCCAACGGCCATCAACACCAGGAATGTCGTTGCAGCTGCCAATATCACCATGACTTGACCCTGAAATATCGCCGCTGAATTTCCCGCGATTTGCATGGCAGACGCAGTCGCATCGATCATCAAGAATACTAATAAACCAATGGTCAGGGCCATCAGGAAATTCATCCCACCCTGCTTAACACCGCGCAAAACGGGATAAAACATCAAGCCAAAAATAATGGGGACAACGCCAACGAAAATACCAATCATGGCCTGAAACCTTAATTGGCTTGCCGTGACGGCAGGTGTTGGAACGGCAACCTCGATTGGTTGGACAAATGTCGTCCCAGTATTTGTAACAATGGTAACTTCATGGGCATCGCCCAGTACCCAAGGATAGGGTATATCCAACCAAACAGTTGATCCGCGCGAAATGGCCCCGGGTGGTGTTTGCGTAAATGTCCAATACGCGCCATCAACCTGCACTTGGGCGATGCGCATCGGCTCCGAACCGCCCGCCCGCACAGACAGTCGCAAACCCTGATCGTTCAGGATTGTTCGCTCAAACGTCACACTTTCGACGGGCGGGGCACCGTTTCTGAAGCTTTTAAACGGGTCTGTGAATATAATCCAGCTGATGGCCGCAATCAAGAAAATCAACGGCATCAACAACCAGATCAGATTCTTGCGATTTCCGCGCCCGAATCCCGCGTGTTGGCTGTCCATACTCACGCCTCCACAACGTCAAAATTCGCTAACCAGCCAAGTTCGGTAAACTCTGCCTGATGGGCGTGAAACATATACAATCCGGGTTCATGCTCGGCAAAACTGAATTCCAATATCCCGCGCTCTGCCTGACACTGTGTGATGATGTCGACCGTGCGCAGGGTTGGTGTTAACGTCGTGCCTTGATTGTAATAATCGAAAAAATTGCCATGCAGGTGGAACGAATTGATCAAATCGAACTCTACGGTGTTAATCAAATACACCCGTACTGGCCTGCTTTTCTCGATCCGTATCGGTGTGTTCATATAGGCGAATGCAACGGTATTCGCCGCATAAATCTCGTTCGCCTCGTCAAAATTGGTATCGAACGCATTCATCACCATAACGAATTCCTGCCAATCCTCATTTTCGGCAGTCCCCAACAATCGCCCACGCGCAACATCCGCCTGTTCGGGATGCTTTAGGGGATCAGGATCAATGATAAAGGCACCATACATGCCCTTGGCCATATGTCGTTTCAGGGGCAAAGCATGGCAATGATACAGATGACACCCAAACGGTTTGGCATCAAATTCATAGGTAAACTCTTCGCCCGGGCTAATCATCCCGGGTGTCCCATTCACACCGTCCATTCGCGCCGCATGTATGCCATGAAAGTGCATCGAATGCGGGTGCGATCCAAAGTTCCTAAAAACAACGCGGATACGATCGCCTTCTGTGGCACGCAATGCAGGGCCGGGAACGCGACCATTATACGTCCAAGCGGGGAAATAAACCCCCGGCGCAATTTCGATTTCCTTGTCTTCAGCCTCAACATGAAAGGTTCTCAACGTGCGCCCATCATCCATCGTTTCAACACGACCAACATCCCAGTCGGTTAACATCGTGGTGGGATCAAAACCGTTTGCTGCGTGATCGACTTCACCGACTGCTCCCAAGCTCTGATCCGTTGTCATGGATAATTCCATAGCATTGGCATTTTGGACAGCGGTTGCGCTGGTTCCTTGCGTTGTCGATACCTGTGCGGTGGCACTGTTTGCAATTGCCACAGACCCACCAGCGGCCGCCAATCCAGCCAATAATACGCCGCGTCTATTCACAGTTTCATTGCGAGTCTTTTCGGATTTCATAAACGGCTCCAAAGGTTTCGACAGAGCACATTTTGATTAGCGCCCAACGTTATTGCGAATCATTCGCAGTATGGCGCACATTAGTCGTTATTAAGAATGATTTGCAACTAACAAACCACCCTTGAATACAATTCTTGAAATGACGAAACACGGCGATGTGTTGGCTTAAGGGCTTGCGTAAATTGCGCCATTGCAACACTGTCGGTGCCAGAAACGAAGGTCACAACACCCAAACATGCTCTACTTCATCCTCTTCATCATCCTCGTAATCGGTGCATACATCACCCGTCAGACATTTGAAAAACGCGCCCACAAAAAACTGTTGTCCGCGCCGCTGTGGGATACCGAATGGGAAACGATCCTAAAAAACGTCCCGCTGTGCAAACGATTACCGGTGGAACTTCGCCCGAAACTCGAGGGTAAAATTAACCTTTTCCTTGACCAAGTGGAATTCCAAGGCTGTAACGGCCTTGACGTGACACCCGAAATGGAACTGTCCATTGCCGCACAAGCGTGTGTTTTGGTGGTCAACAATGACGCATGGTACCAAACCTTGCAAACCATCCTGATCTATCCCAACGCCTTTAAATCCCGCCAAGCAAGTCATGACGGTTATGTCGTAACCCAACGCGAAGTGGTACGCACAGGCGAAAGCTGGGCGCGCGGTCCAGTCATCCTATCGTGGGCCCATGCGGCACAGGATGCCTTTATTGACGACGACGGCCACAACGTCGTCTTGCACGAATTTGCCCATCAATTGGATGCCTTATCAGGGTACACAGATGGGGCTCCGATTTTAAGTGATGCCCACAGCAACGACGATTGGGATCGCATCCTCAATAAATCATTCAACCGCCTCGTTTCTGACGTCGAAAAAGGCCATGAAACCACCCTAGACCCCTACGGTGCAACCGCCCCAGCAGAATTTTTCGCCGTGGCCGTCGAGATGTTTTTTGAACGACCTACGGAATTAAAACACGAAGAACCGGCGGTTTATGCACAACTGTCTAAACTGTTTGTGTTGGATCCAGATGGCTGGACAGAACCTGAATAACAGAAACGCACACATAAATCGCACAGCATAAACGTTTCCAAAACTGGCTGATTTTGGACAAATAGTGGTTTCATATTGACGCGGTATTTCACCGATCCGATTGTGATTACTGTGCGACAGTTTGCCGATTTCGCCGTAAATGCTCCATACGCAATACCCACGCTTGCACCCACCGCCTGACGTTGGTAAACGAAAATCGGATACGAAATCGGGAATTGAACATGTCGATCGACAAGGAAACAGCACGCCGCGCCGCCCACCTCGCGCGGATCGCAGTACCAGAAGACCAGCTGGATAATCTGGCCGCAGAACTCTCTGGTATTTTGGGCTTTATGGAGCAGTTGAACGAGGTTGACGTTGACGGCGTTGAACCCCTAACATCCGTATCCCCTATGGCTCTGCCACGGCGCGCCGATGTCGTGACGGATGGTGACCAAGTCGCAAAAATCCTTAAAAATGCACCAGACAGCCGCGAAGGCTTTTTCGCGGTTCCCAAGGTGGTGGAATAGATTATGGAACTCTCAAAACTCACAATCGCCGACGCACGCGACAAACTGCGCGCCCGCGAGATCACAGCGGTTGAGCTGACAAACGATTGCATCAAAGCAGTTGAAGGCGCTGATGCACTGAACGCATATTGCGCAAAAACCCCCGAAATCGCCCGCGAACAGGCGGCAAGTGCCGACGCCATGCTGGCCGCTGATAACGCCCCTGACATGTGTGGTATCCCATTGGGGATCAAGGATTTGTTCTGCACCAAGGGTGTAAACAGCCAAGCCGCCTCAAACATCCTTAAAGATTTCAAACCCGAATACGAATCCACGGTTACAACCCGCTTGTGGGATCAGGGCGCGGTGATGTTGGGTAAATTGAACATGGATGAATTCGCCATGGGCTCGTCCAACGAAACCTCTGCGTATGGCCCGGCTGTCAATCCATGGCGTCGCAACGGATCAGACACTAAATTAACCCCCGGTGGTTCATCGGGCGGTTCCGCATCCGCCGTTGCCGCCGATTTATGTTTGGGCGCAACTGGCACAGACACGGGTGGTTCAATCCGTCAACCAGCCGCATTTACGGGCATCGTCGGCGTTAAACCCACATATGGCCGCGTATCACGCTGGGGCATTATTGCATTTGCATCGTCATTGGATCAAGCGGGACCAATGACCAAAACCGTCCGCGATGGCGCAATTTTCCTGAACGCTATCTCTGGTCACGACGCCAAAGACAGCACCTCTGCCCCGTTCGAGGTGCCAAATTTCGAGGCCGCCATTACGGGCGATATCCGTGGCAAAAAAGTCGGTATCCCCAAGGAATATCGACTGGATGGCATGCCCGATGAAATTGAAAAACTGTGGTCAACGGGCGTCGAAATGATGCGCGATGCTGGTGCACAAATCGTCGACGTTTCCCTGCCTCATACAAAATACGCATTACCCGCATACTACGTTTTGGCACCTGCGGAAGCATCCTCAAACCTCGCCCGTTACGATGGCGTGCGTTACGGTCACCGTGCCACATTGAAATCAGGCGAAGGCATCGACGACATGTACGCCCGCACCCGCGCCGAAGGGTTTGGCGACGAGGTGAAACGCCGCATCATGATCGGTGCATACGTCCTGTCGGCAGGGTTTTACGATGCGTATTACCGCCGCGCCCAACGTGTGCGCACCTTGATCAAAAAAGACTTTGATGACGTTTACGCTACTGGCGTTGATGCCATCCTAACCCCGGCAACGCCTTCGGCGGCGTTCGGGTTGGGCGAGATGGAAAATGCAGACCCAATCAAAATGTACCTCAACGACGTCTTTACGGTTACAGTGAACCTAGCAGGCTTACCTGGTATCTCTGTCCCCGCGGGTCTTAGCACCGAGGGTTTGCCCTTAGGCTTGCAATTAATTGGCCGCCCTTGGCAAGAGGGTGAAATGTTAAACATGGCGTCTGTGTTGGAAAAAAGCGCAGGATTTAATGCCAAAGCAGATAAATGGTGGTAAAATGAAAAAGATATTAATCAGCCTGACAACATTGGTGACACTCGCTGGATGCGCAAGTGGTACCGCGCCACAAGACGATCAGTATTTTGGCCGCATCACACCGGTTCCCGGCGATGCACAGGCACAAAACGCCACGCCAATCCCACCCTTGCGTCCAATCGAAGGGCAACCCGTCGCGGGCGATTCTGTGGCACAGACGACGGCAGAATCTGATGGTGCGACGGCAAGCGCGGATACATCTACGACTGCGCAAATCTCGACCACACCCGTCCCACCAAGTTTGGTCGAGCCCACATTGTTGGCGCCGACTGACGCGACGGCTTCCAAAAAGCGTAAATTCAGTTTCGGTCGTTCCAGTTCCAGTAATGCCAATACTAAATCGATTGATCTGCGCGAATACGCGGCCAGCCAACCCCAATTGGTTGGACAGAAAAAATATTCCCGATCCAAAAGCAAATATGCACAGGGCGGCAATTGCGACGCATACGCTGTGCCTGAAATCGCCCAAATCGCATTCTTGAATGCGGGCGGCCCACGCAGGGATTCAATTTTGTTGGACGCGGATGGTGACGGTTTTGCTTGTGCATGGGTTCCAACGCGCTAACGCATGGCGCGCGCACCTGTAATCCTCCAACATCCATCGTCCAATTGCGGCCCGCGCAGACATGGGCGGGCACCCGATATGATTGTGTTGCACTACACGGCAATGGACAGTGCGGCGGCGGCATTGGAACGCATGTGCGATCCAGCTCCCGAAGTTTCGGCGCACTACCTGATTGATCGTGATGGCACGATTGTTCAAATGGTCGACGAAGACATGCGTGCGTGGCACGCGGGCGCCGGTGCATGGGGTAACGTCACGGATGTAAATTCCCATTCCATCGGTATCGAGCTGGATTATTGCCC
This sequence comes from uncultured Rhodobacterales bacterium, assembly GCA_963976255.1. GTDB lineage: Bacteria > Pseudomonadota > Alphaproteobacteria > Rhodobacterales > Rhodobacteraceae > Amylibacter. Next base: position 12,583 of record CAXBJO010000033.1, read on the forward strand.
CCCGTTCGAGGGTTCGTTGGACTTTGACGCTCGTCAAATGCGGGCTCTTTCAAACCTTCTTACTGACATTCTAATCCGTCGCCCCGAAATCACCATTGATCGCATCATCGGCCACTCTGATATGGCTCCATCGCGTAAATTTGACCCGGGCCCGATGTTTCCATGGCAGGAATTAGCAAATCAAGGCTTGTCGATTTGGCCAGCAAATGTGACTGACAAAATGCCCAATTGGGACACCTTCAAATCGGCCGCTTTAAAATTCGGCTACCGCCCACCAGTTGATGACCACGACGGCTGGAACGCAGTCCTGTTTGCATTTCGGACAAGATTTCTGACAGGGCAGGTAGGTGTCCTTTCAGCACGCGATATGGGTGTGATGGTGGCGTTGGGACAGTCTTGGCCATGCCGTGATGGTTCTGTCACTACGTCCCAATAGGTATGTTTACCACAGACAGGCTGCGGTTACTTGCCTTCGACTTGCCGGCCATAATCTTCGGCATCGAACCATCCGCGTGAAGAAATCACCTTCAGATCGTCACCCAACTCCCACTCTTCCCAGCCCCGAATGTTGAGGGGATTTTTGGTGTTGGCATCATGGCCTGTAAATGTCCAAACAAAAATGACATGGTTCCCCGCACAACGCACGTCATCACAGTTCAGCGTTAAATCTGGGACATCAGCATAAAAACCCTGTGCCATGTCCTGAACGCGCGATCGACCATTCCATGGCTCGCCGTTGTTAATAATAATCACGCCTTCTTTGGCATAATGCGAAGCAACTGCTTTTGCGGATTTGGAATTCCATGCAGCGGTGTAGCTTGCTGCCATTTTGGTAATATCTTGTGTATCAATCATTGCATCACCTATAAATAATTACTTCGACATCATCGCATTTAGTGTCTGATTGTCCAGAAAATTCATAAATATAGTTTAAGTACGCCCTGTTTACTTGCTACGGCTGTACATCTGACTTCGATCTGTGAAACTAATGATATAAGTCGTGTATTTTATGATTATCTTTTAATATCAATTACATAACATAATGTCCACACGTGGACACCCCTTAACAAATCCATTGACCCATGCCCCCCGATCCCCTATCTGGCAAGGGCGGATGGCTGGGCGACCGCGCGCAAGCGAGGAAAGTCCGGACTCTTTACAGCAATGGCGGCGGGTAACGCCCGCCTGGGGTAACCCAAGGGAAAGCGCCACAGAAAATAAACCGCTCGTGTTTACACGAGTAAGGGTGAAACGGTGGGGTAAGAGCCCACCGCGGTGGTGGTAACATCATTGGCATGGCAAGCCCCGTCAGGAGCAAAACCAAGTAGGAACCGCGTGCCCGCAAGGGCGGGGTCGCTGAAGCCCCAGCAGGTTCGGGTGGTTGCAAGAGCGCGTTGGCAACAGCGCGCCCAGATGAATGGTCGCACACGACAAAATCCGGCTTATAGGTCATCCGCAAATTATCCCCTCGCTGAGGGTCAATCCAAGGGGAAAAATGCAAAAATCAGTGTCGGTATTACGTCTGGTTTGGGTCTAGACGTTGTCGGTACTTTGGATTGTTAACCTTTTGCTGAAAGGATCAAATCCCCCGCACAGTAATTGCACAGTAATTGCACGTTATTGAAACCGTGATTTGAATATTAACCTTTTGCAAAATGCAAATAATATTTAAGACCATGGCCCCAAATGAAGGCGTCGCGTTAAGAATTGACAATGCGGTTTGACGCCATCATGGTTCATCGAGTGTATGGAGCCAATCTAGTGGAGATAAAGTGATGATGTTAGGTGAAGTTTTGACCGCCGCGCGAAAATCTGGCGATGGGATTAAAGAATGGTTGGCCCCTGCAGAGCCTGGAATTTGGGCCGCTCTAGGTAAAGCTGCCGAGGCAGAAGGGATGGACCATGCCGCCTATGCCCAAATGGCAGTTGCCGATTTTTCGAACCGCGCACCTGAGGAAGACTGGGCAACGATGATGAGCCGAATTCGCGATGCCCAAGACCCAGGCCAAGCTTGCCTGCTATCCATGATCACTTGGCGCATGGCAAATGTTAATGGAGAATGTGGCCACAATCACTAAGCCACATCGGCATCAAATTGCAATGCCCAGTCTTGCAGGCCATACTTTGGGGTGAAGTTGATCTTGGCGCTGAGCAGATATTCGAGATAAGCCAACAAGATGGCTGATTGAAAATTTATGACATGCGTTTCTATTTTTGTTTGGCGCGTTGGTTTTACTTTATCAAGTCTGATACTTGTCTTGATATTCGGCAGTCAAAAGATTCGGATATTCAAAATCGTCATCCAGTATGGTTTCCGCATTATCGGATTCAATATTGTAAGGTGACAACAATACGCTCAGTAAACGCAAGACCACGGATGCGTGTGGATGGGGCGTCACGAACTTTTCGACAGCATCGATTGGGCAGATTTAGAATCAACTTACGCGCCAAATGGCATGGCGTTTTGTGGGTAAATTTGGCTTAAGGCCGTTTGTTCTTGTTAAGTTCCGATTTTTAAATGAAAAAGTCGAAAATCAAGATTTAGACGCATCGTTTGCAGTTCACCATATATAGTGGTTTGAGAAATTTCACCCACTACAGGTGCTAATGTTTGTGTGATTGGGAGAATTGATTCCATAAAATCCCATATTTTCCCATATTTTTCCTTTTCGAGCCAATCCAAACCATCTACTACTGAATATACGATGAGGTAGGGCGTATCAATTGGACACTAAGATCCATCGACACCTAACGGTTCATACAGGCACCCCGCATCTAAAAGAAAGATCTGGGCGGATACGAGCAGACACCTCCCCAAGGTGGTATCCCAATAACCAGACAGTCCGAATATGGGACGAGGGCGGCGGATCGAGCAGTGGCAGCAGCTCGGTTCGCCGTTTCCATTTTAAGGCTTAGGCCAACAACAAAGAGGTCGCTGACGTGGCACGTAGATTTAGAAATGAGATCGTCCAAAAAGTGGACGGTAAGGGCAGGGTGTCTATCCCCGCTCCGTTTCGTCGTGTGTTAGAAGAAGGTGATCCCGATTGGACAGAGGGTTTGCGCCCTGAATTGGTGCTGGTTTATGGCACCGCATCCCAAAATTATATCGAAGGTTATACCGTGAATGCGATGGATGCCATCGAGGATGCCATCGAGGCATTGCCGTACGGCGATGACCGTGAAGAGATGGAAATGAATTATTCCACCAAATCCCTACAAACGAGCATTGATGACACGGGACGAATTATCCTGAGCCCGATGTTGGTCGAGAAGCTGGGATTGAACGGCGAGGCCGTTTTTGCGGGTACTGGTAAAACGTTTCGCATTTGGCACCCCAAGGTTTACGCGCAATACGTAGCCAGCCGAGAGGCGGCGATGGCCGCACGTGGTGATGGGTTTGATTTACGCCGTGTGCTGAATAAGCCGGCCGAGGGTTAAGCGATGAGTTTGGCCCAGACCCATTCATCCTCTGCGCCTCATATTCCCGTCTTGTTGACGCCAATCTTAGATGCAGTAAAGCCGATTTCGGGACGATGGGCTGATGGCACATTTGGCGCAGGTGGATATACCCGCGCGATGTTGGATGCGGGTGCGGATACCGTTTATGCCATTGATCGCGATCCAGAGGTTTTCGCACGTGCCGCCAGCTGGGCAGGCGAATATGGTGATCGGTTGAAGTTGATCCAAGGGACGTTTGGTAATTTGGATACCTTGGTCGCTGATGCGGGTGGCACGGACCTGAATGGTGTGGTTTTGGATATTGGTGTGTCATCGATGCAAATCGATCAGGCGGATCGCGGGTTTTCATTCATGCAAGATGGGCCGTTGGACATGCGCATGGCGCAATCGGGTGTGACAGCGGCAGATATTGTGAATTCGGCAGACGAGAGTGTGTTGGCGGATCTGATTTATCTGTACGGCGAAGATCGCAAATCGCGCCGTATTGCGGGCAATATCGTTCGCGCGCGTGACGTTTCCAAATTTGAAACGACGTTTCAGTTGGTTAAAGTGATCGAGGCAAGTTTGCCACGCCCTAAGCCTGGGCAAACCCATCCCGCGACGCGCACATTTCAGGCGCTACGGATTGCGGTGAATGACGAGTTGGGACAGTTGGTTGCGGGATTGCGCGCGGCAGAGAATGCGTTGAGTGAGGGTGGTTTGTTGGCGGTGGTGACGTTCCATTCGTTAGAGGATCGCATCGTAAAGCGGTTCATTCAGGCGCGATCAGGCAATAATCCCAAGGGAAATCGTTACGCGCCCGAAGCAGTAGAAGAAACAGCAACATTCGAACGGGTTGGTCGAAAGGCAATTGCCCCAACGGATGAAGAAGTGGAATTTAACCCCCGCGCACGGTCTGCGAAATTACGTTTGGCACGGCGATTGGGGACGGATGCGGGGGAATTTTCACCCTATGATATTGGACTGCCTAATTTTGATTTGGAGCGATTAATCTGATGCGTATTTTGATTTATATTCTATCGTCTACCTTGGTGATTGTTGTGGCCTATTGGGCCTATACAGAGAATTACACAACACAGGCATCGAACCGCCGCGTGGATGCATTGCAGCGCCAAATCGCCACAGAAAGCCAAGCGATTAGTGTTATGAAAGCAGAATGGGCATATCTGAACCGTCCCGAACGTTTGGCGGAATTGGTCGATTTGAATTTCAACAGTTTGCAATTGGTGCCTTTGGCGGCGCAACATTTTGCGGAACTGGAAACCATTCCATTACCACCGCGCGCAATCGTTATTCCAAACAACCCCGTTTCCGTTGCCAGCGACGGCGCAGAAGGGACACAATACCCATGAGACGCACACCTTTACGCCCCTTAGCCCACGTTATTTCCGCCCGTGAAGGTGGCGAAAACCCCGATTTAATCGAAGCCCGCGAACGCGCCAAACGTAACCAAGCCGCACAGGTGAAAACCCGCGTGCGTGCGGAAAATCGGTTGTTGATTTTGGGTCTGGCGTTTGTGTTGGGATTTGGTGCGGTGGGCGGTAAAATGGCGATCTTGGCGTCAAGTAAAGCCGAAGAGCCTGCTGAATATACTGCCGCGTCGCAAATTGTGAACCAACGTGCAGACATTATCGACCGCAACGGCAATGTTTTGGCAACGAATATGTCGACCCAAGCGTTGTATGCGCAACCACATTTGATGGTTGATCCCAAAAAGGCCGCAGATGATTTACAGCTGATTTTCCCTGAATTGGATCACGATCGTATTGAGCGTGATTTTACCGGCGGCAAGCGTAAATTTGTTTGGGTCAAAAAACGCCTGTCACCAGAGCAACGTCAGCGTGTTTATGATTTGGGCGAACCGGGGTTGCTGTTTGGTAACCGCGAAATGCGCCTGTATCCCAACGGTAAATTGGCCGCGCATATTTTAGGTGGCACACGGTTTGGCGAAGAAGGTGTGCGTGCGGCCGAAGTGATCGGTGTGGCAGGTGTCGAGAAATATTTCGATAAAGAATTGCGTGATTTGACGTTGAACAACGCGCCTTTGCAATTGTCCATTGATCTGAGCGCCCAAGCCGCCACACGTCAAGTGTTAGAGGATGGCATGCGGTACATGAATGCCAAGAGCGCGTCGGCCATTCTAATGGATGTGTATACGGGTGAAATCCTGTCTATGGTTTCACTGCCAGATTTTGATCCCAATGATCGCCCCCGTAATGCGGTAAGCGGTGATCCGTCCGAAAGCCCGCTGTTTAATCGTGCGGCGCAGGGGCGGTATGAATTGGGGTCGGTGTTTAAGATTTTCACGGCGGCGACAACGTTGGAAAATGGATTGGGCACGCCCAAAACCATGGTTGACACTAAGTCGTTTAAATTGGGCAGTTTTAGAGTCAAAGATTTCCGCGATTATGGCAAAGAATTGTCCGTCGAAGATGTGATCATGAAATCAAGTAACATCGGCACTGCGCGTTTGGCATTGGAAGCTGGCGCAGAGGCACAGCAACGGATGTTAAAGGCCTTGGGATTCTTTGAGCCGTCGCCAATAGAATTGTTGGAGGCAGCGCATTCCAAACCATTAGTTCCCAAAGATTGGACAGAATTGTCGACGGTTACCATATCGTATGGGCACGGGATTTCGGTAACGCCTCTGCATTTAGCAAGCGCATATGCCAGTTTGGCAAATGGTGGTTTCAAAGTGAACCCAACCCTGCGCCGATTGGACACCACGGATGCACGCGGTGAACGGGTTATCAGCGCACAAACAGCGCAGCAATTGGTGTCGATGTTACGCCGTGTTGTTGGCGAAGAAAAAGGCACCGCTACCATGGGTGATGTTGCGGGTTACGAAGTGGCGGGTAAAACCGGTACTGCGGATAAACTAAAGCCAACGGGTGGGTACTATGAAGGCAAAGTTATTTCGACATTTGCCTCTGTTTTTCCTGCGAGCAAGCCGAAATATGCTCTGGTTGTATCACTAGATGAGCCAGAAATCGAAGCGGCAGGCGAGGCGCGGCGTACGGCGGGTTGGACAACGGTTCCTGTTGCCGCCGAAATGATTTCGCGGATTGCACCCATTTTGAACCTGCGCCCCATTGCACGTAAAGAACAGATCCAATACACGTCCACCAGCAGCCAATAAGAGGTCGGGCATGTCCGAAATGAATGCTCAGGGTAAAAAACTTAGTGAACTTGGGTTGATCGCAAATGCGGGTGTGATGGGTGATCCTGTTGTGCCAAATATTTGCGTGGACAGTCGGAACGTTAAACCCGGCGATTTGTTTGCCGCGATGCCAGGTACATTGCAACATGGTGCTGAATTTATTCAATATGCGTTACGAATGGATGCTGGTGCGATTTTAACGGATGCGGCAGGGTTTGAGATTGCCAGTCGCGATGTGGCGCAATTGGCAATTCCCGTTGTGGTGGCAAGTGAGCCACGCATGGCATTGGCAAAAGCTGCGGCGCGGTTTTTCGGCGCACAACCTGCAACAATGACGGCGGTGACAGGGACGAATGGCAAAACGTCCGTCGCCAATTTTACCCGCCAAATCTGGGAAGCATTGGGGAAACAGGCGGTCAATTTTGGCACTGCTGGTGTCGAGGGGGCGTATGCATCAGCATTGTCGCATACCACGCCCGAACCAGTCACATTGCATAAATTGTTGGCAGAATTAAAAGATGCGGATATTACCCATGCGGCGATGGAGGCATCCAGCCATGGGTTGGATCAACGTCGTTTGGACGGGGTGTATTTGACAGCCGCCGCGTTTACGAATTTCACGCAGGATCATTTGGATTACCATCACACGTTCGCGGAATATTTCGCCGCCAAGGCGGGGTTGTTTGCGCGGGTTTTACCCCCCGAAGGTTCCGCCGTGATCAACATGGATGATCCCAAGGGTGGTGATATATTGAATATCGCATTGTCGCGCGGACAGGATATTATCACCGTCGGTGCCAAGGATTGCGATTTGACGTTGCAGGGATGCAAATACGACGCCACGGGGCAACAAGTGTTGTTTTCATGGCGTGGTGATGTGAAATCTGTGCGGTTAGATTTGATCGGTGGGTTTCAGGCGATGAATGTTTTGCAGGCGGCAGCGTTGGTGATTGCGTGCGGCGAACAACCCGATGCGGTGTTTGATACCTTGGCCGAATTGACCACCGTTTCCGGGCGGATGCAGTTGGCGGCGAAACGCAAAAACGGCGCATCTGTATTTGTGGATTATGCTCATACACCCGATGCGGTTGAAACAGCCTTGGCCGCGATGCGCCCGCATGTGATGGGGCGTTTGATTGTGATTGTGGGTGCGGGTGGTGATCGAGATGCGAGCAAGCGACCCTTGATGGGGGCGGCGGCTGCGGCCAATGCGGATGTGGTTTTTGTGACGGATGATAATCCACGATCCGAAGATCCCGCATTGATCCGCCGTGCAGTCATGCAGGGCTGTCCTGATGCCACCGAAATTGGCGACCGCGCCACGGCGATTTTAACGGGTATCGATGCCTTGCAACCAGGTGATGCGTTATTAATTGCAGGAAAGGGGCATGAGACGGGTCAGATTGTTTGCGATGATATTTTACCCTTTAATGACGTGGAACAGGCCAGCATTAGCGTGGCCGCATTGGATGATCTGGGTACATGACACTTTGGACAGCAAATGACGCGGTGGCGGCAACGGGGGGAACGACTACGGGTGACTGGGTTGTTTCGGGGCTGTCAATTGATACCCGATCCATTCAGGTAGGCGAGATGTTTATCGCCCTGATCGATCAACGTGATGGGCATGATTTTGTGGCGAATGCGCTGAAAGCAGGAGCAACGGCGGCGTTGGTGTCGCGTATTCCTGATGGTGTTCCAGCAGATGCGCCACTGTTGGTTGTGGATGATGTTTTGATCGCGTTGCAGGATATGGCGCGGTTTGCGCGTGCGCGCACGAACGCCAAGGTTATTGGTGTGACGGGATCGGTTGGAAAAACCTCAACCAAAGAGATGTTGCGCACAGCATTGTCCAGCAGTGGCCGCGTGCATGCTGCGGAACGCAGTTTTAACAATCATTGGGGTGTGCCGTTGACGTTGGCGCGGATGCCTGCGGACAGCGATTTCGCCGTGATTGAAATTGGCATGAACCATGCGGGCGAAATTCGCCCATTGGCAAAGCTGGCGAATTTGGATGTGGCAATTGTGGTTAATGTGGCGGCGGTTCACATGGAAGCATTCGAAAGTATTGAACAAATTGCCCATGCCAAGGCCGAGATTTTTGAGGGCTTGGATGCCAAAGCCACCGCAATTGTAAACGCGGATTTGCCGACCACGCAGATCCTGACGAAAATGGTGGCACAGGTTGGTGCCAAATTGGTGACCTTTGGAACAAATAAATCTGCCGATTACCGCGTTTTGCAAATTGAGGGTGCTGGTGCTGTAACCAAAGTGATAGCGGATATTGATGGCCAAGAGCGCTGGTATGAATTCCAAGCGGCAGGAAACCATTTTGCGATGAACGCACTTGCTGTTTTGGCGGCTGGTGTGGCCGTGGGATGTGATTTGGAAAAGGTTATTCTCGGCATGGCGAAATGGACGGCACCCGATGGGCGCGGTGCACGGCATGTGGTTGCGTGCAATGGCGGTGAAATCACGCTGATTGACGAAAGTTATAATGCGAACCCATCATCGATGGCGTCGGCGTTGGCGGTTTTGGGTGCCTGTGAAATTGACGGGCGGCGTATTGCGATCCTTGGAGAAATGGGCGAACTGGGCGAAACTAAATTACAACGTCACGCGGAATTGGCGGCGTTGGATGTGGTCGCGGATGTAGATCAATTCCATCTGGTTGGCCCCATGATGCAAGAGATGTTTAATGCACTGCCCGTTGAAAAACGTGGTGTATGGGTGAAAACCGCCGATGAATTATGTGAAGTGATAAAATCTCTGCTCACAGCAGGGGATACTGTTATGGTCAAAGGATCAAATTACACAGCCGTTTCGCGTGTTGTGGATGCGATCAAAAATATGAACGCCTAAAAGGGCGAAACGGGGGAATGCTATGTTATATTTTCTGAGCGAGTTGACCGATGTTGGCGACGCATTTAACCTGTTTCGCTATATTACGTTGCGCGCAGGGGGTGCATTTTTCACAGCACTTATTTTATCGTTGATGTTTGGTGCGCCGCTGATCCGCCGCTTGCGCAAGATGCAAGGCAATGGTCAGCCGATCCGCGAAGATGGGCCAGCCAGCCACATTATCGAAAAGGCAGGCACGCCGACAATGGGGGGTGTTTTGATTTTGGGGACGTTGTTGTTGTCCACCTTGATATGGGCGCGCACCGACAACGGCTATGTTTGGATTGTGTTGTTCGTGACATTTGGATTTGGTGCGATTGGGTTTTATGACGATTATTTGAAAGTCTCACAAAATAACAACAAAGGGTTTTCATCTAAGGCGCGGATGGGGCTGGGTCTGATCATTGCACTGATCGCGGCGTATTTCGCACAGGCACTGCATTCCGAAGAGTTAAGCCGCCAATTGGCGTTACCCGTCTTTAAAAATACGTTGGTGAACCTTGGGGTTTTGTATTTTCCTTTTGCGATGATCGTGATTGTGGGTGCGGCGAATGCGGTGAATTTGACCGACGGCTTGGATGGTCTGGCGATTATGCCTGTGATTATCGCTGGTGGGACGCTTGGTTTTATCTCTTATGTGGTTGGGCGTACGGATTTTACAGCCTATTTGGACGTGCATTACGTCGAAGGTACGGGTGAATTGTTGGTGTTTACCTCTGCGCTAGTTGGGGCAGGGTTAGGGTTTTTGTGGTATAACGCACCACCTGCGGCGGTGTTTATGGGCGATACGGGGTCATTGGCGCTGGGCGGTGCATTGGGTGCGATTGCGGTATCGACCAAACATGAATTGGTTCTGGCAATCGTGGGCGGTTTGTTCGTGGTCGAAGCATTGTCAGTGATTATCCAAGTGGCTTATTTCAAATGGACAGGTAAGCGTGTGTTTTTGATGGCACCGATCCACCACCATTTTGAGAAGAAGGGATGGGGCGAAGCACAAATCGTCATCCGTTTCTGGATTATTGCATTGGTTTTGGCCCTGGTTGGCTTGGCCACGTTGAAGTTACGCTGATGATACCTGTTGTTGGATATGCGGGGCACAAGGTTGCCGTTCTGGGTTTAGGGCGATCGGGGTTAAGTGCCGCGTTGGCATTGCGTGCCGGTGGCGCGGAACCAATCGTTTGGGATGATAACGCGCAATCGCGGATTGCGGCGGACGCCGAGGATTTGACGATACTGGACTTGTCCAAGGATGCGTCGTGGGACGGGGTTGTCAGCCTGATCGTGTCACCCGGCATTCCACATTTATATCCAGCACCGCATCCCATCATTGTTAAAGCATGGGAAAAAGGTGTGGTTGTGGACAATGACATTGGGTTGTTTTTCAGATCATACGCGACGCAGGATTGGGATAATTTCGATGTGATGCCCAAGGTGATTTGTATCACGGGATCGAACGGAAAATCGACAACGACGTCGCTGGTCTCGCATATTTTGGGAACCACCAAACGCCCCGTTGTGATGGCGGGAAATATTGGGCGTGGAGTGTTGGATATTGATCCAGCCGTGGACGGTGCCATTGTTGTTTTGGAATTGTCATCGTACCAAACCGATTTGGCGCGGGCATTGGCGCCTGACATTGCGGTATTTATGAACCTGACGCCTGATCATTTGGATCGCCACAACGGCATGGGCGGATATTTCGCGGCCAAGCGGCGATTATTTATTGAGGGCAATCCAGATCGTGCCGTGATTGGTGTGGACGAGATTGAAGGACAGTTTTTAGCCAACCAATTACGCCAAGAGGCAACATCGGGTGATCCTGTTATTTCGATATCTTCGGGCAAGAAACTGTCTGGCGATGGCTGGTCTGTTTTTGCACGCAAGGGATTTTTGGCAGAATGGCGCAAGGGGCGTCAAATGGCGTCGATTGATTTGCGCGGCATTATCGGATTGCCAGGTGAGCATAACCATCAGAATGCCTGTGCGGCCTATGCCGTTTGCCGTTCGATGGGCATGGCGCCCAAAGCGATTGAGGAAGCATTGCACAGCTTTCCCAGCCTGCCGCATCGCAGTCAGGTTTTGGGCACCTTTAACGGCGTCACATTTGTGAATGACAGCAAGGCGACAAACGTGGATGCCGCGGAACAGGCGTTATTGGCGTTTAAGAACATCCGCTGGATTGTGGGTGGTCAGGCCAAAGAGGGCGGGATTACATCGCTGGCCCCGCATTTTGATCGGGTCAAGAAAGCGTACCTGATCGGCGAGAGCACTACGGAATTTGCATCGCAACTTGGCAACACGCCACATGCGCAATGTGAAACGATTGCGAACGCGGTAAAGGCCGCCGTAGCGGATGCGGAAGAGGGCGATGTTGTGTTGTTGGCACCAGCCTGTGCGAGTTTTGATCAGTATCG
>CAXBJO010000034.1:0-22717 GCA_963976255.1 uncultured Rhodobacterales bacterium
ATGGACATGGGCGGCTCTGATATGGGCGACATGGATATGTCAAACACTGATGGTGGTACCATGCCAATGGCCGATGGTGGCACTATGACAATGCCTGACGGTTCTACGATGCCGATGGCAGATATGGGTGGCACGGGTGAAGCCATGACAATGGCCGATGGCGACATGATGAAAATGCCTGACGGTTCTATGATGCCAATGGCGGATATGGCACCATCTGGTGACGCTATGGCAATGGCTGATGGTGACACGATGACCATGCCTGATGGCTCTACGATGCCAATGGCGGACATGGGCATGGCGGCCAGTTGCGAAGGTGAAAGTGGACTTGGTTTTTGTGCTGACGGCGCACCGTTTGATCGCGAAATCACCTTGGCAATGTCAGAATGGACATTTGCGGATCTGAACGTTGACGTCAAAGAAGGCGAGCGTATTCGTTTTACTGTACGTAACGACGGCACAGTTCTGCATGAATTCATGTTCATGGCAATGGCTCAAATGCAGGCCGTCAACTATCGGGCATTGCGTGCGGACTGGAACCTGTTGGAACACGAAGCCCTGTTCGAACAGTCACTTCTTTTGCCAGGCCAAAGCATCAGCTTCGTTGCCGAAATTCAAAGTACCGGCACGTGGATGTTTATGTGTATGCTTCCGTATCACATGCAAATGGGCATGATGGGTCAAATTTCGACACCCGGAATGGCAATGGATATGTGATCACTTGATTCGACAGTGATATAATCAAAGGCGTGATGCGATGGCATAGTTTTAATTGGGTGTAAGACCCAATAGGTAAGAACGTTTACCACGCGCCACAATACTAACGGATCTAATAAGGTCTAATTGAGCGAAGATTGATGCAAACCCATCAATCTTCGCTTTTTGTTGTGCGCAAGGCAGGCGGTGCGATCACTTCTGCTTGTTTGGTGAATATATTTTGGATTTGCAAAGAGCAGATAAAATGCAGACATTTTTCAAATAGCTTTATGATAACTAAATAAAATCAGGCTATTAACTCAATGGGTTTAGGACTTGCCCCACCAAGCCACCTTAGTTTTGAATTAGAATATTTGAATCAACAATCTTCTGATGCGACTAGGTGTAATTTTTGGCAACTGATATCGATTTCCTACGAGGTTATTTCTTTCTGGCTAGAGTTACGTGATTAAAGAATTTTAGGGAGCTGGAACCTGGTTTGCGTTATCAACTTCAAGTTGTGATGACTTGGATTTGTTTGACAACCTTCCACCTTGGTATAGTATTGGTACTAATTATTACTTAAATATTACTTTAAATGGGGCTCAAGTGATTTCTATATTTAGTGCAAATGCTGCGGTCTACCGCATAGCTGTGTTTGTTTGCATACTTTCTGCTAGCTTGCTTGCAGGGGCGCCATCCATGGCGCAATCTGTAAGCTTTACGCTCTCTGGTGTGCGTTTTACAGAATCTGTTTATCTTGATGATCGCGAGCTGCAATCCGCTGTTCGTCCTTATGTTGATAGGCCGATCACTTTTGCTGATGTCCAATCGATGATCCAAGATGTTCAGGCGCTTTACACGGCGGCCGGCGTTTTTACGGGTCGTGTCGTCTTGTTACCTCAGGATGTTGTCAATAATGGTGTATTACGTTTGGACTTGGTCGAGGCGAACGTTGCCGATATTGAGCAAGTCGGTTTGGGCCGTACGCGCCCCGAATTCATTAGAAAAAATATCTCCATAGTAGAAGGAGAGAAGCCAAATTACGAAAATCTGGAACGTGACTTGCGCATTTTTGAAATATCGCATGGGTTTATACCACAGATAGCCTTCAAGAAAGGCAGTAAGTCTGCAACAACAGATGTATCCATTTCTGGCACACCACCCGATGGCCCTGAATATGTTTTTTCGCTCGATAATTTTGGAACAGAGGCGACTGGAGATTTGCGCGCGAGCGTTTTCTTCCGTTATGAAAACTTAAGCGGGTGGCGGGATACGCTGTCCGCTCAATTACAGGCATCTGAGGGGACTGTTTCTGGATCGGTTGGATATTCACGTCCGATGTTTAGGCCCGGTGGGCGCGGTTACACCACATTAAGCTATAGTGAATCGAGTGTGATTAGCGGCGGATTCAGTCCCGTGCGATTAGAGTCAAATAATCTGACAGGGACCATTGGGTATTCGTTCCCGTTCCGTATAAAACCTGACAGTAATTGGACTGCTGATTTTAGTTTACTTCACCAACAGGGTGAAAGTCAGTTGGTAACGCTGAATTTTCAGGACACGACTGTAACTGCACTTACAGCGTCAGCGGGCTATTCACGCCTAAGGAATGAGCGGCGTTTATCATTTGGATTTGGACTTCGCGCGGGTTCAGCGGATACAGTGGAAACCTCTTTGACCGAAGGCAGTTTTACGTTGGCGTTTGGAGATGTGGCTTACGCTCGGCGCTTAGGTAAGGGTGCAATTCTGGATGCCACATTGCGCATGCAATTGGCGCCTGATCAAAACTTGCCAGTATCACAACTGATGTCAGCTGGTGGAATTACGTCAGTGCGAGGCTATCCTAATAATGTGCGTTCTGGAGATAGTGGTGCCATTTTTAGAGCTCAAATTTCGCGCGCCCAACCTTGGGGTCAGGGAAACGCAAAATTTTACCCGTTTGGGTTTGTTGATGGCGCTGCCATCTTACCGTTCCGCACAACTGGCTCTGCTATCAATAGTGACCAAGACTTGCTCGTCTCGGCTGGCTTTGGTGTGCAGGCACAAATCAATAAGCGTTACACTGCACTGCTAACAATTGCGCAACCGCTTAAAGAGACGCTCGGGTTTTCTGATCTGGGTACGAAGATCTATTTTGGTCTAGATGCCAAATTTTAATGTCAAAGGAGTGACAGAATGATTAAGAAATTGCTAATTGCTGGGATGATTGTTGTGCTGGGTGGCTTTGCCCAAGCGCAAGATTCCTCTGAAAGTGCCAATACAACTGTGACTGGCGCAGAGGTTGCAAACAATTCCCGTTTTGGCGATTGGATTGTTGCCTGCGAGGCAATCACAGTGTCCAAAAACGTATGTCGCTTGATGCAGGAACTAACTTTGACGGAAAACAACGCACTGGTTGCGCGCTTTATCACGTTCGCGGGTAAAGAGGGCGATGCAATTTTGCTGGCCCAAGTTCCTATTGGTGTTTTCCTTCCAGGTGGCGCGGTTTACCGAATTGCCGAAGATGACACGCTTGAGCAGCGCGAAATGATTTGGCAACGTTGCCTTGGAGAATTGTGTGAAGCCGCGATAAATCTGAGCGCTGAAGAGATAGAACTGTTTGGTGAAAAGGGCGCAATCTTGTTTGGGTATCGTTCAGATGCAAATGCTGAACCGATTATCGTTCGCGTTGATACATCTGAATTTCCTGCAGCTGTTGCTGCAATCACAGACAAGAACTAATTTTTCAAGGGCGATCCTGTCACAGGGTCGCCCTAACAATAAGCCTAAAGTGAAGAGTATGGTATAAATATAACCCTTTGCCAGAGTGGTGCTGGCTAGAAATGGTAATGACATGAGAAAAAGTAAATTTTTTGAATGGATGCGTGGAAAGTCTGCATTGAAGCAGGCGACTTCAATCGTCACAGCTGCTGCAATTTCTGTTTTGCAAGTGGTGCCGGCCGCAGCGCAAGTCGTTGCCGCAGGCGGCACGGGAACATCGGTAACACCAGCAGGCGCGGGTATCAATACTGTCACCACCACTGACACTATTGCTGGCGGCGGCATCGCACTTGGGAGTTTCACGCAATTTAATGTAGCGTCTGGACAAACAATCAATCTGATTCAGCCTACAGCGACCAACGCAATGATCAACGTTGTAAATGACGCAACCGGCGCGCCAACGACAGTGAACGGAACATTAAGTATTTCGCATGCGGATGCTGGCAGCCAATCAAATGTATTTTTCCTTGATAGCAACGGTTTTGTCGTTGGAAGCGGCGGGGTTATCAATGCCCAAAAACTAACTTTATCAACAGCTCAACAAAGTGTTGGCCAGGCAATTTTGGGTGGAGACATTAGTGCCACAGCAAGTGTCCTTGCTGGGACAGAGGAACTTTCGGGCGCGGACATTAATGTTGCCGCTGGTGGCCAAATTAATGCTGCAAACCTTACGATGCGCGCTGGTGCTAGAATGGTATTGGCTGGGAATGTGACAGTCGATTCTGATGCTGTGGGTGCTGGAACCGCGCCTGTTGCCGTGAATACTGATGCTTTGACTGTTGCGGCTGCTGCGGTCGTTCAAGATGGCGTTATTCGGTTTACTGCCGGAAATGTCGATATTTCTGGTAAAGTAAAATCTGATGGCGGTGACGCTGTTATTGCGGCCACTGACAAAGTAACAGTTGAGGAAACGGCGGAAATCTCTACGCGCGAAATCGCGAATTTAGACACTGGGGACCATGCAACTGATAATTCCACAGGTGTATCAGGTGACTTGATTGTTGCGGCACAAGACATTGAGATTAAAAACGGCGCTGAAATTTATGCTACTGGTACCAATGCCTTTGATGGTGGATTGATTGCATTGCTTGCGCGCGATGTTGCCAGCGACACTGCATGGCCGTTTGCGCCAACAAATTACGAAGCCAAAATTACGATTAATGGCGCCACGATCCGCGGTGGATCTGTTGTTGTCACAGCGGTTGCAGTTAATGCCAATGTTGTAAACGCCGCTGATGCATCAGAGGAAGACGAGATCGCCGCATACGAAGCAGACGCGGCTGCGAACGAAAATACAATAGATGCATTCTTTACGGGGCTTGGCGATAAAGTCATTGGCTTTTTAGAAGGTGGCGTGGACATATTAAAAACCAGTATTCCAGTTGATGTTCGCGTCATGGATGCCAAGGCAACCATAACTATTACCAATTCCACATTGATCGCCGATGGTAATTGGAAAGGTAACGCTCTTACGGTTACCGATGATTATACGGGCGACAAAGAAGCCAAAGGATTATTTAAATCTACGAACGAATTGCTCGAAGGCGAATTGGCTATTAAATACCTAACGGGTGCAACTGATCCCAGCCTTTACAAAGCTACGTTACCTGTCGCGTTCAATCCATCAGAGGATTCACTCTATATCCAAACTCATGCTGCAAACGAAGTCACCATTGCGCCGATTGGGTTTGCTTTGGGTGTCGGTGTTGCGGTTACAGATACCCAATCCCAAACCAAAATTTCAGGAAGTACGCTGACATCGAACGCAGGCAATATTGAGATACGCTCAACATTGGCCGAAAAGACAAATATTACGATTTCACCAAGTGCGATTGCAGGCATTTCTGTGTCCACGATTGTGACCGTACGTGATGCCGTTAATCAGTTGCTTGTGGATGGTGGGTCAACAACGTCTGCCGGTGCATTAAGCATGGATGCGATGACGGCGAAAACGACGAGTTTAACGCAGATTGCCAATGCTGGCGTTGAAGGCAAAGCCGCTATTGCCTTGATGGTTGATGTGGGCAGTTCATTCACCGAAGCTGCATTAGGCGGTAGTGTTGTTGCAAATGGCGATGTTACGGTTGACGCAGAGACGCTTTATTTTGGTAAATCACAATCGTCCACTGCCACGATGGGTTTGAAATCACTTAATTCTGCAATCCTGGCACGGACACCTGTGGGAACCGTCAAAGACAAAGCTGTCGCGGGCGCGAAAGACGTGTGGAATAAAATCCGCGGAAACGAGACAACATCGCACGAGCCTCCAGAACCAGATAAAGACCCTGGTTTTGGTTTTGGACTGTCGATTAATGTAGGTGTCGAAGACGACGACACATTTGCGACATTGGGCGGACAGTACCGCGATCTTGGTAATGACCGCGCGTTGACTTCTTTGGCTGCGACCCCTGTAAATGCTGGTACAGGCGCAGTGAATGTAAATGCGACGTATCGATTTGCGCTTACCAGCGAGGGCGGTACGCGTCTGAAACGTGATACGCTTGCTAAAATGGGATCTATTGGCCTTGCATTGAAGGCAAAATTGGCGGCCGCTAATGCGGCCTTGGCATCACAAGGTAAAGACCCGATTACCCAAGAAGAATTAATTCAACAATTTGGCAACGCCGCGTTCCTAAGTGCAGGTGTTGGTTTGATTGGTGGCGAAACACAGGCCGAAGTCGGTGCGAACGCCAATATTACCCAAGCAACTGGATTGAATGTCAACGCAACAACCGCATATCCCGCTAACCCTGTAACCGAGATTCTTAATCTGGTTACAGAAATGGAAACTTGGCTGGCGGATATGCGCGATTTCCAACTGTTGGAAGATGGCGATGATGATAGCATTATCCCAAGTGCTAATACACCGCCTGAATTGCCAAATCTGATGCAATATTTGGATCCGCGCAATTATGTTACAACACAATCGGCCGCCAAAGCAGAGCAGCCAACGGCCGCTACTCCACCGGACGCCCCAGAAGATACGACCGCATCAGCTCAAGGTCTGGCAGTTGCGGTAACAATTAATTATTTCCAAACGGATAATGATACAAAAGCCGTAATCCGTGATGGCGCACAAATTAGCCTGACATCAGGCAACGTGAACGTAAATGCACTGCAAACGTCGTTCTTTTATAACACGACAAACCTGCCATTGATTGTTCCAACAGGGAATCCATTATCCGCGAACGAAAATGTGAATAATGCTGTTGGAGGCGGTGCAAGTGTCAATCGTATTGTTTCCGATGTGACTGCCATCATCGAAAGTGGTGCTGTTGTGTCCACCGCAAATGGTGGTGATGTTAATGTTGATGCCAAGACCCAAAATCTGACATTTACGACTGTTTATGCGGGTGGTTCCGCCAAAGCGGTTGCTGTAAATGCCGCACTTGGCAGTACAGTTTTGGAAAACTCAACCATTGCTCAAATCGGTGATTCAGCGGTGATTACTGCGGATGCAATTTTAATTGATGCAAAAGACGATTCAATTGTCTTTGGTCTTGCTGGTGCCTTTGGTGGCGCGGGTAGTACGGAAGTCGGAAAACCATCTGGCTCTGTTGCCGTTGGCGTTTCAGTTTATGTGAACTTTGTTAAACGGAATGTATATGCTGGCATCGGCACGCAAGGCACAGCCGCCAAAGTAGATTTGGCCGACAACACAACCACGATCACGGCCAATTCATTAACAATAAATGCGATCAATGATGCGCTTGAAGTGGGCGTAACAGTTGCAGGTGCGCGTGTTTCCACGAACCCAGGCAGTGACGCAGAATCTGTCGACCCTGATGGCGCGTCCAATCAAAAAGACCAAGACGATGATGATACAATTATTCCTTCATGGCTTTTCGCTGATGATGAAAATAGTGCACTAGACGTTCAAAAAAATCGAGGTACTGGCCAAGCTGATAGCTCTGGTGATATGCAGGGCGATGCAGATTCTGCTGGTGACAAGCAAAAAACTGGTTGGGCCGTCGCAGGTGCTGCGGTTTTAAATTTAAAACTGAACAATGCAACCACTGCGGAAATCGTAACCGATGGTATCATTGATGTTAACAACGCTGTGTCGGTTCTGGCGCGAAATGAATCTCTATCGGTTGCGGGCGCGGGCGCTGTTTCAGCAGCCACGGGGACAAATCCAAATGCAGATCAAAACGCATTGGCCGGTGCATTTGCAATCGTTGTCGACTCGCGGGATGTGAAAACCAATATCGATGCCGCCGAAATTCAAGCGGGGTCTGTCAAAATTTCTACCGAAGACCTTTCCAAAACGATTGATGTATCTGTCGGTGGAGCAGGGTCTTCTAAGGGCAAGATTGCACTTGCAGGTTCTGTATCCGTAAATGTAGCCACAGGCGAGACGACCACACAGATTAATAACACTGTAATTTCCGCTGGCTCAGGTGCAATCGACATCGATACCAAGGATGAATCCCTTACGATTGCAGTTGGCGGCGGTGTCGGCGTCAACATGAAAACAGATGGTGGTGCAGGTGTTGGTATTGGTATCGCAGTCAGTGTTGTCGAACGCCCTGCGACCACGCGCGTTATTGGTACATCAAGCTTAAACGGTGGGGCTATTGATGCCTATACTCAGGCAATTGGTGAAATTTATTCCGTAGGCTTGTCCGTTGGTGCGGGTCGCACAGGTGTAGCCGGTACAATTAGTGTGAATATCCTGCTTGGTGGTGCTAAAACTATTATTGGTAACGCGGACAGCGCCGACGGCCTTGTTGCGCTCAAGGCCACATCATTAAGCGTCAAAGCCAAAGATGATTACGATATTTGGTCACTTGCGGGGGCCGTTGGTTTGTCACGCGATGGTACTGCTCTTGGTGGTGCTATTACGGTAAACGTTATTATTTCTGACACACAAGCGGTTGTGCGCAATGCAACAGTAGACGAACTTGATGTCGCGGCAGATGACGACGTAACAGATGATCTTGGTACAGTAGTGGTTAATGGTGACAGTGACAGCATTATTGGAACTTTGGCTGTCGCCGGTGCAGTAAGCGGCTCTGGCACAGCAATCGGGGTCGGTCTTTCTGGAAATAATATCACGGCTTCAAACAAAGCAGCCATTACAAATTCTACGGTCACTGACGCGGATAGCGTCATGGTTAAAGCGGTGAATAAACGCGAAATTAAATCACTTGGCGGCGGCGTTGCTGGATCAAACGGCTCTACGGCGGCGGGCTTCTCGGCGACCGTAAATGTGCTGTCTAGCAATGATAGCTTGGTCGATTTAAGCGGATCTACGATCACCACTGATGTGGGTGGGATTACCGGCCAAACATTGGCGGATGCAAAAATAGGATCTATAGCAGCGGCAATTTCGGCATCAAACGGTGGCGCGGCCATCGGTGGTGCAGCGACCGTGAATGTAACGACGGCTACCAATCAAGTAAAAGCGGACAATGCAATTTTAACGTCGGCCACAGGCATCACTTTGGACGCCGATGATACGTCTACGATTAATTCGTTGTCTGGTGGGGTCGCTATATCCATCGGTAGTACCGGTGTCGGTGCAGCAATCAGTGCGAATGTCCTTGCGCATGACACAAACGTCAGTGCGAACAACAGTACGTTCACATCCAACGGTGGTGCAATAAGTTTGACCGCTGATAATGATGCAGAGATCAATTCACTGGCCGCTGGATTTGCTGGATCAACTGGAACAGCGGTGTCGGGTTCAACCGCTGTCGGTTATATTGGAAATGATACGCGCGTTACATCGTCAGGGACTCAGTTTACATCAGGTGTGGATGGAAACCGTCAAGATATTCTGCTGAAATCCAACAAAACATCAGAGATCAACATTCTGGCGGGATCAGTGGCCATTGGTACGGGTGGCGCAGGGGTCGGCGCGGCAGTTACCGTTGCCATCATTCATGACACGGTGACAACTGACCTGATTGCAACGAATGCACTTATCGGTAAGGATTTAACGGTCGAAGCGATCAATAATTCGGGCGATATTTCGGGCTCTGCATTGCGTGATCGCGATGACGGGTTCTACAAAGATGGTGGTATTAACGCAATTGCCGTTTCAGCCGGCGGCGGATCATCCGTTGGATTTGCAGGCTCTTTGGTTTATGCGCAAATTGGTAAACCTCCATCAGATGTTGCCGCATTACCTAATCAAAACAAGGCCGATGCCGATGACGAAGATTACGCAGCTGATGCAAACACAGAAGCTGAAACAGAACGCGACAATGCATTTGAGGCTGTTCGCACACGCACTGGCGAAAGTGGGTTAGCATTTAGCTTGGACGAAGACGATATCACACGTGCCGCAGTTCAATTGGGCACTGCTGGCGCCACGCTAGATACAATTACAGTCCGTTCAACAGAGTCGAGTTCGATTGAAACACTTGCGGGTGCATTCGGTGCTGGTGGTACCGCTGGAATCGGCGCCGCTATCAACGTTAATTTGCTGTTTGGTCAAACTATTGCGGCAATGTCGATTGCTGATGAACAAACCAGTAATGTTTCTGGAAATGTTTTAGTCCAAGCAAATCAATCAGGGTCAATCCGCACTTTGGCAGCGTCTTTGGGGGCTGGCGGTACGGCTGGTGTTGCTGGTTCGATCGTGGTGAATGTTTTTGATCGCAAAATCCAAGGTTTAATTACTTCAACTGTTGATGATGGTGATGCGGATGTCACAGTCCTTAATACTGATGGCGGCGATGTAACTGTGGATGTGAACCAATCAGGGCTGATTGAAGCGTTTGCGGGTGCGGTTGGTGCTGGTGGTACGGCAGGTGTTGGCGTTGCTTTCACCATTTCCGTTCAAGGCGATGATGCGTCCGCGACGGTAGAAAATGTTCAAATAAACACAGCCAAAACAACACCAATCTCGGCATCAAACCTTTTGGCTGATGCTGGTAATATTTCAATAACTGCGAATAATGAAATCGACATTGATGCCATCGCCGTTAGTTTGGGTGGCGCAGGTACAGTCGGTGTCGGTGGTAGTTTTGCAATTAGTGTGGCTGAAAGTACGGTCAAAACAATTGTAAAACGTGCCGTTTTGACTGCAAGAGATGTAACCTTAACCTCTGGTGCAGCAAATACATTGAACGCCTATGGTGGATCTGTTGCAGGTGGTGGTGCCGCAGCCGTTGGTATTGGGATTGCGACGAATGTTAGCAGTCTAACGGTTATTACAGACATAGATGCGACAGCGGTTCGCGCAGGACGTAACATTATTGCACAATCTGATGCGACAACGGGTATGGGCAACGTTGCCATATCTGGTGCGGTTGCAGGTGGGGTATCTGTTGCGGGTACAGGTGCGGCAAACATTGCAGAGAATGTCGTAACCACGACGGTAAGGAATAGCTCTGGAGTACCAACAAGAATTTATGATGTGCCGTTTGATGCGGGTACAGGTACTGCAAATGAATTTGGTGGCTCTGATCTTGTGGCACGTGGATCGGTTATGGTCACTGCGCGTGGTGAAACGACTATTTCTGTCAAAGGCGGGAAAGAAGAAGATCCGACGGTTGCAGACAGTTCAACAGGAAGTGAAACGCCTGCAATTAGCGTTTCATTCTCGGGCGGAGGCACCGCGGGTATTGGGGCTTCTGTTTCTGTCAATAAAACGGCGAATGTCATAACAACAAATGTTTCGGGACAAAGCCGGGTTGTCGGGCTTGGATATGACGCATTGTCGGTTGTACGTAATGATGGCACGGCACAGAATATCCGTGGCGTATATGCAAATGCCTTTGCTAAAACAGTTACGAAAATGGTGTCTGCAAATGGTGCGGCAGGCGGTCTGGCTGGTGTGTCTGCGATGTTTAACTTCAACATTGTGGATGACAAAGCAGAGGTAAACATTGGGGATGGAACATTAGGTGGCGTGGGGTCTATTAATGGCATCCTTTCAAGCACTAATGGCAACGAATTCCTTGTCTTTGGATCCATCACAAACGCGAATTCCTTACAAGATAGTATTCTTGATGCAGAGGTGGAAAACTCTGTTGATGCCTTCGCACTGACCATTGGCGTTGGTGGAACCGCAGGCGTTGGTGCGGCGTCCGCGACAAATATAATCAAATCGAAAGCCAAAATAAATGTGAATATTGGCCAAGTGTTTGCCCGCAATGACGTGATCATGGAATCTGATGTCGATACAATATTGCGTAACTACGTGATCGGTGTTGGTGGCGGATTTGTTGGCGCGTCGGCATCTGTTGGTGTGAACATCTTTACAACCGAAGCATTGGTTAACCTTACGGGCGCGAATATATCCGGTGGTATTGGTGCGACAAATTCTGGCAATGTTTTCATTACAACAAACGCCACGAACTCTACGTTTAGTTTTGTTGGTGGTCTCAGTGGTGGTGTTGTCGGCGCATCAGGCGGCTTCTTGGTTAACGTTTTGGACAGTACCAGTGCGGTAAATATTGCCAGCACGACGGAACTAAGTGGCGCAGGTGATACAGGTAAGTCACAAATAAATGCGACGGGCGCCCTTGCCATTAATGCGCTTAGCAATACAACAACTGAAAACTTCGCGGTAAGTGGTTCAGGTGGGGGCGTTGCGATTGCTCTTGCTGCAAATATAAATTTGATAACGACAACCACAACAATTACATCCACTGCGAACCAGTCGTTTGCGTCGGGTGGCGATACAACGATGATCGCAAATGAAACAGCGAATATCGAAGGTACAGGTGGCAGCGTTGCTGTCGGCGGTGCCGGTTTTGGTGCATCATTAGATTACGTTAATTTTGCTGCAACGACGGGTGTTACACTTGGCGCTTCAACTGCTATTTCATCTGGTGGAAATGTAACCATTGATGTTGATTCCTTCCGTACAGTCGCCAGTAATGTAGTCACCGGCGCAGGTGGGTCTTGGGCTGGAATTTCTGGTTCGATTAGTGTGATCGAAATGGGGGGGGCCGCAGAAAGCGATAGCGCCGAAGAACAGACGGAACAAAATGCGCGTTTGGCAGATGTCAACACTGCCTTGCAAGAGGATCAAGATTCTGGCGGCAGTAATGACGACAGCACAGCTGGCGATTTGACGGCCTATGCTGGTGGGTCTTCTGTAAAATCGGATGTCGAAACGTCACGCAAAGCGGTTTCGGTTACTGGTACTGCAGCGGTCGATAATATCGGTGTCTCAATAGGGAATAATTCATCTATTCAGGCAGGTATCACAGAAATCGGAACCGGTAATATCAACAGCCTGGGTCGATCTGATATTACTATCGATGCAACGGCCAAAAACAAGGTCAGCCATTTTTCTGGATCATTGGCGGTTGGGATGGTTTCTGGGAATGTTTCAGTTGTTGTCGGCACGCTAAGCTCAGATGTGGGTGTCACAATTGGGGATAATACAAACCTGAATGCAGACGGAACCATTTCAATCAAAGCATTGTCAACGCGCCCATCGGATGCGGACAGTCTGAGCGCGACAGCCATTGCAATGGGTGGCGGTTTGTTCGGTGTTAATGCAGGTACAGTCGTATCCAAGATTTCTTCAGAGGCGGTTGTAACAATAGGTCAAGGGGTTGATATCTCGGGTATCTATCGTGACCGCGCCCTTGCCATCAATATTGATGCATCACGCGAAGATCGTGTGACAACAAAGATTGAAAACGCACTGGTATCTCTGGCTGTGGGGGTCGGATCTACGATTGCTATCGCTAAAAACGAAGGCCTAGCAGAAGTGCGCATCGGTGACGCAGCAACGGCTTCATCCTTAAGGGGTGACACGGTTACGATCCAAGTACAGGATAAAACACGCACCACCGTAGAAGCGTTTAGTGCCGCTGGTGGTTTACTTGGCACTGGCAACGGTGTTGATGCGGATGCTCAAAATAACGGGCGTGCAAATCTAATTTTGACACGTACAGGCATCAACGCATCTTCGTTGAATATGAACAACATTGCATCTGGCATTGCGAGCGCTGATGCGCGCGGCGTGACCGTTGCGGGTGGCGTGGCGATTGGCGTCTCTCTTGCTAAGGCAAAGCTGTCAACGTCGATGACAACGACAATATCCAATGGCGGATATGGTGATGCTCAAATAAGCGCAGATACAGTTAATATCGTCACTGAGTTGAACAATAGTAATGGCACAAGCAACAATGTGACATCATTTGCTAAGTCATCCGGTGGCGGATTGCTTTCGGGCAATGGTGCCTCTGCCAAAGCTTACTTGGATTATACAGTTGCTACTGTTATTTCGGGCAATATCTTCGGCGCAACATCCGTAGATATTGCGACAAATGCAAATGCACCAAAAGCATCCGCAAAAGGCGAAGGTAAATCCGGTGGCGTTGCCGTTATAGGCGTTACATCCGCCGTTGCTGGGCAAAGCGCGGGTAAAACCGCAACTGTTTCGACAACATATGAACAAGGTAACTTGGATAGCTTTGGAACGATTACAGTTCAAACAAACAACGCACCATTCATGAAATCGACCGTTGAATCTGGTACCGGCGGTTTGTTGGTTGGTTCTGGCGGTGTTGCCGATGTAAACGTACGTGTGTCTTCGCAAACGAGCTTGGGTACTCTGGGTATTTTAAATGTAACGACGCCGGGCGAGCTGAATATTGGCGCTGGAAGCTTACCAAAGGTAGCATCCTTGCTTGATAACACTTCCGGCTCTTTGATCGGTGCCTCGGGTGCAACGACTTCAACTGATATTACAACGACTTCAACTACTTTGGTTGGTGGTGGGGCGCGTATTATGGCCCGCAATATCAATATTTCCGCTTCAAATGGCGCACGGCGTGAAGATAACGCAGAAGGTTATAATATTAAGTCAACCTCTGGCGGTGCGATCGATGTCCCCGCAATGATTTCTGACATTGAAATTACAGCAAATACATATCTTACGGTTGCTGACAATGCAGTTATCTCGCAAGTGGGCGATCCACTTGATGTTGATGACCTACAGTTCAACATTGGGATCACAACAAATTTCTACGTTCGGGACGAGCTGAATCTGGATGCAGGCGGTGCAGTTGCTGCGCCAATTGGGGAAAGCGACATTAACATCAAGGCAAACAATGCAATTGTAAGTATTCAGAATGCAGATATTTTGAGTGTTGGCTTGGTCAATATCTACACTGGTGGTGACGCGGATATTTATAACTTTGTCGATGCTACGTCTTATGGGTTGGCAGGTGCTGCCGTTGCTAATGCTTATGCAACTTATAATGCTGTGAACAAAATTGAAATTTTGAATGGCGCTAATGTCGAGTCCGAAAATGATATTGCTCTGAAAGCAGGTCATACAAAAACGGGTCTACAAAGTGTTAAAGTGCACACAGAAAGCAGAACCTACAACAAGACAGCCATTCCGATCCCAATTACACCTGATGCAGACGCCCTTGCGGTAACGACGTCACTTGTTGATATCAAGGAAGGCAGCAATGTACGTGCTGTGCGCGATGTGTACTTGTTCGCTGAGGGTGGCAATCGTGATATCCTTGGTTATGGCCGCGGCAAAGATTTGTATCGCGAAGCGGCTGCTGCAATCGGATCATTCTTCTCCAATGCCGTTGGTGGTGATGATGTTAGTTTGGATATCGAATCTGGAACATCTGTTGATCGGTCGAATAACGACGGAATTCTGGTCAATGGTACGGTACGTGCCGGTGCGAAAAACAAACAAGTGTTCTTTATCGATCAGTTCGGCGTTCTCAATAACGATCTGCACCCAAGCGGAGAATACACAAATGAAATGCGTGAGGATATTACCACTACCTACGAAACCGGAATATCAATCGTACAAGAGCTGCAAGGGCGAATTGATGTATTAGAGGGTTATCTTAGCAATGCATATCTAACGGATAGTTCTCTTGATCTGTATGATCCATCGGACAGCTCGATCCGCGTTGGTTCTGCTGACAAAGCACGTGCCGCTTGGATTTCAGAAATTGGGTTCTTACAAATTCGTCAAGCTGCGTCTGCGGGGCGCGTCGTTAACAAGTATACTTTTGGAGATATTCGCGCGGTCGAAGGTAATATTGATATGCGTGCCGATTATGTTCAGGGGATGAATACCGGCTTGTTGCATGCACCAGGAGACGCATTAATTTTGATCAACGTCCTTGATGGCTCGATGGTTGAAACCAATCTGTTGAACATCCCAACCCAAGAAGGTGGTTTGATTTTCCTAAATGACCAACGGGTTGAAAACACAACAGAGGTTCAGGTTCAATCAGGCTTCAAGGCTGGGCCTTATGCCTTCAACATGATTTCTGGTGCAGATGCTGCGCCGCGAATTGAAGTTGTAACAAATATTCCGGCCGCTCAAACTGGTGATGGTGGATATATCGTCGTTGCTGGCGAAGTCTCTAACTTGCGCGGGCGTGTGGATATAATTGCCAATGCAGATAGTATTGATTTACGCGCCGATATATCGGCCGAAACGATCAATATTGATGCAGCTGGTGATATCACCGTTGGTTATATCCCTGGCATTCGCAACGTCGGCGGAAGCCCAGAGGGGCAATACGCCAACTTCTTTAAGACAACGCAAGAGCGCTTACGCTGGCGTGCTATTCGGGATGCAAATCCATCTTATAATGTTACAACACTTGAAAAAACCAGCGTCAGTGGTTTTTCATTAAAGCCGACTGAAGGCAAAATTCGCGCAGGTAAAAATGTCTATATTTCTGCGGATAAGCTTAATATTAATGGCTTGATCCAAGCAGGTACTGGTAGCTTTAGTGTTGATATTCTATCCGGTATCGACACTCAAATCGCTGGCCTGCGGGGTAAATCATCTGGAACAATCTTGTTGCATGATACAGCCTATCCAGATGCTGTTCGCTCAGCGAAAAGTGATTATATTCGCGTCCGTGATACGGATGGAGAATACCTTGGAGAGGCTGGTTATGAGGACTTCAAACGCGATCCAAATTTCAACAACGTCAAAGTTTATTACAACTATGACACTGACCAAATAGAGATCGACAATTTGGTTGTCCAAGGTGGTGAAGTACGTATTACCGGCGATATCACCTCTACGGGTTCAGGTAGAATTGAAGCGTTGGATGGATATGGGCGCGTAAATATTGATTCTGCTGCAATGACACCCGTTGTTATTCAACGGATCGATTTGGGTCAGACCAGTGGTGACGCATTAGCAGGTTTGGTTAGTATTCAAGATACGTCCACACGTGTTGATCCGGGCAATAACGCCTCTCCCTTCTTGCTGACGGAATTTGTGCGCGAAGGCGGACAGATGAAAATTTATAACAATACTTGTACGGTACAGGCAGGATGTTTGGGTAATTTCAACAATCAAACTATCATTCTAAATCCAGAAGCAGCTGTTGCAGATCAGAAAACGTTGACCTTGTTGAAACCAGGTCGATTGGTCAGCACATTGGGCTCTGGTGGGAATGCAGCAAGCCGTTCAACACAGTACCAACCAAAAGTTGGCCGTGATTGGGTTTATCTAACGGCAGAAGAATCTATTCGCACTGTTGAAAAAATTCGCAAAGAGCTGATTGTGATCGGGATTACTGGTTCCAGCACAGACAAAGTGATTTACGATGATCTCTCAACTGTTGATACAACGGCATCATTGGGAAGTGCGCCATATATTGGCGATGATTTGAGCGGTTCTGATTATGCCTATGCGTTCGAAGCCGAAGGCAAGAGCTATAATTTCGACAAAACAGCAGAAGTAAAGACCCACGATTCAGTTAAATGGTGGAAACTTGGTTCTGGATGGCGCCATTACGAATGGACCGAAACAACCACAACGACACAGCTGTATACGCATCGCTTGAAAGCAGATTACCCGATTGAAATCGTTTTCCGTGGTAATGATTCCGCGAGTATTGATATTCAGTCAGCTGGGGATGTAATCCTGAGCCGGACAATTATTAATGGTCTGGGCAATACAAATATCACATCTACAAATGGCGATATATTTACCGCATCAAAACAGGTTCGCTTGCTTACGGATGATACAGTATTAACGGCGAATAATGGGTCAATCTACGGGTTGAACGGCGCATTCCGTTTGGACCAAACAGAAACAGGTACACTGTCTGTTTCTGCGGCGGATCTGATCAACGTCCGCGAATTAAGCGGCAATATGAATCTGTTGTCCGCGGTTACCTCTACACGTCCAGGAAGTGATGATACGGCAAGCCCAGGAAACATCTCTTTGGTTTCGGCAGGTGGTATTATCGACAACAATACGGGAACAGATGCTACTATTCAGGGCACATCAATTACCTTGGAAGCTCAGGGTGGTGACATCAAATCTAATAATGCATCCAGCCCACAAATGAAAATTGACCAAGATGAGACGGGTGCACTGACTGCATATGCTACTGGCGACATCGTGATCGAAGAAATTGCTGGTGACTTGGCTGTGAACAAGATTGCGGGCGTCAAAACAGACGTATCCACTGGAACTGTAAATGGTGCCGCCTCGGTTCGATTGATTGCAACCAATGGGGCAATTCTTGACCGCAATGATGTCGAGAGCAAAGACATTCGCACAAGAAATCAATTGCTGGCTCTTTGGGGTGAAGAAAGCGGACTTTACGACGAAGGCGGCTCGACCCGCGTGTTGAAACGTGAAGGCGATCAAGTTTCAGCTAAAGAAGCAGAACGTAATGCACTTTACGAGCAATATTGGACCGCACGCGATGCGGATAGTGGAAATGCGCAGACTTATAACTTGTCTGTAGATGAGCAAAACTATCTTGCAAATGGCATCAAAGATCCAACGACTGGTGTTTTCATCGGCACATGGACACAAGATCAATTCGATACATATGTGAACGCCTATGTTGCGGAACGTGAAGCTCTTTACACGGATTGGAATGGCCAAACCACCAAACGAACTGACTTCAACAACCGCTCATTATATGATGCTTATTGGGATGCACGCACAGCAGACAGTGGCAACACCCAAGTGTTCGCCCTTGATCCAAACTACGAGAACTCTTTGCGCAAAACGTGGACAGATCAGATGGTGGATGAGGGTACCATTAATGCGCGTATCATCGCATTGGTGAACGATGGCACTGCGCTTTATGCAACGTGGAATAGCGAAACAGAAAAAGACGACTTGTTTACAGTCAATATTACGACAGCGGAATTAGGCGATCTGACCGAAGGCTCAAGCTGGTCACAAGACGAGCTAACGCGCTCTATCCGCGCGGGGCTAATTCGTAAAACGGGTGACACAGTTACACGAAACGAAGACGCGAATATTTCTTCTATCGGCGATATTGTCCTTGAATCTAATACGGGCATTGGTGAAATTTTGGATGATTATGTTGTTGATGCAGACGGTGATAACCGGCTGTCCCTGACAGATCTAGAGAAGATTGCGACATCAGAGTTTGCGCAATTTACAATTCCAGAAACGTCAACTGGCGACATTACAATCGTTCAAAGCGAAGATGTGAACTTTGATTTCCGTGCAGATGTGACGACAGGTGACTTTGCAAATCTGACAGCAACAGCAACCACGGGCGATATTTTCCTTGGGTCAAAAACTGGTGCGAGTATTCGACGCGTGCGTAGTTTGAGCGACATAATTCTTAAGGCGGATGGAAACCTATCGGATTCACGTCTGTCAGGTGATGCGACAGCAATTACCGGTAAGATTATCGTCCTAGAAGCTGGCAATAATGGCTTTATTGGAACTGAACTTAACCCTATGACCATGGAAATATTGACAGACGGTACAATCACGGCACGTGCAGGCAAAAGCGTCTTTATTGAAAACCCAATTGGTGCATTACCCGTTGTTGAAGTCTTCGCTGGTGATATTGCATCGCTTACTGCTTTCACAACAATTACTGATGAAGTTGGCAGTGGGTTCGTACGTATCTCAGGTGATAGTGTTTGGTTAGACGCCGGTGAAATCGGCACAAGCACAGTACCATTTGGCGTTGAAATTAATGACACTGTAAATGGTACCGTACGGATCACGACCCGTGCCACAGGTGGTACATCTGGGAATGCATATCTGCGCGCTGGCAGCGATTGGCGCCTTGAATATGCAGATATTTACGCTGGCGGTGAAATCGATATGACTGGTGTAACACTTGCTGGTACTGCCGATTACAAGCTAACTTTGGTCGATACAAATGCCGCGCGCCAAACTGTTAAATTTGGCACTGCGTCATCACTGCTTATCAATGCTAAAGCTGGGATTGATCACACAGAATCCGTGGGAACAGATTTTGCGGGTGGAAACCTGGAAATCGTTACAGACCAAGTGTTTGGCCTTGAAGCTGATCGTATTATGACGCAACTGGTTGGTTTCAAATTCTCTACCAACACGCCGATCAGCAATGCAAGTGCGGTACCAGCGGTTGTGACTGGTGATACATCCATCTGGTTACGAGAGTTGGACGATCTGGTTGTTTCTACAATTGAGCAGAACGATAACGTGAACTCTGAGGTAGACATTGAAACAGTGGCTAATTTGGCTGCTGGAACAATTACGTCAAATGCAAATGTGCGTTTAGATGCAGGTAACAATATTCAATCTGGTACAATCAATACTGGAACGACGAATACTCTTGCCCGCGTAGAGCTTGATGCAGACAAAGGTATTGGTACCGACAGTCGTGTGATTGTCACAACATCTAATTTCCAATCAGCTGCAGTAGATGGCGATACAAACCTTGAATTCCGCAATGCAACCACTGGCATTGACTTCATCACATCGGGTGGTGCGGGCAACATAGATGTACTTGGTACAAATGCAGCACTAATACTGAATGCAAACAAAGGTGGGATTGCGACGAATGGCGGGTCTATCGACATGTTGCTTGGCAATGTTGCAAATGCAATTGGGCTAACTCTGAACGAGGATGTCATATCACTTGGCGGCAGTATAACAATCGATACGGTTAAATCGATTTCTGTGGCCGAAGGTAAATTGGTTTCGTCTCGTAAAGCGGATGGAACAGGCGCTGGCGATGTAAGCATTGATACTGAAAATACGTTGATGGCCGCCAATACTGTTTCGGTTCTTACAGATACAGGAGCAATTACAATTAAAGCTGGGCTTGATCTGAATGCAGGCGACAATTTTGTTGCCCAAGCCGCAACCGGTAATATTGCGGTTATGACGGGCCGCAATGCGCTCTTGGGCGACACAGCATTGATAAAATCTGATCTAGGAACGATCGCGCTTGATGTAGATGGTGATGCAACATTTGGGGCAGATGCAAGAATTGTAACGGCCAATGCAACAAACACAGCTTTGCGTGTCCTGATTGACGGCACATTGGATACTGGTGCACATACATCACCAGTCTTCGAGGCAAATGAAGTTGGCGCATTGTCCACCTTCCGATTAGGAGCCATGGCCGATACTCGCTTTGATACTGTTCTTGTCAAACTGGCGGAATTGGATGCAATCATAGCCACAGGCGACGCGCATTTCGAAGAAGTAGATTCTTTGATCTTAACCAACTTAGAAGCCACGTCAGGTAATGTTGACTTGCTTGCGAAGGGTGACATCACGCTACGCTCAGTCAAAGCATTAGGTGGTGGTGAAACACTTACTGTGAGTTCCGAAACTGGATCAATCTTCGGCGATACCCCAATTGTTGAAGGCGCTTTGATCAAGCTCTTCGCATTTGGCGGTTCTATTGGCGGCTTGGGTGGCGGAAGTTTCGCAACTGATACTCCCGATGACGCAGAGCTTTGGTTGGTCGCTAATCAGAACATCGATTACACAGAAACTGCCGGAGATTTGAAGCTAGCATTCGCAAATGCCGCGAATGGTGATTTAACCCTTAATATTCCAGGTGGTGCCTTGAATGCCGGCTTCCTAGGTGCGGATGGAACGATCACGATCAGTAGTTTGAACAACATTACGGTTAATGTGGTCGGTGCGTCAGAAGCAGATATAGCCGACGAAGTTGCGCTGCAACTTGCTGATCGCGTCCCAACACTGTTTGGAACGGTTATACTTGCTGATCCAGACGTGATCGACTTCACGGCACTGACCGCAGGCAGCACAATCCAAGTGGGTCTGGCAAATGTAGAGATTGATGCCATCCTACGCGCAGATAATTTGGATGCGAACATTTATGATCCAACAGCAAATGATGGATTGGGATTGGTACTGACGGATGCCACTGGTGATTTCACGGATACAGTAGATGTTGATGTCATTGCCGATGGTGGTGATGTGACGCTTCCAACTGTGTTCACAGACGTACGCCCACTTCTGACTTCACGCACTATTGGCGCACTTCAAATTGAAAATCCTGCAGTGTCAGAAGACGGAAGCCCACTGGGCACGTCAAATTCGATTGTAACGATTAAAGAGGCACGCCTCGGCAGCGGTGAGATCACGACCAATGGACCAGAGCTCATTGCGCAGGATGTCCTGCTCAGTGGCGATTTTTGGTTCCGCCAAGGTTTGTTTGATCTCTTGGGAACAATTGAGTTTGTAGAGTTGAGTATTATTGCGGACACGCAATTGCTATCCACCGAGGAAGATCGTTTAAGCTTTGAGTTGCGCGATGAAATCGAGTTGGTGACAAATACACTTATGGATCCAACAAGGCCTGAGACCACATTAACATTGAATCGCCGCTTAGAAGGTGTATCGGTCAATGGTGGACAAGGCTTCGTCTTCGAAGTTGGCTCAGAGACGCAAATTATCGTCAACGACTTCTTAAAAGGTGAAAGTGCGGGCGGTGTTGTTGCGCCACTGAACCTTGAGGATTTTGATGCGGACGACAATGATCTTACCAATTTGCCCTTTATGATTTCCAAGTTAGGAGATCAAGCTGGGGCAGATGGCAGACTTTAAGTCCAACCTCGACCGCGCCTTGTAGCGCAGGGAATGCTTACATGGAACAGTGTGCTTTGCGCCGATTCTGACTGGTGGTCAGATTGAACTCTTCCATTCGTTGAATTTTGAAAACTGAGCACCGCTTGCCAAATATACGAAGTACTCAAGTAAACATTGTTAAGTGCTCACCTGAGCCCCAAAAACTCCTCCAAGATGATGTAGAGTTTGCCCAACCAAAGGGCTAACAAACGAGAAACGGCTCTCAGAGGACCAAGTCATATCGAAACTGAAGAAGCTATTGACTGAACAGATGACGGACAACGCGCTGCTACGGGATGAGAACGCAAAAAGTGTCTACAATTCTGGAGGCATCTAAATGTACCTAAGGCACGATTGCACGGTGATAGTATGCGGTGTTTCTGTGGCGGATACGGGTATGGCCAGTCATCTTTTCAAGGTTGCTCACTGTAACACTCCAATGTAGCA
>CAXBJO010000035.1:0-22027 GCA_963976255.1 uncultured Rhodobacterales bacterium
CCAGGGGGTACGACACAGGCGGCATTACATGTGTTGATGGATCCCGATAATGGCTTTCCATCGCTGTTAAATCGCGGTGTGGCAGCGGCGGCGGATCGCAGTCGCGCATTGGGTAAGTCATGAGCAGTGCAAGTTTTAACGATTTCATGAAGCTTGACATTCGGGTCGGTAAAATTACCCGCGCGGAGCCGTTTCCAGAGGCACGCAAGCCTGCATTCAAATTATGGGTCGATATGGGGTCAGATCTGGGCGAGAAAAAGTCATCGGCGCAAATAACGACACATTATAACCCTGATCAATTAATTGGAAAGCGGGTCATGGCCGTGGTGAATTTTCCACCACGCCAAATTGGTCCAGTGATGTCAGAAATCCTGGTGCTGGGTGTGCCTGACGCGGATGGTGAGGTTGTTTTAATCGTGCCGGATCATGATGTCCCATTGGGTGGGCGTCTGTTTTGAAAAACGACAACTTGTCGGAAAACTGCTTTTACTGTCGGCTTTTTCGTTTGCTTAAATAATGCGACACATTAGTGTTTGCTTTGGAAGGACGCCGTCCTAAATTCAGGCGCGTTTAGGAGGCAATATGAACCATTCGCAACCCGTTGTAGACACTTCTCCCAAAGTATCAGACGAAATTAGAAAAACTACCTGTTATATGTGTGCGTGCCGCTGTGGCATTAACGTTCATATGAAGAAAGGCAAGGTCGCCTATATCGAGGGTAACCGTGACCACCCTGTGAACAAGGGTGTTTTATGTGCCAAGGGGTCGGCGGGTATTATGCAGGTCAACGCACCATCGCGATTGCGCGCGCCGCTAAAGCGTGTGGGCGAACGTGGTTCGGGCGAATTCGAAGAAATTTCTTGGGACGAAGCGTTGGAAATCGCATCGACGCGATTGGCCAAGGTGCGTGCAGATGACCCATCTAAATTGGCCTTTTTCACAGGCCGCGATCAATCACAATCCTTTACCAGCTTTTGGGCACAGGGCTTTGGTACCCCGAACTATGCCGCGCACGGCGGGTTTTGTTCCGTAAACATGGCTGCTGCGGGTATCTATACGATGGGCGGCGCATTTTGGGAATTTGGTCAACCTGATTGGGATCATACAAAAATGTTTATGTTGTTCGGTGTGGCCGAAGATCACGACAGTAACCCGATTAAAATGGGCTTAGGCAAGTTGAAGAAACGCGGTGCCAAAGTGGTTGGTATCAATCCAGTTCGCACAGGTTATAATGCCATCGCGGATGAATGGGTTGGGATCACACCCGGTACGGATGGCCTGTTTATCACGGCGCTTATCCACGAGCTGATGAAGGCGGGTAAAATTGACCTGCATTACTTGGCACAATACACCAATGCGCCCGTGCTGTTGGACAGCGACCCAAACAGCGACAGCTTTGGCCTGTTTTTGCGTGACAAAGATAACAAGCCGTTGGTGATTGACCGTAACACAGGCAAAAAAGTCGCGTTTGACAAAAAAGGTATCAAGCCTGATTTGAATGGTGCAATCCGCCAAAAGGGTATCAGCCACACCACTGTTTTCCACAAGATGGCCGAAACATACATGGCGCCTGAACATGACGCTGCAAATGTTGCACAGCAGTGTGGTATTTCCGAAGAAACCATCCGCCGATTGGCCGCCGAATTGGCGCATGTTGCGTTCGAGCAAGAAATTAGCTTGCCGATTGAATGGACTGACTTTCGCGGTGAAAAACACTCAAAAATGATTGGCCGCCCTGTGTCATTCCACGCGATGCGCGGGATTTCTGCACATGCGAACGGGTTCCAAACATGTCGTGCGTTGCATATCCTACAAATCATTTTGGGCAGTGTCGAAGTGCCCGGTGGTTTCCGTTTCAAACCGCCATATCCAAAATCCGCTGAAATCCATCCCAAACCACACTGTAAATACGAGGCCGACACACCGCTTGATGGCCCACACCTGGGCTTTACTCACGGACCAGAGGATTTGGCGCTGAAGGCTGATGGATCGCCTGTGCGGATTGATAAAGCGTTCACATGGGAAAACCCAATGTCATCCCACGGGTTGATGCATATGGTGATTTCCAATGCCCATGCCGGTGATCCGTACAAAATTGACACGTTGTTTATGTACATGGCGAATATGTCGTGGAACTCGTCTATGAATACGGGCGGTGTCATGAAAATGCTGACGGATAAGGATGAGAATGGCGACTATGTTATTCCAAACATCATCTATTCCGATGCTTATTCATCCGAAATGGTGGCATACGCGGATTTGGTTTTACCCGATGCCACATACCTTGAACGTCATGATTGTATTTCACTGTTGGATCGCCCAATCTGCGAAGCAGACGGTGCGGCGGATGCCATTCGGTGGCCGGTGATTGAGCCTGATCGCGATGTGCGTGGGTTCCAATCTGTGTTGTGTGATTTAGGTGCGCGTTTGGGATTACCGAACTTTACCAACGCAGACGGATCACAGAAATACGCGGATTACGCGGATTATATTGTAAACCATGAACGCAAACCTGGAATCGGTCCATTGGCGAGTTTCCGAGGCAGGGATGGGGATGAATTTGGGCGGGGTGAACCAAACCCCGACCAGTTGGAAAAATACATCGAAAACGGTGGTTTCGCGGTTTCTCATATTGATGAAGGTGCATCGTATTACAAACCTTGGAATATGGCGTATCAAGATTGGGCGGTTAAGACCGGATTGTTTGATGCGCCTTCGCCGTATCTGTTCCAATTATACGTGGAACCGATGCGTAAATTCCAATTGGCGGCAGAGGGTCATGGGATGCGTCAACCCCCCGAACATCTGCGCGAACGGGTGCGCCAAGCAATGCATCCGTTGCCTGTTTGGAACGAAAGCACTGACGCCAATTTCCCAATTCACGCCCTGACACAACGCCCGATGGCGATGTATCATTCGTGGGGGACGCAAAACGCATGGTTGCGCCAAATCCACGGCGTGAACCCACTGTATGTGCCGACAAAAATATGGGAAGAGAACGGATTTAAGGATGGTGATTGGGCCAAGGTCACATCGCCCCACGGCGAGATTACAGTGCCCGTCGCGCATCAGGCTGCGTTGAATGAAAACACCATCTGGACATGGAACGCGATTGGTAAGCGAAAGGGTGCGTGGGCGTTGGACGAGAAGGCACCAGAGGCAACTAAAGGTTTCTTGTTGAACCACTTGATACACGAACTGATGCCCGCCAAAGGTGACGGTATGCGCTGGGCGAATTCTGATCCTGTCACTGGGCAGGCGGCATGGTTTGATTTGAAGGTCGCGATTGAGAAAACCGTGGCACCTGCTGAGTGTAAGCCGAACATCCCCGCCCAAAAATCACCCGTTGGTAAAGGGCCCAAAAACTTAACATGGAAGGTGGGATCATGACCGCATTACCAGCAAAATCAGACGTCAAGTTGGGCTTGGTTATCGACCTTGATACCTGCGTTGGCTGTCATGCCTGTGTGATTTCCTGCAAGGGTTGGAACACCGAAAACTATGGCGCGCCATTGTCAGATCAGGATGCATATGGCGAAAATCCAACGGGCACATTCCTGAACCGTGTTCATTCGTTCGAGGTACAACCTGAACAGGGTGCCGCGCAAACGATCCATTTTCCAAAGTCATGTTTGCATTGTGAAGATGCGCCGTGTGTGACGGTTTGCCCGACAGGTGCCAGTTATAAACGTGCCGAAGATGGTATCGTTTTGGTGAACGAGGATGCCTGTATTGGCTGTGGTTTATGTGCGTGGGCATGCCCATATGGTGCACGTGAATTGGACCAAGCGGCGGGTGTGATGAAGAAGTGCACATTGTGTGTTGATCGGATTTATAACGAGAACCTGCCCGAGGAAGATCGCGAGCCTGCCTGTGTGCGCACATGCCCTGCGGGCGCGCGTCACTTTGGTGATTTGGGGGACGAAAATAGTGATGTTTCCCAATTGGTTAAGGAACGCGGTGGATTTGATTTGATGCCTGAATTGGGCACCAAACCCGTGAATAAATACCTGCCACCCCGTCCCAAAGATACGGGTAATGAGATTGATATTTTGGCGCCATTGTTGGCACCAATCGCGACTGAAACATCTGGCTTCCTTGGATGGCTAGATCGTACACTGGAGAAAATCTGATGCATCCAGCACCATCCGTAATTTTGTTTTCTGTCCTATCTGGCCTTGGGTTTGGCATGTTGGCGTGGCTTGGTTTTGGTGAACCGACCGTCATGGGCAAGTCTGCCTTCATCTTCTTTTTAGTCGCGTTTGCATTGGCTGTAGGCGGATTGTTGTCCGCCACTTTCCACTTGGGGAACCCCAAGAATTCAATGAAGGCATTCAGCCAGTGGCGCACCAGTTGGTTAAGTCGCGAGGGATGTTTTGCGGTGGCCGCGTTATTGGTCATGGGCGTCTATGCGATGGGGTTGATTTTCTTTGAAATGCGCTGGGCATTGGTGGGGGTAATTGGTGCGGTTCTGTCGATTATAACCGTGTTCACAACATCAATGATTTATGCACAGTTGAAAACGGTACCACGTTGGAATCATTGGACAACACCGGTTTTATTCGTGACCTTGGCCGTGTTTGGCGGGGCGTTGATGACAGGGCAAATTCAGGTTGCGATATATGGTTTTATCCTTGTGGGGATTATCCAAATTGCGGCGTGGTTGATGGGTGATCAACAGTTTGCAACCCGTGGTTCGACCATGGAAACGGCAACGGGTTTGGGCAATATCGGCAGGGTGCGGATGTTTGAACCGCCCCATACGGGAACCAATTACCTGTTGAAGGAAATGGTCTATGTTATTGGCCGTAAGCATGCGACCAAGCTGCGGGTGATTGCGATTTTGTTGATGGTTGTGATTCCTGTTTTGATGATTTTGATGGGCGCGCGCCATGATGTGAAGGCTGTGATTGCGGTGGTATCGCACGTCGTTGGCGTGTTTGCATCGCGTTGGTTGTTTTTCGCCGAGGCGGAACATGTTGTGGGGCTGTATTACGGTAAACGTGGATAGTTTTTCGACTGACATTATTGGAATTGTGTGGGGGTGACGCTGAAAGTATACGCCCCCATTTTTTGGAATTCCCTAACGATGCGAATGCCAAGGTAAGGTTGGTCATTAAGGGCGTAAAATGGGGTGCGGTATTTGGACGGTAAACGCACGGCAAGTGAACCGTGCCATGAATATTCACAAACATCATGGCAAACGTTAACGCAAGATTACCGATTGGTCTGTTCGCACACGAATTAGGCAGAAAGGTTAATATTGGTACGTTAGGGTCAAAGGCCTCAACTTAGCTGACGTGTTTCGCTGACAATTCCACCGCATGCAAAAATGATGCCGCTGACGAGCTGCCTGACATCAACAAGAAGCTGTCTTTGCCATTGTGGATGACAATGCTGCCCATGTGCTCCATTGTGGTGCGTGCCATTTGGTTGAGTTTGAAAACGCCCGCGTTCAGATCGACCTGACAGATGCGTTCAAGTGCGGCGCGTGACGATGGGCCGCTGAGTTCCAGAACTACCCATGCGTCGGTTTGATCGGTGATATAGGCGGCGTTGCCGATGGATTTGGCGATTGTTTTCTCGGCCTGCGCGGTACGCGGGGACATGACGAAAACCTGATCGGGTTGGGTCATCAACAGGCGGGTTCTGTCGCCGCTTGAGGATTTCACAGCGGTTGGCATCGACATTCCAAGGCCATCCTTAATCGCGCGTTTGAGTTTTGTGCCACCTTTGTGGGGCACGGC
The DNA here is from genome assembly GCA_963976255.1 of uncultured Rhodobacterales bacterium. Taxonomy (GTDB): domain Bacteria; phylum Pseudomonadota; class Alphaproteobacteria; order Rhodobacterales; family Rhodobacteraceae; genus Amylibacter. Next base: position 5,748 of record CAXBJO010000035.1, read on the forward strand.
CAAAGCGATCAAATCCATGTCATGAATTTCACGCAAGCGCATATCGCCGATGTGTTGGTCGTAGCCGTTGAGGGGGCTGGTTTGGGAAAGTTTAGCCACGTTGCAGCCCTCCTTCGGGATCGTACATATGAGGGGAGACGATTTCGACGTCGACGTCGGTGCCGCGGACACCATCCCATGCGCGGATGATTTCGCCGTGGCGTTTATGGCCGCCTTTGAGGAAGCCCAGACCGATGTGTTGTTCGAAATGCGGCGAGTAGCAAACGGATGAAATCCAGCCCAGATCGTTTTGGGTGGTGGGTGCGGTATCAGGTGCTATAAAATGTGCACCAGCGGACAATGTATCGGATTTGTCGACGGGTTTGACGCCGACCAAGCGAACCTGATTTTCGGCCACCATCATTTCACGACGCGATAGGGTGGCACCGATGCTGTCTTTCTTCACAGAGACCATGCCGTTCATATTGACGTTGAACGCGGTGATGCGCCCATCAAGTTCCGCACCTGTGACGTGACCCTTTTCAACGCGCATAACGCCCAAGGCTTCGGTGCCGTAGGGGGTGATGTCAAATTCTGCGCCAGCATCCATGATTTCGCGGATCAAAGCATCGCCGTAACGTGCTGGAACCGCCACCTCGTAGGCGATTTCGCCAGAAAAGGAGATGCGGAACAGACGACCCGGTGTGCCGCCACAAACAGTGACATCAGCACAAGCCATGAAGGGGAAGCCGTCGTTGGACATATCAACCTTGTCCACGATTTTCGCCATGACGGCGCGTGCATTGGGCCCCGCGACGGCGAATTGCGCCCATTGGTCGGTGGTGGAAATCAGATGCACATCCATGTCGGGGAACAGGCATTGGCGAGCGAATTCCATGTTGCGATACACCAGAACCGCATTGGCGGTCGTTGTGGTCATAACGAAATGGTTTTCGGACATGCGGGCGGTTGTGCCATCGTCGTAACAGATGCCATCCTCGCGCAACATCAGCCCGTAACGCACGCGACCAACGGGAACTTTGGCGAATGGGTTTGAGTACATTTTGTTCAGGAACGCGGCGGCGTCGGTGCCTTTGATGTCGATTTTGCCCAATGTGGATACATCGCAGACGCCCACGGATGCGCGGGTTTGAATGACCTCGCGATCGACGGCGTCACGCCATGTTTTATCGCCTTGTTTTGGGAACCATTGGGCGCGCATCCAATTACCAACCTCGACAAATTGCGCACCTTGTTCGTCTGCCCATCGGTGGCTGGGTGTTAGGCGGGTTGGGTGGAAATGTTGACCACGTTCGCGGCCACCGAATGCGCCGACGGCCACAGGGTTATAGGGCGGGCGGAAAATTGTGGTGCCTGTTTCAGGGATGGTTTTTCCCGTCGCTTCGGCCATGACTGCCAGACCCAAAACATTGGATGTTTTACCCTGATCGGTGGCCATGCCAAGGGTGGTATAGCGTTTCAGGTGTTCGACGGATTTGAAACCCTCGGCTTGGGATTGTTTGACGTCTTTGGTGGTGACGTCGTTTTGAAGGTCGATCCATGCGCGTTGTTTATGACCTGTGACGTGCCAGAATTGTTTGATGGCAAAGGTTTCATCGTCTGCTTTGGCAACTTGTGCGCGACTGTTGGTGAACCCCAGTTCTTTGACAATGCCATTAGCCGCTTTGTGACCTGCACTCAGTGCCGCGCCCAAGGTCATGTCGCCGTTGGCGGCACCTGCGATGGTTTGGCCAACGGGCAGGTCGCCACCCGGGACAAAGCCCGCGATGTCGTCGTTCCACACGGGGCGACCGCGTTGGTGACACGTTAGGTGGACGTTGGGCGACCAGCCGCCCGAAACGCCCAAGCAATCGGCGTTTAATGTTTGGCCGTTGGTCAGGGTGATGCGGTGCAATGCTTTGCGTCCCGCGGTGTTGCACACACTTGCGCCCATGACGATTGTGGCACCTGCGATATGGGCGCGTGGGGCGGTGTCGCGGGGGTCGATGATGGCAGTGATGTTGACACCTTTGGCGGATAATTCGGATGCCGTTTGCCAACCGCTGTCGTTGTTGGTGAAAATGGCCACCTGTTTGCCTGTGGCCACGCCCCAACGATTGGCATAGGCGCGAACGGCACCTGCCAGCATGATGCCCGGGCGGTCGTTGTTGGCGAATGCGATGGAACGTTCGGTGGCACCTGCGCAGATTAATGCGTGTTTGGAGTAGATGCGCCATAACACTTGGCGGGGCTTGTCGCCTGCGTGGGGCAGGTGATCGGTTTTACGTTCCAATGCGCCGTAAATACCGTGATCATATGCGCCGAAAATGGTGGTGCGAGGCAGGATGCGGACGTTGTCCATCGCGGCCAGTTCGGCAAGGGTTTGTTGTGCCCAATCATGGCCCGACATGCCCGCGATTGTGTGATTTTCGGCGTTGAGGCGACCGCCCAGAACGAAATCTTCGTCGGCGATGATGACGCGGGCACCTGAGCGACCAGCGGCTAATGCCGCGGACAAACCTGATGGCCCTGCACCCGCGATTAGAAGGTCACAGTGCAAGAAACCCTTGTCGTATTTATCGGGGTCTTCCAGCATAGACAGGCTGCCCAAACCAGCAGAGGCACGGATGATGGGTTCGTAGAGTTTTTCCCAAAATGCGGCGGGCCACATGAAGGTTTTATAGTAGAAACCAGCGCCAAGGAATGGTGAAAGCAGATCGGTCGCGGACATGATGTCAAAGCCAAGTGGACCACGGTGGTTTTGACTAGTTGCGGTTAAGCCATCGAACAATTCTGCCGTGGTGGCGCGGGTGTTTGGTTCCTGATATGCGCCAGTGCGAAGTTGAACGAGGGCATTTGGTTCCTCGGAACCTGCGCTGAAAATTCCACGTGGCCGGTGGTATTTGAACGAGCGCGCGACCAAGCGTTCACCGTTGGCCAGCATGGCGGATGCAAGGGTGTCGCCCTGAAACCCGTGCATGGTTTTGCTGTTGAATTTGAACGTCATCGGTTGGGTGCGGTCGATTAAGCCCGCCGATTTTTTGACGTCGATGCGAAAATTATTGCTCATTTTGAACGCCCTCTGGTGCGGGCCACATCGCGAGCCAATTCAACCGATGAAATTGCGTGGGTCAGGGTGTCGCGTGTGACGACGAGCCAAGAGCGATCGCCTGCCTCGTGATACCACAATTCGCGGTACTCGCCCGCAGGGTTATCACGCAGGTACAGGTAATCGTGGAATTTAGCGGCGGCGTCTGCGTCCATGCCATCGGGACGGTCAATCATAGAGACATCGCCAAGATGAACAAATTCGTTTGCGTCGCGTGGCCCCAAAAGGGGGTGGTTGATTATCATGTTTTAGTCCCCTAATGCAGATTTGGTTGGGCGCCGACGCCCTTTTCATCAATAATGTTGCCGGTCATGAAACGATCCAGACGCAACTGCGTTGCGTGTTTATGGTGTGTTTCGGTCGCCAATAGATGTGCGTAACAATACCCTGATGCGGGGGTCGCCTTGAACCCGCCATAACACCAGCCGCCGTTGAAGTACAAACCATCGATGCCCGTTTTATCGATGAAGGGAGAGCCGTCCATGGACATGTCCATCACCCCGCCCCACATGCGCAACAAACGCGAGCGTCCGATCATTGGCATGATAGACATGCCGCCCGCACAGACGTCTTCGACTACGGGTAAATTTCCGCGTTGGGCATAGGTGTTGTAGCCATCGATGTCGCCGCCAAACACCAAGCCACCTTTGTCGGATTGGCTGACGTAAAAGTGGCCAGCGCCGTAGGTAATGACGCCGGGCAGGGTGGGTTTTAGGCCTTCGGTTACGAATGCCTGTAAGACGTGACTTTCTATTGGTAGTCGCATGCCAGCCTTGGCCATGACGCGCCCTGATGAACCCGCCACACAGACGGCGGTTTTTTTGGCTTTGATGGAACCGCGCGACGTTTCGACACCGATGCATTTTCCATTCTTCATCTGAAAACCAGTGACTTCGCAGTTTTGGATAATATCGACGCCGTGTTGATCGGCGGAACGTGCGTATCCCCATGCGACAGCGTCGTGACGCGCAGTGCCTGCGCGGCGTTGTAGTAACCCGGCCTGAATTGGAAAGCGCTCGTTATCGAAATTTAAGAAAGGACACATTTTTTGGATGGCGTCGCGATCCAACAATTCGGCGTCCCCGCCAGACATTAACATAGCATTGCCACGGCGCGCATAGGCATCGCGTTGACCATCAGAGTGCGCCAAGTTGAGGATGCCGCGTTGGGACATCATCGCGTTATAGTTTAGATCCTGTTCCAAACCTTCCCACAACTTTACCGACATTTCGTAAAACGGTTGGTTGCCGTCAAGCATGTAGTTTGAGCGCACGATGGTTGTGTTGCGCCCAATATTGCCTGAACCGATCCAGCCTTTTTCCAACACGGCGATATTTTTGCCCTTAAACACTTTGGCCAGATAATGCGCCGTTGCCAACCCGTGACCACCACCGCCAACGATAACATAATCGTAGGATTTTTTCGGTTCCGGTTCACGCCAAACGGGTTTCCAGTTTTTGTTGCCCGTTAGGCCATTTTTTAAAATGCTGAGTGCAGAGTAACGCATGACAGATTCCTTCTCTGATCAGAGCATGCGACAGGAATTCGTGACGCGGCAAGACAAAACCGACATTAATTGTGAAAAAGGTTACAGGTTCAGGTCTCGGGCGATTTTAGCCAGCGCCACGGCGTTGCCGCCGCCGGTTTTTTCACGAACCGAGGAGCGGTGGCTTTCGATTGTGCGCACGGACAGGTTTAGATCCCGCGCCATTTCCTTGTTCGTGGCACCCTTGGCAATGCGGGACAGAATATCGCGTTCACGGTTGGTCAGCCCATAATCAGTGTCTGGCTGTTTTTGGTTCAACATATCGGCAACATTTGGGCCGAGGTATTTGCCACCCTGTGCAACCCGACAAATGGCGTTGACCATTTCGGGTTTTGAAACATCTTTCAGGATGAAACCCTTGGCACCGATGCTGATCGCCTTAGCGATGTATTCTGGGTCGTTGTAGACGGATAGGAATATGATTTTGGCATCTGGATCGGCGGCCAAGATTTGCGTGGCGGCGTCCAGTCCGTTCATGGTGGGCATTGAAATATCGGTCAGTAGTATATCGGGATTGCATCGAGAGTATAAATCCACGGCCTCTGCGCCATTGCGACCCTCTGCTATGATGTCGAATTTATCGTGATCTTGCAGACGCGCGCGAATGCCTTCGCGCAGGATGTCGTGATCGTCGACGATGACCAGTTTGATTTTCATGCCTTTACCTCTATATCCGCAGTGCGCTTGATCGGCATCGACACTTTGATCTGTGTGCCCGTCAATGGTTTCGATACGATCTTCATTTCACCACCAAAACTGTCAATGCGTTCGCGCATGTTTCGCAGACCAAGACCCTGACCTTTGGTTCCCTTTTTCGCGTCAAACCCGATACCGTCATCAGTGATATTCAGATGTACGGCGCGACGTGATTTTGTTATATGGATACTGACTTTGGAAGCGTTTGCATATTTGGTGATATTGGTCAGCGCCTCTTGGACGATGCGATACATGGCGGTTTTAGCATCGTCATGTAGCAGGTCACCCATTGGCATGGCATCGACGGTCGTTTTTATGTGGGTGTCGCGTTCGAAATCATTTGCCAATGTGCGCAGGGCGGCGGCAAGTCCAACATCGTCCAAAACGGTAGGGCGCAGGAACAGCGATATGCGGCGTACTTCGGCAATGGCGGCGTCCATTGTGGACATGGCAGCATGGGTGGCTTTGGCGATTTTAGAAGATTGCTTGGCGTGTCCAAGTGCCGCCTCGAGGCTGTAGCGCGAGCTGACGAGGAATTGAGAAATCCCGTCGTGCAATTCTTGGCTGATGCGTTTGCGATTGCTTTCTTGGATGTCGACCAGGCGGGTGTTGAGACGCCGCAATTCTGCATCCGCAAGGCGCTGTTGTGAAAATTGAAATGCCCACATAACCAGCGCAGTTGCCGCCAGTGCCCCAATCGCCAACCACGCGACATCACGTTTGGTTTTACCCAATCCATCCTGCATTTGAATATTGATCGCGGCGATGTCGCGTTCCACATCATCCAGATAGACACCAGTTCCCAACACCCAATCCCACCGCTCTAGGTAGGTGACGTGGTTCATTTTTGGGACGTATTTTTTGGTCGATGGTTTTTGCCACACGAAAGTATAAAACTCTTGGTTTGATTTGGCAGTGTCGATCAGATTTTTGATAACGGGAATGCCGTCCTTGTTCTTTAAACCGATCCAATTTTTTCCTTGTAGAAATGACAGACGGGGTTCGACCAGAATTGTGCCCGTGCTGTCATAGACATAAAAATATTGATCCTCGTTTGCCGACATTTCGCGCAGGACTTCCATTGCTTCCGCTTGTGCCTGACGTTTGGTTTTAAGGAATGAGCTATAGGACGGATCAATCGCCTTTTGCGCTAAAGCCAGATAATTGCGTAGTTCCTGTTTCTCTTCGTCTAAAAAAATCGCGTTCAATGTTTTATGCTGTGCATTGATCAGTTTTTGAGAACGTGCCTCCAACACCAACACCGTTACCAGCGTGATCAACATGATCGGGAACAATGTCAGAAAGAGAAGTTTAGTCCGATAAGACATGCGTTTTCCAAAGTAGCCAGTCGCGACATTTGATAACGCAATATCCCAAGTTATGGAAATTTTTTTACGTAATACTACTGATGTAGTGGTTAATAAATTACTATTGTACCATACTGAGACAGATTCAAAAGGAATCACAGGGCGGCATTCGCGGTCCTGATTGTCTATTTAGGGAGGAAATTAATGGAACGTCGTAAGTTTCTAACAGGCGCCGCAGTTGCTGGCGCCGCAACAACGTTGGCAGCGCCATCAGTTGCACAATCAAAAATCGAAATGGCTATTGTTGCAACGTGGCCACGCGATTTCCCAGGTTTGGGTTTGCCGGCACAACGTTTGGCCGCACGCATCCAGGAATTGACCGAAGGTGAAATCCAAGTCACTTATTTTGCTGCTGGCGAAAAAGTTGGCGCATTTGATTCATTTGACGAAGTTGCTTCTGGCAACTCTCAAGCGTACATTGGTGCTGATTACTACTGGAAAGGTAAACACCCAGGTTGGGCACCGTTTACTGCGATTCCATTCGGTCTGACGGCCACTGAAATGGATGCATGGACCAAATATGCCGGCGGCCAAGAGCTGTGGGACGAGTTGGCAGGTGGTTTTGGCCTGAAAAACTTTGCTATGGGTAACACTGGCGTTCAAATGGGCGGTTGGTTCAACAAAGAAATTAACTCTGCAGAAGATCTGCAAGGTTTGAAAATGCGTATCCCAGGTTTGGGTGGCGACGTTCTGGCGAAATTGGGTGGCTCACCTGTTTCTGTTCCTGGTGGTCAAATTTATGAAAACCTTGTGTCTGGCGCAATCGATGCGACAGAGTGGGTTGGCCCATACAATGACTACTTCATGAAGTTCTATGAAGCGGCGAAGTATTACTACTTCCCAGGTATGCACGAGCCAGGCTCACAGCTTGCTTTGGGTATGAATGCATCATGGTGGGGCAGCTTGTCTAAAACACATCAGGCAATCATCCAAGCAGCATGTAACGAAGAAAACTCACGTACATTGGCAGAAACAAATGCCAACAATGGTGAATTCTTGAACAAATTGATCAACGATCACGGCGTTCAGTTGCGTGAATTCAACGATGACATCTATGACAGCTTCGGCGAAGCGGCAGCAGAAGTGATCGAAGAAGCACGTGACCATTCAGAACTGTCTGCACGTATTTACGACAGCACGTTGCAAGCACGTTCCGAAATCGGTGCATGGACAGCATTGTCTGACACTGCATATGTCAACAAACGTAACAACGTATTAAACCGTTAATCGCGGTTAAATATGGGCCAAGGCGGGAAACTGCCTTGGCCTATTTTATTGAGGGAGAGAGCGATGGCTTCGACGACAGTCCAAAACGGGAATGGTGTGTTTTCAAATCCTTTGTTTATCAGGTCACTTGGTTGGGCAAATCTGTGGGTAATGTTCGCATTTTTGTTCAATAATTTTGCGACGTTTTGGATCGGGTTGCCGGGTGCATCCCTGTCAAATGGCGTTGTCGGGATTGCGCAAATATTGCTGTATCCAGCGGCGGTCGTTATGGCGGTTTTGTGGGTGCTTAAACGACGCGAGACCACGTTGCGCGCAGACAGTTTTCGCATTTCAGATATGAACGCATTTTTAATCCGCGCCGCATTTTGGGGCGTTGTTTTATTAGGCGGAGTCGATGCGGTAATTTCATTTTTACGGGTCGAGGGTATTTTGGACAATATCGTTGGCGAAACGATGGATAAAAACCTGGGACGGTCACAGTTTCGCGGGCCATTTGTGCATGTACCGTTGATGATACTGGGTGTTATTTTGGCGATGCGCACAAAAACATTGGGGTTCCATTGGTTGGCCTTGATGATTGTGGTGGCCGAATTATTCATCGTTATTTTGCGTTTCATCTTTTCCTATGAACAGGCATTCATGGCGGATTTGGTGCGGTTTTGGTATGGTGCGTTATTCCTGTTCGCATCGGCGCATACATTGCTAGAAGAGGGCCATGTGCGGGTTGATATTGTGTACGCAGGCCTGCAACGCAAAGCGCAGGGACGGATTAATGCGATTGGTACCATCTTTTTGGGGATCACGTTGTGTTGGATGATTATCCTGACGGGTATGTGGCAAAAGACATCAATTATTAACAGTCCTGTTTTGAATTTCGAAACCACGCAATCAGGTTTTGGGCTGTATGTGAAATACATGATGGCAGCATTCTTGGGAGTTTTCGCAGTGTCGATGATGATCCAATTTGTCAGCTATTTGATGGGGGCCGTTGCGGATTATCGCGGCGAAGAAGGTAAATACGTGCCCAAGGGCGCAGGAGCACACTAATGGAATTATTCTTTCTACTATTATTGATCGTCTTGATGGCAGGGGCGTTGGGATCAGGGTATCCGGTTGCATTTGCATTGCCGGGCGCATCGATCATCACATTGGTTTCGGCGGGTGTCACAGGGTATTTGGTCACGGGCGATCAAAGTGCGTATTTCAGCCAGGGGAATGCATGGACGTGGTTGAGTTCGGGGAACTCGAACCTGCGGGGCACATATTGGGAACCTGAACGCGATACGTTGATTGCGATTCCGTTGTTTATTTTCATGGGAATCATGTTGCAACGATCCAAGATTGCCGAAGACTTGTTGATGACCATGGCCAACCTGTTTGGCCCCGTGCGCGGTGGTCTAGGTATTTCGGTGGTTTTCGTGGGTGCGCTGTTGGCGGCCACGACAGGAATTGTTGGTGCGACTGTGGTCGCGATGGGGCTGATCTCATTGCCTGCGATGTTGCGTAACAATTATTCGCAACCTTTGGCGACGGGCACGATTGCCGCGTCCGGCACATTGGGACAGATTATTCCGCCATCAATCGTATTGATTATTTTGGCCGATCAGTTGGCATCGGCCGCGGATCAGGGCTCGTCAATCCGCAAAGCGTTGCACAAGGCAACGACGGGCGAGATTTCAATGCCGTCCACGTTCGATGTGACATCCACATCCGCAGGCGAGATGTTTTTGGGTGCCTTTATCCCAGGTTTGGTATTGGTCGGCCTGTACATGTTGTATATTTTGGTCTTTGCATTTTTCCGTCCATCCGCTGCACCGGCTGTTCCGTACACAGGCAAATATGACCGCGCATTTGCTGGCAAAGTTTTCGTGTCATTGGTGCCGCCACTGTTGCTGATCTTCTTGGTTTTGGGTTCAATCATGTCTGGTATCGCCACAGTGAACCAAGCGGGCGCAATTGGTGCCGCTGGCGCGTTGGTGATGTCGGGCTATCGTTTGACCGATGGTCAAAAGGGTAGTTATCATCCCGCGATTTTGGGCATCGTCAGCATTGTTGCTATTGGGCTTATTTTGGCGAGCTTTGACACCAATATTAAGGGCATTGATACGACCCGCGACATGGTTGGTGTTGTGTTGGCGATCATCGCGACGTTGGGTTTGTTGACCAGTCTAGGGTGGAGCGGTTATCGCGCGTTGAAAATCGAAAACACCCTTGAAGGTGTGATGATGGAAACCGCCAAAGCGACGGCATTGGTGTTTATTATCCTGCTGGGTGCGGCCATCCTGACGGCGGCCTTTCGTGCCTTTGGCGGTGAGCATTTAGTTAAGGCATTTTTGGATGGTTTGGCTGGTGGTTTCTGGTCGAAATTTATTATTGTTATGGCTGTGATTTTCGTTCTGGGGTTCTTTCTAGATTTTATCGAAATCGCCGTTGTTGTGGTGCCGATCGTGGCGCCGATTTTATTGGCTGATCCGGGTGCAAATGTTACGGCAGTTTGGTTGGGCGTGATGATTGGTTTGAATATTCAAACTTCGTTCCTGACGCCGCCCTTTGGATTTGCGTTGTTTTATCTGCGCGGGATTGCCCCTGCGACGGTGAAAACGATAAATATGTACAAGGGTGTAATACCATTTATTGGCCTGCAAATATTAGCGATGGTGATCGTGGCAAATTCGCCAAACTTGGTGAACTACTTGCCTAATCGTGTGGCTTTGTTGTCCGAAAATTCGCCACCACCGCGCAATCCGCAATTGGCATATTGTGTGGATCAATACGTCGCACAACAAGTCGCATTGAACGGCGATGCAATTGTTGGTGGTGTAGATGCTGCACGTCAGATCGATTTTGGCATCTTGCCCAAGAAGTTGGCGCAAAACACGACAAAAAGTTTTGACAATGTCGCGTTGGCAATTTCGCAATTACAATCTGCGCAAGTCGTATCAGCACAGTTGGCGTCCGCCGGCGATGCATTCCGCCCGCTACACCAATCTGTTCGCGCTATAGAACGCAGTATTCGCCAGATAGATATCGAAATTAAAAATCTAAACGATGAAATCAATGGTGACGATGGCGACGTTGAATCGTTGAATGCAGAGATTGCAGAGTTAGAAACCTTGAAAATCGAAACAGCGAAAACCATTCCTGCCGATTGGCCTGAAAAGCTAGCGACGTTCCGTGCATTGCAGAAAACCGAAAAAACAGCGTTTCAAAAGTATACCCGCTCGGCCCAAAATGCGTATCAACCAATTGCTGCGCTTAATGTTATCATCGAAAGTAATGCCGCATTTTCTGCGCTTGAAGCGGAAATGATGGGCACCAAAGCTGCTGTCGCAGTAAACACGCCAGACGAGATGGTTGATGCGTTAAGTGCGCTGAGCAAAAAATTTGGTAAGGTCGACGGTGTCGATGCGATTAAGTCGGCGATTTCCAAGGCGCGCCGCGCATTGAAGTCACGCAACCCAGACAAGGCCAAGGCACAAGTTGAATTGGACAATGCAATTTCGGCATACCAAGGGCAAGTTGCGTGGCGTAAACAAGCAGAGCAAACCATTTTGCCCAAGTTGTCGGCCTATGAGAATACAATGCGCGAAACCATTGGTATTCGAGAGCAGGCAAAGTTAACCAAGACACAAGCCCTGTTTGTCGCAAGATGCCAGGCTGACCACCGCGATGTGTCGCTGAATTTCTAAAATAATAGGGAGCAACCGTTCCCTTTTTAAATCGAAACAGGTGTGAAATTGCTGATTTAACGCCATTCATTTTTCTTGGAATAATCTGCGAAAAACGCTTGCATTAAATTTGCGAATATCGCAAAAGACGCCACACCAGTGCCCCTATAGCTCAGCTGGTAGAGCAATTGATTTGTAATCAATAGGTCCGCGGTTCGAGTCCGTGTGGGGGCACCATTTTTCCTTATTATTCAGTAAGTTACGTGATTTTGAAATTCACAGAAAAATTGCGTTTGAAATTCGGAAGCATATCGGAAGCAGTTTTGCCTGAAACAGAGTGTTGCCGTGGAATCACACTGAATTATTTTGAGTTTGGGCCTTTCGAAAGGGTTTGACGCTTTCGGCCCAGAGTGGACTTTGGCGGAGGTTCGCAACGCCGCAGCGTAGCTTGCCAAAACCGGACCTTCGAGGAGTGCGCAGCATTTTCTGAGTTAGACGGCAACATTTCGGAACATGCGGCCTCTAAAGAGAACCGCTCATTCCGAGGGCATGGCCTCCAGAAGAGTGGCTAAGTGAGCGACATCATCGTGCGTTACTATATGGAAATCGATGCGAAGTTTCTCCGCGATAGAACAGGCACACTGGCGCGACATATCTTGATGCTGCCCAAGCTTATCCTTGTCATACTTGGGGCGTGAACGGGCCGTGTCTTTAGATCGATTTTCAGCAATGTGCTTTGGATCAGCTTCCAGATGAACCATGGCCATTACACCGAGAGCTTTGAAAACATCGCTTGAAATTCTCGTCAAGCATTCTCCGTCATCTATGACAACATGCCCATCCATAATAACCACTTCGTTATTTGCATCATGGGCCAGAGCAAAACCCTCGATCAAAAGGCGTTGGTTCTCATCAAGATCGGCATAACGCAGGTCATCACGGACGTCCGTAACGGCGCTCTTAGCCGCAGAGATGAGGCTGCCGCCAGTGACATGCTGAAATACCATCAGTTTGGCAAATTTCTTCAGAAAAGTCGTTTTCCCGACACCGGAAATACCCGTAAATGCGACGACACGTTGGCTCATACTTCAAATTTCAAATCGGCTCGTTCGACGAGGCCATCGATTAGCTCATGAGAGAGTTTATAGATAGACTGTTGAGGGTGGCCTTTGATGACACCCATAGTCCTCAACTCGTCGATTGAGACCGCTGGCTCGATATAGGAGACTAGCAGATAATTTATAACCTTGACCGGGTGCTCCGATGTCGCGTTCCACTCTTCAAGTTGTTCCTCGCTGTAGACTGACCGACCGCCTGTAAGTTGCATGAGGTCTTTCGTAGAACGAGCTAGCGTGACGCTCTCGAGGACACAAAGTGCTGTGATCGACTGTGACGGGGGATTCCTCGACGTGCTTTTGTAGAAAAATAGCAGCGATCCTGCCGGCCCTAGTTTCGATTGTGCGCGGCATAGGTAGACTTTGCGAATCGTGTTGCCCGGTCTCGTGATCGTTTCGGCGCGTGATGCGCCGCCGAAAAGATCCTCTTGGATTGGACGATAGAGGTCCGGATAGAGGGTGTCGTGATAGCCTTCTTTAATCGGGATGCCGAAGCCAAGTGTGCCGATATCTACCACAAAACGCGGATAATTCTCACGTGCTTGCTCGAAATCCGTTTTGTCATCCAGCGAGGCAAGCGCCTCGGTAGAAAAGTCGCGTTCGTAAATGTATTCGCCATTAGCATTTTCACCGGCATTTCGAAATCCGTAGTATTCCAAAAGTTCCATAAGTGCGACCTGATCTTCGTAGGTCGTCAGATAAGCGAGGTCGTATGCGTTGCTTTGCGCATACCAAAGAACCTGCTTCAAAAGTAGCTCACCCAACTTAACACCGCGATTTTCGGGCCCCACCTTGAAGGTACAAATTTTTAGGATTTTTCTAGCTTTAGTGACAGCATCGGTATCTGCAGCGTCTTCGTCTTTGCGAACAATCAGCCCAGCTAATTGCTCATTATTATAGACCACCCAACACGAACGATGCTGCTTGACGCACTTCTCCCGCCACCAATCGTCAAACTCAGGATAACCATCCCGAAGGCTATCAAAAAAATTGTCTTCTGAGTCGATCTCATGGGCTTTAACTTCGCCGACATGGCGGATGGGGACTTCTTTCGGCTCATAGGTCTGGATGAGAAGTTCGGTAGCGTCGCTAATAAACAAAACGCGCCGCGCCAGATCAGGTGATCGTTTTCGAGCGCGTTGATGAAGGCCTTTGTCTTGAGTGACTAGAAAATCCGCCGCCCCTTTCTCAAGGGTGTGTAGAAGCGTTGCATCCACGACATCGTTGGCCTTTTTCAGCGAGCCAAAATTAGCTTCGAGATCGGCTCGAGCCAAGCCCCGCTGTTTCTTCAAGAGGCGATACTTGTTGAATTTACTGAGCGAGATTACTCGGCGCTTTACCTCATTGTCACGAGCAAAATCGTCTTTGGCGGCCTCGTGCACATAGATGTCGACTTTATGAGTCGATGCAAGCGCGTGGAACCTCGAATAAGCAACTTCAACTGTATGATTATCTTCGAGACCGATCAGGATATTCGTATCAATGAGATACGATTGTTGACTCATTTTGAAGGGCCCTTCTCAAATCATGTTTAGCGTACAAGAATGATTGAGGAGGCATGAAGCCAAATCGCTCTCGCAAATCGGTTAAAGGCATTGGTGTATCGAACGGACGGACATTGGTGAATTCCAGTGCCATGCCATATTCGAGACCATCAAAGTACTTGTCAAAATCTGATCGTTCAATAAAAGCCACATTTGAGTAGCTGCGCCAAATGTCGTCGAGCGTCAACTTCTTGACCGCAGCGATCTCAGCTATTCCAACCATAGCTCGTTCAGGTGAGGTCGAGTAGATGTAGGCAATGGTGCCTTTCGGGGCGGACAACGGAAACCTCCGCCGCAGTTCTACTGTCTTTTGACCCATCAAAATCTTGCTTGAGTATTGCGGTCGAATACTCAAGACAACGTCGCGTTGATGCTTGAACTCCTCTTCGGCAAACATCGGAAAGATAAGTTGGTCATCATGAATCGGCTCAACATCAAAGGCTTCTCGGACATGCAACGAGAGAGGGCTGTCTGCATCGAATGCTGCGCCAACTTGTAGCTTTCCTCCTAATGCTTCGACATATTTTTGGATTGTTGAAACATGAACATCTGACCGGCCTTTTTCCACTTTAGATACTGAAGCTTGGCCCACATCGAGGCGGCGTGCCATCTCGGCTTGGGTCAAGCCAGAGAACTTGCGCATTTGCTGTAAAGCTTCGCCAATTTTAGCCGACGCATCTTCGTCCTGTGAGCGCCTGATTTCCACGACTTTGCCATTGATATCACCCATGCCCGACCTGCTTTCTTTTTCCAACACGTAACAAATCTAAATATTCCCCACAAGGAATATTTAGTCACCCTGTCTATATTTAGTGGCCAAGAGTAATTGCGCAACATCCTAACGCATACAAGCAATCGCTCAAAGGCATGGTGCCCAGCAGGAGAAGTAGTTCAGCCTTCGCCCCAAAACGCTGGTTAAGAAATCCAACGTGAATGTCAACTTCCACTGTCAAAAAGTTCTTAAGTTGCATCTGCAGCGAATGACCGCAATCCGCCCAAAGAAACAAGCGGCACTCCCTACGTAACGTATCGTATTACATAGGAAGTGAGAAAAGCCCGTATACGTAACGTTACATATGGGGGCGTTTTGGTGACTGTATGAATACGTAACGTTCGGATGCATCCTGTAATTGTTTATTGGTTTTCTCAGGGTCACATTTCGCACTTGCCTTCATTTGCTCCGCTAAATCAGAGAAGGATTGTGGTAATTCATCAAAGGATTTTCCATTTAAAGCGGCAAGCGTAATGCTACAGCCTAGTACGTTACGGTAAATTAGGCTGATGTGTTCCGCACGTTGGACTTCCTTCATCGCATTAGGTGCTAATCCACTTCGCATTTCAAACAGCCCATCGTTGATTTCAGCACAAGCCGTTTCCCAAAGAGGATGGTTAGCCCAACGTGCGCGATTGGTGTCATCCGCAGCTGGCGCTGTGTACCGTACGAGTTCAGTAGCTTCATTACAAAGGTCGCCAAAACAATCAAAAAGCTGCTCCCATGTTCTGATGCCCCAACGATCCTTCAACAGGTCTTTGCCAGCTCTGATTTCAACGCGCCAAACGCGATTGCTTTCAGCGTCGTCAGCATTTGGTGATAATGTGTTATAATATAACACTTCTGAATTATACCTTTGCCTACGTAATGTATCGTTCCAAATATCCCACCAATAGGTTTTAGTATGTGCGATCACTTCTGCACGTTTGTCGTATACGATAACTTGGCGATTTCTCGTGCTTCCGATTGTGACCGATGTGACGCGCCCAGATTTACCGTTTACGGAATAGTCTTCGTTCGTCACATAATCCCGCCGCCCCGTGGCGCTGTGCATAACAAAGTGATCTGGGATTAATTCAAAATTTGGCGCAAGGATGTCAACACATACGTCCGCACGAGCTATACTGACGTCTTCTGGCCTGTATCGCACCCCAAAGCGGTTCAAAACGTGCTCACAGTGACTCTTTGCAGCTCCTAGGCCATGCATTGCAAGAAAGTATGATCCAAACGACAGGCGAATGCCCCATTTGTCTTTGG
>CAXBJO010000036.1:0-19032 GCA_963976255.1 uncultured Rhodobacterales bacterium
GGCCTTTTTTGTGGGTGTCCCCATGGGGACAGGGGGTTATGTGTTTGATTTTGTTACTTTATAAAATTTCACCCTTTAACGCTGCTAACAGTGTTTCTACAGTTGGTTGTTGGCTAAGATCAGGTATTTGAAATGTCGCGCGAGCTGGGTTTTCAAAATCGTGTTCTAAATCGTAGTGATTAGAACTTATAACAAGGTCAAAGCCGTAGGGGCGTTTGTGCAATGCGAATGCTTTACTGTTAGTTTGTAGGTGCTGATTTAGTTTGGAAAGAGCCTTTATGTTTTCCTTTGTATAAAACTGCTGACAAAGATCTAAAAACCCAATGCCATTCTCAATATCAGAGATGATTGCTTTTCGTTTGGTTGAAATGCGTTCAATGATTACATCGCTGAGGTCAGTTTCTAAGTTTACGGATTGTAGTATTTTAAGTTCTTTTTTTGCTCTTTTCAATCTAGCTATACGGCTAATATCGTTGCCACGTAAAAGTGATGCCGCTTTAATTTTTAAAATAATTCTTTCTTCATCGAGGGCATTCTTTCGTAGGTTGCCATGCATACCCTGTTGATCTACCCACCTACGGCATATCTCCTTGTGTTCATAGGTTCCGCTATCCGTAGTTTTGGTTTGAATCCCGCTATGCTGAAAGTTCTTAGCTAGAGGTTCTGTTGCAGAGATGGCCAGCGCTTCCATCTCGATTAAATCATCGGTCAACAAAGTTAGAGTTTTTGGTATTCCAACCAACGTTTTGGTAATAATTTTACGATTAGTCTCCCGCTTGATTTGTTTCTCAAGGCTTTTTTCAAAATCCTTTGCCACAGCTTCACCAAAGTAAATTTCTGCGCAATCTTTTCCGCAAAGAGCAGTTCGGCCATCCTTCATCTGCACCGTGAATCCATTGTTGTGCGGGGTATGATTTTCACAGAATGCGCACCTGACTTTTTGAACTGCGCGGTACCTGTTAAGATAATGAGACGGAACTTGCCCTAGAGGAATGACATCAGTTAACCCTGACTGCATCACTGGTCTTGATGTTAAAAATTTATTATCTTTGCTGATGTCCATATGTAGGCCTTTTTTTGAGGAGATTCCCTACATATAGCACACGTTTACCTTTCGTTCCACGTGAATATGCCTAAGACAACCCAATTTCTGCACATCAAAAACAATTCACTTAGTGATAAATGTGAATGGCGATTGGTTGATTGCCCAACATCAACCGTCCACTACTAGGGCGGATATTGCCGCCAAGCAGGGAGCGCCATATATTCTGACCGGTCGCGCATTTTTTGTTTGAGTAATGGTAGAGCTGGTTGCAGTAATTCAGCTTTGCACGGCGCGGGATATTAAGCTGTGTTGTCTGTAAAAATTTAACACCATGACCACCAACAAAACCCCCGCTCATCTACATCCATTAGAAGGCCTTAAAAGACGTTGTTGTAAACGCCCAACCGATCATGGGTCGCTTTGGAAAATGTAAGAGCGCATGGATATTGAGGACATGTCAAAGCTGTCGTTCATAAAGGTTAATCGATCCCTGTTGTCGGATGCGCCTGCAATTGTCAGTGCTGGAATATAGTGATCAACATTTGGATGCGCTGTTTTTAGTAAGGTGCCCATACCTTTGGTGTCGGTCAGTGCGGCAAAGTTGCGATCGCTGAGGTTCTGCGCAAACTGCGTGTCGAATTCCACGGCCCAGTCAGGTGGCTGTTGACCTGGGCGCAATGCACTTAGGTTATGGACGATATTTCCAGACCCAAGAATAAGCACGCCGCGATCACGTAGTTCGGACAGTGTTTGACCAATCGTCAGGTGCCAATTCAGATCCTTGGACATGTCGATAGACAGTTGAAAAACGGGTACGTCAGCATTGGGATACAGAAAGCTCAGTACAGTCCATGCACCGTGGTCCAGCCCCCATGTGTCATCCTCTTGGGCGTTATGACTGGCCAAAAGAGCCACGACATCACGTGCCAAATCAGGATTTCCACTGGCAGGATACTGTTGATCAAACAGGGTTTGAGGAAACCCATGGAAATCGTGAATTGTGCGTGGAAAAGCAGAGACGTCAACCAAGGTTGTTCCGGTCGTTGCCCAATGTGCGGACACAACCAATATTGCCTGTGGGCGCGGCAGGGTGCGCCCCAGTTCGGACCAGCTGCGGCTGTATTGGGTGTCATGGATCGCGTTCATTGGCGTGCCATGTCCCAAAAAAACCACGGGCATGCGATGTGATAACGCAAGGTTATCTTTCAGTCGTTCGAGGGAATGTGAAACCGACATTTTAGTCTCCTTGTGTTATTCTTGGGCTGCATTCACAGCCCAAGATTTTCTAGGCGTATCGGCCAAGCAATGTGTTGACCATCGGGATTTTTAGCGCAAACGCACCACCACCAAGCAGGGCGACGGATAATTGTGCGACGGCCCAAAATGCCGGGAATTCCCAACCACCATTCGGGTTGGTGAATAACCATCCATTACCAGAGTGTGCCCAAACTGCGCCCAACAACACCGGTAACACTGCGAGTGAAACCAGACGTGGGGCGATGCCCAAAATCAAGGCTGTACCACCAACCAATTCTGCGAAAATTGTTAGGTAGGCGAACACACCCGGAAGGCCGAGGCTCTCGAAAAAGCCAACTGTGCCGGGGATTGTGAAAACCATTACTTTTAGCAATCCATGGGCAACAAGTAAGGCACCTGTGGTGATGCGAAGTGCAAATGCGGCGTACGGGGCGGTGTTTGTATCGATCATGATGTTTCCTTTGCGCAGCCCCAAAGCGGGGCATTTATGTATTTCTACAAACTAGGGCTTGCAAACTTACAATGAAATGGTGATTTTATGGA
Organism: uncultured Rhodobacterales bacterium; assembly: GCA_963976255.1. GTDB lineage: Bacteria > Pseudomonadota > Alphaproteobacteria > Rhodobacterales > Rhodobacteraceae > Amylibacter. Next base: position 2,846 of record CAXBJO010000036.1, read on the forward strand.
AAGATTACCAATAAAACATTCGTAATGGGTATTGACCATGGATATCGTTAACTTACTTAAGGCATTCGTTGGCACGGCGCAGACGGGGTCGTTCACTGCGGCGGCGGACCAAATGGGGATTTCGAACCGTTTGACATCGAAATATGTGGCCGAGTTGGAAGCGCGGCTTGGTGTGCGATTGTTTCAACGGACAACACGCAAAGTGGGGCTGACGCCTGCGGGGCAGGATTTGTTGGTGCGTGCACCCGCAGTGATTGATGCGGTTGACGCATTAATCAGCGATGTGACCGAGGGGTCGCGTGGGTTTTCCGGCATGATCCGTATAGCGGCGCCGCTGAATTTTGGCGAAAGCTATATCAGCGCGATGTTAGGGCGATTTGGTGCACTGCATCCCGCGCTTTCTTTTGATGTGCGGCTTAGCGATAAATTTGTTGATTTGGCACAGGACGGTATTGATGTGGCATTTCGGATTGGTAAGACGCAAAACCTGTCGGTGAAAACCAAAAAGTTGGCGATGACCACGGTATTCACGGCGGCGTCGCCGTCATATTTGGCCAAACACGGCGTGCCGCGCATTCCATCTGATCTGACGAAACATCATTGTATCATTGATACCAACACCCGCGCACCTATGGATTGGCGATTTAGCAAGGATGGTCAGGAATTGAAGGAAACGGTTTCGGGGCGCTTTATGGTGAACTCTGCACAGGCGGCCTGTGCGTTGGCTGTTGCAGGCGAGGGTATTGTGTATGGCCCCAAGTTTGCATTACGTGCGGCGATTGACGCGGGTTTATTGGTGCCAGTATTGACAGCATACGAAGGTGGAAGAACGCCCATAAGTGCGGTCTATCTTGAGGGGCGTGCATTGACGCGCAAGGTCCGTGCTTTGATCGATTTCGCACAAGCGGACATTCGTTCGTCGGGAATGCTGTAAGGGGGTTGGATGGGGCGATCATTCCCGTGAGCATCGAAATACAGTGGTTATTTTCTTGGCCTTGATCTAACCGCAATTTAGGCGCTATAGTCATGGAAATACGAAACGCGAAACTTTCCAGCGTTTTAGGGGGGTAACCCCCTTCACATCCACAACAATCCCCCCTATACACCCCCTATCCAAGGGGTGTCGATTCGTCGGCGCCCTTTTGATGCTGTCCGAGACGGTGGGTGTCCTAACAGACATAATTCCTGCCTGAGATGGGAACCGAACGAATTACCAAGGCTTGCCTCGGGTGATTTTGGGAGGGGCCCTGAACAAGGACCCTAACTGCTGATCCCTTAAGGATCAGTGAAATTGAGCCGGGGGACGCAAGTTCCCTAATTTTGGAGAAACACTGTGGATAGAGCCCAAAAAGAAGCCCTGGTTAGTGAACTAGGCGAAATCTTCACGGACTCTGGTGTTGTTGTCGTATCTCATTACGTCGGCATTACAGTTGCTGAAATGCAGGACTTTCGTGCGCGCATGCGTGACGCGGGTGGTTCTGTACGTGTAGCCAAAAACAAGCTCGCCAAAATCGCTCTTGAAGGCAAACCATGCGAAAGCATTTCAGGTTTGTTGGACGGAATGACAGTATTGTCTTTCTCAGACGACCCAGTAGCCGCCGCGCGAGTGACGGAAGCATATGCCAAGGATAACGCAAAGCTCGTTATCTTGGGTGGGTCTATGGGTGACAATGCATTGGATCGCGCTGGTGTGAAAGCCGTTGCCGCAATGCCATCACGCGAGGAGCTTATTGCTTCTATCGTTGGTTGTATCGCTGCACCTGCAAGCAACATCGCGGGAGCCATTGGCGCGCCTGCTTCTAATATCGCGTCCATCTTGGAAACGATCGAAGAGAAAGCTGCATAAGCAATTGAATTGTCGGTGTGCGTGAATGCGGACATCATCGGAAAACAGAACTTAAAAACTGAACTGGAAATATCAAATGGCTGATATCAAAAAATTAGCAGAAGAAATCGTAGGCCTTACGCTTTTGGAAGCTCAAGAACTTAAAACTTTGCTTAAAGACGAGTATGGCATTGAGCCAGCTGCCGGTGGCGCTGTCATGATGGCTGCTGCTGACGCGGGTGAAGCTGCTGAAGAGAAAACAGAATTCGACGTAATTCTGAAATCTGCAGGCGACAAGAAAATCAACGTGATCAAAGAAGTTCGCGGCATCACAGGTCTTGGCCTGAAAGAAGCTAAAGATCTTGTAGAAGCTGGCGGCAAAGCCGTTAAAGAAGGCGTTTCTAAAGCAGAAGCTGAAGAAGTAAAAGCCAAGCTGGAAGCAGCCGGTGCTGAAGTAGAAGTTAAGTAATTGACGCGCCTTCGGGCGTGATGATTTTAGGCTGATCCTGCGTTTTGTGGGGTCAGCCGCTCCTGTCTTAAAGAGGGCCTTTTAATAAAGACCTTCTTTCAGACAGGGTTCATTCGGGAGCTGGGGTTGGCACCTTGGCAAGAATAGGATGAACTTTGTTTCATGTGGCTGATTGGTTTGTGATGCCCGCACGAACCATGACGTGAACATTAGAAAAGGTGATAACGAGCATGCCTCAGACGCATTCAGGTATTAAACGTATCCGCAAATATTATGGTAAAATCCGTGAAGTTTTGGACATTCCAAATCTGATCCAAGTTCAGAAGAGTTCATATGATCTGTTCCTGAATTCAGGTGATCAGTCTCAGCCGTTGGACGGCGAAGGCATCAACGCGGTTTTCCAATCGGTTTTCCCGATCAAGGATTTCAATGAAACAGCCGTTCTAGAGTATGTAAAATACGATCTAGAAAAGCCAAAGTATGACGTTGAAGAGTGTATGCAACGCGACATGACATATTCAGCACCGCTGAAAGTGACATTGCGTTTGATCGTATTTGATGTGGACGAAGATACAGGTGCACGGTCTGTAAAAGACATCAAAGAGCAAGATGTATTCATGGGCGATCTGCCATTGATGACACCAAATGGTACGTTCGTTGTGAACGGCACCGAGCGTGTTATCGTGTCACAAATGCACCGCTCACCTGGTGTTTTCTTTGACCATGACCGTGGTAAAACACACAGCTCTGGTAAATTGTTGTTTGCATCACGCATCATCCCATACCGTGGGTCGTGGTTGGATTTCGAATTTGACGCCAAAGATGTTGTGTACGCACGCATCGACCGTCGTCGTAAATTGCCAGTGACAACATTGTTGTATGCCCTTGGTTTAGACCAAGAAGGCGTTTGCGATGCGTATTATGACACTGTTGGTTACAAATATGACAAAAAGAAAAACGCATGGGTAACGAAGTTTTTCCCAGAGCGTGTACGTGGCACCAAGCCGAGCGAAGATATCATTGATGCGAAAACGGGCAAAGTTATCGCAGAAGCGGGTAAAAAGGTTACGCCACGTTCAGTTAAACAACTGATCGAAGACGGCAAAGTGACCGACATCCGCGTGGCATTCAATGCCATCGTGGGCCGTTACGTTGCCAAAGACATCATCAACGAAGAAACTGGTGCGATTTACGTCGAAGCGGGTGACGAATTGACACTTGAGCACGACAAGGATGGCAACATCAATGGCGGTACAATTCAGGAATTGATCGAAGGTGGTATCACCGATATTCCAACATTGGATATCGATAACATCAACGTTGGCCCCTACATCCGCAACACAATGGCTGTGGACAAAAACTTGGGTCGCGACACAGCACTGATGGACATCTACCGCGTTATGCGCCCGGGTGAGCCACCGACCGTTGATGCCGCATCTGCATTGTTTGACACATTGTTCTTTGATTCCGAGCGTTACGATTTATCCGCTGTTGGTCGTGTGAAAATGAACATGCGTCTGCAATTGGATGTCGAAGATACACAACGTACATTGCGCAAAGAAGATATTATCGGTGTGGTTAAAGCATTGGTTGAATTGCGTGACGGCAAAGGCGATATCGACGATATTGACCACCTTGGTAACCGTCGTGTGCGTTCCGTTGGCGAATTGATGGAAAATCAATACCGCGTTGGTTTGTTGCGCATGGAGCGCGCAATCAAAGAGCGTATGTCCAGCGTTGAAATCGACAACATCATGCCACAGGATTTGATTAACGCGAAACCAGCTGCTGCTGCGGTGCGTGAATTCTTTGGCTCGTCGCAATTGTCACAATTTATGGACCAAACAAACCCATTGTCCGAAGTTACGCACAAGCGTCGCTTGTCAGCATTGGGACCAGGTGGTTTGACACGTGAACGCGCAGGCTTCGAAGTCCGCGATGTTCACCCAACCCATTACGGTCGTATGTGTCCGATTGAAACACCAGAGGGTCCAAACATTGGTTTGATCAACTCTTTGGCGACATTCGCGCGTGTGAACAAATACGGTTTCATCGAAACACCGTACCGTCGCGTTGACGGCGGCAAGGTGACAGATGACGTGCAATACATGTCAGCCACCGAAGAAATGCGTTACACAGTGGCGCAGGCGAATGCGAAATTGGATGATCAGGGTAAATTTGCCAACGATTTGGTGTCTTCTCGCCAATCAGGTGAGTACATGCTGAACACACCAGAAAACATCGATTACATCGACGTTTCACCAAAACAGTTGGTATCTGTTGCGGCATCGCTGATCCCGTTCCTTGAAAACGATGACGCCAACCGCGCGTTGATGGGTTCAAACATGCAACGCCAAGCCGTTCCGTTGCTGAAGGCTGATGCGCCTTACGTTGGGACCGGTATCGAAGAAGTTGTTGCACGCGATTCAGGTGCGGCGATTGGTGCAAAACGTGGTGGTATCATCGACCAAGTGGACGCGATGCGTATTGTTGTACGTGTGACGGACGCAATGGATGCGGGTGATCCCGGTGTTGATATTTACCGTTTGCGTAAATTCCAACGCTCGAACCAAAACACATGTATCAACCAACGCCCCTTGGTGAAGGTTGGTGATCGGGTAAGCATGGGCGAAGTGATTGCAGATGGTCCATCAACGGACATCGGCGAATTGGCCTTGGGTAAAAACGTGCTGGTCGCGTTTATGCCGTGGAATGGTTACAACTACGAAGACAGTATCCTGATTTCAGAACGCATCGTTAAAGATGACGTTTTCACATCCGTTCACATCGAAGAATTCGAAGTTGCGGCGCGTGATACGAAATTGGGTCCAGAGGAAATCACACGTGATATTCCAAACGTAGGCGAAGAAGCATTACGTAATCTGGACGAAGCAGGTATCGTTTACATTGGTGCCGAAGTTGGCCCAGCAGATATTCTGGTTGGTAAAATCACCCCGAAGGGCGAGAGCCCAATGACGCCAGAAGAGAAATTGCTGCGCGCCATCTTTGGTGAAAAAGCATCCGATGTGCGTGACACATCACTGCGTTTACCACCGGGTGATTACGGTACAGTCGTAGAAGTTCGTGTTTTCAATCGCCACGGTATTGAAAAAGACGAACGTGCGTTGCAAATCGAACGTGAAGAAGTTGAACGTTTGGCACGTGACCGCGACGACGAAGTTGGCATTTTGGATCGCAACACATATGCGCGTCTAAAAGCAATGATTATGGGCAAAAAGGCTGTGAAAGGCCCCAAAGGCGTCAAAGCTGGCTCAACGATTGACGATGCATTGTTGGAAACATTGTCCCGTGGGCAATACTGGCAGTTGGCATTGGAAGACGAGTCAGATGCGAAAGACATGGAATCGCTGAACAAACAATACGACCTTCAGAAAGGCGCGCTTGAAGCACGTTTTGAAGATAAGGTTGAAAAGGTTCGTCGCGGCGATGATCTGCCTCCGGGTGTGATGAAAATGGTCAAAGTATTCATCGCGGTGAAGCGCAAGCTGCAACCGGGTGATAAGATGGCTGGTCGTCACGGCAACAAAGGTGTGATTTCCAAAGTGGTTCCACAAGAAGACATGCCATTCTTGGCAGACGGTACACCCGTTGACTTCTGTTTGAACCCACTTGGTGTTCCATCACGTATGAACGTTGGTCAGATTTTGGAAACTCACATGGGTTGGGCTGCGCGTAACCTTGGCCGTTCCATTGACGAAAGCCTGAAAGAATATCGCCGTTCAGGTGATATGACACCAGTGCAAGAAGCAATGCGTATCGCCTACGGTGACGATCTGTACGAAGAAGCGTTGAAAGATTTGCCAAAGGAAAACTTCCTTGAAGCAGCTGGAAACGTGACGGACGGTGTTCCAATCGCCACACCTGTTTTTGACGGTGCCAAAGAGGCAGACGTGAACGACATGTTGACGCGTGCGGGTCTGGATACATCTGGTCAATCCATCTTGTTTGATGGTCGAACCGGTGAGCAGTTCAGCCGCCCTGTGACAGTTGGGATGAAATACATCCTGAAACTGCACCACTTGGTGGATGACAAAATCCACGCACGTTCAACGGGTCCATATTCATTGGTCACGCAACAACCATTGGGTGGTAAAGCGCAATTCGGTGGTCAGCGTTTCGGTGAGATGGAAGTTTGGGCACTTGAAGCATATGGCGCGGCGTACACGTTGCAAGAGATGCTGACAGTAAAATCGGATGACGTTGCAGGTCGCACGAAAGTGTACGAAAGCATTGTCAAAGGCGAAGATAATTTCGAAGCTGGCATTCCGGAATCATTCAACGTGTTGGTAAAAGAAATCCGAAGCTTGGGACTTAACGTCCAGCTGCTGGATGCGGAGAGCGAGTAAGCGTTCGCGCTTACTCCCCTTAAACGAGATACAAGGATCATATCATGAACCAAGAAATCACTAATAACCCGTTTAACCCCGTCCAGCCGCCCAAGACGTTTGATGAAATTCAAATTTCCTTGGCGTCCCCTGAGCGGATCCTTTCATGGTCTTTCGGCGAAATTAAAAAACCGGAAACCATCAACTATCGTACGTTCAAACCTGAACGCGACGGCCTGTTCTGTGCGCGTATCTTTGGCCCGATCAAAGATTACGAATGTTTGTGTGGTAAATACAAACGCATGAAATATCGCGGCGTTGTTTGCGAAAAATGTGGTGTTGAAGTTACTTTGCAAAAAGTACGTCGCGAACGTATGGGTCACATCGATTTGGCATCACCCGTTGCACACATCTGGTTCCTTAAATCATTGCCATCGCGCATTGGTTTGATGTTGGACATGACATTGCGCGAATTGGAACGTGTTCTGTATTTCGAGCAATACGTTGTAATCGAACCGGGCCTAACCGACCTGAACTACGGTCAAATGATGTCCGAAGAAGAGTTTTTGGACGCCCAAGATATGTTCGGTGAAGATGCGTTTAACGCAGGCATCGGTGCAGAAGCAATCCGTGAAATGTTGTCAAACATCGATCTGGAAGCAGAAGCAGACCAATTGCGCGATGATTTGGCAGAAGCCACTGGCGAATTGAAGCCAAAGAAAATCATCAAACGTCTGAAAGTTGTCGAAGCATTCATCGACTCTGGTAACCGTCCAGAGTGGATGGTGATGACTGTTCTGCCAGTGATCCCACCAGAATTACGCCCATTGGTGCCATTGGATGGTGGTCGTTTTGCGACGTCTGATCTCAACGACCTTTACCGTCGTGTAATCAACCGTAACAACCGTCTGAAACGTCTGATCGAATTGCGCGCACCTGATATTATCGTGCGTAACGAAAAACGTATGTTGCAGGAATCTGTGGATGCATTGTTTGATAACGGTCGTCGTGGCCGTGTGATTACAGGTGCGAACAAACGTGCGCTGAAATCATTGTCAGACATGTTGAAAGGTAAGCAAGGTCGCTTCCGTCAAAACTTGTTGGGTAAGCGCGTCGATTTCTCTGGTCGTTCGGTTATCGTGACTGGCCCAGAATTGAAATTGCATCAGTGTGGTTTGCCCAAGAAGATGGCGTTGGAACTGTTTAAGCCGTTCATTTACAGCCGTCTTGAAGCCAAAGGTCTGTCATCGACAGTGAAACAAGCCAAGAAAATTGTTGAAAAGCAACGCCCAGAAGTTTGGGATATCTTGGACGAAGTTATTCGCGAACATCCCGTGATGTTGAACCGTGCGCCAACATTGCACCGTTTGGGCATCCAAGCGTTCGAACCTGTTTTGATCGAAGGTAAAGCCATCCAATTGCACCCGCTTGTTTGTTCTGCGTTTAACGCCGACTTCGACGGTGACCAAATGGCGGTACACGTACCATTGTCATTAGAAGCACAATTGGAATGTCGTGTGTTGATGATGTCAACAAACAACGTTTTGTCACCTGCCAATGGTAAGCCAATTATCGTACCTTCACAGGATATGATTTTGGGTCTGTATTACATCACGCTAGAACGTGAAGGTATGAAAGGCCAAGGCATGACGTTTGCAAACCCACAAGAGGTTGAGCATGCGTTGGATAATGGTTTGGTTCACCTCCACTCAAAAATCACCTGCCGCGTTGAACAAGTGAACGCAGAAGGCGAAGTTGTTTGGGAACGTTTTGAAACCACACCAGGTCGTGTGCGTTTAAGCACGGTTATGCCGCTGAACCACAAAGCACCGTACAGCCTGATCAACCGTCTGTTGCGTAAGAAAGAAGTCGGTGAAATCATTGACAGCGTTTATCGTTACTGTGGTCAAAAAGAATCCGTTATCTTCTGTGATAACATCATGACCATGGGCTTCACCGAAGCGTTCAAGGCTGGCATCTCGTTTGGTAAAGACGACATGGTTATCCCTGACAACAAGTGGACATTGGTAAATGAGACACGCGACCAAGTTAAAGGTTTCGAACAACAGTACATGGACGGTCTGATTACACAGGGCGAGAAGTACAACAAAGTTGTTGATGCGTGGTCAAAAGCCAACGACAAAGTCACCGATGCGATGATGGATGCAATTTCATCAATGCATGTGAACGAGAATGGCGCCGAAATGGAACCCAACTCGGTTTACATGATGGCACACTCTGGTGCGCGTGGGTCTGTGACGCAGATGAAACAGCTGGGCGGTATGCGCGGTTTGATGGCGAAACCAAATGGTGAAATTATCGAAACGCCAATTATCTCTAACTTTAAAGAGGGTCTGTCGGTTCTTGAGTACTTTAACTCTACTCACGGGGCGCGTAAGGGTCTGTCTGATACAGCGCTTAAAACTGCGAACTCTGGTTATCTGACACGTCGTTTGGTGGATGTTGCACAGGATTGTATCGTTCGCGAATGGGATTGTGGCACGGAAAAATCAATTACGGCACGTGCTGCGGTGAATGATGGCGAAGTGGTCTCATCCATGGCGGAACGTATCTTGGGTCGTGTATTGGCCGAAGATGTTATTCATCCCGCAACAGGCGAAGTTTTGGGCAAATCACAGGATTTGGTTGACGAACGTCAAGCAGATTTGATTGATGCGGCAAACCTTGTGTCCTTGCAAATTCGCTCGCCTCTGACATGTGAATCAGACGACGGTATTTGTGCGGCATGTTACGGTCGTGATTTGGCACGTGGCCACGGTGTGAACCCTGGCGAAGCGGTTGGTATTATTGCCGCACAGTCCATTGGTGAGCCGGGTACACAGTTGACGATGCGGACATTCCACATTGGCGGTGTTGCCCAAGGTGGCCAACAATCATTCCAAGATGCAAGCCAAGCGGGTAAAATTGAAATCCGCAAAGCAAACTTGTTGGTCAACCGCGACGGCGAACAAATCGTCATGGGTCGTAACGTTGAATTGGTTGTGATTGATGAAAACGGTCAAGACGCTGTTGTACACAAAATGGATTACGGTACCAAAGTGCTGGTTAAAACGGGTGACAAAATCGCACGTGGTGACAAGCTGTATGAATGGGACCCGTACACATTGCCGATCATCGCCGACAAAGGTGGTATCGCGAAACTGGTCGATTTGGTTGCGGGTATCTCTGTGCGTGACGTTACCGATGATGCGACTGGTATCAGCCAAAAAATCGTAACCGACTGGCGTTCAGCGCCAAAAGGTTCTGATCTGAAACCATCGATCATTGTTGCGGATGCAAAAACTGGTGAACCTGTGAACAACGATGCAGGCAACCCATTGCAATATGCGATGTCTGTTGATGCGGTTCTGTCTGTTGAAGATGGCCAAGAAATCTTGGCTGGTGATGTTGTTGCGCGCATTCCTCGTGAAGGCGCGAAAACCAAGGACATTACAGGTGGTCTGCCACGTGTTGCTGAATTGTTCGAAGCACGTCGTCCGAAAGATCACGCAATCATCGCCGAAATGGATGGTTACGTAGAGTTCGGTCGCGACTTTAAAAACAAGCGTCGCGTGAATGTGGTTTCTGCAGATGATGCCGATGTGAAAACAGAATACATGGTGCCAAAGGGTAAACACATCCCCGTCCAAGAAGGTGATTTCATCCAAAAAGGTGAATACATCATGGACGGTAACCCCGCACCACATGACATTCTGAACATCATGGGCGTCGAAGCATTGGCGGATTACATGATCGACGAAGTGCAAGACGTGTATCGTCTGCAAGGCGTGAAGATCAACGACAAGCATATCGAAGTGATCGTGCGTCAAATGTTGCAAAAGTGGGAAATCACGACATCCGGTGGCACAACTTTGCTGAAAGGCGAGCAAGTCGACAAAGCAGAGTTCGACGAAGCAAACGCCAAGGCAGTTGCCGCAGGTCGCGAAGCAGCCACAGGTGGCCCAATTCTGTTGGGTATTACGAAAGCGTCATTGCAGACACGTTCGTTCATCTCGGCTGCGTCCTTCCAGGAAACAACACGGGTTCTGACCGATGCGGCGACGCGCGGTAAGAAAGACAAGTTGATTGGCTTGAAAGAGAACGTGATTGTTGGTCGTCTGATCCCAGCGGGTACCGGTGGTGCAACGCATCAAATCAAGAAGATCGCAGCAGATCGTGATGCAATTGTGGTCGAAGAGAAACGTATCGCAGCAGAAGAAGCGGCGGCCTTGATGGCACCTGTGGAATCTGATGTGGATGTAAACGCAGTTTTCGACGCACCAAAATCTGATCTGGCTGATGAGGTGTTCAAAGACATCAGCGGCGACGGCACAGAGCAACCGATCTAAGGTTCACGACATAGAATTAAAAAAGGCCCTGCAATTGCGGGGCCTTTTTTTATGCGGAAAAGAATGTTGAAATTATTCGAGTTGAATAACCTGAACACGACCCTGTTCGGTCAATTCCCAAACGTCTGCACCAATGCACACCACGGCGGATAATTTGTCCCCCCACGCCGCACCTGTGTCGATATTCACACGGTTGCCGTAATGGGTCACTTCCTTGACAATGGTATGCCCATGTAAAATCAGTTTGGCCGCCATTTTTGGATTATCCAGCCAGTTTTTGCGGATCCAAACCAAGTCATCTTCGGATTGATCATTCAGCGGCCGATCCAAATTGACGCCTGCGTGGACGAAGAAGATGTCGTCGGTTTCGTAGGACAGCGGTAATTGGCGGATGAAATCAACGTGCGCGGCTGGCACATTCGCCACCGCCATTGCCAAAATCTCATCCAAACAGTCGCGGTAATTTTCGGGCACGGTCACGCCGTACGAGGCCAGTGTTTCCACCCCGCCGATACGATGATGCAACCAGCTGTAATCGGGTTTCAGATGTGGATCATGGCGATGTGGATCATCGAAAAACCATTCCATCAGGCGATCATGATTGCCCTTTAGTACCGTCCACGGTTTACCCGCCGCCAAGCCATCCATCAGATACGCAATTGTATCCTTACTGTCGGGGCGACGATCCACCAGATCGCCAATGAAAACGATGTGATGACTGTCTGCGCCTGATTTTACAAAATCGGCGTCGATACGCGCCATAATGGAATGCAACTGTTCAAGGTCGCCGTGAATGTCGCCAATGGCGTAGGTCAAATGTGTCATGTAAAACCTATATCGCGTTGATATTTTTCTGACAAGGCGACAAACCTAAAACAATCGCGGCACATCCAAGGCGGTGGCAGTCAATGGATCAATGCCCCGCCACAGATCAACCGCCTGTTCATATAACATCTGATCGCGGGGATAAATTTCGGCGATACGATCAATCAGGGCAGGGATTATCAATTCTTGTGGGTCAACGGGTTTCACCGATTGATTTCGCCCCTGCAGTTGTGACAGGTGATCGTCAATGTCTGGCACGATGTCGCGCAGCAAAGCCCCCAGTTGTGCATCCAAGTTTTCCAACAACAAAACCTTCAACCGGCAATCCTTGATCACGCCTAACCGCAGGGTCTGCATGGCCCAATGTCCGTTCGGGGGCAAATAATCCGTGTCCTGCATGCTGTGTTCCAACACATCAGCCAAGGCGATACAGTTTTTCAAATGATCCAGCGGCGTTTGAGGTGATCGTGTAAAACCCTTGGATTTATCCAACAGCTGATTCATCCGTTTGAACCGCCCCGTGCCATCTCCCATCACCTTGTCGAAATAAAGCGACAGGAAACGACGGGTCGGGTGGCGCATGACGACAAAAGCATGTTCTTGCGCCGCGATACCTGTGTGCGTTAACCCAAAATCAGATGCCTTGGGGAATGCATCATGTTGGCCATGAATTTTGCGTGGTTGCGCATACGGGTGTCCATGATCCAACAAATACATCAAATTACGCACCCGCGTGGCTCCGCATTTCAGAATGGGCAGGTTCCGAATGGGCAAGGTGCGGGTAGAGATTAGTAATCGGGTGCGGTGCATGGGTGCCTATTGTCGTAAAGGTGGTCGTAAAAGTATGTTTTAGAGAATTTTTAGGCCACTTTGGGTTTTGAAACGAATTGAATTGGGTTATTGGTGCGTATGAGCGCTAGATTACTGCTTTTTGCCCATCGGTAAACCAAGATTTGGCATAGTTTTAGCGATATTCCCAGACTCTGTTGACACCAAACCCGACTCCCCTTATAGCCGCGTTACCTGATAGGAGAACTTCGTTTTTTCTTGTTGGTTCTAATCTGAAAAGCTCGCTTTCTAGGTTATACAAGCCACAAATTGGCGGTCATGATCCAGACCTATGTCTCGATCCTCTGGTATTTATCGTTTCGAGCTAATGAGGGTTCGGGGCGGTGTTGGGTGCATGATCAGAGATTATGTGCCTATTTATGTTTGAAAAGGTAATATGGGGAACCAAATATGCCAACAATACAACAGCTGATCCGCAAGCCGCGCCAGCCAAAAATCAAACGCTCCAAGTCTCAGCACTTGGAAGCATGCCCGCAAAAACGCGGTGTATGTACACGTGTTTATACAACTACGCCTAAGAAACCCAACTCTGCGATGCGTAAAGTTGCGAAAGTTCGTTTGACGAACGGTTTCGAAGTGATCTCTTACATCCCTGGTGAAAGCCACAACCTGCAGGAACACTCTGTTGTTCTGATCCGCGGCGGCCGTGTAAAAGACCTTCCGGGTGTTCGTTACCACATTCTGCGCGGTGTTTTGGATACCCAGGGTGTTAAAGACCGTAAACAACGTCGTTCGAAATACGGCGCGAAAAAACCGAAATAAGGGTAGTATATTATGTCTAGACGCCACCGCGCCGTTAAAAGAGAAGTTCTGCCTGATGCCAAGTATGGCAACACAGTTCTAACGAAATTCATGAACAACTTGATGCTGGACGGACGCAAGTCTGCTGCAGAACGTATCGTATACGGTGCGCTTGATCGGGTTGAAACCAAGCTGAAACGCGCACCAATCGAAGTGTTCGAAGAAGCCTTGGAAAACATCAAACCAGCTGTCGAGGTTCGTTCTCGTCGTGTGGGTGGTGCAACATACCAAGTACCAGTTGAAGTGCGCGTAGAGCGTCGCGAAGCATTGGCCATCCGTTGGTTGATCAAAGCGTCACGCACACGCAACGAAAACACAATGGAAGAGCGTTTAGCAGCTGAATTGATGGATGCCATCAACAGCCGTGGTTCAGCCGTCAAGAAACGTGAAGACACCCACAAAATGGCCGATGCGAATAAAGCATTCAGCCATTACCGCTGGTAACAAAGAAAAGGACGCAAGCAGATGGCACGCGAATATCCTCTCGAACTCTATCGTAACTTCGGCATCATTGCACACATTGATGCTGGTAAAACGACGTGTTCAGAACGCATTTTGTTTTACACAGGCAAAGAGCACAACATCGGCGAAGTTCATGATGGCGCGGCCACTATGGACTGGATGGAGCAAGAGCAAGAGCGTGGTATTACAATTACCTCTGCTGCGACCACTACGTTCTGGGAGCGCACCGAAGATGGTGTAAACCCAACGTCGCCTAAGCACCGCATGAACATCATCGACACACCAGGCCACGTTGACTTCACAATCGAAGTTGAACGTTCACTGGCTGTTTTGGATGGTGCTGTATGTGTGCTTGACGGTAACGCAGGTGTTGAGCCTCAGACAGAAACTGTTTGGCGTCAGGCTGACCGTTACAAAGTTCCACGTATGGTTTTCATCAACAAGATGGACAAAATCGGCGCGGACTTCTTCAAGTGTGTTGAAATGGTTGAAGATCGTACAGGCGCGACTGCAATCCCCGTTGCATTCCCAATTGGTGCCGAAACTGAGCTGGAAGGCTTGGTTGACTTGGTGACAATGGAAGAATGGTTGTGGGAAGGCGAAGACCTTGGCGCATCTTGGATCAAAGCACCAATTCGTGACAGCTTGAAAGACCTTGCTGATGAATGGCGCAACAAGATGGTTGAAGCCGCTGTTGAAATGGACGACGACGCGATGGAAGCGTACCTTGACGGTACGGAACCAGACGTTGCAACGTTGCGCTCATTGATCCGTAAGGGCTGTTTGTCACTGACTTTCGTTCCTGTTTTGGGCGGCTCAGCGTTTAAGAACAAAGGTGTTCAGCCATTGTTGAACGCGGTTGTTGATTACTTGCCATCCCCTTTGGACGTTGTTGACTACATGGGCTTTAAGCCAGGTGACGAAACAGAGACACGTGACATTCCACGTCGTGCTGATGACAACATGGCTTTCTCTGCGCTTGCATTTAAAATCATGAACGACCCGTTTGTTGGTTCATTGACCTTTACACGCATCTATTCAGGTACGCTTTCTAAGGGCGACAACATCCTGAACACGACCAAAGGCAAAAAAGAGCGCATTGGTCGTATGATGATGATGCACTCGATTGATCGCGAAGAGATCGTTGAGGGTTTTGCTGGCGATATTATCGCACTTGCAGGTCTGAAAGACACAACAACAGGTGACACGCTAAGTGCGATCAACGAGCCAGTTGTTTTGGAAACAATGACGTTCCCAGAACCTGTTATCGAAATCGCTGTTGAGCCAAAAACAAAAGCTGACCAAGAGAAAATGTCGACTGGTCTTGCGCGTTTGGCTGCTGAAGATCCTTCATTCCGCGTTGAAACAGATATTGAATCTGGTCAAACGATCATGAAGGGCATGGGCGAATTGCACTTGGACATCTTGGTGGATCGTCTGCGTCGCGAGTTCAAAGTTGAAGCAAACATTGGTGCGCCACAGGTTGCTTATCGTGAAACAATTTCACACGAAGCAGAAATTTCTTATACCCATAAGAAACAATCTGGTGGTTCTGGTCAGTACGCTGAAGTGAAAATGAACATCATTCCGACAGAGCCGGGCGAAGGTTTCAGTTTCGAATCTAAGATCGTTGGTGGGTCTATTCCTAAGGAATACATCCCAGGCGTTGAAAAAGGTATCCGTTCTGTAATGGACAGCGGCCCATTGGCTGGTTTCCCCGTGATCGATTTCAAAGTGGAATTGCTTGACGGTAAGTATCACGACGTTGACTCAAGTGTTATGGCATTTGAAATCGCTGGTCGTATGGCAATGCGCGACGGTATGCGCAAAGCTGGTGCGAAAATGTTGGAACCAATCATGAAAGTCGAAGTGATCACACCCGAAGAATACACAGGTGGCATCATTGGCGATTTGACTTCACGTCGCGGCATGGTCCAAGGCCAAGATACACGCGGTAACGCAATTGCAATCGACGCAAACGTGCCTTTGGCAAATATGTTCGGTTACATTAACAACCTGCGTTCAATGTCTTCTGGTCGTGCCAACTTTACGATGCAGTTCAGCCACTATGATGCTGTACCAAGCAACATCTCTGAAGAAATCCAAGCGAAGTTCGCTTAACGAAAATTAGCGGTGGGCCTCGGCCCACCCTACTAACCCCGTAGGGTGAACGACTGTTCACCGCAAATCACAAGGAGCCTACATCATGGCAAAAGCAAAGTTTGAACGTAATAAACCGCACTGCAACATCGGCACAATTG
>CAXBJO010000037.1:0-15178 GCA_963976255.1 uncultured Rhodobacterales bacterium
GCAACGGGTGGGTCGTTCACAGCAGTCACATTCAATGCCACCGTCGCCGTATCCGTACCACCTTGGCCGTCCGAAATCGTATAGGTCACTGTTGTCGGGCCATTAAAGTCGGTATCGCCCGTGAATTCCAACGTGCCATTAGAATTAATCGTCACGGTGCCATTTGGCGAAGTCGCCGCGGTTACCGTCAGCGGATCATTGTCAACATCGCTGTCGTTGGTCAAAACGGTCAGCGTTGAAGGGGTATCCTCTGTCGCTGTTCCAACGTCATTCGTCGCAACGGGTGGGTCGTTCACAGCAGTCACATTCACTAACACAGTGGCCGTATCGGTCAGCCCAGTCCCATCAGAGATCGTATAGGTGATCGTGGCGGTGCCATCAAAGTCAGATGTGGGCGTAAAGTTCAGCGTACCATCAGAATTTACGCTCACAGTTCCGTCGGTCGTGCTTGCCACCGTCACTGTCAATGGATCGCCGTCCACATCTGTATCATTGCCCAGAACCGTAATCGTGGCGGATGTTGTATCCTCGGGCACACTGGTCACATCATCAGTGGCAACAGGGGCATCAGGGGTCCCGACCACATTCACTAACACAGTGGCCGTATCGGTCAGCCCAGTCCCATCAGAGATCGTATAGGTGATCGTGGCGGTGCCATCAAAGTCAGATGTGGGCGTAAAGTTCAGCGTACCATCAGAATTTACGCTCACAGTTCCGTCGGTCGTGCTTGCCACCGTCACTGTCAATGGATCGCCGTCCACATCTGTATCATTGCCCAGAACCGTAATCGTGGCGGATGTTGTATCCTCGGGCACACTGGTCACATCATCAGTGGCAACAGGGGCATCAGGGGTCCCGGTCACATCCACTAATACAGTTGCCGTATCCGTACCGCCTTGGCCATCAGAGATCGTATAGGTGATCGTGGCGGTGCCATCAAAATCAGATGTGGGCGTAAAGTTCAGCGTGCCATCAGAATTTACGCTCACAGTTCCGTCGGCGGTGCTTGCCGCCGTCACTGTCAATGGATCGCCGTTATAATCTGAATCATTGTTTAAAACATCAATCACGGCTGTGGTATCTTCGTCGATCGTTACCGCATCATCAGCGGCGACAGGGTCTCTGTTCACCACATCGCTGAACGTCAAATCCCGGAACTGAATAATACCTGGGTCATTTGATGCCGAGTTACCATCTTCGTAGAAGATTTGAATACTGGTTACAGGGCCCGCAATGTTAACGGTAATCGTCGAACCATTATCGCCTGCGTTATTCCCACCTTCAATTTGTAAAACACCACCCGAACCATCCAATTCAACTAGGTGGCCCGTACCATTTGTAACGAAGGTAATTGGAACACTGCCAGCTGGTCCGTTGGCAACAACGCGAATTTGGTCGTCCCAACTGCTTTGATCGATATCCCTGAGTATAAATCCAACGTTCGTAACAGCATCGGTAAAGTTGGCTGAAAATGCTGGTGATGAGCTGTCGAAATTAGACCCACTCCATGAAACGCCATTCCCACTTGTCGTACCGCCCCCTTGAATTAATTGTACGTTTGTAGAATTTCCATTGTCACCAGTTACTGTTTGATTGGTGGTTCCTGCGGCGGATGGAATTATAATACCTGGCATCTAAACTAACCTTTTTTCTTTAAACGTGCAGCGCACAGTGTAAATTTCAATGTCGCGATAAATTACGTCGCTATGACTCTCGGGGAATATGTAAAATTATAGCACGGAATTCAAGTTGCTTTAATCGTTAAATATACAGTACTTTTAGACAGTTTTATGAAACCAGCTTGATTTCATTGTATATTTGTCATAATTGACCATTATGAATCATGTAAAATCTAAGCTCGCAACCGTCAGATCCTTCTCCAAGGCCAGCTCTCCGTATGCCGAAACAAAGTTAGGCTCTACATTGCTGGCGGCCAGCCGCGAGAGGACAGACAGCGAATTCGCTTCGTTTCAAACCACCTGGATGCGCCGCCATATTCCCGATTTTGACGCAGATGCATTTTCTGTGATTTATTGTCAAATGGACAGCAATCAAATGATCGCGGGGGCCCGTAACGAGGTGTTTTTAAACATGCGTGGCAACGAATTGGATGTCTATCGAAGTGTGCAACATTTGGACATCATTCGCCCAACCATCATGCGCAATATCGGCACCGGTATTTTCAACACTGATTTTCACACATTGGATGCGTGGCGCGATCAACCAATGTATCAAAACTATTACGAACAGTTGGGGTTATTGCACACCGTCAGCATCGCGTATGAAATTCCATTTCAAACCGATCTGCGTCTGCAATTCACCTACTTTAAATCAATCGAAACCTCATTTCCACAAACCCTGACCAAGGACGAAGTCGAATATCTGTCGATCCCGTTCTATTTCATCTGGGCACAACGTTGGGGTGTCATTGACGAAGTGAGTTGCGAAAAATGCTTGCAGTTAATGATCGGCTTAAACCCCACACAATTGTTTTTACTGCGCGATTTGATCGCACGGCCGCGTTATTCATTACCCCTAACGGCCGAAAAATTTGGCATTAATCCCCGTATGGTAAACCATTACTATAACCAAGTTTACGACGCGATCCTCAAACAGCTAGATGTCAAATACAAGATTGAAGGGAATGCTTCAAAAATGGTTGATCTGGCAAAAACATTCAGCTTTCTACATTTCATCGGTGACTATCGCCCCAATCGCGGGACCTAAAACAGGAGTAACTCTCGCTAGCCGTAACTCGACACAGGTGTGCCCGCCAAGGCCGCGATGTTCAGCAATCCGCGCACCGTAACACCGGGCGTCACGATGTGTGCTCGGTTGCCCATCCCCATCAGGATTGGGCCAACTTCAATGCCATCCCCGACTGTTTTCAACAAGTTACGCGCAGCGCCTGCCGCATCCGTATTGGTATAAATCAAAACATTCGCCGCCCCGGTTAAACGGTTTTCGGGCATCAAACGCGCGCGTAATTCAGAATCCAACGCGGCGTCCGTATTCATTTCGCCCTCGTATTCAAAATCAAGTCCCTGCGCGTCCAAAATCGCCAATGCTTCGCGGGCAACGCGGCCCGAACGGGATTCCAAATTACCAAACTGTGACCCTGAACACAGGGCCAATTTCGGCTCGACCCCAAAACGGCGCACATGGCGCGCGGCGGCAATCATGGTGTTGGCCAATTGCTGTCCCGTGGGTTCAATATTCACATGCGTGTCGGCCACAAACAACGGTCCGCGTTCCACAAGCAGCAACGACATGGCACCCGCAGGTTTCAAATCGTCATTGGCCAACATTTGGGTGATGTAATTCAAGTGCCAATGGTATTGTCCCAACGTGCCGCAAACCATGCTGTCTGCCTCACCGCGATGCACCATGGTGGCGGCAATCGCCGTCGAATTGGTGCGCAAAATCGCCTTGGCCAAATCGGGTGTGACACCCTTGCGTGACATCACGTCGAAATAGCTCTGCCAATAATCGCGATACCTTGTATCGTTTTGGGGATTAACGATCTCGAAATGCTGACCCTCGCTGATGGTCAAACCTTCGCGTTCAATACGGCTGGCGATGACGTCAGGACGGCCGATCAAAATGGCTGTTTCGCTTAATTCTTCGCTCATTGCCTGCACGGCACGCAACACGCGCAACTCTTCGCCTTCGGCAAAAACAATGCGGCGTTTTTCAACCTTAGAGGCTTCGATAACCGAACGCATGATCAATGACGATCGCAATACTTGAGATTTTAAAAGCGCATAATATTCCTCAAGATCAACCTCCTGCGTGGCAACGCCACTGTCCATTGCGGCCTTGGCCACGGCCACGGCAATAGTTGGCAACAGGCGTGGATCGAACGGTTTTGGAATCAGGTATTCGGGGCCAAAGGATAAACGTTCGCCTTGGTACGCCGCGCCCAATTCCGCGCTGGCGGTTTCGCGTGCCAAACCCGCAATCGCGTCGACACAGGCAACTTTCATCGCGTCATTAATATCCGTCGCCCCAACATCCAACGCACCGCGAAAAATGAACGGGAAACACAGCACATTGTTCACTTGGTTTGGATAATCAGAACGCCCGGTGGCAATCAATGCATCGTGGGATGCTTTGCGCGCTTCTTCGGGCATGATTTCGGGTGTTGGATTGGCCAGTGCAAAAATGATCGGTGCGGGCGCCATTTCCTTGACCATTTCTTGCGTCAATAATCCCGGGCCTGACACACCCAAAAACAAATCTGCCCCGCCCATTGCTTCCATCACGGTGCGCATTTCAGTATCGCGTGCGAACTCTTGCTTTTCGGTGTTCAAATCATTGCGTTGTGTGTGCACAACTCCCTTGCTGTCCAGCATGGTGATGTTTTCTTTTTTGGCACCCATCACCATCATCATTTTCAAACAGGCAATACCCGCCGCACCCGCGCCCAGCGCGACAATTTTAATGTCCTCAAACGTTTTGTTGGCCACCCGCAAGGCATTGGTCGCCGCCGCCGCCGCCACAATCGCCGTACCATGTTGATCATCGTGAAACACGGGAATGCCCATGCGTTCACGGCAAATGCGCTCGACAATAAAACAATCGGGCGCTTTGATGTCCTCTAGGTTGATCGCACCAAAGGTTGGTTCCAACTTGCACACCAAATCTGCCAGTTTTTCAGGGTCCGTTTCGTTCACTTCGATGTCAAAACAATCAACCCCCGCGAATTTCTTAAACAGAACCGCCTTACCTTCCATCACGGGTTTTGACGCCTGCGCACCAATATCACCCAGACCCAAAACAGCCGTTCCATTTGAAATCACCGCAACCAAATTTCCCTTGGCCGTATACCGCCGCGCATCTGCTGGATTTGCTTCGATTTCCAAACAGGCGTCCGCCACACCCGGTGAATACGCAAGGCTCAGATCACGCCCTGTTGCCATTGGTTTTGTCGCGCGAATTTCCAACTTTCCTGGATTTGGATACTCGTGATAATCCAACGCCGCCTGTTTATCCGATGCTTTTTTAAGTGCGGTTTCTTTTTCTTGATCTGACATAAATATTCTCCGTGAACGACCCAAGCGGGTTGGCGTGTTTTGACAAACGAAACAGCCAACAACGCAGTGATGTTGTATTTCAACTTTTCGATATATAGCAAGAATGCCCCAAGCGTCGGGATTATGCCAGCGCCTTTAATTTCTGGATCAAAGTGACCCAATATCGCGTCGGCAAAACCAATTAAATCAGAAACCAAATCACCCACAGAGCCAGCCCGAGAACAGCGCGCTATGGTACAAAACCCTAAAATCACATGGACCAAGTACCTAAGTCAGCATCAGATTATGATTTTCTGTTAGTGTTCTGGATCACGGCTAGATTGCACTGCTTGGCTTTGTTCAGGCCATGTTGATTTTATGAACGCCAATATGTTCCAAATTTCGTCGTCGGAAATCTGATCTGCAAATGCGGGCATGCCGCTTTTGAAATCCGCCAGCCCCAGCGCCGCCATCGCACCTGCACCGCCCAATTTCGTATAATCAAACAACAGCTGGCTATCGTGATGCCATGTGTGGCCTGATTGATCGTGTGGCGGTGGGGGCAAAATACCCTCTTCATCCATGATCCGCCAATTTGGTTGACCCTCAAGGTTGGTACCGTGACACACAGCGCAACTGGTCGCATACTGTTTTTTTCCCGCAACTATATCACGGTCTGTCAGTTCGTGATCCGCCATCGCGGGCAAGGCGCTGAACGTTAACGCTATAACCGCCCACTTCATGCGACATTGATCCATGTTTTCATTCCTGCTGCTTGGTGGCTTAACATGTGGCAATGAAACAACCATTTTCCTGGATTGTCAAAGACGCACAAAATATCTGTGGTTTTGCCTGCATCGACTAATGCTGTGTCGCGTAAGTCGCCCAATGATCCATCATCGTTGACCTCGTTAAAATGATGCCCATGTAGGTGAATACCATGTGGGAATGCGGTATCATTGACCAACGAAATGCGTGCCGTTTCGCCACGTGAAAATGACCCAAAGGGTTCGGTTGGCAATCCTGAAATATCATTGAACGCCCAAATGTCCGACCCACCGTGGCGATTGCCCATCGCACCGCCCATCATCGTCAACGTCAAATTCTGACTGGGTTGGGCAGGCGTCGCCACATTGTTTTTAGGAAGCAGTGGAATGGGGCTTGCTATACGGGTTGTATTCTCGCCTTCGATGGTCAATTTACCTAACGGGAATGTCGGCCCGCGTGTCAGCATGCCAATCTCAATATCTTGAACAGCATCAACGATCAAATCCGCCCTTTGTGCCGGTGCCAAGGAAATATTATCAAATGCCCGTGGTTCGCTCAGCGGCATACCGTCAAGGGCTACAATTTTGCCAATCGCGCCGGTCAAGACAAGTGGAAAAATACGATCCGCTGCAGCGTTAATTAATCGCAATCGAATGCGGTCGCCCTTTTTAACCGTTTCTTGTGACATGAACGTACGCGCATAATTTCCCATCCGCCCACCATGGCTCAATGACATCAAGTCACCAAATTCCTCGTCAAATGCGCCACCATCCAGCAACCGCCAATCGGCGATAAGCACTGTCACATCATGATCAACATCGGGTGGATTTATCTCGTCAACAATCAACGCGCCGACCAACCCCTTGGCCACCTGCTCTTGCGAGACGTTGTGCGAATGATACCAAAATGTGCCCGCATCGGGTGGCGCCATATCATACTGAAAGCTGTCCCCTGCATTAACCACTTCTTGGGTCAGTCCAGGCACCCCATCCATCGCATTTTCAATGCGCAATCCGTGCCAATGCACCGATGAACCCTGTGTTAAATTATTTTGAAAATCGATTTTCAAACGCTCACCTTGGCGCAACCGCAACTCTGGCCCTGGCATCGAGCCGTTAAAGCCAAACATACTTGTTGCCGCACTATCGCTGGGCAACAGCTGTACTTGCACGGGTTCCGCCGTCAGGCGGAACGGTGGCGTCGCGCCAAATGCAAATTTCGGTAAAATCGTGCTGGACATAACTGCCCCAAGGAATTGACGACGTCTCATAAAGACCCTCATGGTGTTGTTGTTAACGTTGGTAACAGTGGTTTGGTCACAGCTCCTGCAAACGTCCATTTCTCAGGCATCCCTACTCAACCAAAAAAGAAAAATCACCGGTGACTTTATGGCCATCTTCGCCCATGCCAATCCACTCGAAAAGATAGGTTCCAGCACCCATTTTTTGCACTGGAACGCTGATATCTTTGGCAAGCCCTGTGGCTTTGGACAGGTCAAGTTGGACACTGGGATGGTCTAAATGCGTCATCGTCACTTTGGACAGGCGGACACCTTGCCCAAAGGCCATATCTATCATATCCGGCGTGGTGGTCACGACGGCGCCGTTGATCGGCGACGTCAATTTCAAGGGCGAATGCGCCATTGCAACACCAGACCAAAGCGCGAAAGATACCGCCAAAACAATTGTTTTCATTGATTTTTTCCTTAATCTAGTACCGTTGCAGTTCGCATTAATTGATGCCGTTCGCGCGTTGAATTTCACGAATATACGCAAGGATCATTTTCACATCTCCACGGGTCACGTTTTCAATTGGAGGCATGTTCCCAAACGTCCAGTGGTGTGATTGCACACCCAAGGCGGCGGCACGTTGGAACGCTTCGTCACCGTGATGGTTCGGTTCGTAAATTTTATTGATCAGCGGTGGCGCAACACCTTGTTGGCCCACACCATTTGCCGCGTGGCAGACAGAACATTTTCCATTAAACACATTTTGACCGATCAAGGCATTCGCCGAAAACGTCTCTGGCAAAACGATAGAGGCCAATGCCGCGCCACTTGCGGGTGTTGATTGCCCCTGCGAAGTTGGTGCTTTGTTATCCGGCCACATGACATATCCAAGGGCAACCACGGCTGCTGTTGCGACGATTATTTTGACGTATTTCATTTCATTTTATCCCATTTTATCTACCCTCAATAATCATTTCCACAGCGTAGAAGGTAAAGCACTTTATTGTCACACCTAAGAGAGCACAAAATCCGCAACCCAAACGAAAGAAATTACAACGTCTTCAACCTTGATCGCAGTTCAAAAATATACGATGCAAAACTCGCAATATCGTCACCAGTGAATGTTCTATTCGGCATCGGGCGCGACAAGATAATCGCGTGTGAGTGGCACGGTATCGACACGGTGCCCAAGCTGGATTTGGAACACCACAAGACCCGTATGTCGAAAAGCGGCTTCGCAAACAGCAAGGTAGAATTCCCACATCCGGCAGAAATCTTCATCATACATGTCAACGACCTCGCTGCGTCGCGCCATAAAGCGCAGGCGCCAGGCTTTCAAAGTTTCGGCATAGTGCAAGCGCAGCACCTCGATATCGGTCACCACCAACCCACTTTTTTCGATCGCCGGCTGAATTTCCGACAGCGAGGGAATATAACCGCCGGGGAAAATATACTTGCTAATCCACGGGTTAGGTACGCCGGGTTGCGTGACGCTGCCAATCGTGTGGATCATCGCAACACCGTCTTGTTTAAGCAGCCCTGAGACCTTGTTGAAATATTCAGAATAATGCCCCGCACCAACATGCTCGAACATACCCACTGATACGATTCGGTCAAACTGGTCGTTAATTTGGCGGTAGTCGCGCAGCATAAAGCGTGCTTGTTGTGACATCCCCTCGCGTTCGGCGCGTGCCGTGGCGTATTTTTGCTGTTCGACCGATAGCGTTACACCGGTGACGTCAACACCAGCCTTTCGCGCCATAAACAACCCCAAGCCGCCCCAGCCGGATCCGATATCGAGCAATTTTTGACCCGACTTAAGCCGCAGCTTGTTTGCAATATGGCGCATTTTATTTAATTGCGCCTCTTCGAGGGTATCCTCGGGCGTCGCAAAGTAGGCGCAAGAGTATTGCCGCTCTGGATCAAGGAATAGGTCATAAAGCGCATCGCTAAGATCATAGTGATGTGCAACATTCCTTTGTGCCTTGCCCATCGGATTGTGCATCAAAAGCGGGCGAATGAGCCGCCGCATACGAATTTGTAAGCGGCGCAACCAGTACCCGGATCCAAGACCCACGTTGGACATGCACAGATCGAGAAGGCCGTAGATATCACCTTGCTCGACTGTCAGCGTGCCGTCAGTCCATGCCTCGCCCAGCGCAAGGTCAGCATTCAGTGCAATGCGCCGCAGGGTTCGCCAATCGTGTATAGTAGCAGAGACGACGGGCGCGCCTTCGCCAAAACGTCGCGTGATCCCATCCGGTAAATTCAAATGGAGCGTGCCACGGCGGATCAATGACGTCAGCCCACGTTCTAATATCCACAAAGACACGACTGGTTTGCGCTGGTACGGGGTCGAAACGAAGTTGGTATTTTCAAGATTGGTCATAAAAGCTCCTACAAAATATATTTATTTCAAGCGAAGTCAGCAGATCAAATGCCGTATCCATAGCTCTGCACGGGCATCAGGCTTATTTGCATGTCAGCATTCCCTTCACCGACTACAGCTTCGACGGCCAGTCGAGCGGCTTCTTGCTGCAAATCTGTATTGACGGTGCCCCATACGCTGGTTTTACCGTCTTTCACGATAACATTGACCAGTGATATCTCGAAGCTGGGCACCTTGCTCAATTCCTGAAAGATAAGGTCGCGCAGCGCGCCGTCCTCGACGCCGAACATCGCCACGGCTGGTGGCGTCGATGCCATGGTTTGCAATAAATTGCTGCGGCTGACGATCCCGATTAACTTGCCGCTCTTTAACACCGGCACCCTTTTGATGTGTTCGGTTTCAAGTATACGCGCCGCGTCACCGACCGATGTGTCCTCAGCAACAGTGATGACGTCCTTTGTCATAATATCTGCCGCGTTCCGACCATGGGATTTGATGTAATTGGCAGCATCGCTTTGCGGATTCGAAAACAGCTCCAACCACCAGGATCGCCGCGGCCTTGCTGTGTCAGCTACCCGTCGCATCAAATCACCCTCGCTGACCAAACCCAATACGCGGCCCGCGTCATCCACGACAGGCACCGCGCTTATGTTACGCTCCAGCAGAAGTTTTGCTATTTCTTCGACCGGGGTCGATTTACTGACGGTGATGACGTTCAGTGTCATAATGTTTTTTACCAGCATGGTCTCTCTCCTTTTTCTATACAGTGTTGCGTTTTGATAACTCAGCGTGATCGCCGTGTTGACACCAGACACAATTGCAATCGATGTGGTTGCAACTCGGGTCGGTCAACGGCGCGCGATACCGGCGCTGCGCAATTGGCAGCAACAGCCGTTTCAGTGGCGATGGGCCATAGGCACGTTTCAACAGTTCGTCAGCATTAGAGCGGGCCAACCGCCCGATCGCCAACTTCATCCCAGGCTCGCCTGCGGCATTGAAAACCAACCTGTTCACGACGCCCGCTTTCAGCCACGGGCCAAGCTCGGCCTGCCAACGCGCGGTGTAATCGCCAGTATCAAGAATACTTTGCGCCGCCAAAACGCCCGAACGGATCGCATGGCGCATCCCGAACCCCGCAAGCGCGTCCTGAAAACCGGCGTGTTCGCCAATAACTGGATGCCCGCCCTGCATGGCCGTGATCGGCAGGCGCATATTGCCGTAGCCACCAAAGGCACGCGGGTTCCGCATCTCTAGACCAGCATGCGTGCGAAAAAATTCGACGGCGGCCGCCACATGTTTTGCCTGATCGCGAAATCCGGTGAACATGCAACTAGCGACCGTGCCGCGACCACCCTGCACCAGCAAATAAGCATAACCACCAGGCGCAACGGCATGTCCAAGCGCAAGCCAAGCCCCATCGGGCATATCTGTCTCAAACAAATGCCCGGCCGCGATGACCCCTGCCTGACGCGGTCCAGCGGCCAGAACGCCAGCACCGGTAAATTCGCGCACACGATCATTGAACCGCACTTCGACGCCTGCCGCAATCGCCTGATCCAGCAAGGCACGATCAAGCGTGCCCTCGGCGGATCCACGCCGCAGCAGATAAAACAACGGACGCTTACCTTGCACAGGATAGCTTTGACCAGATGGGTCAAAAACGGTGCCGCTCATAAAGGCATGGTGTTCAAAATCGGCTGTGATCCCTGCACTGCTTAGTTCGTCAAGAACATCATCATCGCGGGTCCAGTTTTCGAGCCCCTGAAAATCATCGTGAAAGCGGTGCCCGACATCTGATTTCCATTCGCGCACCAGCACCCGTCGTCCTGCACGCGCTAAAACGATCCCGCAAGCCAGCCCCGACGGGCCGGCGCCAACGATGGTTGTATCATATGATGTTGCGCTATCAGTCATCTGTCACGTCAATTGCGCTTTTTACAGGGGGTTTCAGGCACTGAGCAGATGGATCAATTTCATTGTTTACCATTGGCTGTGCTTTGCCCTGCTTATCATCATGATTGTGGTTATGGTGGGGCTCATATCCACGGCCGTGTCGCCGCATCATCAGATACACAAGCAGCCAACCAGGCAAGACGACCAGTAACCAATTGTCGGAAACCCATTGCATCTGTATCTCACTTTCTCTCACGATGATTTTTACAAAGTCGTAATAATTAAGACGCAACTAAACCGGACTCATTACAAGATTGATGCTTTTGCACAGACAGCATGACGCTAAAATCGGGTCGGCGGTGCATGGCTAACTAGCGGCAGAGCCTGACGCCGAGTAGCGCGTTCGCAAGCTAAGAAATGCGCGATTAGGTATCTCAACCTGACCGCACATAAAAGGTTTGTGCCCGACCCTGACTGGGTCAGGCCACCGGTTATTACATTGGTGCCAACTGACCATCCGCAATTGCTGCAGCCAGCTCTTGGGCATCAACCGCTTCGTCCTGATTGGTATCAAGTGCGGCGTAATCCACCTCGGTCAGGTCGGCATATTCTGTGCGCATCTCGATCAACGAATAAAGCCCGTCTTCATCGGTGTCCATTTCATGCGCCATTGCAGCACCGGCAAAACCGATGGCACCCACGGCCAAAGCGGCAATCAAACTTTTGGTATTCATCGCGATCTCCTTACTATTTTCGAGCAAGGGCATAAGCGCCCTGTTATACTAAAGACGCCTGAACTCGCGTAACATTACATTTTTTCGAGAGGCAAGCCGGTTGGCAGGCGCCGGCCGGTGATGCGGTGTCTAAGAGCGCTCTGCGATGACGATTTGATAAAGCCCAGCAAAGCGCGTTTTGCGCTGCCATGAAAAATCCTGAGGGTTCGATGCCAGTTCGGCAATCGGTGTTTCCCACATCGCCCGCGCATAGGGTTCTAGCAGCGCAAAAACCGCCGCAATCACGGGCCGCATCGGGTGCCAACGCGCCGGACGAGCATAATCGACAAACACGGCTTTCCCACGCGGGCCGACCGCAGACAGCGCGGCATCAACGACACGGCGTTTCAGCGGGTCAGGCAATTCATGCAGCAAAAAGAAAGTCAGCACACAGTCGAAGTCTGTGGCACGCGGCTGCGCGGCATCTGCAACCCTCACGCGGGCCCATGGCATATCGGCAATCTTGCGACGTGCATTGGCCACCTGAATCGGTGCTATATCGATGATATCAAGGGCACCTTTCGCCCCGACTTTCCGTGCAAGCCGCGCCGATAGATCTCCGTAAACGCAAGCCAATTGCAAAACACGATCACTGCGCGAAATCTGCCCCAGCGCCATTTTCGACAACTTGCGATATTGCCCCCACAGGATGGCAGAAACCACAGCGCCATGGTCAAAAATACGAATACTGGTGGGTCTGAGATAGGCCCACCAGTAAGTTTTTTCTAGATAGTCAGGCAGTGCGACGAGAGGATCGCCGACCTGCTCAGGCACCGCGTTTTGAGCCGGCAATGCCAATGACGACCAGCAACGCAGCACCAGCAAAGAACACCCCTAACATCCATGTGGGTAGATAGAAGGTATTATAGACGTTCCAACCGATCCAATTGAGGCTCTTGGTTACCAGTGATGGCGTACCTGTCAGCGACCCGCCAAGCGTGCCGGTGATCGTTATCACAATCGCGCCGATTGTTGCGAGGGTGAAGGTTATCCAGCGCTGTGCTCCGTCAAACATATGCCGGCGGAAGCGATAGCCAAGTATGCTCATCACGGCCCAGTAAGACAGGGTCCAGGTGGCAAGCATAATATGGTTACGCCCCAGTGGCGATTCAGTGATGGCCGACCACTGATAGATCGTAAGACCCAAACCATAGGTAACAAAGCCGGCAATCGTGCCAAGTGCGGCCACAGGCCAAATCGCCTTTTGAAGCTGCACCGCGAATTTGGTGTCCGAGAAGGTGCGGATCAGGATAAACAAATAGGCGGTGATCCAGAGCGCGACCGGAAAGTGAGCCACGAGGATGTGATAGACAGGGCTAAGCGAAAACGCCGCCTCGCCCTCGACGGCAAGAGCAACACCGCCGCCCTCACTATGCGCCAGCGCCGCACTGGTCGCCACAAGGCTCAGAGCCACGGCCGCAAGGCCAATCTGGCGGCCGTGCCGCATCATTTGGGTGCGCTTCATGTAATTGTCCTTTCCGACATGTGTGACGGGATTTTGGGGATTGTTGGGATGGGTCATATCGCGTCCTCCCGACGGCGCATCAGCATATTGATATTTATACCAAGCCCGACAATCAGGCTCAGGCTGGCGATCAAGGTCAATATCCATTGCCGTTTTATTTCAGTCGCAAATTCCATCTGCACACCATAAAGTGCTAGCTGTTCTTCGCTGTGACGAAAGGCCACCGGCACGCGTGCCGCGATCCGATCAGCACCGGGGTGCTGACGGGCATCGGTTAACCGACCCCAAGTTACCTGACCGGGGTAAAACGTCTTGATCTCAGTCCAGGGCTGGGTCCAATTGGGCGCGGTGCCTGGTTCAACACGTTCAGCGACCAATTGCGCGGGCTGTTCAAGCCCAAGCGAAACCGGCAGCGTTACATAGTGCC
The DNA here is from genome assembly GCA_963976255.1 of uncultured Rhodobacterales bacterium. Lineage (GTDB taxonomy): Bacteria > Pseudomonadota > Alphaproteobacteria > Rhodobacterales > Rhodobacteraceae > Amylibacter. The sequence continues at coordinate 13,960 of CAXBJO010000037.1, forward strand.
ACCGCATAGTAGAGGCGTTGCGAAACACCGAGAATGCCAGATCATAGTTGCCGCCATCGCGGAAAATTTTATCATCCAGTGGGTTACCAGTATCCATGTCGCGTTCCAGCGTCACATCCCAAAATCCGTTGCGCCAGCGCGCCTTTTTGGGTTGAACCACGTCACCGCGTGACCCGTCTGTCGGGCGCAGATAGCGGCGCGGAATAGTGTCACCATTTTCCCAAGCGTAATTTGGATCGAACGGAATCGCCGTTTCGGCACTTAGGTAATAGGTGTCATTAAAACCGACATCACCGGCAATCACTGCGTTAATTTCTAACGCGGTGCTGCCCGCCACTTCGGGGTTGAACATGTATTTCGGCAGTTTTGTGGCCTTGTCCCAGTTGGTGGTATAAGGGCCAGTGCCTGTATCGCCACCACGTTCTTCGGCAACAAAACCATCGTCAGCAAGCCCGATCGGGTTGGAACGGCTAGAGCGCCACTGCCACAAGTCGATGAACTGACCCGCGGTGCGCAGGGTTTCCAAATCGCTTTCCGGTTTCACCGTATCAAAATCATTGGGATCCGTACGGGTTGAGGGCAGGTATTTGGTGCGCTCTTCGTCGGTCTCGGGCGTGCCAGTAAAGGTTGTCAGCCCGTCGCCGATGGTAATATATCCGCCATAGCGGCTGAATAGCGGCACCGAGCCGTCGTCGATCATCATCGCCACGCGGTCTTCGGTCAGGAAATCCGGATTTGGCCCCAAAGCCTCGCCGCCACGTTTTTCCCACGCGCCGTCCTGATAGACCAGCACGTCATTGAAAATGCTGGGACGATCTACGGGCCAGCGGTAGCGAAACCAGATTTTTTCACCGTCATAGGAAGCCTTTACCTGCAATTCGCTGGTCAGTTCCTCAGGGATTACAATGTTGCGTTCAGGGTCGTCCTTGACGACACCCGTGCCTTGCGTGACCCACCCCAGCACCAGTAACCCGCTAAAGAGAGCCGTCGAGACGGCCAGATATTTTGTGCGCTTGTTCATATTCTACCCTTTCAGTTGTTCTTAATAAGCAGCCATTTGGCACGCTTTGAATGTGTCACCGGTGACGATATTTAAAGGTCTCTGCAATCACCCGTCCATCTTCGGGCAGTATGACCCGCACCGCTATGTTGTAGAGCGATGTTTTTTGAAATTCGGCGTAACCGCCGTAGGTGAGCGCGTCGCCAACCTTAAACGGTT
>CAXBJO010000038.1:0-12358 GCA_963976255.1 uncultured Rhodobacterales bacterium
GGTCGAATCTCTCCCCCTTCACAAATCCATAATTCCCCTGTATACGCCCGCATATCTGGAATGTGATGCCTTGACCTGTGCATTCACCAAGAGGATGAGGGTCGGTGGCAATGGGGCCACCTTTTAAATAGGAGACTTCGGAACGCCGAAGATTGCTCCTTTGATAGGAAACTTAAATGTTTAAAGAAGTTAAAAAATCCATCCAATGGGGCGAAGAGACGCTGACATTGGAAACGGGCAAGATTGCTCGTCAAGCTGATGCAACTGTTATCGCCACGTATGGTGAAACATCTGTTTTGGCTGCTGTATGTTTCGCAAAGAAGGAAAAAGAAGGCCAATCTTTCTTCCCCCTGACTGTGAACTACCAAGAGAAATATTACGCCGCGGGTAAAATCCCAGGTGGTTTCTTCAAGCGTGAAGCACGCCCGACAGAAAAAGAAACGTTGACTGCGCGTCTGATTGACCGTCCGATCCGTCCTTTGTTCGTTCCTGGCTTCAAGCATGAAGTCCAAGTTACGCTGACTGTTTTGTCACACGATCTGGTTAACGATCCTGACATGGTTGCGATGATTGCGGCCTCTGCTGCGTTGACGCTATCTGGTGCGCCATTCATGGGCCCAATCGCAAACTGTCGCGTTGGTTTTGAAGGCGGTCAATACGTGTTGAACCCAACATGTGACGACATGCATGAATTGAAAAACAATCCTGATCAACGTTTGGATCTGGTTGTTGCGGGTACCAAAGACGCCGTCATGATGGTTGAGTCTGAAGCATACGAATTGACAGAGACAGAGATGCTGGGTGCGATTAACTTTGCGCATGAGCAAATCCAACCTGTTATCGATATGATCATCGACATGGCCGAAGATGCAGCAAAAGAGCCGTATGTTTACGAACCTGCTGATTATTCTGATTTGTATAAAGTTGTTAAAAAAGCCGGTGAAAAAGGTATTCGCGGCGCTTATGCAATCTTGGACAAACAAGAGCGCACATCTGCGTTGTCAGCTGCCAAAGACGCGATCATCGCGTCATTGTCAGAAGAGCAAGCGGCGGACACGAACCTTGGGACGTGTTTGAAGAAGCTGGAATCAGAAGTGGTTCGTGGTGACGTTGTTAAAACGGGCAAGCGTATTGATGGTCGTGATTTGACGACGATCCGTCCGATCGTTTCTGAAACGGCTGTTTTGCCACGTACGCACGGTTCTGCTTTGTTTACACGCGGTGAAACACAAGCGTTGGCAGTGACCACGTTGGGTACTGGCGATGACGAGCAGATGATCGATGCGTTGCAAGGCACGTACCGTTCGAACTTCCTACTACACTATAACTTCCCTCCTTATTCAGTTGGTGAATGTGGTCGCAGCATGGGTCCGGGTCGTCGTGAAATTGGTCATGGTAAATTGGCGTGGCGTGCGTTGCAGGCGGTTCTGCCACCTGCAACTGAATTCCCATACACAATCCGCATGGTTTCAGAAATCACGGAATCAAATGGGTCGTCTTCTATGGCGTCTGTTTGTGGTGCGTCATTGTCCATGATGGACGCTGGTGTTCCATTGCGTGCGCCTGTTGCGGGTGTTGCAATGGGTTTGATCCTGCAAGACAGCGGCGAGTACGCGGTTTTGAGCGATATCTTGGGTGATGAAGATCACTTGGGCGATATGGACTTTAAGGTGGCCGGTACTGAAAACGGTATCACGTCATTGCAAATGGACATCAAGGTTGCGGGCATCACGTCAGCGATCATGGAAACAGCCATGGAACAGGCCAAAGCCGGTCGTTTGCACATCCTTGGTGAAATGGCCAATGCGTTGACTGAACCCGGTCAATTCAGTGAGCATGCGCCACGGATCGAAACGATCAAAATCAACCCTGAAAAAATCCGCGAAGTTATCGGTTCAGGTGGTAAAGTGATCCGCGAAATTTGTGAAGTTTCTGGTGCGAAGGTCAATATCGACGACGAAGGCGTGATCAAAATCGCATCTTCAAATGCCGAGCAGATCGAAAAAGCCAAAGAAATGATCATGGAAATCGCCGCAGAGCCAGAAACAGGTGCCGTTTACACAGGGACTGTTGTTAAGGTTATGGATTTCGGTGCATTCGTGAACTTCTTTGGTAAGCGTGACGGTTTGGTACACGTTTCACAAATGGCGAATGAGCGCGTTAATCACCCAAGCGATTTGGTTAAAGAAGGCCAAAAAGTTAAGGTGAAATTGATGGGCTTTGACGATCGCGGTAAGGTGCGCTTGTCAATGAAAGTCATCGATCAGGAAACTGGTGAAGAGATTTCAGCAGAGAAAAAAGAAGACTAAGTCGTCTGACCATCCCCGCGTTTGCGGGGGTAGGAATAGGAAAGGCCCTGCATTTGCGGGGCCTTTTTTATTGAGCACGACAATTCTGAAAAAATGACGCTACGTCGTATTCCAAAGCATACCTCCTAAAGCCCCTGTTTATAAACGCGTTCCCGAGGTTAGTATCTTTTTGTACAGGTTCCATAATCTTTGAACCGCGGTAAATGTTCTTTGTTTTCTAGGAGATGGCAGAATGTTTGATTATGTGCTGTATCACAGCAGATGTGTTTACGATGATTTTAATGTTGCTGATTTGGATATTTTAAAACTGGCAATTAAGGCCAACGACACGCATGCCATCACCGGTTATCTGCACCGTGAAGCAGGTTATTATGTTCAATATTTTGAAGGTAAACCCGACGACGTTGCACAACTGAGTGCGAACTTGTTGGCGGACAGACGCCATTTTGGTTTTACCGTTCTTGAGCAAGGGCAAAACCAAGAGCGCCAGTTTGAAGGATGGTCGATGGGGTATTCGAATTCGCCAACCACCGCATTGGGTTTAGTGGACCGTGACGACGTGCCATTTAAACACACACCAGTCGAGGTCATCGCATTTTTACGGGTTGTCGCGAAAATGCATCCCGAGGCCCGATAAGTTAAGTGTGAAGTCTGCGCGACACCAAAAAAAACCGCCCGCCTGTGGATCCATGACAGGCGGGCGGGCTTGAGGCAGGGGTGTTTATTCAGTTGCTGCCAAAGTGGAGGCGTTGGTGAGGTGGGTTACGCAGGCTTGTGTATCGCCTGCTTCCATCGTTTCTTTGGCCATGGCCAATTCGCCCATTGCTTCGGCTTGGACACCTATTGGTGCCTTGTTTACCTGTTCAATGATCATGTTCATGGTTTCCACATCACAGGTTTTTGCCTCTTGCGCCGCCAAGGGCGCGGTCAGTAATCAGTGGAGTAATTCACTATCGCTTTACGCCCCCTAAAAAAACAATATTAGGCATGTAAAATGCGAAACTCAGCTTGTGGGAATGCGTTGTCAAATTCTAAAATACAGTTAGTGTAAACCAAATTGGAGTAATATTTTTGCAAAGTTTTATCCTGCATTTAGCGCGTTCAAACGAGCGAGAGGGCTTGGTTCGCGATTTGATGGGAACCTTGCCAAATGCGCGCGTTTTACCAGCTGTAGATGGCGCCACATTATCATCCCAATCGCTGGCGGCTGTTTATCAAGTTAAACAGGTTAAACCTTATTATCCATTTGCATTAAAGGCAGGTGAAGTTGGGTGTTTTCTGAGCCATCGAAGTGCATGGGACGCATTAGTTAAATCTAATGCACCTGCGGCATGGATCGCAGAAGATGATGTGGTCATCGATGGGAATAAGTTTGATAGTATCATGAATCTTATTGATCCGCATATAACGCCAGATGGATTGATTCGTATACCATTAAGAAATCGTGAAGTTGCGAAGCATGTGATCTCAGAAAGCGGTGAAATGACGTTGATGCGACCCAAAAAAATTGCGCTGTCGACGGCCCTGTATTTGGTTGGGCGCACTGCAGCAAAACGTCTATTAGACTTGACCGCCCCTTTCGATCGCCCAGTAGATACGTTTTTGCAAATGCGATGGTTAACGAAAATTGACAGTTTAGTTGTTCAGAATTCAGGTGCCCGATCCGCCGCGCATGAAGTTGGCACCAGCACTATTCAGTCAAAAAAATCCATGGCCCATGAAATCAAACGCATGGCAGCACGTGGCATGTATCGCGCTCATGTTGCTCGGTTATCGCGTAAGAGTGTGTCATGATTTATTCGCGCTTTCTAGGATATACAGGGAACCAGATGTTCCAATATGCAATTGCGCGCTCCCTTGCGCTGCGACTGGGAACAGACGTAGTGATTGACGATCGAAGGGCGTTGGCGAAGAATATGGGGAGTATTTGCAATTTATTTGACCTTCCTTATCAGCGCCCAATGCAAATGCCCCCGCCGAACATGAGGAAAAATTGAAGTTCTTGATGTGGCGATATTTTGGATCTTCTCCAAAATATTGCCGCGAAAAAGGATTGGGATTCCATCAGGCATTCAAAGACTTTGAAGATAATATATATTTGCACGGTTATTGGCAAAGCGAGAAGTATTTCAGCGATGTGGAGCCGCAAATTCGTGAGGATTTTAAATTCCCCGAAGCGAAGGGACGCAACAAAGACTTGATTGCTGAAATTCAAGCTGCAACGTCTGTTTCTTTGCATGTGCGTCGAGGCGATTATCTAAATGCGGCCGCACATACAGTATGTTCCCAAGCATACTATACCGCTGCTGTCCAAGAGATTTTGAACCGCATTGGCGGCGCGCCTATTATTTTATATTTTCGGACGATCCTGATTGGGCGCGTGAAAACCTGTTGTTGCCAGTGCCAAGAGTAATTGTAGATCACAATTCAGGGGCCGCTGATTTCGAAGACATGCGCCTGATGTCAATGTGCAAGCACAACATCATCGCCAATAGTTCGTTTTCTTGGTGGGGAGCATGGTTAAATGCCAATTCACAAAAACATGTAATTGCGCCAAAACAGTGGTTTGGAGTACCTAAACTAAACAATCCCGATATTACGCCGCAAAATTGGCAGCGGATCTAGCGCTCGACATACGAGTATTCTGCGGACCAGATTATAAGGGATGTGACAGCAGATACTCAACACTGTCCTGGAGGCACTGCCAGTTCTGAAAATCAGACACCAAAAAAACACCCGCCTGTGGATCCATGACAGGCGGGCGGGCTTGAGGCAGGGGTGTTTATTCAGTTGCTGCCAAAGTGGAGGCGTTGGTGAGGTGGGTTACGCAGGCTTGTGTATCGCCTGCTTCCATCGTTTCTTTGGCCATGGCCAATTCGCCCATTGCTTCGGCTTGGACACCTATTGGTGCCTTGTTTACCTGTTCAATGATCATGTTCATGGTTTCCACATCACAGGTTTTTGCCTCTTGCGCCGCCAAGGGCGCGGTCAGTAATCCAAACGTCGAGGCGAGGATAAGTGTATGCTTTTTCATATTTTTTCTCCGTTACAATGACGTGATCTGAATGACCACGAAAGCCACGCTATGGGTGGGGATTGTCGTCTGTAAGGTCGATAAGGCACCGAAGCACAAATCAGCGCCCGATTGCCAAAATGGGGAATTGGGGGCGGCGAAAAGGTGGTGCGCCAAATCGGCGATCGGCGACGCATTGCCACATCGCATGAATACGCCGATGGCCGCATGCGATTTGGGCAGAATTCAACCGAAACGCTAACAGCCAGAAGGCGAATCAGTTAAGCCAAAAAATATCCATCACCCATTGATTCAGATCAATGTCGCGTCGTGCATGGCATGCAAGTTTATGATGCAACTTATTGAAAGGGTTGAACCATGTCATATCGAACAATCACAGTCAGCGTCAAAAGTTTGAAAAATGCGGAACGGATTATCACGTTCGCGGCAATGGTCGCGCGCAAGTCTAATGCGCATCTGATCGGCGTGCATACCATGGGCAACCGCGAAGTTTACAGTGATCTGATGGGTGCAGTGTCTGTGCCACAGATGACCGCCTTTCATGAGGATCAGAAAGAAACGTCGGCGAAGATTAAAGCTGTGTTTGATCGGATCACTGGCAAAGAGGATTTCGCATCCGAGTGGCGCGAAGTTGATTTGTTGCACGAAAGTTCGGATGCTCCCGTCCTGAGCGATTGGCTGGGATCGGATTTGATTATCATCGGGCAGTCCAACCCCGAAATTGATCGACCAGATCAACGCAGTTTGGTTGAGCGTGCGGTGCGCGGTTCGGGGCGGCCAGTTTTGGTATTGCCGTACATCGGAAATTTCGAAAATGTTGGCGAAAATATCCTGTTGGGGTGGAGCGCGACACGCGAATCCACGCGGGCGGCACATGATGCCCTGCCCTTTATCAAACATGCCAAAGAAACCAAAATTTTCTGGGTTGGCAAACAAGGCGGCCAATCACAACGCATTGAGCAATCGGCCAATGAATTGGCGGTGGCGTTGGATCGTCATGGTGCGCGTGTTTCAGTTTTGCACAATGACCCCAGCAAGATTTCAATTGGCGACACATTGTTAAACGAGGCCGTCAATTCGGGATCTGATATGATTGTCACAGGTGGTTATGGGCATTCGCGCATGTATGATTTCGTGCTGGGTGCAACCACCAATCACTTGTTGAAATTTATGACGGTGCCTGTGTTGTTGTCTCACTAAGAATTGTACAAAATCGCCCCTGTTGATAAGCCTTACCTTATGGGGGCGCTTTACCTTTCACTGTAGGTGGTGAGTTGCTACAATAATATTGGATTGATCCAAAGTAGCGAAAATCGTTTTATGTTCTCTTTCAAAAAACCCGTCTTTCACGAAGCCGTTTCACAATTGGACGATGGGCGGACGTTGACCGCCAATGGGTTTTGGAAGGGGTTCGAAGCAACGACCGCTTTTCCATTCATTTGTGACCTGTTTGAAAAACACACGACAAAACAGCATCTGCGGATTTTGGGGCCATTTTGGAAGCAACGCGATCAAAAGTTAGTTCAAAAAAAGTTCACGGAATTTGGCGCTTGGGATTATTCCATTTACACCGAAAATAAAGATAACCCCACGCATCTGGCACGCAAAAACATCGGTTACAGATCACCCAACAGTGAAACAGAAATTCGGTTCCCGTATTGGTGCAATTATTTGACATGGAAAGGGTATGAGACAACGCCCCCGTATGATCGGTTTGGCAAGCGTTTGTCGATTGAGCAGTTGTCAAAATCCATCAACGAGAGTTTTGGAGAGCTGACACGTTCCGAATTCGACCAAAGATCGAAAAGGGCAGTGTTGATGACATCGCACTTGAAAAAACATCGCCGTCGGTTGAAAAATAATGTCGGTGCTGCGATTGGGTGTGATGCATTTGGACGAAAAATCAACCCGACCCCATTATCCAAAATTGAATTGCTTCCACAGTATTTATTCAACCTGTGCCCCGAAAACGGATTGGGACAGGGGTACATAACAGAGAAGATACCCGAGTCCTTTATCGCGGGCTGTGTGCCGATCACCTATTGCGATCCAAATGATTTGGCGTTGGATTTTAATCCAAAGGCCGTGATAAACCTGTGTGGCCTTGCGCCAAAAGAAATAACAGAACAGTTGCGCCAGATCGCCCAAGATTACGATGAATTTAATAAGCTGCGTTCAGAACCGTTGTTGATCAAGCAACCCGAGCTGCAACCGTTGATATCGTTTTTGAAGTCGTGACGGATTAAGCCTGTTTTGAGAAGAATTTACGCATTCTGAAGCACAGTAAATAACGGCTGGCTTTGATTTTTTCGCCAATAATACGGCGCGCTTTCTTAGCGCCGAAAAATGGGACTCTTTTTTCTTTGTTGCGCGTATTCACATTCGCAACGCGGTCGATTTCGCTGCTGGCTCCTGTTGTGCTGAAAATTGGGGGCTGTACAGCGATTCCGCAATCGTTAGTAATCAACCATTTCCGCATGAAATTATCCACAGGGCACTGCATCGGAAGGCATGTGTTCAAGAATTCCTGCGCGCCTGTGCGTGACCACAAAAGGGCAGTTGTAGTCATTGGGAAATAGTGAGCACGATAAAGCGTGCGCCTGTCGTCATTCACGGCGAAGGTTTCAATCGCGCTTAGAAAATTCATTTTGGGATCTGCAAGATGGCAAAGGAACCACTTTTTAGGCGCTTTGGTCTGTTGTGCGACCAATGTTTTCACCAACGCGATCGCGTTTGTTGAAAGCTCTGCATCGTCTTCGAGAACTAATCCGAATTTTGCCCCTGTGGCCAAGAATTGTTTCGCGGCGAAGATATGGCTGAAGTAACAGCCGATTTCACCTCTGTTTAAATCGCGGCCAATATAGTTTCTGCAACCTGCGGAATCGTATTCGGGAATGTCATTTTGATTCGCCTTGCGTCCATCATATGCGGATATACGTGTAAAACTGCCACCTTGGGCATTAAGGGCCGTACTGATTTTGGAAAGCCTGTCATCGGAGCCGTCCAAATTGACAACAAAGATGGGGAGTTCGGGCATTCTTTTACCTTGGAAAAGGATCGCTTTATAATAAATTAATTTGGAAGGTTTATAGCGGATAATCCACATCAATGAAACAGTGGACTTGGATGATTTGGTTACATACGTTCATTGAAAATATCGCGCAAAGGGAAGATCATGAACATCACTCGCAGCGGCACATCAGAACGTGCTAGCAAGATTAACATCCTTAACGGAACGATTTATTTTTCTGGCCAAGTGCCAAATGATGTGACCACGGATATTACCGCGCAAACACAGGATGTGTTGGCAAAGGTCGATGCGATATTGGCAGAGGCCGGATCAAGCCGCGATCACATGTTATCCGTCACGATTTACCTGCGGGATATTGACCGTGATTTTGCGCCGATGAATGAAGTTTGGAATGCGTGGCTGTCGGAAAATCAGCGCCCTGCCCGTGCCTGTGTGCAGGCGCACATGGCACGCGAAGCAATCCTGATCGAAGTGTGTGTGATTGCGGCCGTTAAGGCGTAGCGTTGGCGCGGGGCGTCCCCGCGCCAGTTTATTATTTTGGCAATTTCGCCATGCGCAGATACGGTAAAACGGTTTCGTATTCGCCGAATTTTGCCATCGCGTCGTCATGGCTGACGGTTGCGGGGATGATGACATCCTGACCCAACTCCCAGTTTGCGGGCATTGCAACGCCGTTGTTGGTGCTGGTTTGTAGAGCATCCAAAGCGCGAAGAACCTCTGCAAAGTTACGGCCAACGGTCATTGGATATGTCATCGACAGTTTAAGTTGTTTATCAGGGCCGATAATGAAAACGGATCGCACGGTTGCGCTGTCTGCCGGAGTGCGACCATCGGGAAGATACGCTTCGGCGGGGAGCATATCGAATGCTTTGGCCACGGTCAGGTCAGTGTCGGCGATGATGGGGAATGTGGCATCGGTACCTGCAACAGTTTCAATGTCGCCCTTCCACTTTTTATGATCTGCGGCGCTGTCGATGGAAATGCCCATCACTTTGGTGTCGCGTTTTGCCCATTCATCCGCCAGCTGAGCAACGGCGCCAAATTCAGTGGTGCATACAGGTGTAAAATCTTTGGGGTGGGAAAACAGAATGGCCCATTTGCCGTCCAGCCAATCATGCAGGTCAAAGGTACCCAGGTCTGTTTCGACGTTTAGGTTCGGGATCGTGTCGTTGATGCGTAGTGCCATAGGGGGAGTCTCCTGTGAAAAATTGAAACTTACGCGCCGCGCTGAAAATCGTCAAATGATAAGCTGTGATATGGGTTGACTATATTGTCGCGTTGGATGTCGGAATTACCGCCGATTTGGGTCGCGTTCATTGTTGCCATTTTGTGATACCAATGGCAAAGTCCAGCAGAATCCAAAAATATAGGTGCAATATGCTCGACAGACGCCAATTTTATATCGATGGCAAATGGGTTGACCCAGCCAAGCCAAATGATTTCACAGTCATCAATCCCGCGACCGAAGAAGGGTTCGCGACGATCTCTTTGGGTGACCAAGCGGATACGGATGCCGCCGTGGCGGCCGCGCGTAAGGCGTTTGGCACATGGCAGTATTCAAGCAAGGCCGAGCGCATTGCGTTGCTGAAATCCATTCAAACCGAATATGCCAAGCGCGAAGAAGATATTGCACAGGCAACCACAATGGAAATGGGTGCGCCGATTACATTGTCACGCACGCAACAGGTTGGTTGTGGCACTGGGCACATTCAGAAATTCATCGATTCGTTGGAAGCGTTCGAATTTGAAGAAGAGTTGGAAGGTTTCCCAACAGAGAAAATTCTTAAAGAGCCGATTGGCGTTGCGGGTTTAATCACGCCGTGGAATTGGCCGATGAATCAGATTTTCCTGAAGGTTATTCCGGCAATTGCTGCGGGGTCTACCTGTATTTTGAAACCTTCCGAAGTGTCGCCTTTGTCGGCGTATGTATTTTCCGAAATCATGCATGATGCTGGTGTTCCTGCCGGTGTTTACAACATGCTGAATGGCGACGGTGTTGGTGTTGGATCGCAAATGTCGAGCCACAAAGATATCGACATGATTTCGTTCACGGGATCGACCCGTGCGGGTGCGCTGATTTCCAAGGCGGCGTCTGATACGGTAAAACGTGTGACGTTAGAATTGGGTGGCAAGGGCGCGAATATTGTGTTTGCCGATGCGGATGAGAAAGCCGTGAAACGTGGCACGATGCACGTTTTCAACAACTCTGGTCAAAGCTGTAACGCGCCGACACGGATGTTGGTTGAGCGGTCGTATTACGACGAAGCAGTGGAAATTGCGGCGGCAACAGCCGAGGCGCATACCGTTGGTGATCCAGCAGTTGAGGGATCGCACATGGGTGCCATGTCATCCGAGGCGCATTTCAACAAAGTGCAGGACATGATCGCCGAAGGGATCAAAGAGGGCGCGCGTTTGGTTGCGGGTGGCGTTGGCCGTCCCGAAGGATTGAACAAAGGTTTCTTCGTTCGTCCAACGGTTTTTGCGGATGTTACCAATGACATGACCGTTGGTCGCGACGAAATTTTTGGCCCTGTTTTGGTGATGATGCCGTTTGATTCCGAGGAACATGCGTACGAATTGGCGAATGACACGGATTACGGTTTGACTGATTATGTTCAAACCCAAGACATGGACAAAGCCAAGCGTGCGGCGCGTGCGATGCGTGCGGGCATGATCCGTATCAACGGTGACGGCGGTGCAGGCCCATCACCATTTGGGGGCTACAAACAATCCGGAAACGGGCGCGAAGGCGGCAAATGGGGTATCGAGGATTTCTGTGAAATCAAACATATCACAGGCTGGAAGTCTTGATTTAAGGCACAAAAGTAATCACATTATAAAGGCGTCCAGTTGGGCGCCTTTATTTTTGGGTGGTATTTGACATGAGATTTTTTTCAACTGTGACAGTTATTACAGCGCTGACATTGGGCAATGCGGCATACGCGAAATGCAATGTGAGTTTTGGCAGTTTTGTGAATGGGTTAAAGAAAGAAGCGATTTCAAAAGGGTTTTCGAAATCCGATGCGGATACATTTTTCGCCTCTGTTAAGGCCGACAGCAAGGTTTTGAAGTTGGATCGATCCCAAGCGGTGTTCCGTCAAAACTTTGGCCAATTTGCGGGGCGCGTTGTGTCATCGAACCGTCTGAAAGTTGGCGCATCCAAGCGTAAACAATTCAGCAGTACCTTTCGCAAAGCCGAGGCGGATTATGGCGTCCCTGCCCCTGTGTTGTTGGCATTTTGGGCGATGGAAACGGATTTTGGCGCGAACCAAGGTGGGTTTAATACGTTGAATGCATTGGCGACGTTGGCGCATGATTGTCGCCGTCCTGAATTGTTCCGACCACAGATTTTCGCGGCGATGTCGTTGTGGAAAAAGGGCACGTTCAGCCCGACCGCATCACGCGGTGCGTGGGCGGGTGAAATCGGCATGGTACAAATGTTGCCCGAAGATGTTTTAAACAATGGCGTAGATGGTGACGGCGATGGGCGTGTGGATTTGGTGCGATCCGCCCCTGATGCAATTTTGACCAGTGCGCGGGTTTTACAAAACCATGGCTGGCGCAAGGGTCAACCGTGGATGGTCGAGGTGTCTGTGCCATCGAATTTGGATTGGGCAAAAACGGGCTTGGGTAGACCGCAAAAGGTGTCCAGCTGGACATCTAAGGGTGTGAAATTACGGGGCAAGGCGGCCAGTAATCTGAATGCATCGTTGTTGTTGCCAGAGGGTCGCAAGGGGCCGGCGTTTTTGGTGTTTGATAACTTTGACGTTTATTTCAAGTGGAACAAGTCGTTGGTGAATGTGACCTCGGCGGCGTATTTCGCCACACGCTTGAATGGCGCGGCGCGGTTTAACGCGGGCAAACCCGATGCGCCGTTGTCGGGTGCGGATATGGTGAAATTGCAGAAACGGTTGAAGGCCCGTGGGCATGATGTGGGTAAGGTTGATGGGATTTTAGGGGCCAAGACCCGTGCGGCGGTTCAGA
>CAXBJO010000039.1:0-10361 GCA_963976255.1 uncultured Rhodobacterales bacterium
GGATCACGACGGCGTCGGGGCAGAGTTTCAGGGCTTTGAACATGGGCATGGCGGAGCGGACGCCGTGGATGCGGGCGATGTAGCAGCAGGTGGAGACGACGCCGCGGTGGCCGCCGCCGATGATGACGGGCTTGTCGCGGATATCGGGGTTGTCGCGCTTTTCTACGCTGGCGTAGAAGGCGTCGCAATCCATGTGGGCGGTGGTGAGGTCGAAGAGTTCGGGATGAGACAGCAGGCGGGGGCCGCCGCATTTTGGACAGCGGCGGGCGGGTTCGATTTTAATCAAGCAGTCTCGGCAGATCGTGGGCATATTGGGGTTATATCAGAGGTGTCCCCATGGGGACAGGGGGTTAAGTGGTTGATTTTGTTTATTATAGATATTTCGCTTGCCTAAATGTACAATAATCGAGAAGTTGCAAATAGTTTTTAAAAGACTAACGATATTTAGTATTTTGAGTTTGTTCGGTTGGATTGAATTTGCGTCTCACCATAAAATTTATACATTTGGAGGCAAGATGTGAGTACTACCGAAAAAGGGGATAGACTTGAGAATACATTTTTCCAATATCTTCTTGAGCAGCAAGAAAATGAATCACTGATTTTTGACGTTTACACGCCAACTATCTGTAAAGTTTTTAAACAAAAAAAATATGATTGCGGTAAGCGCGAAGCGCCTGTGACATTTGATGTTGTAATTGAGTTATGGTCGCCAAATGTAGACCGACCACATTTAACAATTGTTTTTGAATGTAAAAACCATAAACGTAATTTGGAAGAAATTTATGTTAACGACTTTTCAAAAAAACTAGATCGAATTTTTGGGCACTCGGCTAAAGGGGTGATAGTTACTTCTTCAAGGTTACAATCTGGTGCCGAAAACGTGGCAAAGAACATTGGACTAGGGATTGTAAAATTTGATGGTCATGGTTTTGAAACAATAATAGCGCGCAGTGATGCGAAAGCAGTCGAAGATAGATATGTTGCAAAGCAACTGTTCGAGAAAAAAGTTAAAGCGAAGCCCCTGAAATTTTCCGCATATTATAATGGGCAATTTTCGGGTTCGATTACGCAATTTTTGATGAGTATTGATCCGAGTTTGTCTAAAGGCGCTGCGGAAGGTGAAACGAAGGCTATTGCAAAGCCCCCCTTTGTTTCAGGTGAAGAAATTCAAAAAAAGGTGCAGTCAATTTTGGATTCAATTGAATATGAAGGTGTCGCTGTTGATCTTAAGAAGGTTTGCTCTACCCTTTCAATTGAATTGAAGTATAGCGCCGTTGATGTTCAAGATGATGACGGAAATTCCATACTGGGTTCAGCAAATTTTGATAGAAAAATAATTCAAATCAATTTGCACGATAATGAGCATCGGGAACGCTTTACTTTAGGCCATGAAATCGGTCATTTTTATTTGGAACATGGGAAGTTCTTAAAGTCGGAAAGTATAATTGAACGAGACTTGTTTTTTGGCAATATGGCATACAAAACCTTTAAATATGAAACGTTAGAAATTCAGGCAAATACATTCGCATCATATTTACTTATGCCAAACCGTGTATTTTTATTTAAGCTTGCTGAGTACTGCAAAACTTTGGGAATTCACATTAGAGACCCCGCGCAAATATTTGTAGATGATCAACCCAGCAATTACAGGCCCTATGGTACTCTATTGGCCTATTTATCGGAATATTTTTGTGTATCTAAGCAAGCTGTGGGAATTAGGTTAAATAGTATGAAGCTCCTAAACGATCAGCGAAAACAATTTGAGAGATATAAGTTCAAGGGTTGATTAACGGCCGTGCGACTAGCACGGGCGGCGCCCGACCCTTGGCCTTTCGGGAATTCCTTTGGATTTCCCTTTCGGCTTGCGCGTTTGGGCGATGCCCAAGCCACGCGCGGGCGGGAGGGCGCATTGCGGCGTTGATCATTCCAGAAGGTTGAAGTTTGCGGGGGGATAAATTGCGCTACGGAATTGGTGTGCTTGCTAGGCCTCTCGGGGATTTCTTCGAATTCCCCTGCCGGCTTGCGCGTTTGGGCTTTGCCCAAGCCACGCTCGCTCAGGCTTCGCTTAACCACCGTTCAATCTCGTCCATGACACTGCTCATCAACATCCCTGTCGCTTTGCGGCCTGATATGTAGAGGGTGTAGCCGTATGGGGTGCTTTCGCGCCGGACGTTAATCCCCGCGCGGGGTGTGATGTTGCGCCGTGGGCTGTTTGATGTGGTGGGGTGGTTGTTGGCGATTAGGCCTTCGAGTTCCGATAGTACTGGTAAAATGCGGGTCCATTGTTGGCGGCCGTCCAGCCCATCCAATTCGGACAGGGCGGTTTGGATGATATCTGTCCAATCGTGGCGGATGGCGTTTGAGAGGCGCATGAGTTGACGCTCGGTCAATAATTCGGGGTCGGTTAGGTGGTTGGAGAGTTCCAACACCACCTCGGTCATGGCGCGGAGTTTGGCGCGTTTTTGGCGTGATGCGTGGGGGAAGAGGGTTTGGATGGCGGCGTCTGTTGTGTTGAACGTGCCCATGTCTGTGGCCCGGACCACGATGTGGGCGCGTTCCCATGGGGAGAGGGATTGGCGCATTTCGTTTTCCTCAACCATGGCGGCCATTGCGGCGGGCATGGATTTTGGGGCGCATATGAAGGCGGGGATTTTGGCGAAGGTGTCGTCGGTTTGCGCGAGGGTTTGAAAGGCGAGGTGACGGCGAAAGCCCGCGATCAGGGCGAAGCCTGTTGGGGTTGTGTAAACCTCGACCGGTAAGCGCAATCCGTTGGTGCGGATGGAGGCGATGAGCTCATTCAGGGCGGTTGTGTCGATCAGCGTGCGATCACGGGGGATTGCGGTTGTGTCGATTTGGGTCAGCGGGATGTGGTGTATTTTGTCCATGCGCGGGAGTGTGGGGCGCGCGTGGTTAGGATTTGGTTATTTGGGCGAGCGGTGCGGAATCAAGGCGAAGCCGCCGCACATCCTTGTCCCGTCCGGCGGGATAAGGATTTTGGTGTGTTGCGGGGGATTGTGGGCGTGCAGATACTTGGCGGGGATAAAGGGGGCAACATTAGTGTTGCTTCCTTTTCCCACGGGACAAGGATGTGCGGCTTGGTGCTAGACTGTTTTGAGTTCTTCTAGGACTGCGAGTGCCGCATCGCGTGGGTTTTCTGCGGCCCAGATCGGGCGGCCGATGACGATGTGGTCGGCGCCGTTTTGGATGGCTTGGGCGGGGGTTGCGACACGTTTTTGATCGCCGAGTGCCGCGCCTGCGGGGCGCACACCTGGGGTTACGATTAGTTTTCCCGATGCTTCGGGGAGGGCGCGGATTAAGGCGGCCTCTTGGGGGGACGCGATGACGCCGTCGGCACCTGCGATCAGGGCGTTGCGGGCGCGTTCGACGACAAGGTCGTGGATGTTGCCGTCTTTGATTAGGGCATCATTTAGGTCGGTGCGATCAAGGGATGTGAGGATTGTGACGGCGAGGATTTTTGTGTTGCTGTCACCGCGTCCCGCAACCGCCGCGCGAACAACGTAGGGGTCGCCATGGACAGTCAGGAAATCGAGGTCGTATTGGGCGATGCCTGCGACGGCCTTTTCCACCGTTGCGCCGATGTCGAAGAATTTCATGTCGAGGAATACTTTGGCACCGCGACCCTTGAGTTCATTGGCAAGGGCGAGGCCGCCGCCGGTGAGCATGCCAAGGCCGATTTTGTAGAATGAGACGGAGTCGCCAAGGGCGTCGATGATTTTGCCGCCGTCGAGGAGGTTCGGGACATCGAGGGCGACAATTAGGCGGTCATCTGCGATCATTGCAGGCTCCTGTGAGGGTTTGGATGTCTTTGGGCGAGATGGGACATTATGTCAAGATTGGGGGCTTTAAATTGCGCATCAGGGGGATTATATTTGAGGTAAGGCTTGCACCCCAGACGTGCCTTTGAGGGCGTCATTAATTTAACAGCAAGCGCTTAGAGGAGTGACCTATGGACCTAGAGAAGTTCACAGAACGGTCGCGTGGCATGATACAAGCCGCACAGACCATTGCGATGCGCGAAAGCCATCAGAGATTTACACCAGAACATTTGCTGAAGGCATTGTTGGATGACCCCGAAGGGTTGGCGGCAAACTTGATCAGTATGGCGGGGGGTGATCCCGTGCGTGCGTTGGCCGATGTGGATGTTGTTTTGGGCAAGCTGCCCAAAGTAACAGGTGACAGTTCGGTTTATCTGGACGGTAAAACCGGCAAGGTTTTGGCCGAGGCGGAAAAGCTGGCCAAAAAAGCGGGCGATACGTTTGTGCCTGCCGAGCGGATGTTGACGGCGTTGGCTGTTGTGAAATCCGATGCAAATGATGTGTTGAAGAATGCAGGCGTGACGGCGCAAAGCCTGAACGCGGCCATCAATGATATTCGCAAGGGGCGCACTGCCGACAGTGCGAATGCTGAAGATGGGTATGATGCGTTGAAGAAATATGCGCAGGATCTGACGCAGCGCGCACGTGACGGCAAGATTGATCCGATTATTGGGCGTGACGAAGAAATTCGCCGCACAATGCAGGTGTTGTCGCGCCGTACCAAAAACAATCCTGTTTTAATTGGTGAACCGGGTGTGGGTAAAACTGCGATTGCCGAGGGTTTGGCGTTGCGGATTGTAAACGGTGATGTGCCTGAGAGTATTCAAGGCAAAACGCTGATGGCGCTGGATATGGGTGCGCTGATTGCAGGTGCGAAATATCGTGGTGAATTTGAGGAACGCCTCAAGGCGATCCTGACGGAAGTGACCGAAGCCGCCGGTGAAATCATTTTGTTCATTGACGAGATGCACACGTTGGTTGGTGCGGGTGCGTCCGAGGGTTCGATGGATGCATCCAACCTGTTGAAACCTGCGTTGGCGCGGGGTGAATTGCACGCAATCGGTGCGACCACATTAGAAGAATATCGCAAGCACGTGGAAAAAGACGCGGCGCTGGCGCGTCGGTTCCAGCCTGTGATGATCGAAGAACCGACGGTCGAGGATACGATTTCGATCCTGCGTGGGATCAAGGAAAAGTACGAGTTGCACCACGGCATTCGGATTTCCGACAGTGCGTTGGTGCAGGCGGCGGTGTTAAGTCATCGTTATATCTCGGATCGTTTCCTGCCTGACAAAGCGATTGATTTGATGGACGAGGCCGCCAGCCGTTTGCGCATGGAGGTCGATAGCAAGCCAGAGGCGTTGGATAAAATTGATCGCGATTTGTTGCAAAAGCAAATCGAGGCGGAGGCGCTGAAATTGGAAAGCGATGATGCGTCCAAGGATCGCCTGTTTAAGATCAACAAAGAGTTGGGTATTTTGCGCGAAGAAAGCGCGGCAATGACGGCGAAATGGCAGGCCGAGCGTGACAAGTTGGCAGGTGCGCGTGACATCAAAGAAGAGCTGGATAACATGCGGGTCGAATTTGAGCATGCAAAACGTGCGGGTGATTTGGCGCGGATGGGCGAGTTGCAATACGGGCTGATCCCTGAATTGGAAACGAAACTGTCCAAAGCCGAAGAAGCAGGTGATGATGTGATGGTCGAAGATGCGGTTTTACCCACGCATATCGCATCTGTTGTCGAACGTTGGACGGGTATCCCCGTCGATCGGATGCTGGAAGGTGAACGTGACAAGTTGTTGCGCATGGAAGAGGAAATTGGCAATCGCGTGATTGGGCAATTCGACGCTGTTCATGCGGTATCTAATGCCGTGCGCCGTGCGCGTGCGGGGTTGAATGACCCGAAACGTCCACTGGGATCGTTCATGTTTTTGGGCCCAACAGGTGTTGGTAAAACCGAGTTGACCAAAGCATTGGCCGAGTTCCTGTTTGATGATGATCAGGCGATGGTTCGGATTGATATGTCCGAGTATATGGAAAAACATTCCGTTGCACGTTTGATTGGTGCCCCCCCCGGTTACGTTGGTTACGACGAAGGTGGTGCATTGACCGAAGCCGTGCGCAGACGCCCATATCAGGTGCTGTTGTTTGACGAAGTCGAAAAGGCGCATCCTGATGTGTTCAACGTGTTGTTGCAGGTTTTGGATGATGGTCAGTTGACCGATGGTCAAGGACGCCAAGTTGATTTCAAACAGACGTTGATTATTTTGACGTCAAATTTGGGTTCGCAAGCGTTAAGCATGTTGCCCGATGGCACCGACACCGCTGAGGCCAAAGCCCAAGTGATGACGGCCGTGCAGGCGCATTTCCGTCCAGAGTTTTTGAATCGCTTGGACGAGATTGTGTTGTTTGATCGTCTAAGTCGCGAAGACATGGACGGCATTGTCAGCATTCAGTTGGATATTTTGGGCAAACGTTTAGAGCCGCGCAAAATTGTTCTGACTGTCGATGACAAGGCGAAAACATGGTTGGCGGATCAGGGATATGATCCTGTGTACGGTGCAAGACCCCTGAAACGGGTGATCCAGAAAGCCTTGCAAGACGAGCTGGCGGAAGTGTTGTTGTCTGGTGATTTGCTGGACGGAGCCGAGGTGGTTGTCAGTGCCAATGATGCGGGGCTGACGATTGACGGCAAAGGGCGCGCACCGCGTGTGCCCAAGGACACTAAAATCCACTAAGATATAGGCCAGAGCGAAAGTTCTGGCCTTTATGCTTTTATTTGTCGGCACGGCGCATTATCTGGGTCGTATGGGTTTTATATTGCGCACAGTTTTGTGGGGGTTAGCACGGCGGTTTTTGGGGCTGCCGGGCATGGCGTTAATTGGTGCATTGTTATATTTTTATGCCAAGAATAATTTTCTGGGATAGGGCGGTTCCGTATTAATCTAACAAACCTTTGTATTGACTTATGGTGTGTTTCGAGGCGCTTATGCCCCCTAAATATCCATGGGAGTGGAATGTAATGAGTATGTCGTTCGTTGGTGATGTTTTAAGTTTTTTGGCGACGTTGTTTGTGGTGTTATTGGGGTTTGCGGTTTTGGCCATCTTTGCGATGTTCCTGCGTGATCGGGCGCAAACCGAGGATGCGGTGCGGCGCAATTATCCTGTGATCGGGCGGTTTCGCAAATTATTCACCGAATTGGGCGAGTTTTTCCGACAGTATTTTTTCGCCATGGATCGCGAAGAAATGCCGTTTAATCGCGCACAGCGTGATTGGGTGGCACGCGCATCCAAGGGCAAAGATAATACCATTGCATTTGGATCGACCCGCAATTTGACCCAAGTTGGTACTCCGATTTTTGTGAACGCCCCATTCCCCCCATTACAAGAGCAGATGGCCAAAACCGAACCAATGCAGATCGGGCCGTTTTGCAAGGTGCCGTATATGGCGCCATCGTTTTTCAATGTTTCGGGCATGAGTTATGGTGCGTTGTCCAAACCCGCTGTCCGTGCGTTAAGCATTGGTGCGGGCAAGGCCGGTGTTTGGTTGAACACGGGCGAGGGCGGTTTGTCAGAATATCATTTAGAAGGCGGTTGTGATTTGGTTTATCAAATCGGGACGGCGAAATACGGTGTACGGGATTTGGACGGAAAGTTGTCGGATGAAAAGCTGCGCGAAGTGGCGGCGCATGAACGGGTGCGGATGTTTGAAATCAAGCTGGCACAAGGTGCTAAGCCCGGCAAAGGTGGTATTTTACCCGGTGCCAAAGTGAATGCGGAAATTGCCAGCATTCGTGGAATCCAAGAGGGCAAAGACAGCATTTCCCCCAATCGCCATGCAGAGGTGTCTACTGTGGACGAGCTGTTGGATATGATCGCGCATATTCGCGATGTGACGGGCAAGCCTGTTGGGTTTAAGACGGTGATGGGGTCGTACCGCGCGATGGAAAGCCTGCTGGACGAAGTGTTAAAACGGGGCGTTGAATCTGCGCCTGATTTTATCACGTTGGATGGTGGCGATGGCGGAACCGGTGCCGCGCCGATGCCGTTGATGGATTTGGTGGGATCGCCATTGCGCGAGAGTTTGCCACGGGTTTCTGATCTGTTGTATGCACGTGGATTGCGTGATCGGATCAAGCTGATTGCATCGGGCAAGTTGATTAACCCCGGCGACGTTGCATGGGCGTTGGGTATTGGTGCGGATTTTGTGAATTCAGGGCGCGGATTTATGTTTTCGCTGGGCTGTATTCAGGCGTTGAAATGTAATAAAAATACCTGCCCCACAGGGATCACCACGCATGATGGGCGTTTGCAAAAAGGGTTGGTGCCTAAGGCGAAATCGGTGAAGGTTGCGAATTATGCATCCGAGATGATCCACGAGGTCGAAACCTTGGCGCATTCAGTGGGTGTGTCAGAGCCGCGACAGATCAGACGCAAACATATTCGGGTGATGCAGGACAACGGCCAGTCGGTTTCGTTGGCGCGATTATTCCCCCGTCCTGATGTGATGGTCGAGGACTGACATAAGAAACCTCAAAGAAAAGTGATCGAAATGGTGATCTGTTTCGTATAAGTTGTATCTATTGATAAAAACCAACTTGGAGATCACACATGTTTACACGTCGAAATTTTCTGGAAACGTCAGTTGCCGCAGGTGCGGTGACAGTCTTACCCCATGTCGCATTGGCTGATGGTGACGGCATGATGTTTGGTGCCGTTAAAGTTCGCCCGGTGGCGCATGCATCATTGATTTTGGAAACCCCAATGGGGGTGATTTATGTTGATCCTGTGGGCGATCCTGCACTGTATGCGGATTTTCCAACGGCCGATTTGACCCTGATCACGCATCACCACGGGGATCATTTGAATAATGAAACGCTGGCTTCTGTGATGGCTGAAAACACCAAATTGATTTCAAATAAGGGTGCGCAGGATAAAATGTCGGCGGAATTGGCCGCACGTGCCGAGGTGATTGGTAACGGTGACACCACCAATTTTGGTGAGGTCAAAATCGAGGCAATTGCGGCGTATAATACCACGCCTGATCGGCAAAAGTTTCACCCCCAAGGGCGCGACAATGGATATGTTTTGAATATCGGTGGCACGCGGGTTTATTTGTCGTCCGATACCGAAGATGTGCCAGAAATGCGTGCATTGAAAGATATTGATGTGGCGCTGTTATGCATGAACTTGCCGTTTACAATGGATATCAAGGCGGCGGCCAGTGCGGTTGCAGAGTTTAAGCCAAGCGTGGTGATCCCATACCATTACCGTGGCCGCGACGGCGGCACACAAGACCCGATTGCATTCGCGAAATTGCTGGATGGTGCAATCAAGGTTGAGCAAGGCGATTGGTACGGCACGGGCCCTGGCATGTCATAAATGATGCGATGCAGGCGAAATGATCGCCTGCATCGCGATGTTTGTTGAAAAGTGCGCGTCCTGTGTGGTTTGGGTGGCGGGATCGATGACGTAGAGGATCGAGCCTTGGCGATCCGCGGAGAGTGCTTGCACAACTTCATAAAAGGTTTTTTTGCACTAATTTCCACTCTAAGTTTTCGGATAAATGTCTGCAAAACATCTTATCATTTACAAAAATACCGATATCGCCGTCTGCATATACAGTGATCTTATCATTATCAGTTATATTGATTTCAACTTTACGAGCATTAATTAATTCCTGTCCCATTGTAACTCCTGTTACAAAACCAGCTTCTTCAAATTCAGCCCGTAATTCATTCCAAACATAAGCATAAAGGTTTAAATCGCCCGCATTAAACCCAATAGGATCACGTTGGATGAATTGTCCTAAGATCGGATCATAGTGTCGCGCGCGATAATACATCAGGCCACTTTCCTCATCGACCTCACGACTTGTGAACCCATAAGGTTGGATCAATGTACCTGTGGTGATACGATTGCCAAAACTGTCGTAGCTGTAATGCGCCGCAACCGTGCCTGTTGCAGGATCGATTACATCGGTGACCGATCCTTGGCGGTCAGCATAGACTTCGTAAAATGTGCCCGTGCCTGCAACGGTAGTTGATGTGTAGTCTTCAAAGCCAAGTGGTTCGTCGACTTTCGCTCCGTAAACCCAGCGACGCGCTAATTCCATTGAGGAACCGCCATCATTGCCGAACTCCATCAAAATGTCGTTTGATGTACTACGCCACACGCTCCATGGATCATAGACATAGGCCGTGGTCACGCCGTCCACGGTTTTCGCGGTGCGGTTACCCTTGGCGTCGTAGGCGTAGGTTGAGGCGATCCCTGCTCCGTCGGTGTCGCCGACCAGACGGTTTTGGCTGTCGTAGCTGTAGGTTTCGACCGATGCGTCCGCTTTGGCTGTGCGGGTCGTGCGGTTGCCTTTGGCGTCATAGGTATAGGTGTAATCCGCGTCATCCAGCAGTTGGTTGTGGTCGTTGCTGTTGTACAGCGCGGACAGATGGGATGCGGTGCGGTTGCCCTCTGCGTCAAAATCAAAACTGTAAGATTTCCAACGATGTTGTGATCCGGGTTTATTTG
>CAXBJO010000040.1:0-9300 GCA_963976255.1 uncultured Rhodobacterales bacterium
GCCCCATTTTGGACACAAATATATGTTCATAAATGCACAGGGGCAGATACGTCCAAATTTAAACGATTCGCCTAATGTGTTGGTGGGTACCAAGTTGTTAGTTGGAGAATGCTATGAAGCTTAATTTCCGTCGATTTAAAAAACTAAAAGAAACGTTGCTGAATCAATCGGGTTCGATGACATTTTTTGTTGTGATAATGTTTACCACAATGATCGGCGTTGCAGGGATCGCAATTGATATTGCGCGCTTCGAAGCAAATCGCACGCAAATTCAGTCGAATCTTGATAACGCCACCTTGGCGGCAGCATCGCTTCGTCAGACAAAAACGCCACAACAAATTGTCGACAGCTATATGATCAAAGCAGGGCTTGAAGGTAAATATCAATGGGAGATCATCGATACTGGTACCGACGTCAATGCGTTGAACACCGTGCGTCGGGTTGAAACCAGGGCGACGATGACGATGGACACGATGTTCATGAAATTATTTGGTGTGAACGATTTGGGTTTGACTGTTTTGTCATCTGCCGAAGAGTCGATCCCACGTGTCGAAATTTCGCTGGTTCTTGATATCTCTGGTTCCATGGGCAGCAACGGCCGCCTTACAAATCTTATCCCTGCCGCACAGGAATTTGTTGACCTGATGTTGGCTGGTAACGACGAAGATAATCCAAACCGCGTATCCATCAGCTTGGTTCCGTACAACATGCAAGTGAACGCAGGAGAAGCGTTGTTTACACAAGTTTACGGAACGCCTGATCACAACTACAGCTATTGCGCTGAATGGGAAGAGGTCGCATTTACTGAAACTGGTTTCTCGACCGACGAAATTTACGAAGTCGACGGCGGCGGTAATGTTGTCGCAACCGGCGATATGAAAATGAATCAGTCGATGCACATGGGGTATTATAACTCTGGTGATACATACGGCTACGGCAGTGTTGACCAACCTTATTGTCGTACAGACGAATTTGCGCAAATCTTGCCATTGTCCAATGATGCACAAGCACTGAAAGACCAAATTGGCCTTTTGGAAGCACGCGGAAACACATCAATTGATATCGGTGCCAAATGGGGCATCGCGCTGCTTGATCCGGATGCACAATCAGCGGTCGCCAGCTTGGCGTCTATGTGGCAGTCGGAAACAGACGAAGATGGCAATGACATGTTTGACGAGTTAGGCGATCCAATTTTCGCCGTCGACGAGTTTACAGGTTTGAAAACCAGCACAGATCGTCAGTCGATTGAGCCCGGATTTGTCGGACGTCCTGTTAACTATAATGACGAAACCTTAAAGGTTATGGTGTTGATGACAGATGGTCAAAACACCACAGAATACCGTGTAAAGCCACAATACCGTGGGACAGGTGGTTCAGGTGTATATTACCGAGAAAGCCGTGATCGTTATAAATTATACTATCGCTCACCGCCTAATTGGGTTGAATTATCGTGGAATCAAATGTGGGGCGTTGTGCCTGTTGTTCCCTACTACAATACTAAGGGTGGTCGTTGGACAACGTATTGGGATCGTTCACTCGGGACGGTCGAAAAAAATGACCGCCTAAGCAATATCTGCTCGACTTTCCGCGCACAAACCAACGCGAAGATTTATACGATCGCTTATTCTGCGACGACAAATGGTATTAATGCTTTGTTTGATTGTGCCGGTAGTTCTGACAAATTTGCCAAAATAGCAAACACGACAAATATATCTGATACGTTTGCAGAAATCGGCCAGGATATTCAAAAACTAAGATTGACATTTTAAATGCGGATCAACCCAAATCGACGACTTGGCCGATGGTGTCGCAACGTGTTGCGGCGTCACCAAGATGACGAACGCGGTGTAACCAGCGTGGAATTTGTCTTTGCGGCCGTTGTTTTTATGTTTGTTCTATTTTGGACAATCGAGACCGGTTTTATCATGGTGCGTTGGGTTATGTTGGAACGCAGTGTTGATATTGCTGCGCGGGAATTGCGCGTTTTTGGATTGCCGGCATCATTACCACGCGATGGAAATGGCCAAGTATCTGACACAACTGCGCATCATTATATCAAAGATTTGATTTGCGATAATACTGCGATTATCAAAGATTGCAGTACATTGCTGCGTTTGGAATTGATAAGCTCGTCATCGAATGACGCGCTAACAACAACAAGTGTGGACTGCATTGATCGTACCAGCACCGTGGACCCTTTGACTACGCCTCCGTCTGTAGTTCTCGGCGAAAGGAGCGCGGCTGATTCACGCGATATTATGTACATGCGCGCCTGTGTGATTGTTGATCCCATTTTGCCTGCAAACTATGCGATGCCCCTGCCCAGAGATGCCAGCGGCGGTGTAGCATTGATCGTCGACAGTGCATTTGTGAACGAGCCATAAAGATATGAAAAATCTATTTAAGAAATACAAATCTGATAATACCGGCGTTATGACCATGGAATTCATGGTGCTTTTGCCAATCCTATTGATGTGGTTCGCCGGAACTTTCGTGTTCTTTAATGCATTCCATAAATGGATGAAAACGCTGAAAGCGACTTATACGATTTCTGATTTGCTGTCGCGTCAATTGTCGATTGACGATCAGTATCTTTTCGATTTGGACAGGATTTTTGACAAACTTTCATTCTCGCGCGATCCAGATAATACTTGGTTTCGTGTGACCCATCTGCGTTATGCAGGGGGTGCATTGCAATTAATTTGGTCTACGGAAACCAAAGATCAAACAAGTTTTACAAATGCTCCGGGGCAAATGGATGGCTTGGCGGAAATTCAGCAATATATTCCGACGCTTGTCAGTGGCGAATATATTACGCTGCTCCAAAGCTATCGTCCGTTTAACCCCTTGTTCGATTGGGTTGGATTGGAAGGTATCACATTCACCAATACGATCGCTGCACCGCAGCGTTTCACATCAGAGCTGATTAACGACGATCATAGAAATGGTGTTCAAGCCAGCATAGAGGGTTATGACCCTGATGAAACCGACGAAGATTTGGGCGTTGGCCCAGGGCCTGAACCGGATGTGTAAACCATTGTCCATTGATGTATCGGTTAACTAAAATTTAGGCACGCTATTTCCGCTTCTTTAATGCGTGCCGATCTTTCAGCGTCTTATAGGCACCTTTGACGCCAATCGCGAACATCGCACCCAATAAAACAGCGGTGACGGGAAAAATGTCGTCGAATTTTGGCAGGCTGAAAATCATCTGTATCAGGGTCCAAAATACCAACCCAACCACGCTGAATCCAATCAATCCATAAACTGCACCGCGCGCCGAAATGGATTTTTCGGGGAAAAGGCGATCAAACGCGACGCCGATCACCATGGCCACAGCCCACGCCACGACAAATATCTTGAAAAAGCTCATATTTTACCCCTTTGGGTTCATTTCATCGGTCTCTTTAACCGTTATATTGATTTCTGCCCTTGCGCCAGCTGCTAAGGATTGCAAACATACCGCCAATCAACCCCATAATGGAGATACAACATGCGATTTGTGCATACGATGGTACGGGTCTCAGACCTAGCGAAAAGTCTTGAATTTTGGTGCGACCAATTCGGCCTGATTGAAACTCGCCGCAAGGAATTTGAAAAGGGTCGTTTCACCTTGATCTTCTTGGCTGCCGCCAAAGATTTAGAAACCGCACAACGTCTGAACGCCCCAGAGTTAGAGCTGACCTATAATTGGGACGGCGACGAAGTTTTGGAAACCGGTCGTTCGTGGGGGCATTTGGCATACCGCGTTGATGATATTTACGCCACCTGTCAGGCGTTGATGGACAAGGGTGTCGTGATCAATCGCCCCCCGCATGATGGCCATATGGCATTCATAAAATCCCCCGACAATATTTCCATCGAGTTGATCCAAGAGGGCGGATCATTGCCACCCCAAGAGCCGTGGGCATCGATGAAAAATACCGGTACGTGGTAAGCGTATAGCAGAATGAAAAAATCTGTTCGCTACATCCTGAATGGCCTGACGTTGCCGGTTTTTGTGGTCGGGCCTGATCATAAAATCAGCTTTCTGAACAAGGCGGCCAAGGTGCGGTATGGCGATGCCAAAACGGGAATACGCTTTGATCAAATCATTACGTCCAAAAAATGCCTGACCGCACTGGATGATGTGTTGAACGGTGCCCCAAATGCCACCGCAAACGTCACCCTACAAGAGGTGGTGCCAACATCATTTCGAGTGTCATTGTCACGCCTTGACGCCGACAGCACGCCCAAGCCTAGTTGTGTTCTCAGCTTCGAAGATGTGTCACATATCCAAGAGGCGGCGCAGATGCGCCATGATTTCGTCGCCAACGTCAGCCACGAACTACGCTCGCCCTTGACCGCGCTGACGGGTTTCGTTGAAACCCTACAGGGTGCCGCCAGCACGGACGTACAGGCACGCGAACGTTTCTTGGGGATGATGGCAAACGAGGCTGATCGCATGGCGCGTCTGATCGACGATTTGTTGTCATTGTCTAAATTACAGGCCAGTGAACGGGTAGCACCCACAAGTCATGTTAATGTTTTGGACATTCTAAAGGGCGTAACATCGACATTGGACGGGATTGCAAAGCGGAAAAATATCACCCTATGTCTGGATGTAGCAAATGTTATGCCCGACGTGATTGGCAACAGCGACGAGTTGACCCAAGTGTTCCAGAATTTGATTGAAAATGCGATCAAATACAGCACGGCCGACACCGATGTGCGCATTTTCTCCATGCCGTCAACGCGCGAAAAACACGTCTGTATTGCGGTACAGGATCACGGCGATGGCATTGACCCCAATCATATCCCGCGCCTGACCGAACGATTTTATCGTGTGGACAAGGGGCGGTCGCGCACCCAAGGCGGCACAGGGCTTGGGTTGGCGATTGTGAAACACATTTTGATCCGCCACCGTGGGTGGTTGAAAATCACATCCCAAGTCGGTCAAGGCAGCACCTTTGAGGTCAATCTGCCGATCGCCAAGGGTTAGGCAACGCCCGCTTGGATCAGTGCCAGCAATCGGATCAGGCCGATGGGTTTTCCATTATCTAAAACAAACGCCGCACTGATTTTCTTGGCCTCCAAAACGCCCAATGTCTTGGCGCAGGACTGTGTTGGATCCGCGCGGGTATATTGGGTTGTCATGATGGATTTACCATTCGTTCCAAACATTACATCCTTCATCGATCCATCGGTATTGTTCGAAATGTAGCGGCGAATATCGCCGTCGGTAATCACACCAGCCAGCGACCCCGCATCGTCCAACAATCCGACAATCCCAAATCCTTTGACGCTGATTTCTGTGACCACATCGGATATCGGCGCATCTTGGGAAATCAGCGGGATATCGTGACCTGTGGCCATCAACGCGCTGACGGGCATCAATGCAGTGCCCAATTTTCCACCTGGGTGGAAGTTGAAAAAATCCTCTTCGGTGAACCCTTTGCGTTTCAACAGGGTAATCGCCAATGCATCACCCAACGCCAATTGGATCAATGTGGATGAAGTTGGTGCCAAATTATGCGGACAGCTCTCAACAACTTTGGGCAGCTGTAATAAAACATCACCCGCCTTGCCCAAAGAGCTGTCGGCGCGCGCGGTCATGGCGATAATGGGGACGCGAAAGCGTTTACCATAGCGTAAAATATCGCCCAATTCACGGCTTTCACCGCTGAACGACATCAAAAATAATACATCTTCGGAACGCACCATGCCCAAATCGCCATGACTGGCCTCGGCGGGGTGTAAAAACAAGGCAGGCGTGCCGGTGGATGCGAACGTTGCCACCAATTTGCGCCCGATAATGCCGCTTTTGCCCATGCCAGAAATCACTAAACGTCCCGTGGTGTTCGCAATCAGATCAACCGCCGCCTCGATCGCCGAAACGAATGCGGGATCATTCAGAGATTCGGACAATGTTTCCATCGCTTGTGTGCCGATTTTCAAACACTCTTCAAAGGACGTTTTGACTGACATGTGGGAATCCCATTTTTTGAAACTTAGCCATGGTTTATCACGCCATAATCCAATGTTAAATGCGATAAATTATCAGGCCAGACTGGGCAACCACAGTACAATCGCAGGGAAGGCGACCAACAATGCAATGGTAATCGCGTCGGCGATGAAAAACGGCATCACACCTTTGAAAACGTCCTGCACACTCAGATCATCGCGCACACCTGCAACCACGAAACAATTCAATCCAATGGGCGGTGTAATCAGACAAAACTCGGCCATTTTCACCACCAAAATCCCAAACCAAATCCCAGCCATTGGCCCCGACATGCCAAACGCGCTGTCTGCAGCGGTCACATATTCGCCGCCATTCAACGCCATCACCGCAGGGTAGGTAATCGGCAAGGTCAGCAACAGCATCCCAATCGCATCCATAAACATCCCCAACACGGCGTATGCCAACAAGATCAGAACCAATGTCAACATCGGGCTTTGATCCAAACTGGTAATCCAATCAGAAAATGCGGCCGGAAGATCAGCAAAGCCAAGGAAGCGTACATAAATCAAAACGCCCCAAATGATTGTGAAAATCATCACCGCCAACTTGGCGGTTTCCATCAGCGCATCACGCAGTTGTGCCCAACGCATCCCACGATACAGCGCCATACAGAACACGACGAACGCACCAATCGCACCACCCTCGGTTGGGGTGCCCCATGCATCGCCGCCAAAAGGATTGTAAACGAACAGGATAATCACCGCGACGACCACGAAAATGGGCGATGCAGGCGGCAGGGATTTAAATCGCTCGCCCCATGTGAATCCGCTGACGGGCGGGCCGAAATTTTTGTACACGATGGCCAAACCAATAATTAATGACGCATAAATTACGGCTGAAAATGCACCGGGGATAAAGCCAGCCAATAATAACATGCCAACATCCTGTTCGACGATGATTGCATAGATCACTAAAATCGCGGATGGCGGGATCAAGGACGCCAATGTTCCTGCCGCCGCGACAACACCTGCGGCGAACCGTTTGTCATATCCAAGTTCCAACATTTCGGGAATGGCGATACGGGCAAACACGGCGGATGTGGCAACGGATGCACCTGACACGGCGGCAAAGCCAGCGGTGGCGAACACTGTGGCCACGGCCAGTCCGCCGGGCAACCACGCAACCCAGCGTTTTGCGGCCTCGAACAACGCTTTGGTCAGGCCTGCGTAATACGCAAGATATCCGATCAGAATAAATGTGGGAATCAGGGACAAGGCTTGTGATGACACTTTAGAACTGGGCACTTGGCCTGCGATTTTTGCGGCAACGGTGAATGCTTTGCCAAATTGGGCGGGATCGTATCCAAACTTGGCCCAGAAA
The DNA here is from genome assembly GCA_963976255.1 of uncultured Rhodobacterales bacterium. Taxonomy (GTDB): domain Bacteria; phylum Pseudomonadota; class Alphaproteobacteria; order Rhodobacterales; family Rhodobacteraceae; genus Amylibacter. The sequence goes on from CAXBJO010000040.1 coordinate 7,325, forward strand.
ATCCAGACCAGACCGACAACACCCGCAATAGCGGCGGCAAAAGCGACCCGCATGCCTAAGATCACCAAAACTAACATGCCCGCCGAAACGGCGATACCAATATCAATGGGTTCCATGTGGGTATCCTATCCTGAAACTGTGTCGGCTTCTTTGGCCGCTTGGGTGACAACGTCTTCGATTAATGGCACGGCAGGGGGGCTGGTGGCGTTGGTGATAAACGCATGCCCAAATGCGACCAGTTGCAAAACCAATCGCAAACATAAAACGCCAAAAGCAACTGGCGCCAGTAATTTCGAGGGCCATAACGGCAGGGCGATATCCATCGAACTGTCACGGCTCCACATTGGGGAATTAAAATCAAAACTGCGTTGGAAATGCGCCCACGACCCCCAAACAAGGATCAACATCACGGCCAGCATCATTAAAACGGTTATGAATTCAACCGCCCACAATGCGCGACCCTTAAGGCGCGAAACCAGAATATCCATGCGAATATGACCGCCATCACGTTGGGTATAAGCCACCCCCATAAAGGCGATCAGCGGCATCGCCTGTTCAATCCAATCCACATAACCGGGCAGGGGTTGATTGAACAAATGACGCCCTGAAACAGACACCACGGCCAATATCATTAACGAAAAAACTGCGATACCCGACAACAGGGCAAACCAGCTCTCGACGCGGTACAGCGATTGATCGATTTTACTTAAGGTGGAATTATCCGTCAAAACGGGTGAACGTACGGCCATTGATTGCCCCCAGAAATGATGGCGCGACGAACCCGCCGCGCCAAAATTGTTTACTTACCAATCATGCCTGTAACCAGATCATACAACTCTTGACCGGGCAGACCCTTGGCGGTGTTTTCGGCGATCCATGCCGCGGCGGCAGGCCCCGCAACAGCGGCCTTAAATGCTGCCAACTCGCTGTCGGAATAAGTAATTGATTCAATGCCTTTTTCAGCCAATTTTGGGCCCCAAGCATCCATCGTTTTGCCATTATAGTTTGCGATGTAATAATCCAACGCTTCATCAATGGATCCCAACAACGCAGCGCGGTTATCATCCGATAATGCATTCAGCGCATCGGTGTTCGCGACAACAGGGCAATTTACAGTGCCCGGGTTCAGGTTGGTCGTCCACCATTTGCCGGATTCCACTGTGCCGAATGACATGTGCGCATGTGGAGCAAAGGCGACGGCCTTAACCACGCCACTGTCCAATGATTGACGCACTTCGGTCGCTGACATTGATGTTGGAACCGCGCCAATGGCAGCCATTGCTTTGCCGATACCACCGGTTGCACGCACAGTCAGGCCCTCAAAATCGGCCAATGTTCGTGGCGCTTCGCCCACACCGATCAGGTTATACTGTGGCAATGGTGACGGCATTAACAACGTTGCATTCCAACGTGCCAAATCGGCTTGAACGGCGGGGTTTTTGTAAACCGCCATGGAAATTTTACGTTCTTCTTCTAATGATGAAACACCCAAGAATGGCAATTCCAAAACTGTTATTGATGGGTTTTTATCGCGGTGATAACCCGCACAAAATTGCGCCATTTCGAATGCGCCAATGGAAATTCCGTCCAAGTTTTCTTTGTTTTTGGACAGGCCACCATAGGAAATATTTAGCTTAAAATCACCGTTGGTTTTGGCAGAAACCAATTCAGCCAATTTTTCCACATGTTCGGTAAACGCACGCCGCTTACCCCATACTGAAACATTCCATGTTGTTTGTGCCATGGCTTCACCCGCGAATGTTGCGGACAGCGTAGCAAGTGTCGCCACTTTAAGTAATTTAAACATCGTTCCTCCCAGAAAACTGTTCTATTTTGATTCGCCGACTATAGTCTTCAATCGGATGAGCACGCCAGAGTAAAATTAGAGACCAAGAACACTTAATGCATTTTGATGACCCGCGCAGAATGGATGAAAGTGTTTATGTATTTGACGAAATTATTAGGTTTCGCATTAT
>CAXBJO010000041.1:0-8014 GCA_963976255.1 uncultured Rhodobacterales bacterium
CTGTCGATGCTAAGGTTTGGTGGATCAAACAAGAGTAAATGTTCGCTTGTGTGTCTATAACGATGGGTTGGCTGTTTTCTAAGTGGTCAAAGATTTTGTAATAGCTTTAATAGCTTTAATAGGTTTATCTCAAAATTGGATATCTCGACATACATTTGTACATCTACTCCGCATTTTTTATTGGCCTAACGACCAATTTTGGAGTGTGGGTACTAGGCATCAACAGAGGTTAAGAGCAAAACATGTTGGCTAATTCTACTTTACTAAAAGAACACGTGTCCCGTCATGATATCGAGGCGAAACTTATAGAATGTCGCAATAAGTTCCTTGGATTTTTGCGCAAAAGACTTAACTCTGCTCAGGATGCTGAGGACGTTTTTCAAGACTTTTGCATCAAAGTGTTGCGTAGTCACAATTCGATTGAAAACGCCGATAAATTGGATGCGTGGTTGGGTATTACATTGCGCCATACCTTAACGGATCATTATCGTCGCCGAGCGACCAGAGGGCGTGGTGCCGAAGCCTATGCAATTGAGGTCAAAACCTTAGAACCAGAGGCTGAAGAAGTCGAGAACGTGGCTTGTGGTTGCCTTGTGTCAGCAATTCAAAAATTGGAACCGTCTCAAGCAGAACTACTGACACGGTTAGATATGAGAGAAGAATCGCGCGCCGCCGTGGCCGATGACCTTGGTGTTAGTTTGAACACGTTGGGTGTTCGTGTTCATCGCAGTCGCGCAGCTTTGGTTAAGAAGATTGCGGAGATGTGCCCAGTTTGCGGCGAAGGACAGTTTATGCAATGCGAATGTAATTATGCCGATGGCACATCTATCGGCATCGATAAGTTTGAGGCGGGATCGATAACAGATCACAGAATTTAAGGAAATTACAGTTTTGTTTAATTACAATGGCTTTGAAAGTGTAAGTAATGCGTCAAACAGCCAAAATTTTAATCTTGAAAGATGTCCGTGCCCCGCAAAAATTGCGCCAATCAATCTTATATTTTGGAAAGTTATGCCATGAATCCTTCGCGTAATGCATCCCCAGATCGAGATGAAGAGCTTGAAGCGTTAGTTTGTGATTGCCTTGATTTGCTTTTGCCAATTCTTCCCTCGGGTCAAAAAGACGTTGTTTATGCCATCGATGTGGAGGGAAAAGCACCACAGACTGTGGCCGATGAATTAGAAATGAGTTTGGATGAGGTGTCCACTCTTCTTGCCATAGGGCGGCAGGGCGTGAAAGAGCAGTTGAACATGATGCAAAATATTTGCCCCAAGCACGGTTTGGCAGACTGTGATTGTGATCAAGCGGCGCATCCTGAAACTTAATTTCTGAACCCTGTAATGTGAAGCCGCATCGCGCGTCTATGTTTATAGGTAAAACTTTTGGAGGATACGAGCATGTACTCGAACGTGAACAAGCAAACCGCAACACCCGAACAGAAACAAAATGGTTGTTGCTGTGGATCGCCAGAGGCCTCAGACGAAAACACCCTTTCAAGCGCTGAAACTCCGCAGATTGCAGAGGATAAAAGGCCAGAGACTGTAGACGCACCCAGAGTCGCGTCCAAAGGCTGCGGTTGCGGTTGCGGTTAATGACCGAACCGAAGGTGTTATATTTAATCAATTCAAGAAGCCTTAGGAGATCAACATGTTAATTATTCCGTTCGCAGTTATGGCAGGATTTACGCTGTATTTATTTGGTTTTACTGGCCAAGCTCGGGACAGTGCCCGATCGCTGGTTAGGATTAAAAAGCCTGTTCAAGACATCATTAAAACATCCAGAGGACACATCTGATGCTTAGAAAAATCACCACACCATTCATTGTTTTGTTGATGACAACGACTATTGCAGCGGCACAGCCCATGGTTTTTGTGCCAGAAGGAAGTGCCGGCACGCTGCGTATGGTTGATTCAGCGACAGGCGAGACAGTTAAGCGGATTGCAGGATTAGAGGCGATACACGGCCTGTCTGGTGCGTCGGGCGTGCCATATATGGTTGCTGGCAGTTACACCGAAACCGACCGCGAAGCGATTAGCGATATGGTTCAACCCGAGGGCGTTTCAGAGGATGAGCATGCGGCACACCATGCAAAGCCAACGGATAAGCCAATTGGCCCTTCTGATGCTGGTATCAGTATCCTGAGCGTTTTGGATGCCAAAACCGGCGAGATTGTGCGTCGGGTCGAAGTGCCCGGTGCAGTTCATCATACGGCTGTATCCCCCGATGGGCGTTTCGCCGTTGCGACCCATCCTTCTGGTGATGGAATTTCGATTGTCGATTTGGCATCCTTTAAGTTGGTCGCCTTTGTACCAACAGGCAGCACGCCCAACTATGCTGCATTTGGATCCGATCCCAATCTGGTTTATGTGTCAAACGCGGGCAATGGAACCATCAGCGAGGTCGATCTGAACCGTGGAATTGTTTTGCGTAACATGGTGGCCGGGGATGGTCCCGAACACATTGCTATTGATGCAAAAATGGACGTGCTTTATGCGGCTGATGCAGATGCGGGCGAGGTAATTGAATTGTCACTTAAAGACGGAAAAAGTGCGCGTAAATTCTCTGTCGGTGGGGGGTTGCATGGCGTGGATCTGTCAGATGACGGTAAGGTGCTGTTTGTTGCAGGACGCGGTGAAAACAAGATTGCAGCTGTTACTTTATCAACAGGTGACATCAAGGTCGCGACGTTGGCTCCGGCACCTTATCATTTGACAAATATTCCGAGCACAGGCAAATTGTTTGTCTCTTCTCGAGCTGAACCAAAAGTGTGGATTGTTGATCAAAAAACGCTTTCAACGTTGGACGAGTTTGAGGTCGAGGGAGAAGGTCACCAAATGGTGGCGTCTCGTTGATAAGCACCCAAACTACGCAATAAATATAGGGTTTTGATACCCCATTTCGCAAGGAATCTCTATGACCAAAGAAACCCACGCGCCGACATCAAAACCCACTGTTGTGGTTGAGGTCGAAGCCATTCCCGCAGATTTTAGCGGTACAGTTTTTACCTGTCCCATGCATCCAGAAATTCGACGTACTGAGCCTGGCGACTGCCCTAAATGCAATATGCATTTGGTGCCTGAAGGTCATGCGGAAGGTGGCTGCCATGATCATGATGGGCATAACAGCCACCCTGATCACAATGCAGACGCGGCGGTTTCGGGTGAATATGATAAGGTGCCTGCAGGCCATGATGGTGCTGTTTACATCTGTCCAATGCATCCACAGGTGCGGCAGGCAAAACCCGGTTCCTGCCCGATTTGTGGCATGGGGCTCGAGCTTGAGTCGGCGACCATGACCGAGGATGGACCAAACCCAGAGTTGGTTGATTTTACACGTCGTTTTTGGGTCGGGGCAGTTTTAACCATACCGTTGCTGATCCTAACAATGGCGCCTTATGTCGGGGCGGGGTGGATCCGTGAAATATTTGGCGAACGTACCACGCTTTGGATCGAACTTGTGTTGGGGACACCCGTAATTTTGTGGTCAGGTTGGCCATTTTTTACCCGCGGGTGGAACTCGTTTAAAACAATGAACCTGAATATGTTTAGCTTGATTGCGATGGGTGTTTCGGCGGCATTCGTGTTTAGTGTCGTCGCGGTTATCTTCCCAAGCATTTTTCCGGATGGTTTTCGCAGTGCCGATGGCAATGTTGGGGTTTATTTTGAGGCGGCGGCCGTCATTGTGACCCTAGTCCTTTTGGGGCAGGTGATGGAGTTGCGTGCCCGTGAGGGTACGGGCAAGGCAATTCGTGCGCTGTTGGACATGGCCGCGAAAACCGCCCGTGTCATCCGCCCCGATGGGTCGGAAGAAGAAGTGCCGTTGGAAGATGTTCTGGTTGGCGATCATGTGCGTGTGGTTCCTGGTGATAAAGTGGCTGTTGATGGCATTGTGGTTGAAGGTCATTCATCGATTGACGAAAGCATGTTGTCTGGAGAGCCGTTGCCAGTTGAAAAAGTTGTGGGCGATGCGGTTACGGGCGCAACGATTAACGGTACAGGATCGTTGGTGATTGCGGCAAGTCGGGTTGGTGCGGACACGATGCTTAGTCAGATCGTCGAGATGGTTTCAAATGCGCAACGCTCGCGTGCACCAATCCAAAAATATGCAGATATGGTTGCAGGGTTTTTCGTACCAGTTGTGATCTTGATTGCGATTTTGTCGTTTATTGGTTGGGCGCTGTGGGGGCCTGATCCTGCGTTGTCATATGGATTGATTTCGGCGGTTGCTGTGTTGATTATTGCTTGTCCATGTGCCCTTGGGTTGGCGACACCGATGTCGATCATGACGGCCAGTGGACGCGGAGCACAGATGGGTGTTTTAATCAAAAATGCCGAGGCGTTGGAGCGTTTTGAAAAGGTTGATACGCTGATTGTTGATAAAACGGGCACATTGACCGAAGGCAAGCCGCGATTGGTTGCTGTTCTACCAGAGCCCGGCCACGATGAGGCGGAAGTGTTGCGCTTGGCAGCATCGCTGGAGCGTGGGTCAGAACATCCATTGGCCGAAGCAATTGTGCGCGGAGCACAAGAGCGTGACGTCGAGATGGTCAAGGCAGAAGATTTTGAAGCAGTCACGGGCAAAGGCGTCAAAGGTGTAGTTGACGGGAAAGCGGTGGCACTTGGGAACCTCGCGTTAATCACGCAGATGGGGTTGAAGGCTGACGATCTGATTGAGAAAGCCAACGCGCGTCGCGATGAAGGCGAAACTGTTATGTTTGTTGTTTTGGGCGATAAAATTGCAGGATTGGTTAGCGTGGCGGATCCCGTCAAAGAAACAACACCTGCGGCGCTGAAAGCACTGCACGAGCTCGGGTTTCGGATAATTATGGCCACTGGCGACAATGTACGCACGGCCAAAGCGGTTGCTGATCGCTTGGGCATCGATGAAATCCGCGCCGATGTTTTACCCGAAGATAAGGCGCGTATCATTCAAGAGCTTCAAGCCGAAGGTCACAAGGTTGCGATGGCGGGCGATGGTGTGAATGATGCACCTGCATTGGCACAGGCCGATGTTGGGATCGCCATGGGCACAGGGGCAGATGTTGCCATTGAAAGTGCTGGGTTTACGTTGGTAAAGGGCAATTTGGATGGGATTGTCAGGGCGCGTCGCCTGTCTCAGGCAACAATGCGCAACATTCGCCAAAACTTGGTTTTTGCGTTGATGTATAACGCGGCAGGTGTTCCCGTTGCCGCAGGTGTTCTGTTCCCATTTTTCGGAATATTGATCAGCCCGATGTTTGCCGCATTTGCAATGTCGGCATCGTCAATTTCTGTTGTGTTGAATGCGCTGCGTTTGCGGCGCCTGAAATTTTGAGGTGTGAGCCAAGATAATGCAGTGGTTCCCACCAGGATTTATAACGAGGATGAAAGCACCTCAACAGCCACCACGCCGACGTAAAGTAGGGCTTGTTTTGTCGGGTGGTGGTGCGCGCGGTTTCGCGCATGTTGGCGTATTGCGTGCGCTTAATCACATTGGGGTTTATCCAGATTATATCGTCGGCGTGTCGATGGGTTCTGTCGTTGGTGCGACCTATGCGTTGAATGATGCGTGGTACGATGCGTTGGTCGATATGGATATTTCAGGATTCCCCCCGTTACCCGATTTTTCGAATTCTGGCATGGTCAATTACGTCAAAAATCTGAGGGTTGCACAAAGGGCAATTACGGGGATGTATTTTGGATGGGGCATCGGGCAACCAACCGTTGATTGGGGACGCTCGGTTCTGTCCAAACTCACCTTGAACAAACCCTTGGATGCTGGCCGTATTCCCATTTTTGCCACCGCAACAGATATTGAAAGCGGCAAGCGGGTGGTATTTGATGCCGGGTCGGCGACGGATGCGTTGTATGCGAGTGCGGCATTGGCCGGGATATTACCCCCAGCAGAGATTGATGGACGGACGTTGGTGGATGGTGGGTATTGTGACCTTGCGCCAACGGACGTGGTGCGCGATGCTGGTGCGGACGTGGTTATCGTCGTTGATGCGGCCACGAATTTGGTTCAAAAAAAACCTGTCAATGGGATGCAATCAATGATCCGTGCACTTGAGATTTGCCAAAACGAGCATACTCATCTACGCTTTAAATCCGCAGATTTGGTTGTGCGACCAGTCATAGATCCACCTGTTGGTGTGCTTGAATTTAGGCATAAACGAAGATGTGCCGCGGCCGGTGCATGGGCAGTGCTGAGTGCGCGAAATGAAATTCTGGAGGCGATTGCCACCAGTCCTATTGGCACAAGCAAGGGAGATTGAAAATGGATAGAATAACCGACGCGCGGGTTTCAACGTGTGAAACGAAGCCGTGGAAAAAATACCTTAACACGGTTATTGGCGGGGCTATATTTTTATTGACTGTAGGTGCGGCGAATGCGCACAGCTTCAACGTCGCGCTTATCTCTGACGGGGCAGGCGGAGCCGCAAGATTACAGTCTGCCGTGAATGGGTTTTTGATTGCATCAGCTGAAAATGATGGACATTCGGATGAAACCGCCGATGGGCACCTTGGTGGCTTGGATGTTTTCCTGTCACCGCTTCCGACATCATTGTCGGCCGATATTACGGGATTAATCGGACAAACATACGGCAAATATGATTTGGCGATTGTCCTTGGCGATGATAACATTATCACGACTGAAACTGGCGTTGTTGAGTCGACGGTGATTGTGCGTCTGGGCAAACTGCCTGATCTTGCACAAAGAGCTGGCTTTGCCAAAAAGTTTAGAGCCAGATTTAGTGAAACGCCAAACGATGCCGCCGCGCAGGGTTATAATGCGGCGCGTAGGATTGACCAAGCAGTACGTCTGCTGGGCGATGCTTCACAAAGTGATGAACTGCGCACCGCTTTGGCCACCACTGCTGATGGGATAAGATGGGAAACCCAATAGCAAAATATTCAGCCTTTGGGATACATCATAAGATGATCCCGCACTTCTTATAATACGAATACAAGAAACTAAAACTTAACTTCAAACCTACACTGGGGAAAACCATGATCAAGACAACATTTATTACCGCCACAATTTTAGCGTCCGCACTTGCTGCGCCTGCGCTGGCCAATAGCGACGCCACGGGTTCATCGGGGTTGATTATACCTCAAATGGACGCAGAAAAAGGCCGTGCGTTGTACGCATCAAAGGGCTGTGTCGTCTGCCATTCGATCCGTGACATTGGCGGGACTGATGCGCCAGCACTGGACGCCGAATACATGGACAGTCCGATGAACCCATTCGATTTCGCGGCGCGCATGTGGCGTGGTGCTGAAACCATGGTTTCGATGCAGCGCGAAGAGTTGGGGTATGTCATTGAGCTGGATGGCGAAGAGCTTGCTTCGATCATTGCATTCGTTCACGACGCTGATGAGCAAAAGAAATTTTCAGCAGATGACTTCCCAGAGGAAATCAAGGAAATAATCGAAGAATTGGATGGCGAAGACCATTAATCGCAGCATAACAAGGCGGTCGTTTGAAACAATGAACGTCGCCTTGGATGCACGGACAGCTTAGCGGCTTTGACCGCTAAGCAGTTAATAATAAGGAGAAATAAAATGAATGGTTATGGAATGGGTTTTGGCGGCATCTGGATGATTTTAGTTCTGATACTTGCTGTTTTGGCGATAGCGGCCCTGATAAAATATCTTCGAAAGTAAAGTTTAGGAAAAACAATGGCTTATACAATTGATCGTACAATAACAGGCGCCACGATGAATGACGTCGAGGTTCGGACACGTGCCGCACTTGCGGATGCGAGTTTTGGCGTGTTGACGGAAATTGACGTCAAAGCGACGATGAAGAAGAAAATTGACAAGGACATGGGTGGGTATCTTATTTTGGGTGCCTGCAATCCTATGATGGCGTGGCAAGCCATTGGTTTTGAGCCAAAGGTCGGCGCGATGTTGCCATGCAATGTCATTCTGCGCGAGACGGATGCGGGTATCGAGGTTTCAGCCGTCGATCCACAAGCATCAATGGCCGGTATTGAAAATGGTGACCTACAAGGGGTTGCGGGACAAGTGCG
>CAXBJO010000042.1:0-6962 GCA_963976255.1 uncultured Rhodobacterales bacterium
GGACTTATTCAAATCAGAACCAGTCAAGCAATCAAAAGTTTCGGTTACGGCTGATTGCGCGTGCACTGTCGAGGCAGAAAGTAGACAAATTATAAATGATAATCTAAGCAAAATATTCTCCTATCTTGACGTTATACAGAGAAGTTAGCTCTATCGCCAAGATCAATTCCATTTGTCAGATCATCTGGGCAACAAAAAACCCCCGACCTTGCGGTCAGGGGTTTTCTAATTTTCTAACTGGCTAACGGCCCGTCAATCCTTAGGATTGTCTACACCCACTTTCAATCCCTAGGGATTGAAAGTGCTTACCAATCCTCGCGGCGTACGACGCGGGTTTTTACGGGTAGTTTCATCGCAGCAAGGCGAAGTGCCTCTACGGCGATGTCTTCGTTCACACCGTCGATTTCGAACATGATGCGGCCTGGTTTGACCTTGCATGCCCAATATTCAACTGAACCTTTACCTTTACCCATACGAACTTCGGTCGGTTTGTTTGTTACCGGAACATCTGGGAAGATGCGGATCCAAACACGACCTTGGCGTTTCATGTGGCGCGTCATGGCACGACGTGCTGCTTCGATTTGACGTGCTGTAACACGCTCTGGCTGTGTTGCCTTCAAACCGAATGAACCGAAGTTCAGGTCAGAACCGCCCTTAGCAAGACCCTTGATACGGCCCTTGAACATTTTGCGGAATTTTGTGCGCTTTGGTGAAAGCATGTTTTTGCTCCCCTATCTTAACGGCGTGGTGGACGATTGCCACCTTGTGGACGTGGTCCACCGCTGTTTTGCATTTCTTCGATACGACGGTCGCGGGCTGCTGGATCATGTTCCATGATCTCGCCTTTGAAAATCCACACTTTGATGCCGATAATACCATACGCCGTTTTACCTTCGGCACGGGCGTAATCGATATCAGCACGCAATGTGTGCAAAGGCACGCGGCCTTCGCGGTACCATTCTGTGCGCGCGATTTCAGCGCCGCCCAAACGACCAGCAACGTTAATACGAATGCCCAAGGCACCCATACGCATGGCATTTTGTACGGCACGTTTCATTGCACGACGGAAAGATACGCGGCGTTCCAATTGCTGAGCGACTGACTCTGCAACCAATTGCGCGTCCATTTCTGGCTTGCGAACTTCGACGATGTTCAGGTGCAACTCACTGTCTGTAAACGCTGACAATTTCTTGCGAAGCGTTTCAATGTCAGCACCCTTTTTACCGATGATCACACCAGGACGTGCAGAGTGAATAGTCACGCGACACTTCTTGTGTGGGCGTTCAACGATCACACGTGAAATACCTGCTTGGACACATTCTTTTTTCACGAAGTCGCGAATTTTCAGGTCTTCAAGTAGCAGGTTGCCATAGTTTTCGCCTTCGGCGTACCAGCGGCTGTCCCATGTACGGTTGACTTGCAAACGAAAGCCAATTGGATTGATCTTTTGACCCATTATGCTTGCTCCTCTGATGGTGCAGGTACACGAACAAGAATAGTCAACTGAGCGAATGGCTTCAGGATCTTGCCGTAGCGACCACGCGCACGTGGACGACCGCGTTTAAGTGTTAGGTTCTTACCAACATACGCTTCGGCAACGATCAAATCGTCAACATCCAAACCGTGGTTGTTTTCAGCGTTTGCGATTGCAGACTGCAAAGTTTTCTTTACGTCTGCGGCAATACGCTTCTTAGAGAACGTCAAATCAGTCAACGCCTTTTCAACTGGCTTGTTGCGGATCATTTGTGCAACCAAGTTCAGTTTTTGTGGGCTAGTGCGGAGCATTTTGTTAACGGCCATAGCTTCGTTATCTGCAACGCGACGAGAGTTTTTAGACTTGCTCATAGCTTATTTCCGTTTCGCTTTTTTATCAGCCGCGTGACCGTGATAGGTCCGTGTCGGGCTGTATTCGCCAAATTTCTGGCCAATCATATCTTCTGATACGTTTACCGGAATATGCTTGCGGCCGTTATAAACACCGAAAGTCAAACCAACAAATTGTGGCAGAATCGTCGAACGACGAGACCAGATTTTAATTACATCATTTTTACGACCAGATTCGCGCGCTGCTTCGGCTTTTTTAAGCACATAAGCATCGACGAAAGGGCCTTTCCATACTGAACGAGACATCGATTAACGACCCTTCTTCTTGGCGTGACGCGAGCGGATAATCAGCTGGCTAGACGCCTTTTTCTTGTTACGAGTGCGTGCACCCTTTGTCGGCTTACCCCAAGGTGTCACTGGGTGACGACCACCTGACGTACGACCCTCACCACCACCGTGTGGGTGATCGACCGGGTTCATAACCACACCACGAACACTTGGGCGGATACCCTTGTGACGATTGCGGCCAGCTTTACCAAAGTTTTGGTTTGAATTGTCTGGGTTTGATACGGCACCAACTGTGGCCATACATTCCTGACGTACCAAACGCAGCTCTCCAGAAGAAAGACGAATTTGAGCGTAACCACCGTCACGACCAACGAACTGAGCATAAGTACCAGCAGCGCGCGCGATTTGACCGCCTTTGCCTTGCTTCATTTCGATGTTGTGGATGATTGTACCGATTGGCAAACCTGTGAACTGCATTGCGTTCCCTGGCTTAACGTCGGCTTTCGCGCTTGCGATAACTTTGTCACCAATAGCAAGGCGCTGTGGCGCCAAGATATAGTTCAAAGTACCATCTTCATATTTGATAAGCGCGATGAATGCTGTGCGGTTAGGGTCAAATTCAATACGCTCAACAGTCGCTGGCATATCCAGCTTGTTGCGTTTGAAATCAATGATACGGTACAGGCGACGTGCCCCACCGCCTTTGCGACGCATAGTGATCCGTCCGGTGTTGTTCCGACCGCCGTTTTTACGCAAACCTTCAGTTAGCGTTTTAACAGGACGGCCTTTCCAAAGCTCGGAACGGTCAATCAGAACCAACCCACGTTGGCCTGGCGTCGTTGGTTTATACGACTTTAATGCCATGTTCTTTCTGTCTTCCGTTTTAGCTCGGGTTCATGAGGAACCCGATTGGTTATGCGGCCCCGTAGGTCCGCGAATACATATCAAAACAGGCCTTGGAACGAATCCAAAGCCAGTCGATTTGTGGGGAGTATCAGGGATGGGGTGGGGTGTCTATAGAAGGGAGGGTTTTTATTCACTTATACTTGACTGTCCACCAGAACAGTCCGCGCATAGCCATCGCACCTCTCACCACCAAGTAATACGCGGCGGCCTGTTGCACTGATACTACGCCGTAAACGCTTGATCTGCATCAATGCGCCGACTTTCATCCCATATATCATGCGTCATATACTTAACAATACGAGGAGACGGCGATGTATAAGAATATTTTGGTTCCCATTCTGTTCGACGAAGGCCACGATTCAGCAGCTTCTTTTGCTATGGCACAGGCCTTGGCGGATGAGGGCGCGAAATTTACGGTGGTGCATGTTTTGGAAATCATGCCCAGCTACATGATCGCCGGCATCCCAAGTGACCTGCTAAGAGATAATAGCCGTGGAATCGAAGAATCCTTGAACGAAGCGGCCAAAGCATTGCCAGGCGCAGAAGCATTGATGATCCAAGGTCATCCAGGGCGTGCCATTGTCGATTATGCCGCCGAAAACGATGTCGATTGCATCATAATTGCATCGCACAAACTTGGGTTCTCGGACATATTTCTGGGCTCTACAGCTGCCAAAGTGGTGCGTCACGCCAAATGCTCGGTGCACGTTATCCGCTAAACGGCATGATCTAAATCAAAGCATGGTTGCGGCCCAAGGCATAATCTACCAAGATAACGCATATGCAATCTACGAGGAGAATTGATGATGTATAAAAATATTCTGGTGCCTGTACTTTTCGACGAGGGTCACAATGCACAGACATCATACGATGTGGCGAAATCATTGGCCGCAGAGGGTGCGAAATTCACCGTTGTCCATGTGATGGAAGCGATCCCAAATTATGTGGCGATCGAAATCCCAAGCGATGTTATTGATAAAAACCGCGCCGCTGTTGAAAAATCCTTGGTTCAGTCAGCCAAAAACCTGCCCGGTGCGACGTCAAAGCTGATTCACGGTCAACCAGCACGCGCCATCGTTGATTGTGCCATTGAAAACGATATCGATTGTATTATTATCGCATCGCACGAACTGGGATTTTCAGACATATTCCTTGGCTCGACTGCGGCCAAAGTGGTGCGTCACGCCAAATGCTCGGTTCACGTCATCCGTTAACGGCGCAAATGAAAAAAGGCGGAGCATTGCTCCGCCTTCTTACTATTCAAATTTCAAATCATGTATTGCGCAGTGCGCAGATTACATCACTTCTAGTGTTGTCACAGCAGTTTTGCCGCTACGTGAATCAACGTCTGATTCAAAAGACACTTTTTGGCCTTCTGACAATGTTGCGATGTTTGCGCGCTCAAGTGCAGTTGCGTGTACAAACACGTCAGTTGCGCCATCTTCTGGTTGAATGAAGCCGAAGCCTTTTTGAGCGTTATAGAATTTTACTGTTCCAGTAGTCATTGTGTTATTCCTTGCGTTTAAGCATTAAAATGGACCGCGACATGCGGGCCAACTGTTCGAGTTTTTAAGAAGTACCTGAAAGGGTGCGAACAGTTTTAAGTGTCGTACGTCAAGAGTTCGTCAGAAGCCGAAATGTTCCTATAGGCCTATTATATGCATATAGCAAGGACATAACGCCCCAACGAAAAAGGCCCCCGCATTGCGAGGGCCTTAAATTTTTAAGCAGTCGATCAAAGACCAGTAGAGATATCGATCGTGTTGCCTGCTTCAAGCGTAACATACGCTTTTTTCACATCTTTGCGTTTACCCAACATACCGCGGAAACGCTTCACTTTACCTTTGGTAATAGAAGTGTTCACGGCTTTCACTTTCACATTGAACAATGTTTCCACTGCTTCTTTGATCTGTGGTTTGTTGGCTTCGATCGCGACTTCGAAAACAACGGCGTTATTTTCAGACGCCATAGTTGCTTTTTCCGTTACGATTGGTGCGCGGATAATGTCGTAAAGTTTGGCTGTATCGCTCATTTCAAACGTGCCTCCAATGCTTCTGCGCCGGCTTTCGTCAGCACAAGTGTGTTAGACTTTAGGATGTCATAAACATTTGCACCCATGGATGGCAGAATGTCCAAACCTTCGATGTTGCGTGACGCAAGCAAGAAGTTTTCGTTCACTTCGGCACCGTCGATGATCAACGCTTTTTTCCAACCCAAGTTGTTCATGACTTTGGCCAAATCACCAGTTTTTGCTGTTTTTGCAGTTGCTGTATCAACAATAACCAATTCACCTGCATTTGCCTTGGCAGACAATGCGTGCTTCAGACCCAATTTGCGGAATTTCTTCGTCAAATCGTGTGCGTGTGAACGTACTTTTGGACCTTTGTAAACACCACCACCGCGGAAGATTGGTGCCGAACGTGCACCGTGACGTGCGCCACCTGTGCCTTTTTGGCGGTAAATCTTCTTGGTAGAGTAGCTGACTTCGGAACGTGTTTTAACCTTGTGCGTACCCGCTTGGCGTTTTGCCAATTGGTAACGTACAACACGGTGCAGAATGTCTGCGCGTGGCTCTAGGCCGAAGATTGCTTCGTCAAGTTCAACTGAACCTGCTTTACCAGCATCTAATTTGATGACGTCGAGTTTCATTCTTCACCCTCCTTCTTATCTGCATCGCCAGCATCGGCTGGTGCTTCTGCAGATGATGCTTCTTCAGCGGCTAATGCTGCTGCGGCTGCGATTGCTTCTGCTTCTGCTGCTTCTGCGGCTGCTGCTGCGGCGGCTTCTTCTGCTGCTGCGTGTGCGGCGGCGGCGGCGGAACGCAACGCGGCTGGTACGATTGCACTTTCAGGGAACGGTTTTTTAACCGCATCCTTGATTGTGACCCAACCACCTTTGGAACCAGGAACGGCGCCTTTGATCATGATCAAACCGCGATCAGAATCTGTTTTGACCACTTGTAGGTTTTGCGTTGTGACGCGCGCAGACCCCATGTGACCGGCCATTTTCTTGCCTTTGAACACTTTACCAGGCTCTTGACACTGACCAGTTGACCCGTGTGAACGGTGTGAAACAGATACACCGTGCGTCGCACGTAAGCCGCCAAAGTTGTGACGCTTCATCGCACCTTGAAAGCCTTTACCGATTGATGTGCCAGACACATCAACATATTGGCCTTCAAAATAGTGATCCGCAATCAGCTCTTCGCCAACTTCGATCAAGTTATCAGCAGAAACGCGGAATTCAGCGATTTTGCGTTTTGGTTCAACTTTTGCTTTCGCAAAGTGACCGCGCATCGCCGCTGTTTGGCGTTTTACCTTGGCAACGCCAGCACCCAACTGAACCGCTGTATAGCCGTCCAATTCGTTTGTACGTTGTGACACAACCTGTAGGTTTTCCATTTGAAGAACGGTCACAGGGATCTGTTTACCATCTTCCATGAACAAACGGGTCATGCCGATTTTTTTTGCAATTACTCCAGAGCGCATATCTCAATACTCCCTAAAGTTTGATTTCAACGTCAACACCAGCAGCAAGATCGAGCTTCATCAGCGCGTCTACTGTTTGTGGTGTTGGGTCAATAATGTCTAGCAAACGCTTGTGCGTGCGAATTTCGAACTGCTCACGGGCTTTCTTGTTCACGTGTGGTGAACGTAGAACTGTGAACTTTTCAATTTTGTTTGGCAACGGGATTGGGCCGCGTACTTGGGCACCAGTCCGTTTAGCTGTGTTTACGATTTCCTCAGTGCTGGCATCCAACACGCGGTAATCGAAAGCTTTCAGCCGAATACGAATATTTTGACTTTGCATTTCTTAGCCTTTCAAGGCGTTAGAGTTGAGAGGTGGACCACTAGATCATTCCAATGGCCCACTTCGAACCCGTAGTAGGGTCGTATTATTTTCAGATCGTTTGGCCTTCAGATCGTTTCGCTTACGCGAAGCCG
>CAXBJO010000043.1:0-6283 GCA_963976255.1 uncultured Rhodobacterales bacterium
AGGGCTCAAAGCAGCCATTGGGATCAAATCATGCCAATTAAAATCAAAAAATCCTTACGCCGCCTCCAACGCCCCCAACACATCCGCAATCAAATCATCCGCGTCCTCTAGCCCCACTGAAAAGCGGATCAGGCCGTCAGTGATCCCTGCCGCCGCGCGGGCGTCGGGGGCCAAGTTTTTATGCGTTGTGGTCACGGGGTGGGTGGCCAAGCTCTTGGCGTCGCCAAGGTTGTTGGACAGGGTGACGATGTTCAATGCGTTCAGGGTACGGAATGCCGCATCTTTGCCGCCCGCCACCTCGAATGAGATCACCGTGCCGCCTTTGGTCATTTGTGATCGCGCCAATTTGTGGTGCGGGTGCGCGGCGTCTGTGGGGTACAGCATCCGCGTGATTTTGGGATGATCGCGCAGGGCGTCGACGATGGATTGTGCCGTATCCGCCTGTGCGTCGCATCGCAAGGCCAATGTTTCCAAGCCCTTAAGCATCACCCATGCGTTAAACGGGCTCATGGATGGACCGGTGTGTTTGTTGAATGGGATGAACACGTCTTGGATAAATTCGGATGTGCCCAGAACGACGCCGCCCAAACAGCGCCCCTGCCCGTCGATGTGTTTGGTGGCGGAATAAATCACGACATCCGCACCCAGTTCCAGTGTGCGTTGAAAAATTGGCGTGGCGAAAACATTGTCGACCACCAGTTGCGCACCACCTGCGTGGGCGATTTTGGCGACACCTGCGATATCGCACACCTCGAGGGTGGGGTTTGAAATTGCCTCGAGGAACAGCACCTTGGTGTTGGGTTTCATGGCCGCCTGCCATTGATCCAAATCGGTGCCGTCAACCAATGTGACCTGAACACCCCAGCGGCGCAGAATGTCGTCGATGACGAACAGACATGATCCAAACAGCGCCTTGGACGAAATGATGTGGTCGCCAGCACGCAGCATCGCGAATAATGCACCCGAAACGGCGGCCATGCCCGTGGCAGTGCCAAAGGCATCTTGCGCCCCTTCCAATGCCATCATCCGTTCCTCGAACATCCGCACGGTTGGATTTCCGTAGCGACCATAGACATACTCGTCGGGGGCGCTTTGGATAAAACGCGCCTCGGCTTGTTCGGCGGTTTCATAAACGAAACCTTGGGTGAGGAACATCGCCTCTGACAGCTCGCCGAATTGGCTGCGTTTCACACCAGCATGCACCAGTTTGGTTTTTGGTTTCCAGTTGTCCATCATATTATCCTTTGGGCCGCGCCCATAAAAAAACCCCGAGATGAAGTCGGGGTTACGCGCCTCGACCTATTTAGCGGCATATTTAACGTGGCCCACAATCCGGTTACAAATCGCCACAAGTCATTCCTAGGCTGATCGCAAAATTAGGTCAAGATTTAATCATTTTTGATTTTGTGGAAACGCAATTTTTAGGGTTGGCGCGATAAGAACAGATATGAAACATGATCCCCGACTGCACAGCACCATTGCCCATCCGATGTCGGTTTTTCGCGTTGACAGTTGGGGGTGGCGATTGGCCTGCCCCGAACAACCCGCGCGCGATTATCGCCAGTTATTGCAGCATAGGTTGGCGAAGATGGCCGAGCGACGCGCGATTACGGTGATGGTCCATGGTGCGGGGTTCAGCCCGTTTTCGAATCGCGGCGATGCGCAATCCACCCTGTACAGTCGCCACATGGGTGGTGTGCGGTGGCAGGCGCGGTCATGGCCAACGCGGTTCGCCAGTGCGGGCGCACCACCCAACGAGAGTTTGGCCATTGGATACGGATGGAATGCCACCAACGATGCCTTGCTGTCTAAGCCGCACAATCAAATCCTGTTCGATGCGGCGGGTGCAGAAGCACCGTTTTTTGCGTCTCTGATTAATACGTTGCACGACATTGGCGAAGGGCGCGATATTAATGTGGTTTGTGTCGGGTTGGGGGCACGTGTGGTGGTGCAAAGCCTGGCCGATATAACGCCCGGTGCCTTGTCGCGTGTGGTTATTTTGGCAGGGCATGAATTTTCCACCAACACCCTGACCGCCCTGTCAGCGCGTGGAGCCAAGGGTGTGTCGTTTTACAATTTGCGCACCGATCAATTGGCCGCCTCGGATCAACGCGCCAATGCTGAAATGCCAAAATCTGGCCCCAAGGATCAGATGTTGGCGTTGGGTTTTTTGTTTCAGCGCAAAAACTGGGTGGATGTCGATACATCACAGGGCGCACATCGCCTACAATTATTACCGGGTGCACGCCAAGCGGTGGCAAAGCGGAGTTGCAAATGGAGCTTTGGCCCAGATCGTGTGATTGACGATTTGGTGGGGCGGATTTGCCATTCAGGGGTGAACACCACTGTTCAAGCGATCAAGCAACGTATTGCGGTCAGTGAAGCCGATGTAGGCAATGGTGAGTTGCGTTTTTTGCAACGCCATTTTGCGATAATGTCCCCAATTGTGCGCAGGCGCGCCTTCTAGGGTCTTGTCACGGGGTTAATATCTGTCATCCTGTCCCAAAGGAGTGATCATGACAGACCCTATTGCATTGTATTATTGGCCGACACCCAATGGGTGGAAAATTTCCATCGCGTTGCACGAAATGGGGTTAGATTACGATTTGAACCTTGTAGATATTGGCGCGGGTGACCAGTTTAAGCCAGATTTTTTGGCGATATCACCCAACAATCGGATGCCTGCCATTATTGATCCCGATGGGCCGGGCGGTGCGCCGATTACGGTGTTTGAATCGGGTGCAATCCTGCAATATTTGGCGCGTAAGACAGGTATGTTTTACGGCACATCCGAGCGCGACCGGATTGAGATTGACCAATGGCTGATGTGGCAAATGGGTGGTGTTGGGCCAATGGCCGGACAGGCGCATCATTTCATTAAATATGCCCCCAAAATGGAACCACCACAGGTTTTGCCATATGCGCAGGGGCGTTATCGCGCTGAGGTTGCGCGATTGTATGGTGTGTTGGATCGCCGTCTGAAGGGTCGCGATTATATCTGCGGGGATTATTCCATTGCGGATATCGCGGTTTGGCCATGGGCCAGTCTGTGGGAAGGTCAGGAACAGGATTTGAATGATTTCCCCAACATGGCCGCGTGGTTGACGCGCGTGGGGTCGCGTGACGGTGTGATTGCGGGGCGTGCCGTGGCGGCTGAAAAACGTGGCGATAACAGCGGTAAACAGGCGCAAAGCAATCTGTTCAAAACCAAAGACTAATCGATGCTGGATGGTATGACATGAAATCCCTTTTCCTTGTCGTCACAGTGGCCACATTTGCCTGGCCATTATTGGCATTTAGCCAAGGATTGTCGTTGGAATTTCGTGAAAGCGCACCCACGGACAGCTTTACGATTATCAATACCAGTGCATGTACTGTGGACGCAAATGTGGTGATTGATCTGACGTCGTCCCAAGGTAGGTTGATTTTTGACACCACAGCCAAAGGCGCCGGTGTCGAGGTTTCTCAACCATTTGAAATTGGTTCGGGCGCAGAATTCGTGGCCAAAACACCCAACATTAATGACGGCGATAAATCAGCCCTTATCGCACTACAAGGTCTGCAAGTCGGTGGTAAAGTTGTCTTTACAATCGACCTTGATGATACATTGCCCAACAGCAGTTTGGGTCAAATTCGCGTTGCTGGATCGGAAATTGCAGGTGCCCGGGTTTCGGTGACCACAAATGCAACATTCAGCGGTAAATTTGACGACAATGCCCACGCCCAAATCACAATGGATAGTTGCCCAACGTCCTAGGCGTTTTCGTCAGGTTCGTCGCTGTGAGTTTTCATCAGGCCAGTTTGAAGTATGATGAACGCAAACATCGCAATCGGCAGGCCGAAGGTTTTGAAATTAACCCATGTATCGGTGCTCATTGTGCGCCAAATCGCCTCGTTGGCGATCGCCAACCCGAAGAAGAATGCAGCGAATCGTTTGGTCAAAATCATCCAACCCGCTTGCGTCAGGGGCATCGCGCCCTCCATCACGACGCGCAGGTATGATTGCCCTTTCAGGAGGCCAAATCCCAAGATGCCACCAAACAACAGGTAAATCATGGTCGGTTTCATTTTAAAGAACCGCTCGTCATTGAACCAAATCCCAAGGCCACCAAAAACCACCACCAATATGGCGGTGAAAATCTGCATTTTCGACAATCGCCCCGTCAGGACATAAAGAATTGCGGTGGCCAACAGTAACACAGGGATGAATACGGCCGTGGCGACGATAAAACCCTCGTAGTTTTGGCCAAGGATCGCGAATTCGCGGTCTTTGATTTTTGTATAGGCCACGAAGAATAGGATCACAGGCCCCAATTCCAGTGCCGTTTTCACCCAAGGTTTTACATTTTTATCAGCCATATTAGCCACCAAATTCCACAAATACCGCGCCAAGCGCAATTAAACCCATCAAGATACCGCGCGTTGGACCGACGGTTTCCTTCAGAAAAAACCACCCAATCAGCGCCGCGAAAACGGGCGAGGTTTCACGTAATACCGCCGCTTCGCCCACACTGTCCAGACGTGTGGCCATCATTATTGAACCAAAGCTCAGAAATCCCACAATTCCGCCGATAAATCCGCGTGTCATCAGCGGTGCGATGTCAGGGCGCATATCCATTTTGCGCCACCGATGCAGCGCCACCCACGGGAATACAAACAAGCCGTCAATAAAGAAAAACCATGCCAAAAATGTGAACGGATTGGCGGTGGCGCGAATGCCATATGCGTCGTAAGTCGTATAGACCGCAACCATAATTCCACCCAGTACAGCCCACATCAACGCCAGATATAACGCACCACGATTGACCCGTGTTTCACGCGACAAGTTCACCCCGGCCAATGCCAAAATCGACAAGCTTAACAACAACACGCCGCCCCATTGCGCCCATGCGAAGGTTTCGCCAAAAACATAGCCCGCCGCGATCACCGTAACCAACGGACCAAGCCCGCGCACCACGGGATACACAACCGTATAGGCACCGTGGGTGTAGGCCATGCCTTGGGTCACTTTATAAACCACGTGAATGACCAACACCCCCGCAAACAGCAACCACATATGGGGTTCAGGCCACGGAACGATAAACAAGGCAACCGGGGCAGCCATCAAACCATAGCAAAAATCAATCGCGCCCCGTGTCAGCCACGGATCATGGCGCCCTTTTTGCAATGCGCCAAACACCGCGTGCATCGCGGCGGCGAACAGCGCCAAAAACAAGGCAAGTTGACTGCCCGCAGGGGTGCCCGCCAGCCCGATTAAATATTCGCTCACGCGGTACTGCCTGTCAGGGCGATTGCAAATTCGGCGGGATCAAAAGGTTGCAAATCGTCGATTTGTTCACCCACACCGATGGCATGAATTGGCAGGCCAAATTTATCCGCCAAGGACACCAAAACACCGCCCTTTGCGGTGCCGTCCAATTTGGTCATGACCAAACCAGAAACGTCCGAAACTTGTTGGAAAACCTCGACTTGTTTGATTGCGTTTTGACCCGTTGTCGCATCCAAAACCAGCAGAGTATTGTGGGGGGCTGTGTCATCCTTTTTACGAATGACGCGGACGATTTTTTCCAGCTCTTCCATCAAATCCTTGCGATTTTGAAGCCGGCCTGCGGTATCGATCATCAACAAATCGATGCCATCTTGTTCGCATTTTTCCATGGCATCATAGGCCAATGATGCGGGATCGGATCCTTCGGGGGCGGTTAAGACGGGCACGCCCGCACGGTCGCCCCAGACCTGTAATTGCTCGACGGCGGCGGCGCGAAACGTGTCGCCCGCCGCAATGACCACGGTTTTACCCGCCGCGCGAAATTGCGATGCTAATTTCCCGATTGTGGTGGTTTTACCCGATCCGTTGACTCCCACGACCAAAACCACCTGTGGTTTTTTGGGATAGATCGGCATGGGTTTTGCCACCGGTTCCAAGATGCGCGTGACCTCTGCCGCCAACAGGGTTTTCACCTCTGCTGTCGATACTTTCTTGCCAAAGCGACCCTCGGCCATGTTGGCCGCGACGCGCAATGCGGTGTCGACGCCCATGTCGGCGCTGATTAATAACTCTTCCAAACTTTCCAACATGGCATCGTCGAATATGCGTTTGACCACGGTTTTTTGGGGGTCTGCCTTGCGCCCCAAAACGCGCCCCAACAGGCCGGGTTGTTTCACAGTTTCGACAACTTTTTCGGCCAAATCGTCGGTTTTATCCAAATCGAAGGTGATTGGGGCAACAATGGGTTCTGCGGGCGTTGGTTTTTCCAACGGTTCGGGTTGTGGTGTGGGTTTG
>CAXBJO010000044.1:0-6209 GCA_963976255.1 uncultured Rhodobacterales bacterium
CGCTTAGAGCCCATTTTACCAATTCGAATTTTGTAAGATTCGACACTCACGGCCCAAAGCTGGCCTTCGCCTTGCTGATTGATGCTACATTGCGGATTCTCCTAAGCAGACGTTGGTGCATCATCGCCGTTGATGAATTCACCGCGCCCTCTTACGACAACGTAATGTTCTTCTCTATCATTTGGCTCCTATAAGTCGTGCTTCTTAAGAGCATAGAATATAACTTCTGACGAATTGATCATGAATTCCGTTGCAAATGTTGGGCCTTGTGCATCTGACCCTGGTAATTTCCCAAACCACTGATCTTTTGACATTACAAAATGAAATTTCGCCCCCTTGTGAAAGCGGCCAATAAACAAGTTTTTCTTCTTCATATGATAGAATTTTTGCATTTCATCAAACTGTTACAAATCTGCATAATAGTTGTCATATATTTTTTCTAAATAGTGCCTATCCGAACAGAATCGGATCGTTTTAACTATTTAAAGGTCGAACAGATGTTCACGAAAACTCTTTCCTTTTCTGCCCTAGCATTGGCAACTCTAACAACTGCGCCAGCTTTTGCAGATAGTGACCAACTTAAAATCGTTGGTTCATCAACAGTATTCCCATTTTCAACAACAGTTGCAGAGCGTTTTGGTAAAAGCACCGAATTCAAAACGCCTGTTGTTGAATCAACAGGTTCAGGCGGCGGCTTGAAATTGTTTTGTGCAGGTGTGGGCGAAAAATACCCAGACATCGCCAATGCCTCACGTCGCATCAAATCATCAGAAGTTGAAAATTGCGCAGCAAACGGCATCACTGATATCGTAGAAGCAAAAATCGGTTATGATGGTATCGTTTTGGCAAACTCGAAAGAAACTGCACAAATCGACGTTACTTTGACTGATATTTTCTTGGCATTGGCTAAGGATGTTCCAACAGGTATTGAGGGCGAATTGCAAGCAAACCCATATACAACATGGGATCAAGTGAACGCATCATTGCCAGCGGTTAAGATCGAAATTTTGGGCCCACCACCAACATCTGGCACACGTGATGCATTTGTTGAATTGGCCATGGAAGGTGGTTGCAAAACGGTTGATTGGATCAAAGAACTGGAGAAAGTTGATAAACCTGCATACAAATCATTGTGCCAAACAATTCGTGAAGATGGTGCCTATGTCGAAGCTGGCGAAAACGACAACTTGATCGTGCAAAAGCTAAAAGCAAACCCAGCAGCATTTGGTATCTTTGGGTATTCATTCCTCGAACAAAACTCTGACAGTGTTCAGGGCGCTTTGATCAACGGTGTTGCACCAGAATTTGAACTAATTGCTGGTGGTGAGTATCCCGTATCACGCTCATTGTACTTCTATGTGAAAAAAGATCACGTAGGTGTTGTCCCTGGGATCGAGGCGTTCCTAAATGAATTCACATCAGAAGACGCATGGGGTGAAGATGGATACCTTGCGGACAAAGGTTTGATACCAATGACGGATAGTGAGCGCGCCGAATGGGCAGGCAAGATCACAGGTCTGGCAAATTTGGAGATGTAACCTCGACTATTAAATACTATTCGAAAGGGGCCCAATGTGGCCCCTTTTTATTTTACTATTTGTCTTCAGCTTTGTAACGATTTTACCAAACTGTTACATAAACGTAATCTGTTTGTCACAAAACAAAACTACACCCCAAAGCATCCGATAGAATCGGAAATGATAGCAAGCTGGGATACGTTTTATGACGACCAAGAACCATTCAAACAACAGGGCCTTTAAGATCACATCTGGCAACCGATCAAATACGCCAGAACTGGTTATTAAAGGCGTCATGATCCTGTGTTCGCTGGTTGCTGTTGCAGTCACAATCGGGATCGTTTTATCTTTGGTTGTAGAAGCCTTAGAGTTTTTCAAAAAAATCCCAATCACGGAATTCTTGTTTTCAACAGAATGGTCACCACAAACTGCGCTTCGCACTGATCAGGTGGCCTCCGAAGGCAAATTTGGTGTGATCCCATTGTTCACAGGTACCTTGTTAATCTCCGCAATCGCGATGATAATTGCAACGCCTCTTGGCCTTGCCTCGGCTGTTTTCCTTGCAGAATATGCCTCTAAGCGAAGTCGTGATTGGATTAAGCCGATGCTGGAAATCTTGGCAGGTATTCCAACTGTTGTGTATGGCTTTTTTGCAGCGCTAACAGTTGCCCCGTTCATTCGTTGGACAGGCGGAACCATGGGACTGGAGGTTGCATCAGAAAGCGCGCTGGCCGCGGGCCTAGTTATGGGAATTATGATCATTCCGTTGATTTCATCACTATCGGATGATGTAATCAACGCCGTACCACAAGCCTTGCGCGATGCCTCTTTAGGGTTAGGCGCAACGCAGGCGGAAACAATTCGCAGGGTTATCTTGCCTGCAGCGCTACCTGGCATTTCGGGCAGCCTTTTGCTGGCGGCATCACGTGCCATTGGGGAAACAATGATCGTTGTTATGGCAGCTGGACTGGCCGCTAACTTGACTGCAAATCCATTAGATGCCGTTACGACTATCACCGCCCAAATTGTCGCATTGCTGACTGGAGACCAAGAGTTCGACAGTGCCAAAACCCTATCCGCCTTTGCCCTTGGGTTGATGTTGTTCATTGTCACATTGCTTTTGAACTACCTCAGCTTGCGCATCGTCAAGAAATATAGTGAGCAATATGACTGATACAGATACAAGTTTCCTTAAGGGGCAAAAGCACCTTGTAAAACGCCACCGCGCCGAAACCCGTTTTCAATGGATGGGTCGCCTTGCGATTGTGATGTCACTTAGCTTCTTGATCTTTATGGTTGGGTCGATCTTTTGGCAGGGAAAAAGCGCGTTGCAAACCAGCGAGATTGCTTTGACTGTTAATTTGTCTGCGGAGGTCATCGATCCCCAAGATATTCGCGGTGCGAGTTTTGATAAGATTGTCAAAACCGCGCTTCGTGAACAATTTTCAGAAGCGTCAAAGCGTAAAGAAAAGAAAAAACTGTATGGGTTGGTCAGCTCTGACGCTGGGTATGAGTTGCGCAATCAGATCGAAGAAAACCCAGCACTTCTGGGTGGCACGCAAACCCTTTGGGTCAGCGCATCGGATGATGTTGATATTTTCTTGAAAGGTCAAATTGATCGCAACGTCCCTCAAAGTGATCGTCGTTTGGATGATCAGCAAATCGGATGGATTGATACTTTGACCGAAACCTTTGCGATCCGCAGTGTCTTCAACACAAAGTTCTTCACCAATGGCGACAGTCGCGAACCTGAGTTAGCCGGAATTTTAAGCGCGCTTGTTGGCTCGGCCTTGTCCCTTTCGGTTTGCTTCTTGTTGTCTTTCCCCATCGGTATTCTGGCAGCGGTTTATCTAGAAGAGTTTGCACCAAAAAACCGTTGGTCAGATATCATTGAAATTAATATCAATAACCTCGCTGCCGTCCCCTCTATCGTGTTTGGCTTACTTGGCTTGTCGATCTTCCTCAGCACCTTTGGACTGCCACGATCATCCCCATTGGTGGGTGGCATGGTGTTGTCATTAATGACTTTGCCCACAATCATCATTGCATCGCGTGCTAGTCTGCGCGCAGTACCGCCATCAATCCGCGAAGCAGCCTTGGGCATGGGGGCCAGCCAAGTTCAGGCAACATTTCATCACGTGGCACCGCTAGCTTTGCCGGGTATGTTCACAGGGGCCATCGTTGGCATGGCACGCGCCCTTGGCGATACGGCACCCTTGTTGATGATCGGTATGGTAGCCTTTATTGTTGATGTGCCTAAAAGCTTGCTGGAACCAGCAACTGCTTTGCCTGTGCAAATTTTCTTATGGGCAGATGCTCCTGAACGCGCTTTCCTTGAAAAAACATCCGCTGCGATTATCGTATTGCTCCTGTTTCTCGTCTTGATGAACATTGCTGCGATTATCCTGCGTAAGAAATATGAACTGAGGTTTTAAACAATGTTAAAGACACCTATTATTACGGCACGTGATGTTGATGTGTATTACGGTCAAAAGCAGGCTCTGGATAAAATCAATCTAGAGATTCCTGAACACAAAGTGACATCGCTGATTGGCCCATCTGGCTGTGGTAAAACCACGTTTTTGCGCTGCATCAATCGGATGAATGATCTGGTGGGTATTTGCCGCGTTGAAGGTGATATTCAAATTTCTGGCCAAGACATTTATGCACCTGACGTCGATGTTGTAGCTTTGCGCGCACAGGTTGGTATGGTGTTTCAAAAACCCAACCCCTTTCCGAAATCAATTTACGAAAACGTTGCTTACGGCCCTAAAATTCATGGACTGACATCTGGCAAAACGGATATGGACGAACTGGTCGAATGGTCATTGCGCAAAGCTGGTTTGTGGGAAGAGGTCAAAGATCGCCTGTTCGAAACAGGTACGGGATTATCAGGTGGCCAACAGCAACGCTTGTGTATTGCACGTGCGATTGCGGTGAAGCCCAAAGTCATCTTGATGGACGAGCCTTGTTCAGCACTAGATCCAATTGCCACGGCCATTATCGAAGAATTGATTGACGAGTTACGCAAGAATTTTACGATCATCATTGTGACTCACTCGATGCAACAGGCTGCACGTGTTTCACAACGTACCGCATTTTTTCATATGGGAAACCTGGTCGAAAGCGGTGCGACAAAAACCATTTTTACATCCCCCAATGATGAGCGCACACAAAATTACATCACTGGTCGGATCGGATAGGAGAAGACAGATGGAAAACGCACATATCGTCACACGGTTTGATAAAGATTTAAATGAAATCGAAAGCCTATTGGTTGAAATGGCAGACAAGGTTGCCGAACAAATCAAACTATCGGCACAGGCCTTAAAAGACGGTGATAATAAGCTGGCACAAGCGGTTTCCAAGGCAGATAGCAAAATCAACCGCCTCGAAGAGAAGATTGATGAAAAAGCGATCCGCCTGATTGCCCTTCGCCAACCGATGGCCGAAGATTTGCGCAGCGCCATAACCACACTGAAAGTATCCAGTAGCCTAGAGCGGATGGGGGATTATGCAAAAACCCTGTCCTATCGCATTCGCGAGGTGGATGATTTTTCTGCCATGAAATCGGTTCTACGTGGCATTGTCCAAATGTCCGAGAAGATAGCAGACATGTTAGATATGGTCATTCAGGCCTATATCAACCGTGACTTGGCAAAGGCCGAAGAAGCGCGTCTTGCAGATCAAGAGATCAACGATAAAACTGATGCTTTGTTTCGCGAATTGTTGACTTATATGATGGAAAACCCACGCAATATCGAAGCGTGCACTCACTTGTTATTTATCTCGAAAAATCTGGAACGCTCTGGTGATCAGGTCACAAATATTTCAGAACAAGTCCATTATTTGGTAACTGGCGAACTGTTGGAAGAATAAATATGATCACTGGCAATCCCAAAATACTTATCTTCGAGGATGAACCTTCGCAACTAGAATTGCTGTCCTATAATTTGGGTGTTGAAGGTTACGCAGTTTTGAAGGCCGAAACGGGCGAAGAAGGTCTGTTGATTCTTCAAGAAGAGCCCATTGATTTGATCTTACTTGATTGGATGCTTCCACAGATATCTGGGCTGGAAGTATGCCGTCAGATTAAACGTAATAAAGAGACGAAAAATATTCCTGTAATCATGCTAACGGCAAGGGGTGAAGAAGACGACAAGGTTCGTGGACTTGATACCGGCGCCGATGATTTCATCGTAAAACCATATTCAATTAGAGAGTTATTGGCGCGCGTTCGTTCCGGGCTCCGCAGCAGTTACAGCAATAAAAGCACGAATGTATTAAATTATGGCACCCTACACATGGATATATTGCGCCATATTGTCAGCGTCGGTGATGTTAAAATACCCCTTGGCCCAATAGAGTATAAGTTACTCCGCGTTCTTCTAGAAGCACCAGGGCGCGTTTTTTCTCGTGAACAATTACTTGAACGTGTTTGGGAAAATAGCTTGGACGTCGAAACCAGAACTGTTGATGTTCACATTGGTCGTTTACGCAAACAATTGAAATCCGTTTCAAAGGCAGACCCCATTAGAACTGTTCGAGGTTTTGGGTACTCTTTGGATAGTGCCTGAATGTCTGTTTTCAGAATTACGACCAGCAAGTTTCCCACCGCAGCGCAAAGACGCTTTGTCCCCTTAGCGGACACTCAGTCACGAATATACAATGTTGTCCCAAAGGATTACGATC
>CAXBJO010000045.1:0-4474 GCA_963976255.1 uncultured Rhodobacterales bacterium
GCGATGACAACGACGGCGGCGACGATGACAAAGATGACGACAAGTGAATTCGTTAATGCATAAAATTATCGCGCTCCCTTCCATTTGGTTGGGGGCGCGGTGATATGAGTGTTGGATCTATTCGCGCATTAATGGTTTTACAAATTTTGTTCGCGTTATTATTTCTGTTACAGTTTTTCGGTGGTATTTTCGGTATCCAAAGCCTTAAATTTTCGTGGGAATGGAACGAGATTATCGAAATTGCGACAGTTTTGGGACTGATTATTGGTGTCGTCGCTAGTTTCTTTCTGCAACGCAAATTATTGGATCGCAATCTTAAGGTCGAAGGGCAATTGTTGTTGGCGCAGGGCGAGTTTGGCAAGCTGTTACAAACACGGTTTGATATGTGGGATTTGACCAATTCGGAGCGTGATGTGGCATTGATGACGATCAAGGGGTTTTCGATCACGGAAATCGGACAGATGCGTGGAACCAGTGGCGGCACCATTAAGGCGCAAAACGCCGCGATTTATCGCAAAGCTGGTGTTGCGGGTCGCAATCAATTGTTGGTGGGTTTGGTCGAGGATTTGATTGATGTCAGTGTGACGGAAATGGTTGAAACGAATTGAGTTCCCACTAGTCTGTTCCACATGATCCAAACCATCCCTTATTGGTGGCAAGACGCCGCGCCCAAATCCCGTAGTATTGCACCTGTGAGAAACAGTTGTGATGTTGTCATTGTGGGGGCGGGATATACCGGCCTGTCGGCGGCGATTGAGTTGGCGCGAAGTGGCAAATCGGTTCAGGTTTTTGATGCGCATGTGGCGGGCGCGGGCGCGTCCACGTTGAATGGTGGCATTTTAAGTGGCCATTTGCGGTTGGGATTACGCGCCGCGCAACGCATATATGGTGATGTCCGTGGGTTGGCGATGCATTCCGAGGCAATGGAGGCACGCCAAGCATTCAAGCAGATGGTTGCGGCCGAGGGTATTGATTGTGATCTGACATATAACGGGCGCTTTACGGGTGCAATGAAACGTGCGGATTTTCGCGTGATGCGCGATACGGCGTTGATTGATGCCGATGCGTTGGGTTTGGACAGTGATGTTGTTGAAAAATCCGATCAGCACCGTGTGATCGGATCGGATCTGTATCAGGGTGGCATTTATCACAATGATATTGGCACCATTCATCCCGCCAAGTTTCATGCAGGTTTGTTGGATGTGGCATTTGAGGCAGGTGTGGTTGTGCATGACAATACCCCCGTCATCGGCGTGCATGATCGATTTCGTGTGCAAACCGCACGGGGCACTGTGCGGGCGGGGCATGTGATAGTTGCGACCAATGGGTACGGCGACACCAGCAATATGTGGCTGCGTCGCCGTGTGGTGCCCGTGACCAGCCGGATCATTGCCACGGATGAAATTCCAGCTGATGTGATGGCGCGGTTGATGCCCAAAATGGGGGCATTTGGTGAGATGCGGTATTTGGGGCGGTATTATCGCCCCAGTCCCGACGGAAAGCGGATATTGTTGGGCGGGCGCGATGTGTTGGTGGGGGTAAACCCAAACGGTGCGGCGAAACGCCTGGGCGGATATCTGCGTGATATTTTTCCAGAATTGCGCGATATTGGGGTTGAGACGCATTGGGCAGGGCAGGTGGCGTTTACCCGCGATGAAATGCCCAGCATGTTTGAAAGCGGTGGCATTATATATGCCTGTGGGTACTGCGGATCAGGCACGATTTGGGCGCCATGGTTGGGACGTAAGGCGGCGTTGCGGGTATTGGGCGATGAACGCGGTGCAACGGCGTTTGAATTTGATGCGCCAAAGGCGGTGCCATTGTACAGTGGGCGACCGTGGTTTTTGCCCTTTGCGATTGGGTATTATGGAATGCGTGATTGGATGGCCGGGCGATAGATTTAATGCGCTTCGCGCAGAAGATATTTAGACAAAGTAAAAACCAGATTTTGAAACATTTCCCACGCGCATGTCAGAGCATTTGTTTTGATTGTAACACAGTCCTGTCATAAACATCCCTTAACAGATTATGGAAATGCAAATGAATATCGTACCAACCATTAATTCCGCCACGCGCCGCGTTCCAACGTGGGTGTTGTATACACTGTTGAGTTTGCCCGCGCTTTATCTGACGTATGCGTTGTTCACCAATCAATTGGGATCGGACCCAATTCGTGCCTATGAGCGCGAAATTGGCCAATGGGCGTTAAAGTTGATTATGGTTGGTTTGATGGTTACGCCGTTGCGCGATTGGTTCAAATTGAACCTGATCAAATATCGCCGCGCAATTGGGGTGATGGCGTTTTTATATGTTTTCCTGCATTTAACGGCCTATCTGATCTTGGATCAAAGCCTGATATTTGCCGAGATTTGGAAAGATATTGTCAAACGTCCTTATATTACCTTTGGTATGGCGTCGGCGGTGATGATGTTGCCTTTGGTGATCACGTCGAACAATTGGTCGATCCGCAAGTTGGGCCCCGCGAAGTGGAACAAGTTGCACAAGCTGGTTTATTTTGTCGGAATCGGCACGGTGATGCATTACCTGTTGCTGACCAAAACATGGCAGTTGGAACCGATGCTGTATGTGTTGGTGTTGTTTGGATTATTGACGCATCGGGTGTTGAAGCTGCGTAAGAAACGCACGGTCGTTAGTCGCGCAGTTTCGCCAGCTCTGTCTTAAGCAATTCATTGTCCGCCTGAAGTTTCCCCATCTGTTGTCCAATGACATCGCGCACAATGTGTTCGGGATATAAGGTGGGGATGTATTTGGGGCAGTTCCAATCCATTGATATAATGTCGATCGTTAATATGCGCTGGGCGGGGGTGGTGCCTGTGTCCAGTTGTTTGACCAATGCGGGGTCGCTGTCGGCGATGGATTTTAAGGTGGCGCGGCCTTGGATTTTTAGGCGTGCGTGATTGAGGTAATCCATAAAGAACAGCGAAACGCGGTCATCGGCCATCAGGTTACCCATGGTGATGAATTGCTTGTTGCCGGCGTAATCGGCACAGGCCAATTGGTTCGCGCCCAGAATTTGCACAAACCCCGGCGCCCCGCCGCGATGTTGGATGTATGGCCAACCTTGGGCGTTCAG
Source organism: uncultured Rhodobacterales bacterium (assembly GCA_963976255.1). Taxonomy (GTDB): domain Bacteria; phylum Pseudomonadota; class Alphaproteobacteria; order Rhodobacterales; family Rhodobacteraceae; genus Amylibacter. The sequence continues at coordinate 3,095 of CAXBJO010000045.1, forward strand.
GCTGCTGATGTAAAAACTGTCGCGTGCGGTTATGAACGCGATGTCTTGATCGTTTAACGTGGATTGCGTGCGGTGGGTGTAGAATTTTTGAAACTTGTCGTATGTTCCCTCAAGGCGTTGTAGGTCAGCGACCGCCCCTTGGAACATCATGTCGGCGTAGTTATCCATCGGTTGATCCTATCAGTTGCTTAACAAGCTTTTTGTTCATGCGCGAATGCGACCGGGTTAGCCGGCTGTGTCGGTTAAACATTGACGCCAAAGAGTGTTCCGATACCTGCCGTGACGGCCATTGCAAAAATACCCCACAGAACCACCCGTATGATTGATCGGATAACAGGTGCACCCCCCGCTTTTGCGCCAAGATAACCAAGTAGCAATAACGCGAAAACAGTTACGACTAAGACCGAGGTTATAACAGACCCTACAGGTGCAAGCAGCGCACCTGCCAATGGCAAAGCGGCGGCGAAACTGAATGTTAGTCCAGATGCAAGAGCCGCTTGCAACGGATTGGCGGCATGTGTGTCGGACATTCCAAGCTCATCGCGGATGTGCGCACCAAGGGCATCATGTTCGGTCAACTCTGTTGCAACCAATTGCGCGGTTTGGTCGCTTAGCCCGCGCTCTTTGTAGATTTCCACCAATTCGCTCAGTTCGGCCTCTGGGTGCTTGATCAATGCGGCCTTCTCGCGTTCAATATCGGCGCGCTCAATATCTGATTGGGATGATACGGAGACATATTCACCCGCCGCCATCGACATGGCACCCGCAACCAAACCCGCAGCACCTGCAATGGCAATTGTACTTGGCGCTGTATCTGCTGCGGCAACACCGACAATCAAGGACGAAACCGAAACGATCCCATCATTGGCCCCCAGTACCGCCGCGCGTATCCAGCCAGTACGGTTGATAAAATGTTCTTCTTCTGGATGTGCGGATGGCGTTGTCATGCAAATGTCCCCTGACAGGTCTGTGAGGTCTTGATGATATTTTAGCGCGGCGTCATGACCTTGCAATAGCTTTGTGGGTTCCGTGCCAATTATAAATCTCGCCAGATCGATTCGCGTTTTTGTATGAGCCTACGCGATGATTCCGTCTTTTACGGGTGTGTGTCTGTAATCTTGGATGAATCAAAGGCGGTTAAGGTGGTCTTGGGTATGCTGTTTTATGTTTGAAATATTGAATCGTTTGGTACGAGTCTGTGGATAAGTTGTAATCCCCATGATTGATGTTGTGTTTGTGCATGTATTTGTTGTTTTGCTGGTGTGGTTATTGGTTGAAGCGCCTTGTTTATATGGGTTTTGTTGTGTCTTTGTAAAAAGATGGTATTTTTATAAAAAAGGGGTTGCGGGTTTTGGTGGGTAGGCCTAAAAGCCCCCTTAC
>CAXBJO010000046.1:0-3333 GCA_963976255.1 uncultured Rhodobacterales bacterium
GCAGAATGGATGAAAGTGTTTATGTATTTGACGAAATTATTAGGTTTCGCATTATAATTATTAGGTTTCGCATTATTTTGTGCTGTTTGGACCGAACCGTCAAAAGCGGAAAACATCACAAATAGCTTGCGATAAGGGATTTTGGATGCGACGTGCGACAATGAATCCAAGTCAGCCCGCCCTTGTCAGACGATGATTTGACAACGTGGTTGGAAGATACCGCGCTGTCTTAACTTATCCACTAATGTGACCTGCGTCACATTTGAAAAAAACAGTGCGGCGGCCGTAGCGATGCATTCAAAACTTGCATTGCGCGAAAATTGATGCAAATGATTGCATATGTTCGCTAAAAGATTTGCCCCTTTTTTACTCTTTATGCTTGTCGTTGCACTTGGTGGTAACGGCTTTGCAAGTAAAATGAGTGCGGGTACCGATCCACAACAGGGTGCGGTTTCAACCTTACAAGCGTCTGACCCACTGAAAATGAATATGATGGTGGGTGCAGCATGCTGCATTTTGCCGTCATCATGCTCTGGTGCAACCAGTTCCTGCAATGTTAGTTTGGCATTGATATCAGTGACTGACTGGACAGAAGCAAAATCGGTTATTACCAACGCTGGCCCGCCAGAAATGATCGCTTCTGTGCCACCGCAAACATCAATTCAATTGTTCAGGCCTCCACGGGCTTAACTCTCGAACGATCCGACACGCTTGCCTCAACACTGGCATTAAGCGTTGTCAGCGCAACCGTGCGCACTCAACTTACAATCGCATTCGGCATTGCCCATCAGGGCAATGTTTTATAAAAATAAAGGAAACTTACTATGGAAACCGCACTTGGTCTAAGTGGCTATCAGGCAACTATGATGATCATTGTTTTCGTCGTTCTAGGATTGGGGGTAAGCGCGTTGTTTTTGGCGCTGTTCCTACCGGCACGTTGGAGACTTAAATATTGGATGGAATTTGCCTTCGTTGGCTTGCTGATCGGCGTCGTTTGGTACGGCGATAATCGCAGTGCCGCAGTTTATGGCGCGTATCAAGCAGAAATGGCCAATGCCGGCATTCTGGATGAACCCGCCATTGATGGAGCCGAAGGGTTTGATCGTGAACTTAAGGTTATTGCCTTTCAATGGGGCTTTGCGTTTTTGACTGATGACGACGAAATCAGCCGCAACGCCGCCGTTGTGAAACCCGGCGAACGGGTCTTGTTTCGGATATTCTCAAATGACGTGATTCACGGATTCAACATTCCGGCCGCAGGTATTACTGCAGAGTTTGATCCAGGCAAAGAGCGCGATGTTTGGATTCGCGCACCCAAAGAACCAGGGAAATACCTGATTCAATGCTTGAATTATTGCGGTATCGGTCATGCGCAAATGAAAGCATGGCTTGTTGTAGAAGGAGCCGAAGCATGAATTCGGTCAATATAAAACTAGGAGGAAACCACTGATGGCAAGTGTACATGACACCCAACGTATGGGCGAAACGCCAACTTGGGTACCCGAAGATATCATCGGCAATATGACGTTAAAGTCGTTGCTGTTCTCAAACGATTACCGCCACATCGCGATCAAAGGTATTTTGACCTCTATTGTGATGTTGGGCCTTGGTGGGTTAATGGCAATGCTGTTCCGCACCGAACTGGCCGCGCCAGATATACAATTCCTTGGCGCGCGACCTTATATGCAGCTGATGACGCTACACGGAATGTTTATGGTGTTTGGCTTTGTCATCCCATTCGTTATTTCCCTAAATTACTATATGATGCCCAAGGTTTTGGGATCTGGTCGCCTGTTATGGGCGGGTGCCGCACAATGGAGCTATTGGTTGTTGATTTTGGCGGCCGTATTCCTGGTAATTGCACGACCTGATTTCACATGGACATTCTATCCACCTATGGCGCTACGTGTTGGCGGTGGTCTGGTGTATCTTGGTTACTTGGCTGTGTTGTTGGTGGCAATTTCTGAATTCTTGGCTGGTGCAGTTTTGATGCGCAACGGTTGGGAAGCAGCGCGTCGCCTGAGCTGGAGCAAAATGCCCTTGATGGGATGGGGCGCGATTTCCGAAGGTATCTTGTTGTTGGTTTCAACGCCAATGCTTGGTCTTGTTGGCGTCGTTATGCTGACTGATTGGCTCGAAGTAACGGCGTTGTTTGACCCCGCACGTGGCGGTGATGTCGTGACATTTATGTTCATGTTCTGGTTCTATGGCCACCCGGCGGTTTACCTACCACTGATGCCTGCGATTGCGGTTCTGTACACGCTTATTCCTCGCTTCCTTGGTCGCCCAATCTGGAGTTATTGGTCTGCTGTAACGGCGTTCGCGATGCTTACTGTACTGGGCTTTGTGGTTTATCCACACCACTTTCAGCCCGCCGAAAATGTCATAGGCCCGCTCCAACGGGCGACGCAGATTCTGACTTTGGCGATTTTTATCCCCTCAACGCTGCACGTGTTCAACTGGATTGCAACGCTTTGGTCTGATCCAATCCCAAGTTCGGCACGGCGTGCTATCCCGTTCAAATTCATTATCGCGTCGATTTTCTTTCTGATGTTGGGCGGGGTAACTGCCTATGTGAACGCACAGATCGCAACGGACAGTGATTTTGTACATAATACGTATTTTGTACCGGCGCACTTCCACGCGATGTTTGTTGGCTTTATGGCGAATATGGCAATGGCTGGCGTGTACTATCTGTATCCGTACTTTACGGGTCGGATGTTCAATCAAGGACTGGCCAATGCACACTTTTGGCTCTGGCAGATTGGTATCTTTAGCAAAGTAACATTGATGTATTACCTTGGCTTTGTCTATTTCCCACGTTGGGTTGTCGATTATCTGCCATTGAAACAATGGGCAATGCCACAAATGTTGTTAACCGGAGCAGCCTATATGATTGGCACTGGATTTATCATTTTTGTCATCAATTTCATGTTGAGTGCAAGTCGCGGTCGCAAAGCGGACATCGATCCTTGGGCTCTTAGCGATGATGCTGCAACTTCGGGCGCGTCTGCCCAAGCAGCGGAATAAGGAGAAGAGTTATGGCAATACGATTATTTTTCACTTTTGGACTTATCCTGTTCGGAGCGACCACATATTTTATCGTGGTTCAACAAGACCCCTCTTATCAAGCGGCACCGGCGACCTCGTCGTTTACGCAGCTTCAAGAAGAGGGCATTTTACCGACTGGTCCATTCGAAGAGAACGAGGAAATCGAACACGACGTGTTCGAAGTTCCGCCAATGGATGAAATGATGCTCGAACAAGCAATGAGCAACATGGACATGGGCGGCTCTGATATGGGCGACATGGATATGTCAAACACTGATGGTG
>CAXBJO010000047.1:0-3212 GCA_963976255.1 uncultured Rhodobacterales bacterium
ACCGAAATCCGCTCTTCCTCTGCCATGTTCATCGGCACCTCGTGGCGCAACCAGCTTTCCCACAATAACACATCGCCAACGGATGGCTTCTCATAATGAAACAACCGCTGTTCCGCACGCGCATCGGCGGTACGCGGTGGCGCGGCCATCATCATGGCGGAACGGGGGTCTTCAAATTTGATCGCGCTGGCACCTTCGGGCATGGACACATATGTCGTGCCTGAAATCACCGAATGCGGGTGAATGTGGGAGGTGTGAATGCCGCCTTCGGGCAGGATGTTGATCCACAAGCTGTTTAATTTCAATTCGCGCTCACCCAGATCAAATTGCAGATCGGTGGCAAATGTGGCGACGTGGTGATCCAGCGCGGTCACCATGTCCTTGAATATCGGAAACCGCCACGGCAGGTCGTCCAATGATGCGTAACTGGTGTAACCGGGGTAATCGTTTTCCTCGCACCAATCTTGGCCGGCTTCATCATCGTTGGCGATGGAATAGCAGGTGTTTTCAAGTTCAGCCGCATCAATGATGGTTTTGTCGGTGGACAAAGCCGCGCGGTACAGGCGGGTGACGAAGAGTGTGGTTATATCTGACATAGGTGGGTTTTAGCGCAAGTGTTAGCCAAATCCTAGATGCAAATGGGCGTGTGCTCTGGCCTTTCGCAAAATCCTGTTTTACATTTCACAGCAAGTTATTTGAGAAAGCCGTTATGAAGCACGAACCCATTACATTGGGCGATAAATTTGCGCCTAAAACAGCCGACAAACCACAGGCACCTAAACCACCGTCCAAGATACGCCGCGTACTGCGCAACGCGCTGTTTGGCATGTTGAACATGGCCTTGCTGAGCGCAATTGCCGCCCTGCCCTTGTGGTGGCTGATGACGGGTTCCGATATGCGTATGAACGTGATGTTAATGCTGTTGGGCATTCTGTTTGTGTTGTGGTTTTTGACAAACCGCGCACACAATAAAATTGACGATCCTGCGCAAAACCTGGCACTGTCAAAACCACGTATCACCAATTCCCTGCTGGTAAATGACCGTCAGGGGTTTATGCGGTATTTGCGGTTGGATGCGAAAACGGCGATTTTTGATGGCAGTAATATTTATCATTTTGGCCGTGAAAACGAATTGGATGTGCAACCGCTTGGCATGCTGGCATATCAATTACGTGCCGAGGGGTATCGGATCGTTTGCTTTTTCGACGCGAATATTTTTTATACCCTGAACGAACACGATGCATTCCCCAAGGATCGGCAACATTCATTGGATCTGTTGCAGGATATTTTTGGGCTAGGGAAAAATGAAATCTATGTGGTGCCCAGCGGCACGCAGGCGGATAAATACGTGTTGGACAGCCTAAAACACCTGCCGATATCCTTTGCCGTCACCAACGATCGATTCCGCGATTACGCCAAGCAATATCCAACGGTGATGAAGGGCAATCAATGGCGCAAAGGCGTTGAAATCCGTGGCAATGAAATCAGGTTATTTCAACACAAATTACAACAACCGATTTACATCTCGTAGGCACTATCGCCATTTAATTGAACACCCCATCGAGGCCACTTGTTTTTGTGGCCCCGCGCCCGTCGCGGCAATCAAACGCATGGCATCCACCATTCCATCCGCATTGCCGCGATATTGCAATTCACCAGCCGCGTTGAATCCGAAAAAGTCGGGGGTACAGACCGCACCGTATGCTTGGCCGACGGATTGATCGTGATCGACCAAGTATGGGAATTTCCAGCCATAGCGTTTGGCATAGGCCAACATGTTTTCGGGGCTATCCTCAGCATAGTCTTTATAATCATTGGACATGATCGCCAAAACATTGATCCCCTCATCCATCAGGGTTGCAGTGTCAGTGGCCAGTTGTTCGCCCATGCGTTGGACATATGGGCAGTGGTTGCAGATGAACATTATTAGCAGGCCGTTATCGCCCAGCTGATCGCGCATGGTGAATGTTTTGCCGTTTGGGTCAGACAGGGTGAAATCAGGGGCGTTCCAGCCAAAGTCGCAGATGGGGGTGTCGAGTAGCATGGGGTTTCCTTTGCGTTTTAGATCGAGCCTGCCTCGACCATGTAATTGTTTGCCGAACACATGGCGGCGTCATCAGAGGCGAGGAATAGAACCATGCGTGCCACGTAAACAGGATCAATCAGGTCTGGCAGGCATTGGCGGTTGCGATGCGCCTCTAATGCTTCGGGGGTTGCCCATAACTCTTTCTGGCGGTCGGTCATGATCCAGCCGGGGACGACGGTGTTGACGCGGATGCGGTGATCGCCCAGATCGCGAGCCATGGTGCGGGTCAGGCCGTGAACGGCGGCCTTGGCCGTGGTGTATGCGGGGAAACCGCCGCCTGCCTCCCACCATGAATTTGATCCCATGTTGATGATGGAACCGCCACCCTGTGCGATCATGCCAGGTGCGATGGATTGGATGGCGAAGAACATGTGGCGAATATTGTTCGCCTGTCGTTCATCCCAGTATTCAGGTGTCACATCGGCCCAATCATGGCGATCATCACGCGCGGCATTGTTCACAAGGACATGGGCGGGGCCCAATTCATCCGTCAGCTTCGCAAGCGCTGTTTGCATGGCATTGATATCACGCAGATCACAGATTTCGTATTGGACGTTTGGGATGTCTGCGGCCAAGGCGGCGCTGGTGGGTTCGTCACGATCAAGGAAGGCAACCCGCGCCCCTTGGGCGGCAAAGGCCCTGACCATTTGTGCACCGATACCTTGGGCACCGCCAGATATGATGACAGTTTTGGATTTAAGGCTGGGGTAGATTGCAAAATCTGGCATTGGCTGGGCCTTTGGGTTGGAGGGATCGTTGTTGTTGAATATCTCAATCCCACATTTATGCGGAACGACCGATTGATCTTATCAGATTAAGAGGCATCGAAATAGTCGAGTAATTTGAACAATTCAGCGTTAAAAATACAACGGGAGGACGCAAGCTCTATGCTGGCGTTCTTCGACGTGATTTGAAAATTTACGCAACTAACATTCATCGAGTCGTCATATTTAGCAAGGCTTCGCTCTAGGGCGCCCTTAGATGCTTCGACAATTTTTTGCCTTTGGCCAATTATTTGTATCGTCAGTTGTGTCAACAATGGTTCATTGTCCCAGACGTTCTGACCAGCGGCATCAATCGGCTCTAAGCATTCTGTTACCTCGGACTTATTCAAATCAGAACCAGT
>CAXBJO010000048.1:0-2907 GCA_963976255.1 uncultured Rhodobacterales bacterium
GTATATTTGGTTGCGGGAGTAGGATTTGAACCTACGACCTTCAGGTTATGAGCCTGACGAGCTACCGGACTGCTCCATCCCGCAGGTGTGATGTACCGCCCCTGAACAGAGTCTTCAATGCCTAAATAGCCATAACTGAAAATAATTAATCGATCCCGTGACTGCGATCATATCGATTGGGTTGCGCCATCTGCCAATCGCCTAAATCAGCAATCGGTTTATAAACCTCAATCACCAAAGGATGACACGTCACAACGTCGCTGGAATGTTCTGACCCACAATCACCACCGGGACAGGCCGACAATCCCACCAACAGATCAATTTCCGCAAACATCTCGATGTAATCACCGGGGCGCACGGGGCTTGCTTTCATGAAATACTGATGGGTTTTGTGGGTGAATCCCGTACACATAAACACATTCATCACATCATGCACCAAGGGCTCCGCCTCCACTAAAGGCAACCCTTTTGCCTCGGCCAGCGCACGTGTCAGGTTTGAATGACAACAATGATGGTACTGCCCACCCGTCAACAGATTGTTGGTATAGGGATCGCACCGCGTGCCAATCACATCATGCACAGAGCCGCCATCGGCATCAAATCCGTACCAATCCAACGTATCCCCAATGATCGTCGCCATCGGGCGCATCGCGGGAAACGTCGACCACATTTTGTCACCAACCCCCACATGGGTGCCATGCAACGCACGGGTTTTCCCCGAATAAAAACGCTCATTCAAATCATTGGCATTCCACAGATTCAGATCACCCACCTGCGGGCCATCAACCGACACAATCCGAAAGATGTGGCCTGCGGGCACATATGCTGTGTTTCCTTGACGGGGTGGAACCGTCACCGTATCGACCAACATCATACCAGTACGTGCACGATCATAAAACGCACTGTCATAGGGTGGCAGACTGTCGTTTGGATAACAAATTACCGCCTTGACCGCACGCCGCGCACGGGCATCGGATGGAATAGGCGTCACACCATCTGGTTTCATTTCAACTTCTCCGCAATTATTGAAATCATTTCAAACATCACTGCCGCTGCACGGTGCGCCGTAATCTGATTTGGCGCATCTTTTGTCGGCATTAAACATACAACATCACCGCCCACCACATTCATCCCACGCACAGACCGAACCAATTCCATTGCTTCATCCATCGAAAACCCGTTGACCGAAGGTTCCAAATTCGAAACGCCTGGGGCCACGGTGCAATCCAAACAATCCAAATCAAAAGTAATGTAAACGGGACGCCCATCCAACACTTTTTTGATCTGTTCGATCACATCGGCCGCACCGCGCTTGCGATATTCGGCCATGGTAACCACATTATACCCATAATCATAACTCGGCTGTAACCAATCCAACGTCCGCGGGTGCCCACGCAAACCGATCTGCATCGACCTTTTGGGGTCAACCCACCCCTGATCCGCCAAATATGCGCCCCAATGCGCCGCCGATTTTTCTGCGCCCAGAAAATGATCAACTTTCGTAAACACATCTGTATGCGCATCCAAATGCAAAAAGCTGATGGGTTCACCACCCGCAAGATTGCCATTCCCCAACGCTTGAACAATCCCACCGGTAATCGAGTGATCACCGCCAATGGAAACAGGTCGCGCACCACTTGCATCAACCTCGCGATAAAAATCTGTAATCTGCTGAATACAATGTTCGTTGTCATTTGCACGCGGGAACGGCACATCCCCTAAATCGGTGACCTTGGCGATCGCCCACGGATCGATGCCGAATTCACCATGTACCCGACGATGCACAGCTGAAATATTGCGCACCGCACGCGGGCCTAAATGCTGATCACGCTCGGTTGTTCCATTGCCTGTGGAATGCGGCACGCCGATCAATGCAATATCTTGGCCCACTGCACTGACATGCTCTGCACGAAACAGCGTGGGGATACCCCACCAATACAGGTTTTCCATCATCGCCGTATCGTGCTGATCCGCCATTTTACTCTCCGCAGTTTAGAACATAGAAATCAAGGCATGACCGATCAATGACAATGACGCCCCCGCCAAACTAAAGAACGTCAACATCGCACCCGCCTTACGCTGCCACCCGGGCGCATCTGCTTTGGTGAAATGCAAAGCGTGGAAAAACCGCCCAACAACCAACGCAATCCCAATAATATGAATCGCAATCGCGGGCATATTCAACGACGCCCCAATCACCAACAGGATCAGGATCATCGGAACATTTTCAACAAAATTTGCCTGACCCCGCATCGCGCGGATAACCCGCGCATCACCACCATCCCCCATAAAAATCTTGGCTTTATTTTTTACAGAACCAACATTACCAAACAGCCACATAGCAATAAGGCCAAGCAAGCCAGCATAAAGTCCAAGGGCGTAAAAAGCGGGGGTCATGGTATTCTCCTGTTATTTTCATCAAGCTATCAGGAGAATCCATCTAAACAAAGGGAAATAGGGTTTAATGTTCCACTTCTGAAACGGTGTATTTGGGGGCCAAAAGACTGTAAAATCTCGCCCCAAATACTTTCATTTTAACCCAAGGCTGCTGCCAAGACGTCAGGACTTGCAGGTGTATCCCACGGGTTTGGACTTGTTCCTGTTCCTCCACAACCCATATCGGATGAACACGAATCTCTAGGGCAATTGCCACTATCAGGCTTGGCACTCGTTGCACTCACACAAGAACAATTATTGGGATTTGCACAAAACACTTCATATAGCTGCACATTTCCATTGTGCCTCCACCGCTATCGTCTCCACCATCGTCGCCCCCATCATCACCTTTCCAACAAGCATGATGGATGCGCTTGGATTTAACCCGGTGACAAGTTATAGCACTGGAGGAGGAGACCCTCGGCGGCGCGATTGACCTCCGCTTCCCCCACTCTCGGGCATTTGATTGCA
>CAXBJO010000049.1:0-2323 GCA_963976255.1 uncultured Rhodobacterales bacterium
CGACCCTAACCTTGGCAAGGTTATGCTCTACCCCTGAGCTACGCCCGCTTCCTTGGAAGGGAATTTTCATCCCCTTGGGTAAGGGCGTTATACGCATCTATTTTCCTGCCGCAAGGGGTTTTTATCCTTTTCACTAAATTAATCAGGCATCGCATCTGCGCTGGGTGCTGACGCCACTTGCGCGATCTCAAAATCCTCGGAATGGGCAATAATGCTGTCGTTGTTGAACAGAATTATGCCATATGCGGCGGGTTCGGCCACTGACAGGCTGGGATCGTTGGAAACCAGTGCCATCGGCATTTGATGGCAGGTGCTTTTGAAGATTGAAAAGCCAACACCATTGGTGTGACCAGAAATTGTGCGATGCACGTGGCCTGCGAAAATATGGCGAATGTTGGGGTGTTGGGTGGTGATTTCGAACAGGTCAGAACCATTTTTTAACTTGATGCAATCCATACCTGGAAAGCCGATGTCATGGGGCGGGTGGTGCATGAACAGTGATACCCGTTTGTCCGCACAGGTGGACAGTTGATCACGCAGCCATTGCAGGCGATCCGCGCACAGCATTCCGGAGTGGTGGTATTTTGGGTATGGCGGCCCGTCTAGCGTGTCAAGGCACAACAACACATCGTCGCCCAGATCGATCCGTGTTTGCAGATGGCCGGTTGGCGTCATCGGGGTGTCGGGGAATATGGTCGTGAAATTGTCGCGCCGATCGTGGTTGCCCAACATAAAAGTAACGGGGATCGGGTAATCGGCAATCGCGTCTTTGACCATTTCAAATTCTTCGGGGTGCCCTGAATTTGTCAGATCACCCATCAACACCACATGTTCAGCATCGGGGTGCGTGGCAAGGGCGTGTGACAGTGCCTTGCGGAATTGATCCAGCGGGCTTAACCCGATGATGCTGCGCCCACCAGAGCGCATGTGAATATCGGTAATCGCCAGTATTTTATGCATTTTAGTCCTGTTTTATCAACCGATCCGCCGCCTGTGACAGGGTGCGAATACCCATTTGGTACATGTTTGTATTAATGTCATCTGACAGCATAAATGTCAGTTGGTCAAAGCCTTTGGCACCCAATGCCGCAAGGGCATAGTGCCATGCGCGACCCAACATCACGAAATCCGCACCCAGTGCCATGGCGCGGATAACATCCAAGCCACCCTCGACCCCGCTGTCGAAGATGAGCGGGTAATTGGCACCAACAGCGGCGCGAATGGCGGGCAGGGTTTCGATGCTGCTTTGGCCACCATCGAATTGACGACCCGAATGGTTTGAAACCCAAACCGCGTCTGCGCCGACCTGTTTCAATTTCAGGGCGTCGTGGGCGGATGTGATTCCCTTGACGATGATATGGCCATCCCATTCACCGCGCAGCTCTGACAGATAATCCCAATCAGGTTTACCACGAATGATATAGCCGGGATGAGCGGTGGAGGATGTATTTCCCTTCACCTTCACATAACTTTCGGCAAAGCGCAGGCGGGGTTGGCCATGGCGTGCGGTGCCCAGTGCCCACGCGGGGTGGGTCGCGGTTTCCCACAGCATTGTTGGGGTGATTTTTGGTGGAATGGTCAGTTGGGCGCGGCGTTGGCGTTCGCGGCGGCTGGGTGCGGGGACATCGACGGTCAGAACCAGTGTGTGAAACCCTGCATCGCGGGCGCGGCGTAACATGTCGCGGCGTACCTCTGGGTCGGTGGGGGGATAGAGTTGCATCCAGCCCATATCGCCCAAATCAGGCGCGATCATTTCAGGGGTCACGGTGGCGACGGCAGACATGGCGTAGGGGATTTTTAACCTGTCACACCCACGCGCCAACATATATTCTGCACCCGGCCAAATCATGCCCGACATGCCCACAGGTGCGACGCCGAATGGATGCGCGTACGTGCGTCCCAAAAATGCGGTTTCTTGGCTGGGCGTATATTCACCCTGTAATACCCGCGTTTCGAACAGGATTTTATCCAATTCAACGCGATTGCGGTTTTTTTGATCTTCGACCCCGGTGGCGCTGTCCAGATATTCCCACGCGAAATGGGGCAGGCGACGTTTGGCGCGTATTTTGAGGTCGTTTAGGCTGGGATATGTATCATCAATGCTCATGGCGCGACCCTAGGGTGGTGCGAAAAGCCATGCAAGTTAATCGCGCATAGTTTCACGTTTTCCAAAACAGTTTTGCATCGATCGGGCGGATAAAAATAAAAGAACAATAACAGAACATACTTTCCCTGACGGATCGAACCCGTTAGGGTGACGCAATGAGCAGTTGGGAAGAAGATCACGCCATGGAAATGGCCGCTAAGGTGCCCTTATCGCAAC
>CAXBJO010000050.1:0-2215 GCA_963976255.1 uncultured Rhodobacterales bacterium
AGAATTTCGATCTTAAAATCAACAAGGGCGAATTTATCTCGCTCATCGGGCATTCGGGGTGTGGCAAGTCCACCGTGCTAACGATGGCGGCAGGTCTGAACCCTATTTCCAAAGGCGCGATCCGGCTGGATGGCTGGAACGTGGAAGGCGCGGACCCTGAACGCGCCGTGGTGTTCCAATCGCCCAACCTATTCCCTTGGCTCACTGCCAAAGAAAACGTCGCCATCGGTGTGGACAAGGTTTATCCGCGTGCATCCCAAGCGGAACGTCAGGACGTGGTGGAATATTACCTTGAACGGGTTGGCCTTGCTGACAGCATGAACAAAGGCGCCGCGTCGCTGTCCAACGGAATGAAGCAACGTGTTGGAATCGCTCGTGCTTTTGCCTTGTCACCTAAACTTCTGTTGTTGGATGAACCATTTGGAATGCTCGACAGTCTGACCCGCTGGGAGCTTCAGGAAGTCCTGATGGAAGTCTGGTCGCGCACCAAAGTCACCGCAATCTGTGTCACCCATGACGTCGATGAGGCGATCCTGCTCGCCGACCGCGTGGTGATGATGACGAACGGACCGCAGGCGACGATCGGCAAGATCACGGATGTGAAACTGCCGCGCCCGCGCACACGCAAGGCGCTGTTGGAACACCCAGACTACTACGCCTATCGCCAAGAGGTTCTTGATTTTCTTGAAGAATATGAACACGGCGCGACACCTAAACCCAAATCTATCGCAGCGGAGTAATCGGTATGACACAGAAATTGATCGTCATCGGTGCAGGCATGGCCACGGGCCGGATGTTGGAATCTCTGGTTGAGGCTGGGGCGGATTATGACATCACGCTGATCAACGGCGAGCCGCGCGGCAACTACAACCGCATCATGCTGTCACCAGTTTTGTCGGGCGACAAGACATACCAAGAAATCGTCACCCACGGCGATGAATGGTACAAATTGTACAAAATAAAAACGCGTTTTGGCTGTTTTGTACAAAATATTGATCGTGAAAAACGGACCGTGACAACCGATTCAGATGAGGTTCTTCCCTACGACAAGCTGGTCTTCGGCACGGGGTCCAACCCGTTCATGATCCCGCTGCCGGGGGCTGACCTTGAGGGTGTCATCGCCTACCGCGACCTCGAAGACACGCAGCGGATGATGGACCTTGGGCCCGACAACAAATGCGTCGTGATCGGTGGCGGTTTGCTGGGTCTTGAGGCGGCGGCGGGTATGGCCGCGCGCGGTGTGAACGTCACGGTCGTGCACATCATGGGCCATCTAATGGAACGCCAGTTGGACGAGGCGGCAGGGTATCTGCTGCGTAAGGCGTTGGTGGACAAAGGCATCACGGTAAAATGCACCGCCAATTCTAAAGAAATCCTCGGCGAAAATGGGCGCGTTAAGGCGTTGCTGTTGGATGACGGCACGGAATTGCCCTGCGATTTGTTGGTTATGGCCGTGGGTATTCGACCCAATGTTAAACTCGCTCAGGACGCGGGGCTGGCGGTGGGCAAAGGCATTCATGTGGATGACCAGATGGTCACGTCCGATGCAGATGTACTGGCTTTGGGGGAATGCGTTGAACATGACGGGGCGATTTTTGGACTTGTCGCACCTCTTTATGATCAAGCCCGCGTGGCGGCTCAGACGTTGATGGGGCAGCAAGCCCAGTTCGTGCAAAAGGAACTGTCGACCAAGTTGAAGGTCACGGGTTGTGATCTGTTCAGCGCGGGTGATTTTGCGGACGGCGAAGGGCGCGAGGATATCGTGTTTCGCGATCCCGCCCGCGGCGTTTATCGACGGCTGGTGATTGAACAAAACGTGGTTAAAGGTGCCGTGATGTATGGCGATACCGCCGACAGCAATTGGTTCTTCGGCCTGATCCGCGACAAGACCGATATCGCCGATATGCGCGACACGCTGATCTTTGGCCCCGCCTATCAGGGGGGGACCCCCCTGGACCCTTTAGCAGCTGTTGCAGCCTTACCGCGTGACGCGGAGATCTGTGGCTGCAACGGAATCTGCAAAGGACAAATCGAAGATGCGATCGCAGCGGGCGCCACTGATCTGGGCGCCGTGCGATCAACCACCAAGGCGTCGGGGTCCTGCGGGACCTGCACGGGGCTAGTCGAACAGGTGTTGGCGGTGACGCTGGGCGATGAATTCGTCATGCCAGCGGCGGCGGCAATTTGTGGCTGCACCGACATGACCCACGAAGAC
>CAXBJO010000051.1:0-2194 GCA_963976255.1 uncultured Rhodobacterales bacterium
GCGTCAAAATCAAAACTGTAAGATTTCCAACGATGTTGTGATCCGGGTTTATTTGTTTTTGAGGATGCTCTGTCATATGCCAGTTTGAGATAAACTAGATTGGAATCAAATATGGCACTCTTTCGGGGTAATTTGAAGTATTCGGATGTGACGGCAAAGGCGGACTTTTTGAATCGGCGCCAAATTATTGCAGGCGCGGCAGGTATTGGTGCGGCGCCTTTTGTGGGCGGTGCGGCACAGGCGGCGGCGTTGAAGTATACCAAAACAAAATATGCTGTGGACGCCGAGACGACCGCCAAAAGTGATGCGACGGGATACAATAATTATTACGAGTTTGGCACCGACAAGAGTGATCCAGCCAAGAATGCAGGTCAGATGAAAACGGATCCTTGGTCTGTGGAAATTGGCGGCATGGTTGATAGACCCGGCAATTATGGGCTGGATGATTTGTTATCCGGGATCGCATTGGAAGAGCGGATTTATCGGTTCCGTTGTGTCGAAGCATGGTCGATGGTTGTGCCGTGGATCGGGTTTTCATTGTCCGAGATTTTAAACAAGGCCGGCGTGAAATCGGGCGGCAAGTATGTGGCGTTTCAAACCCTGAACCGCCCCGAAGAGATGCCCGGTATTGGGTGGAACCCACGGTTCCCGTGGCCCTATGTCGAAGGTTTGCGCATGGACGAAGCGATGCACCCGCTGTCGATGATCGCAACCGGCATGTACGGCGAGAGCCTGCCAAATCAAAACGGTGCGCCGTTGCGATTGGTGGTGCCTTGGAAATATGGATTCAAATCCATCAAGTCGATTGTGAAGATTTCGGTCGTGGACAGAGAACCGCCGACCACATGGAATAAATTGGCGGCGAAGGAATACGGGTTTTATTCCAATGTGAACCCAGAAGTGGACCATCCACGTTGGAGCCAAGCGCGCGAGCGTGTGATTGGTGGCGGATTATTCGGTAAGCGCGACACGCCGATGTTCAACGGGTATGGTGAACAGGTTGCCGGTTTGTATGCAGGCATGGATTTACGCAAAAATTATTAGGGGATAATGATGCTTAAAGGGATATTAATGGCAGGTTTGCTGATTGTGACCCCGATGGTGGCGCAGGCGCAAAGCCTGAAAAAGGCGGTATTTGCGGGGGGCTGTTTTTGGTGTGTCGAGGCCGATTATGAAAAGCTGGAAGGTGTCAAAGAGGCGGTTTCTGGATTTACGGGTGGCACGACACGCAGGCCTACGTACAAATCGTTTGGCGATCATTTGGAAGCCGTGCAAGTGACGTATGATGCGGACAAGGTGAGCTATGCCACACTGGTCGATGTTTTGTTACGCTCTGTTGATGTGTTGGATGCGGGGGGTCAGTTTTGTGATCGCGGCAACAGTTACACAACGGCGATTTTCGCAAATGGATCAGAGGCACAGATTGCGCGTGATGTGATCGCGAAATACAATGCCAGCGGTGTGTTACCCCGCCCGATTGTGACGCCTGTTTTGCCTGCTGGAAAGTTTTTCAAAGCCAGTGCGTATCATCAGGGGTATTACAAAAGTTCCAAAATTGTGGTGACCCGCCGTGGTCCGATGAGCAAAGCGCGGGCCTATGCGTTTTATCGCAAAGGGTGTGGGCGCGATGCGCGGCTAAAGCAATTGTGGGGATCACAGGCGTATTTGGCGCAATAAAACAAATGAGATTAAGAAATGATGGGCGTGACTTGCAATTGCAGGTTGCGCCCATAATCTTTGGGTTATTGGGATGATTATAACCCTTGGGCGGATAGGCCTGGGTTTATTGCTGTGCAAGAAAATCTTATGATCACGGAATTATTCGTGGCACAATAATATGAACCAGGAGAATGATATGATTACTTTGAAAAAGATAACTGGTGTTGCAACCGTTGTGACGGTTTTAGCATTTCCAGCCTCTGCGTTAACTCAAGAAGAGGTGATCGCACGCCTTACGGCAGAAGGTTATACCGAAATTGAAGTCAAAACCACATTGTTGGGGCGCACCAAAATTGAGGCGAAAAAGGAAGGTGCTGAATATGAGGTTGTTTTGAATAGGCGCGGAGAAATTGTTCATGAAGAACGCGAAGACGATGATGACGACGATGATGATCATGAAGATGACGATGATAATGACGACGATGATGATCATGATGATGACAACGACGACGATGATGACAACGACGACGATGAT
>CAXBJO010000052.1:0-1889 GCA_963976255.1 uncultured Rhodobacterales bacterium
GTTTCTGCCATTCGCCTATGTCGAAGCGGCGGCGAATATTTTGACCAATTCGGCATTGGACCCATATGGGAAGATTCCAGAGTTCAAATTTTCGGCCGTTCGGGTTGAGAAGTTGGAACAAGTCGCGGCAGAATAATGGTACGGCGGGCAAGACGAAAATCAACCCCGCCGCGCGGCCAAAACTATCGCCAATTACGCCACCCCTTTGCGCCACAAAACTATTTTAGCGAAGATCATATTCAATCCATTCATGAGCATGCACTGACCCTGTTAGAAAACAAGGGCATGAAAATACTGTTGCCAGAGGCGCGGGATATTTTCGCCACCGCTGGCGCACGCATTGACGATGACATAGTATTCATTGGCCGTGACATTGTATCGGCGGCAATTACTTCTGCGCCTAAAACATTTCTTCTTAAAGGCGGATCGGCTGAACGCGATCAACCGTATGAGCTAGGTGCTCAGATTTTTGGCCCTGCTGGTGGTTGCCCTAATGCTACCGATGCCATACGTGGGCGACGCGCGGGGGATGCATTGGCATTCACAGAAGCCACCAAGCTACAGCATCATTTTGATACAATCCATCTGTTGGGCCCATCTGCCGAACCACAAGATATTCCAACCCATGAGCGCCATTATTTCATGTTGGAAACGCAGTTAACGCATTCTGATAAACCTCCATCGATTTATGCCCGCGGACGGGCGCAAACGATGGATGCGTTTGAGATTTTGGCCTTGGCTCGTGGGGTTTCTGACGCAGAGTTCAAACGTGATGTTTGGATAAAAACGGTAATTAACACCAACTCACCGCGCTTGATAGATATTCCAATGGCACAGGGCATCATTGATTTCGCACGCCACGGACAAATGGCTATTATCACACCGTTTTGCTTGGCAGGTGCGATGGCACCTATCACATTGTCTGGAGCATTAACCTTACAACACGCAGAGTGTTTGGCGGGAATTACACTGGCACAACTAAGCAACACAGGCGCACCGGTAAGTTATGGCGGTTTTGCATCCAATGTGAATATGAAATCGGGCTCACCGGCATTTGGTACGCCCGAACATGTTAAATTGACAATTGGCACAGGCCAATTGGCACGATTGATCGGCTTTCCTTTCCGCGTGGCCGCAGGTTCGGCCAGCAACATGGCCGATGCTCAAGGCGCACTTGAAAATACGATGGGTTTGTGGGCGGCGTCACAGGCAGGTGCAACATTAACTCTACATGCTGCGGGTTGGTTAGAGGGTGGATTATCATTCGGATATGAAAAGTTCATCAATGATATTGAAGCATTGAATACCTTTGCAGAATTGGCGCAACCCCGCGAAGATGGGACCAAGGACTTGGCGCTTCCATCATTGGATCAAGTTGAACCAGGCGGACATTTTTTCGATGCATCGGACACCATGGAGCGTTACACAGATGCGTTTTACGAACCACTGGTTGCGGATTTAGATAATTTTGGTCAGTGGGCGGATAATGGCGGATTATCATCACACGAACGCGCGACACGAATATGGCAACAGGCATTGTCTGATTACAAAGCACCGACGAGTTGTGATCAAGTCGCGGGGAGAATTGATGGGTTTATTGCCAAGCGCAAACAGCAAGGTGGCGCAGAAATTTCGTCTTAGGTGAGCTAAGGTATTAGTGTGGGGCGTCTTAGCTTGCGCGTTGATATCCGTTGCGCAACTTGATTTCACGCAGGCGATCAGCGGCGTGCGATGCGCTCATCAGATCAGGGAATAGGTTGATGACTTGGCGGCCTTTACCGCCACGCAAACCCCATTCGCGCATTACTGAAAACTCCTCAAACAAGTTTGAACAGATTTCCAAACGGTAATATCGTGCACTGGGGCGTTTGGGATTAGTTTTGAACATC